>JADGRO010000003.1 GCA_017880905.1 Methylotenera sp.
GACGGCGTAATTAACCAAGATTCCGCCAATTTCATTAAAAACCCGAATGAGTGGATTCCGCTGCCAGGCAGTTTGGAAGCGATTGCGCTACTCAATCAATCGGGCTTTCGCGTGGCGATTGCAACTAATCAAAGTGGCATTTCGCGCGGGCTATTTGATATGGCGACTTTGAACGCGATTAACGACAAAATGCACCGCGCACTAGCGCAAAAGGGCGGGCGCATTGATGCAATGTTTTATTGCCCGCACGCAGCAGATGACAATTGCACTTGCCGCAAACCAAAAACTGGCATGATAGAAGATATTAGCCACCGATTTTCGGTGGAATTAGATGAGGTTTATGCGATTGGCGATTCGCTACGCGATTTAAAGGCTTATCATGATGCAGGCTGCAAGCCAATATTGGTGCGGTCTGGCAAGGGTGAGGAAACTTTAGCGCAAGGTAACTTGCCGCCTGATACGTTAATTTTTGCTGATTTAAACGAGGCTACGCAGCACATTATTGCAGAAGACTTATAAATTTTATGTTATTTGTGAGGTCACTTCTGTTTTTTTTGGGTATGTTAATCATCACGCCGATTTTTGCAATGCTGGTCATTTTAATGTTCCCTCTCAACAACATCACGCGCTGTCGCATGGCCAGCTACTGGGCGCATTGTGCCTTGTTTTGGCTGAAACTCACCTGCAACTTGGGCTTTGAAGTACGTGGCCGCGAAAATATTCCCGATCACACGTCTATCATCTTATGCAAGCATCAATCTGCGTGGGAAACCATCGCGCTACAGGAGATTTTTCCACCGCAAATTTGGGTTCTAAAACGCGAGCTTTTGCTCATCCCTTTCTTGGGATGGGCGTGGATCGCGCTTTCTGCCATACCCATTGACCGCAGCGCAGGACGAGAAGCGCTTAAAAAATTGGTCGCGCATGGCAAAGATAGATTAGCCAAAGGTTTGTGGGTGGTGATATTTCCGGAAGGCACGCGCACCGCACCTGGCAAACGCAGCAAATATCACATCGGTGGCGCTTGGCTTGCCACGCACACACAAACAACAGTTGTACCTGTTGCTCACAATGCAGGTTTATTTTGGCGTAAAAATGCATTCATTAAACGGCCTGGAACCATTACCCTGAGCATCGGCAAACCGATTGAAACGGCAGGATTAAAAACAGATGTGCTCAACCAACAGGTAGAAGATTGGATTGAAGCGGAGTTGCTAAAACTGTGACTAATCAAGTATTAACACTTGCCAATGGCGAGACGATTTCGTATTTATTAGAACGCCGCCTACGCCGCACAGTGGGCTTAAAAATCACTCAAGAAGGCTTGGTGGTGCACGCGCCAAAACGTATTTTTGAGTTTCAGCTCAATCAAATTTTGCAGGAAAAATCGAACTGGATTTTGAATAAGCTGAAAGCACGTGAGGCAAATCAGGTTGAAAAAATCCAGTGGGCAGATGGCGATCATTTGCTATATTTGGGCAATGATATTCAACTGAATGTTACGCAAAGCAAAACTAATAAAGCGGCTAAATTAGAACAAAACACACTCAAACTGGCATGCCTGCAGCCCAATAACCATGCGCTTATCAGCCGCAAGGTCATTCAGTGGTATAAAAAACAGGCTGCGTTAGATTTTGGTCGCAGATTAGAGATTTTAGCAACAAAACTGGGTGTAACTACGCCGCCACTCACGCTCTCAAATGCGCAATCGCGCTGGGGCAGTTGCAACAGCCACGGTAACGTGCGCTTAAGTTGGCGCTTGCTGCAAGCGCCGCCGCACATCATTAATTACGTAATTTGCCACGAGCTTGCACATTTAAAACAAATGAATCATTCTGCCAAGTTTTATGCGGTGCTCGAGAACCTGTTCCCTAATTACAAAGTGGTAGAGAAGGAGCTTAAAGCGCTATCGCCACACCTGCATCGTATTTAAAGCATGGTTTATAGCAAGTTGCTAATATCGCTCGCCATTTCGGCAGGCTTTTCCCCATACCCCATATAGAGCCTGATTTTTCCTAATTTATCAAACACATACATCCCCGCGCTGTGGTCTATGGTGTAATCGTCTTTGGATTTACCTTCTACTTTTGAGTAGAAAATTTTAAAATTACCCATCGTTTCGGCCGTCTCTTGCAAGCTACCGCGCAGGCCAATAAAACGTTTATCGAACGATGGTACAAATTGCGCCAGCACTTCTTGCGTATCGCGCTGCGGGTCAACCGTGACAAACAGTACCTGCACTTGGTTAGCTTTTTCGCCCAGCAACTTCATGGTCTGTTTTAAATCGCTCATGGTGGTTGGGCACACGTCTGGGCAATGCGTGTAGCCAAAAAACAGTACCACCGCCTTACCCTTAAAATCGCTCATATTGCGCAGCTTGCCAGTATGATCAGTCAGCATTAACGCCTTGCCAAATTCTGCGCCCGTGATGTCGGTCGCCTTAAATGGCGCTTTAGCAGGGCTGCACGCCAAAAATAAAACCGAGGTCATCAACAAAAACGCAAAAATACATAATTTTTTCATGGTTTTTTCATCACAAAATACTTAATTAACAATCATTTGATTCTAACATAAGCAATAAATTCACTGCTTGGTTTACAATAACGCTTTTACAAAATTTCGTTTAAGAAAGTAGCAACATGGCAATACCCACCTCAATGGCAGACCGCGACGGCGTTATTTGGTACGACGGCAAATTAGTTGATTGGCGCAGTGCGACCACGCACGTGCTCACCCACACCTTGCATTACGGCATGGGTGTGTTTGAAGGCGTTCGCGCTTACAAAACAGATAAAGGCACTGCCATTTTCCGTTTGCAAGAACATACCGACCGCCTGTTCAATAGCGCGCATATTTTGGGCATAAAAATGCCATTTGATAAAAAAACAATCATGGAAGCGCAACGCGCCGCCGTGCGTGAGAACAAATTAGAATCTGCCTACATCCGCCCAATGGCGTTTTATGGGGCAGAGGCGATGGGTATTGCGGCTAAGGCTTTGTCTACCCATGTAATCTGCGCAGCTTGGAGCTGGGGCGCCTACATGGGCGACGAAGCGCTCACCAAAGGCATTCGCGTTAAAACGTCGTCTTTCGCGCGCCACCACGTTAACATCACCATGTGCAAAGCGAAAGCCAATGGCAACTACATGAACAGCATCTTGGCACACCAAGAAGCGGCGCAAGATGGCTACGATGAGGCTTTGCTGCTGGATGTAGACGGTTTTGTGGCCGAAGGCTCGGGCGAGAACATATTTATTGTTCGTCACGGCAAGCTCTATACGCCCGATTTAACCAGCGCGCTGGAAGGTATTACCCGCGATACGATTGTTCAATTGGCGAAAGAAATCGGCCTGGAAGTCATCGAAAAACGCATCACCCGCGATGAAGTATACGTCGCTGACGAAGCTTTTTTTACCGGCACAGCGGCAGAAGTCACGCCGATTCGCGAGCTGGATAACCGTGCCATAGGTAGCGGCACGCGCGGCCCGATTACCGAAAAACTGCAAGCCATGTATTTTGATGTGGTTAAAGGCAAATCGGCTAAACATGCCAATTGGCTGACTTTAGTCTAAATTATGTCCGACGCAAAAGAGATAGAAGGCCCATTTACAGAAGTCTTGGCAAAAGACCTGCCGCTACATTGCCCTACCGATGAGGTAGCGGCTTGGTCATCGCATCCACGCGTATTTTTAGATATCGAGGCAACAGGGCAAGTGGCTTGCCCTTATTGTGGCACTAAGTACAAACTCAAAGCAGGTGAGCAAGCAGGACATCATTAGATGCCTGCGCTACCTTAAGTTAAGTACTATGTACGAGTCGAGAACAAAGGCACCACTCCCACTTTTTAGTTTTGCAAAACGCCTAATATTTCATGCATCTCTCGCATTCGGCCTACTCATTCTATCGCTTGGTATTGGCATGTGTGGCTATGTTTACTTCGAGCACCTATCTTGGCTCGATGCATTCCTTAATTCCGCAATGCTCTTAGGTGGGATGGGGCCTGTCAATGCGCCTGTCACGTCTGGCGGCAAGCTGTTCGCAGGTTTGTATGCACTTTATGCAGGGCTTGTGTTTATTGTAAGTGCCGCCTTAGTATTCACCCCTGTTGTACACCGAATACTCCATGTGTTTCACTGGGGTTCAAAGCCCTAAGTTCTAACTCCTTAGGGCATATTATTGAAATATAATATCACCTACTAGCCTATAGCCGATGCTCTTCCACGTGTTTTCCCCACAACTTTTCAGTCACTTGCTCTGCATTTTCCGCTTCAGAATTCGTCCAAAAATGTACCTTTGGTTTTTGATTACTGGGTGCTTTTTGTTTGCTAATTGATAGCAAACCTTTTTCTTCCAACTGGCGTTTTAATTGTTTTGCCACCGCGGCGCCTGTATCAATCAAACTAATTTTTTCGCCAACCACGTCACGAATCGCATCCACTACAAACGGATAATGCGTGCAACCTAAAACAATAGCATCTGCACCCTCTGCCAGCAATGGCACGCAATATTGGCGAATGAGGGCTTTGGTATTGGGTGTATCCAACTCACCGCGCTCAATACACTCCACCAAGCCCACACAAGCTTGCGTAACTACTTTGACATTGCGGCCGTAACTTTCTAACAGCGCAGCAAATTGTGCACTTTTGAGCGTGCCCACCGTTGCCAGCACACCAATCACACCATTTTTGCTGGCTTTAGCCGCTGGTTTTACGGCGGGTTCCATGCCGATGATGGGGACGCTATAGGTTTCGCGCATCGCGCCAATCGCCGCCGCAGTGGCGGTGTTGCAGGCCACCACTAAGGCTTTTACATGTTGTGCAATTAAAAAATCGGCGATTGTCATGCAACGCGCAGTGATTTCCTCAGGCGTTTTGTTGCCGTAAGGCGCGTATTTGCTATCTGCCACGTACATTAAGTTTTCGTGCGGCAGTAAGGCATGAATGTGCTTGAGTACCGAAATACCGCCTACGCCGGAATCTAGAACGCCTATCGCTTGGCTTGATATTGGTTGAGATGGCATCGAAACATGTTTGAATGATTTATAATGAACGAATTATAGAGGAATTTTTGATTGGCGAATCGACTGAGTAAGATTTACACCAAAACAGGTGATGCTGGCACTACTGGCTTGGGCGACGGTACACGCGTAGCAAAAGATAGCTTGCGCATCGCGGCGATTGGCGATGTAGATGAACTGAATTCTGTGATCGGCCTGATGCTGACCGAACCAATATCTACCAAAATCCGGGATTGCTTAACGCGCATTCAGCATGATTTATTTGACATGGGCGGTGAGCTCTGCATACCGGGCTATGCCATGATAAAGCCTGAGCGCGTGACGGCTTTAGAGAATATGTTGGATGAGTGGAACGAGTCGCTAGACCCATTAAAAGAGTTTATTTTGCCTGGCGGCAGCTGCGCTGCGGCTTATTGTCACTTGGCGAGAACCGTCTGTAGACGCGCCGAACGGAAGATGACCACGTTAAATTCAACAGAAAAAATTACTGAAGTTTCGTTGCAATATATCAACCGCCTCTCGGATTTATTATTTGTGCTGTGCCGCATATTGAATAAAGAGGCGGGCGTGCACGATGTGCTTTGGAACAATACAAATAAAGCATGATTAAACCAGTATGATTAAAAGGTTCCTGCAAAAAGTTTTTACTAAAAAAGCTAAAGCCCAAATTGCGATAAACCGCGCAGATAGCAGCGACACGAGTTCTGCAAAGATAATCTCTACAAAAACGCACAAAATCAACAAAAATCTGATTAGTAGCGCCGCGCTAAAAACCTGTGAAGGCTTACAAAAAGAGGGGTTTGAGGCATTTATCGTCGGCGGCGCGGTGCGCGATTTACTAATGAATTACAAACCGAAAGATTTTGACATTGCCACCAATGCCACGCCTGAAGAGGTATATAAAATCTTTCGCCGCTCTCGCATCATTGGGAGGCGTTTTAGGTTAGTGCATGTGCTGTGGGGCAATGAGACCATTGAGGTTTCGACCTTCCGTGGGCATCACCAAACTGACGGCGACGGACAAACCGCAGACAGTGGGCGTATTCTGCGTGACAACATCTTTGGCAGCTTAGAAGAAGATGCAGTACGGCGCGATTTTACCGCCAACGCCTTATATTACAACCCCACACGCGAAGAAGTGCTGGATTTTCACAATGGCGTTGCAGATATCAAAGCCAATTTGTTACGTATGATTGGCGACCCAGTAACGCGCTACCAAGAAGACCCTGTGCGTATGCTTCGTGCAGTGCGGCTCTCGGCCAAATTAGGTTTAAAAATAGAGAAAAACACGCAGGCGCCTCTGCAAAAATTGGCGGACTTGCTACAGGACGTGCCGCCCAGCCGCTTATTTGATGAAATGCTGAAATTATTTTTGTCTGGTCACGCGGTAGAAAGCATTAATGCGCTGCGCGAGCAGCATTTGCACCATGGCCTGCTGCCCTTGCTGGATGTGGTGCTGGAGCAACCGCTGGGCGAACGTTTTGTGATGCTGGCGCTAAAAAATACCGATGATCGCATAAGGATTGGAAAATCTTCTAACCCCAGCTTTTTGTTCGCCACCTTGCTTTGGCATGAGGTTTTGAAAGCTTGGGAGCAATATAAAGCTCAAGGGCACAATTTTATACCTGCTTTGCACATGGCGATGAACGAGATTATTGATGCGCAGGCGCAAAAATTGGCGATTCATAACCGTTTTACCGCAACCATGAAAGAAATTTGGGGTATGCAGCCGCGTTTTGAACAGCGCGCTGGCAAGCGGCCATTTAGCTTGCTCACGCACCCGCGCTACCGTGCGGGCTACGACTTTTTGCTGCTGCGTTGCGAATCAGGCGAATTGCCGATGGAATTAGGCGAATGGTGGACGCAATTCGCAGATGCAACCAGTGAAGCGCGCGCGGCAATGCTGTTGCCTGACACGAGCCATAAAAAACACCGCAGACCCAGGGATAAAAAACCTGCAGATAGCGTGGAACAAGTAACGCATGAGTAAGGCTTTTATTGCACTGGGTAGCAATTTGCAAAACCCTGCCTTACAAATTAAAAACGCATTTTTGGCGTTAGAAAAATTGTCGAAAACGAAGCTGGTGAAGCAGTCCAGCCTGTATCAAAGTGCACCCATGGGTTACCTAGACCAGCCAGATTTTATTAATGCAGTTGCAGAAATCAGCACACAATTGAAACCAGAAGCACTACTAGAAGCACTACTAAACATCGAAAATGAAGCTGGTCGCGAGCGCCCGTTTGCCAATGCGGCGCGCGTACTGGATTTGGATTTATTGCTTTATGATGATTTAGTTTTACGCACAAAAATTCTCACGCTGCCGCACCCGCGCATGCATGCACGTGGTTTTGTGTTGTTGCCTTTAGCTGAAATTGCACCTGATTTAATGCTGCCAAAGGCGGGGAATGTTGTAAAATTAGCACAACTTTACAAAAATCAAAGCATCACAAAAATCTAGGCATTAAAAAACTCGCATGACAATTTTTGAAAAATATCCCTACATCGTGATTGAAGGCCCCATCGGCAGCGGCAAAACCACGCTGGCGAGTATGTTGTCCGAAAAATTTAATGTGCAATTGTTGAGCGAAAAAGCCGAGGCCAACCCGTTTTTGCCACGTTTTTATCAAGATGCACAGCGTTACGCCCTACCGACGCAGTTATTCTTTTTGTTTCAACGCTCACGTCAAATTAGCGATTTAAATCAACGAGATATGTTTTCAAAACCGACTGTTGCAGATTTCTTTTTGGAAAAAGATCCGTTATTTGCACGCCTGAATTTGGATGACGAAGAATACACGCTGTATCACCAAATTTATTCACATTTACAATTAAAATCGACAAAACCAGATTTGGTAGTTTACCTGCAAACGCCTGTGGACGAGCTTGTCGAGCGCATTGGAGAGCGCAATGTAAGTTATGAGCAAGAAATTCCACACGAATATATCGAGCGACTGGCTGATGCGTATAGCGAGTTTTTTCACAGCTATGACGCATCGCCATTGCTCATCGTCAATAACGAAAAATTGAATATTATCAAAGACACCGAAGCGCTCGATTTGCTGATAAAGCGAATTAGCCAAATCAAAAGCAGTCGCGAATATTTCAACCCCAATTTCGAGTAATCGCTTGTTAGAAAAAATCCAAAAATTAGTCAAAAAAGACGAAAAAATCGCCATGCTCACCTGTTATGACGCCACTTTTGCCAAGTTGATGGAACTCGCAGGTGTGGATATTTTGCTGGTGGGCGACTCGCTTGGCATGGTACTGCAAGGTGCAGAAAACACGCTGAATGTGAGCATGCACCACATGACATACCACACTAAAAGCGTCTCTGCTGGCGCGCCAAACACCATGACTATTGCTGATATGCCGCTTGGTAGCTATGAACATGACAACGAAGCCGCCTACAAAAATGCAGAATGGCTGATTAAAAGTGGCGCGCACATGGTAAAATTTGAAGGTGGCGGTAAACGCGTGGAAACCGCGCGCTATCTGGTTGAACGCGGCATTCCCGTTTGTGCCCACTTGGGCTTTACGCCACAATCGGTAAATCAGTTTGGCGGCTACAAAATTCAAGGTAAAACACAAGAATCTGCTGAGCAGATTCTGAATGATGCAAAAGCTATGCGTGATGCGGGTGTGAGCTTTGTGCTGCTGGAAATGATTCCCGCCGCACTGGCCAAACAAGTGACACAAATCGTACCGACAATAGGCATAGGCGCAGGTGTAGATTGCAGCGGGCAAGTACTTGTTTTGCAAGACTTATTGGGAATTTATAACGGAAGTGCCAATAAAAAACCGGAAGACTACAAAGCCCCGCGCTTCGCCAAAAACTTTTTAAAAGAAACCAACAGCATAGAATCCGCAGTTAAAAATTACGTCAAAGCCGTTAAAAATAAAACTTTTCCTGCAATTGAGCACAGTTATTAATGCAAATTATTCAAACTATTTCTGAATTAAGAAAAACACTTAAAAACCAAACCAGTATTGCCTTTTTACCTACCATGGGCAATTTACATGCGGGGCATATTCACTTGGTAGAAATTGCCAAACAACACGCAAAATGCGTGGTGGTGAGTATTTTTGTGAACCCACTGCAATTTGGCCCGAATGAAGATTTGGCCAATTATCCGCGTACTTTAGAGGCGGATTGTGCAAAGTTATCAGGCCTTGCGGATATTGTGTTTGCGCCTAGCGTGACTGAAATGTACCCTGAGGTGCAAACCATGACGATTTCGCCGCCACCTATTGCTAACGAACTTTGCGGCGCGACCCGCCTTGGGCATTTTTCGGGTGTTGTTACGGTGGTAATGAAGTTATTTAACATGGTACGACCTGATATTGCGATATTTGGCAAAAAAGATTTTCAGCAGCTTTTTATGATTAAGGAATTGGTAAAACAATTTAATTTGCCGATTGAAATTATTGCTGGCGAAACCGTGCGTGAGGTCGACGGCTTGGCGATGAGCTCACGCAATGGCTATTTAAGCACCGATGAACGTTTGGTCGCAATCCAATTAAATATGGCATTGCGGGGCATTGTAGTTGCAACTAAAAATGGCAATAAAAACTTTGTCGAGCTTGAACAGCAAGCGATTCAACAGCTTAGTCAACACAATTGGCTGGTTGATTATATTTCAATTCGGTCTTCCGCAAACTTAAAACCAGCATTAGCAACCGACAAAAATTTAGTCGTTTTGGGCGCGGCGAAAATTGGCAAAACGCGTTTAATCGACAATATAGAATTTTGTATCGATGCCTAATCAGCTTATAATGCCTACCTTTTTTGAAAACGGTTAGCTCATGCAAAGAACCATGCTTAAATCCAAGCTGCACCGCGTTTATGTGACGCACTCAGAATTACATTATGAAGGCAGTTGTGCCATTGATGAGGCGCTGCTGGATGCTGCGAACATTCGTGAATATGAGCGAATTGATATCTACAATATCACCAACGGTGAACGCTTTAGCACCTATGCCATGCGTGCTGAGCGTAACTCTGGGATTATTTCTGTCAATGGCGCCGCTGCACATAAAGCACAGCCTAAAGATATTATTATTATTGCAAGCTATGCCATTTATAACGAAATAGAGCTTGAAAAGTTCAGCCCACAACTTGTGTATGTCGATAGCGAAAATCACATACAGTCTCAACGCAATGCAATTCCAGCCCAGGCCGCATAAATGACATTTGACTTAGAAACCATGAAGCAAGCGGTAGTGGATGCAATTGAAGATATTAAAGGCTTTGATATTAGCGTGATGGACGTACGCAAACTTACTAGCCTCACCAATTATATGATTGTCGCTTCGGCGACCTCCAGCCGCCAAGCCAAAGCCATTGCAGATAACGTGCGCGAAAAACTTAAAGAAAAAGGCTACGAAATTCGCGGGCTAGAGGGCGAAAAAGAAGGTGAATGGGTGCTGGTGGATTTGGATGACATCGTCGTGCACATTATGGTGCCAGCCACCCGCGCTTATTATAACCTAGAGCAACTGTGGTCTGAGGGCGAAGCTCGCCGCAACGGCTCTAAAGCGGCTTAGCTGTAACAATGAAATTGCGTATTATTTCAGTCGGTCATAAAATGCCCGATTGGGTGGAAACCGCTTGTGCTGAATACACCAAACGTATGCCGCGCGAACTTTCACTAGAAATCGTCGAAATCAAGCCCGAAAAGCGCGCTGCAGGCAACAGCACAGAAAACGTTCAAGAGCTAGAGGCAAAGCGAATTTTGGAAGTAGCGGGCAAAGATTATTTAATCGCTTGCGATGAACATGGGAAAGAACTCACTACGATGCAGCTCGCGGAAAAGACACAATTTTGGCAATCTTTAGGGCGTAATGTGAGCTTGGTGATTGGTAGCGCGGATGGCTTGCACCCTGACCTTAAAAAGCAAGCGAATTGGTTATGGAGCTTATCTAAACTCACGTTGCCGCATGCCTTTGTACGCGTGCTGCTTTGCGAGCAACTTTATCGTGCATACTCGATCATTCAAAAACATCCCTATCACCGCGAATAATTGACGATATGTGCCGGAATTGGTCAGCTACAGTGGCAAAAAACATACGTATTGCAGAATATTCCACACTTTTGTCAACAATCCTCAGGTTTTACAACCAAATATGTACTACTCTTAGCGAATGGCTGACCGTGCCGCAGCTAGTATCGGCGCAGGATTTAGCCAATCTTTGTAGCGTAAAAATGCAAATAAGATATTAAGGCATAGTTATTGCTTGATACTCTTTGACGTTAAACAATTCTATTGTTGTTTTTCAGCAACATGCGCTGCACTATAACTAGTGAGGTTTTTTTAACACTAGACAACACTGGTGTGTGTCAGCGATAATGTGCACGATAGAATTTGTTTAAAGTTTAATTTAATAACACATTAAAAATAAACAATTAATTATTAAAGTGGCTCAATTGATGCAATCAAAATTAAGAACGATTTTACTTGGCTGCGCTATGGTGTTGTTTGTATCAGGATGTGCCACACAAGCTAATAAAGATCCGCTAGAAGGTTTTAATCGTGGCGTTTATAAATTTAACGAAGTGACAGATAAATACGCCATTAAACCTGTGGCAAAAGCTTATAAAGCCGTTGCCCCAACTCCAGTGCGTAAAGGTGTTAACAATTTCTTTAATAATTTAGGTTCTATTACCACCGTTTTAAATGACTTATTGCAGCTTAAATTCGCCAATGCTTTCACCGATGCTGGCCGCTTTGTTATAAATACTACATTTGGCATAGCTGGCCTTATCGATGTCGCTGGCATGGATAACATTCCTAATCATAAAGAAGATTTTGGTCAAACACTTGGCCATTGGGGTATGACCAATAGCGCATATTTGGTATTACCATTTTTAGGCCCAAGCACAGTTAGAGATACTGGTGGCTTGGTGTTTGACACGCTAACAACGGATCCTATCACTTACGCGCACTATGATGGACAAATAGCATTAAGCAATACGCTACGAGCTGCTGAATTTATTGATAGACGAACAGAGTTACTTGATGCGAAAGATTTTATCGACAATGCTTCTCTTGACCCGTATGCATTTATGCGTGACGCTTATTTGCAACGCCGTGATAACTTAATTCGTGGTGCTGCGGCAAAACCTGACGATGGCTTTGAACCAGCAGATGAAGATAAAATAACGCCTGTGCAATAAGTGTTTAATTTATTAACAGAAAGCCTCATTTATTGAGGCTTTTTTATTGTCTAAAATTATCCCGACGCTACAGTCATACTCTCAATCAAGATTGAGCCGGTTTGTTTTGAACTTTGCTTTAGCACATCGTTACCAATTGCAATAATCTGCATCAGCATGTTTTTCATATTGCCTGCGATGGTAATTTCTTCTACCGGGTATGCGATCACACCGTTTTCCACCCAAAAACCAGCCGCGCCGCGCGAATAGTCTCCTGTGACCATATTCAAGCCCTGCCCTAGCACTTCGGTTACCAGCAGTCCTGTGCCCATCAGTTTTAATAAATCCGCAAAACTGTGATTGGTATGCTCCACGATTAAATTATGACTACCACCCGCGTTGCCAGTGGTTTGCACGCCTAATTTACGCGCCGAATAGCTAGATAGTACATAGCCTTGCAACACACCATTTTCAATCAGTTTGCGCGATTTTGTGACAACACCTTCGCTGTCAAATGCGCTACTGGCGATGCCTTTTTTAAGATGCGGTAATTCTTTAATATTGAGTAGTGGTGACGTAATTTTCTTGCCCAAACTATCCAGCAAAAAAGACGATTTTCGATATAAATTTCCACCGGAAATCGCGCCAACCAAGGACGAAATCAGTCCTGACGCAAGCGGAGCTTCAAATAACACCGGCACTTGGCAAGTATTAATAGTTTTCGCTCCCAAGCGCCGCACCGTGCGCTCGCCAGCCAATTTCCCCACATATTCGGCAGATTCCATGTCGCGCATATCTCTTGCATTGCTGTACCAATAATCGCGCTGCATATTGTTGCCTGCTTTGGTGTTTTCTTCGGCAATGACTGAGCAACTAATACTGTGGCGCGAACTAGGATAGCCACCGACAAAACCGTAGCTATTGGCGTAAGCAAACACACTTTCGCTATTTGAAACGCCTGCGCCTTCGGAATTGGTAATACGTTTTTTATCCACTTCAAACGCCGCTGCTTCACAACTTTTGGCGATCTCTATCGCCTCTTCCACGCTGATATTCCATGGGTGGTACAAATCCAAATCTGGCATTTTTTTTGCCATTAAATTGGCATCAGCTAAGCCGCAAAACTCATCTTTGGCGGTATATTTAGCAATATTACAGGCCGCTTCTACTGTGTCTTTTAGTGCTTGCGGGCTTAAATCGGAGCTGCTGGCGTGACCTTTTTGCTGGCCGAAGTACACGGTCACTGAAACACCTTTATCGCGGTTATATTCAATATTTTCTGCCTCGCCCATACGCACCGAAACATTTTGTCCGATGCCAAAGCTCGCTTCAGTTTCAGCCGATGATGCCCCAAAAGATTTGGCAATTTTTAGTACATCTTGGGTAATTTGTTTTAAGGTGTCTAAGTCAATTATAGTATTGGTCATTAAATTTAAGCGGAAACTCTAAAACTGTTATCATACCGTGCATTAACAATATTCACGCCTAACATCACTAAAAACATGCAAGACATTCAACCTACTGGCGAATTAAGCCCAATTATCAGCAAAACCAAGTTAAAAGCTGAAGCAGATGCGCAGCAAGCAATTGGCAAAAAATTGGTCGATTTACCAAAAGAAAAATTACTAAAACTAGCTCTGCCAGAAGCCCTATATGACGCGGTACTTGAGGCCAAACGCATTACAGCAAATGGCGCAACTCGAAGGCAATTGCAATATCTTGGCCGGCTGATGCGCGACATTGATAGCGCGCCAATTATCGAACAATTGCAAAAATGGGAAGGCAAGCATCATGAAGAAAACGTGCGCTTTCATTCCATGGAACGTTGGCGTACGCGCTTGCTAGCCGAACCCAATGCAGTGTCAGAATTTTTACTGAGCTACCCACATGCCGATAGTCAGCAATTACGTACTTTAATTCGCAATGTGCAGCGTGAAGAGGCGGCGCAAAAACCGCCTAAAAGTAGTCGCGAATTGTTTAAACTCATTCGTGAAATTACTGAAAGCGCCATTGAAACCACAAATGAGCTAGACGAATAATATGGAGCACTTGCCCGCTATTTTGCACGCCAAAGAACTACTGTTTTTGCTAGGCGTAGTTTTAGCTACTGGTGTGCTTACTGGCTTTATAGCACGGCTCATAAAAATACCCGATGTAGTGCTCTTTTTACTAGCCGGCATCGCACTGGGCGGCGCAGGTTTCGGCATCATTGATGTTAAAGTTGATTCCACACTCAATCAATTATTGCTCATATTCGGCTCGTGCTATATTTTGTTTGATGGCGGCGCCAGCATACGTTTGAGCGTACTTAAAAACGTGTGGCCAACCATATTAATAATTTCGACCATAGGCGTGCTCATCAGCACTTTTGTTACCGCGTACGCAGCCCAATATTTCCTTGGCTTGTCGTTTAATTTCGCCTTGCTTTTAGGCGCTGTCATCGCCTCAACAGACCCGGCCACGCTCGTCCCGGTTTTTAGACAAGTGAAAATACGTGCTAAAGTCGCGCAAACCGTGATGAGCGAATCTGCCTTTAATGATGCCATGGGCGCGATTTTAACATTTACCATTTTAGGCATTGCCACCTCAAATAGTGGCTTTTCATTTGGGGAAAGCTTAATCAGTTTGCTGCAACAATCTATACTAGGTTTGATTGGCGGTGTGCTGCTTGGTTATTTGGTAGCCTTGTTTATTGCCCACGAAAAATACAGTTTTTTAGCGGATTACACCCCCGTAGTCACTATTGTGTCAGTCGCGGCAGCTTATTTGAGCGTGGACAATCTACATGCCAGTGGTTTTATGGCGGTGTTTGTGTTTGGCTTGATGCTGGGCAATAAAGATATTTTTGGCTTTAAAATGAGCAAGGTTGATGAGAGCAAGCTGGAAGACTTTATCTTCACCACCTCGCTCATCATGCGTATATTCATTTTTGTGTTGTTGGGTTCGCAAGTGAATTTTGCGTTACTTCAGCAATATTTCTGGCCTGCTTTAGGCGTGGTGCTAGTGTTTATGTTGATTGGCCGGCCATTAGTAGTATTTATTTGCGCCTTGCCTGACAAGCGCGCCAAATGGACATTGCAGGAGTTATTATTTATGTGCTGGACGCGCGAGACCGGCGTGATCCCAGGCGCATTGGCTGGCATGCTGGTCGGCTTAAAAGTGCCGCATTCTGATGTGATTGCCTCAGTAACATTTTTGGCCATACTCATCACCATTATCGTGCAAGCCACCACCACACATTGGTTGGCTAGCAAACTAAATTTACTAGAAAACTAGAGCTATTAGAAAGTTTATTGGTTTCGGCTATTAATTTGTGCGTTGGCAATAGCTTTATTACCTTCGCGCTCATACTCAATCGCGACATTCTGCCCTTGAAATTTTCTCACTAGGTCTGAAAGTTCTTCTGGCTTATTCAACTCTACGCCACTTATTTTAAGCAACACATCACCACGCACCAAACCTGCTTTTTCAGCTGGCGAGCCTTTAACCACTGCCAATACTTTTAAGCCTTTGTTTTCGGCTTCAAGCTCTGCATCATCTACGGAGCCTTTGCGAATCAGCTTGATAATATGTACGCCTAATAAAGGGGCGGGCAATTTCGCCCAATAGCTTGCGTAATAAATATAATTGGTAGGCGCTGCTTCTAAAACTTTGGCATCGATTTCACCGCCGTCTTTTTTTGCAGCATCTTTAATCATTTGGATTTTAGAAGCTGCTGATTTAGTCGAGCCATATTTGCTATACACCAATACGGTATCAGCTTTGATAGATTTTGCATGTTGTAGTGCCAGCTCTGGCGCCACTTCCCCCGCCTCGAAGCCGCTAGATCCCATCATGTCATAACCATTTTCCAGCATGCTGATATTGTCTTCATCTTTGTGATTGCTCACATACATTTTGGTATCAGGATTTGCCTGTAACGAGGTCAAATTGCCATTGTTTTGAGCTCTGTAGTTTTTCTCATATAAATTCTCGGCGGCCAGTACGCTTGTACTTAAAGCAAACAATAAAACCAACCCATATAATTTTTTCAACATTGCTCAAAATCCTTAATTTCCGTCATGTTATCATTAACTAGACTCACAAATCTCAAAACAATTCACATGACCATAAAAATAGGCCTAGTTTCTATCAGCGATCGCGCCAGCACTGGCGTTTACGAAGATAAAGGCATTCCCAGCTTGCAAGAATGGCTTGGCCGCGCTCTGATTACGCCTTTCGCATTAGAAACACGCTTAATCGCCGATGAACAATCACAGATTGAAAGCACTTTAATTGACTTGGTAGATGTGCAAAGTTGTAGCTTAATCCTCACCACTGGCGGCACTGGTCCAGCCCTGCGCGATGTAACGCCTGAAGCGACTTTAAATATTGGCGAAAAAGAAATGCCAGGCTTTGGCGAACAAATGCGGCAAATCAGTTTAAATTTTGTGCCGACTGCTATTTTATCTAGACAAGTCGCGGTAGTTCGCAAGCAATGTTTAATTATTAATCTACCAGGCCAACCCAAAGCTATTGCACAAACACTGGAAGGCCTAAAAGACGGGGCTGGCGAGATTAAAGTACACGGTATTTTCGCTGCTGTGCCGTATTGCTTGGACTTGATTGGTGCCCCCTATATCGAAACCAATGAAGCAATCGTCAATACCTTCCGCCCCAAATCAAAATAATCACTATTCATGCTCAGTAATCCTTTACATAACCATCCCATCACAAAATTCGTGTTCTGGCTATTGATGGTTGTCACCATATACCTCATGCTAATACCAGCCAAGGAAGTGCCCAATGTGCTGATTTTCTGGGACAAATTGCAACATTCTCTCTGCTTCGCTGTACTCAGCTGCGCTGGTCTATATGCTTACACAAAAAAGCCAAAAGTGATATTCGTCGGGCTAAGTATTTACGGTGCGCTAATTGAGGTCATGCAGGCGACCTTCACTACCACCCGCCATGGCGAATGGCTGGATTGGGTCGCGGATAATGTCGGAATCGTGTTGGTGCTCCTGATTTATAGCTTGATTGAAAAAAAATGTCAGAATTCCGCCTGATTCAGCAATATTTCCACCGTGCCACCTCCAAGACGGATTTAGGTATCGGCGATGACGCCGCGCTAATACGCGTCAGTCAAGACCATCAGCTCGCTATTTCGACTGACATGCTGGTAGCTGGCACGCACTTTTTTCAGGATGCCGCGCCGTATGACATTGGCTGGAAGGCGCTTGCGGTCAATGTTTCGGATATGGCAGCGATGGGCACGCAAGCAAAATGGGCAACACTGACGATTGCGTTACCTGAAGTGAATGAAGCTTGGCTAGCGGAATTCTCAAAAGGTTTTTTTGCGTGTGCCGAGCAATTTAACGTGGATTTAATTGGCGGTGATACAACGCGTGGGCCACTAACCATCAGCGTACAAATTATGGGCGAAGTGCCTACTGGTCAAGCAATTAAACGCAGCGGCGCGCAGGTAGGTGATGATATTTGGGTTTCTGGCGAACTTGGTAACGCGGCTTTAGGTTTGGCACAATTGCAAGGCAAAGTGAAAATTTCAGAAGATGAATTAACTATTTGCTTAAATGCACTTCACACGCCCATACCACGATCCGCTCTAGGATTGGCTCTGCGAGGCATTGCAACTAGCTGCATTGATATTTCTGATGGCTTATTGGCGGATTTAGAACATATTCTAAAAGCCTCAAGCCTTGGGGCTACAATCGATTTAGAAAAAGTTCCATGTATTGAATATTTTAAAAATAATTTGAGCAACACAGCAATACAAGAATTGCTATTGGCAGGCGGCGATGATTATGAACTCTGCTTTACTGCACCAAAAACCAAGCGCGAGACAATTAACACGTTAAGTAAGCAACTTGATTTGCCAATTAGCAACATTGGAGCTATTCGTTTAAATACTGGCCGCATGGATATTGATTTACAGGTTAATCATCAAAACAATAAAATTGAGCTTCTAAAACAAGGTTTTGATCATTTTGCATAACCCAAATCTCAAATTTATGCTCGAACATCCCGCGCATTTCTTTGGCCTAGGTTTTGGCAGCGGTTTGGCCAAAAAAGCGCCTGGTACATTTGGTACGTTGCTTGGTTTCCCGCTATTTTGGATGATTTCAGGCTATACGCAGAGCACGCAACTTATCATTATTTTTGTATTGTTTTTAGTTGGTATTTATTTTTGCGACAAAACAGGCAAAGCCTTAGGTGTGGCAGATCACGGCGGCATTGTGTGGGATGAAATTGTGGCAATGATGTTGATATTAACGGTTACACCGCCGCATTGGCTGGCCTGGTTAGCCGCATTTTTACTGTTTCGTTTATTTGATATTTGGAAGCCATTTCCTATCAAACAATTTGATGCGAAACTCAAAAATGGTTTCGGCGTCATGTTCGATGATTTGTTGGCCGCCATTTACGCAATAATTAGTTTGAAAGTGCTGCTATGGATAACATCGCAAGCCTAGCTGCCGAGCTAGGTGCAACATTAAAAGCGCGCGGTTTCACGCTGGTTTTAGCAGAATCGTGCACTGGCGGCATGGTGGCACAAGCGGTTACTAGCGTGGCGGGAAGCTCGGCTTGGTTTGACCGTGGTTTTGTCACTTATAGCAATGCGGCTAAAATAGAAATGCTTGGTGTATCCGCCCAAACGCTAGAAAAATATGGTGCGGTGAGCGAGGTAACCGCAATCGAAATGATTTTGGGGGCGTTAAAAAATAGTCATGCAAATACTGCGGGCAGCATTACAGGCATTGCAGGGCCAGATAGTGGAACGGCAGATAAACCAGTCGGCACCGTGTGTTTTGCTTGGGCAGGCACTACACTGCCACTTTCAACAACCACCAAGCGATTTTTCGGCAACCGCGAAGAAATCCGTCAACAAGCTGCCATCGCAATGATGGCGGGGCTTATTGAAAGATTAAGGTTAATGTCTTAGTGATGCCCATCATGATGACCACGATCATCATGATCCCATCCACCACGCTCTCGGCCTTCGTGACCGCCATGATGCTCGTGCTCTTCGTGTTCCCCGTGCCCCCAGCCTCTGTGGTGACCGCGGAAGCCGTCATCAAAATAGCGATATGACAATAATGGCGCATAGCTGTAATAACGCGGTTCAGACTGATAATAGACTGGCTCACTGTAATATACAGGCGCCGGGTAATACACCACTGGCGGCGGCGCATAGCCATAACTGCCAATGTTTAAGCCAAAACTAAACGAATCATGCGCTTGTGCACTTGTTATCGAAGCTGCGCCTATTGCTAGCGCTAAAATTGTAGAATGAATTATTTTCATACACTCCTCCATCCAAAAAACTACACTCCCAAAACAAAAAACGCATTCATTTCATAATCGTTGACATAAAAAACAAAAATTGGTCCAATTTTACACATAAATTCCTGTCCATGAAGCCTTGTTTCGCTTACGTTAAACCGTAAATTATGAAATAATCACATGTTGATTAGAAAGCCTATTATGCACCTAAAACTAAAGGTAAAAACCCATGGATGACAATAAAAGCAAAGCACTCGCCGCCGCCCTTTCGCAGATTGAAAAACAATTTGGCAAAGGCTCTATCATGCGCATGGGTGATAGCGATATTGGTGAGGATATTCAATCCGTTTCCACAGGCTCACTAGGCTTAGATATTGCGCTTGGCATCGGCGGTTTGCCGCGTGGACGTGTGATTGAGATTTATGGCCCAGAGTCATCCGGCAAAACGACTTTAACACTTTCTGTCATCGCACAAATGCAAAAAGTAGGTGGCGTGGCAGCGTTTATCGATGCCGAACACGCGCTAGACCCGCAATACGCTGCCAAATTGGGCGTTAACGTGCCTGAGCTTTTAATTTCGCAACCTGATACCGGCGAACAAGCGCTTGAGATTGTCGATATGCTGGTACGCTCAGGTTCAGTTGATATTGTGGTCATCGACTCGGTTGCGGCATTAACTCCTAGAGCTGAAATTGAAGGCGAGATGGGCGACAGTCACATGGGTTTGCAAGCGCGCTTAATGAGCCAAGCCTTACGCAAACTCACTGGTAACATTAAACGCACCAACACCATGGTGATTTTTATTAACCAAATCCGCATGAAAATTGGCGTGATGTTTGGTAACCCGGAAACCACCACCGGCGGCAACGCGCTTAAATTCTACGCCTCTGTGCGTCTGGATATCCGTCGTATTGGCGCGATTAAAAGGGGTGATGAAGTGATTGGCAGTGAAACCCGCGTAAAAGTGATTAAAAACAAAGTTGCGCCGCCGTTTAAACAAGCAGAATTTGACATTTTGTATGGCGAAGGCATTTCGCGCGAAGGTGAAATTATCGAGCTTGGCGTCAATGCAAAACTACTTGAAAAAGCCGGTGCTTGGTATGCTTACAACGGCGAAAAAATTGGTCAAGGCAAAGATAATGCACGTGAATATCTAAAAGAAAATCCAAAAGTTGCCGATGAAATTGACGCTAAAATTCGTGCCAATATGAAAACTTTAAGCGAAACTATGACGGCTGTGCGTTCAGAAGAAGATTAAGTGAGAGATTAAACAATCGAATTTCAGCCTAAAAGCTTGCGCCAGCGCGCATTAGAATACCTTGGCAAGCGCGAATATTCGTATCATGAATTAGCGCAAAAACTTAAAACTTACGCCGAAGAAACTGACGATATTCCTGCCATACTGGACGATTTTAAAAAGCGCGGCTGGCTTTCTGACGCACGTTTTACCGAACAAATCGTGCATGCGCGCTCACATAAATTTGGCAGCGCCAAAATAGCGCATGAATTGCGTGAAAAAGGTGTTTCACAAGAACTAATTGAAAGCGCAATTGAGCAAGTAAAAGATAACGAGCTTGATAATGCGCGCGAAGTTTGGCGCAAAAAATATAATGTGGCACCTAAAAGCCGCGATGAATGGGCAAGGCAAGCCAGATTTTTACAAAGCCGCGGCTTTGGCTTTGACGTAATTAAAAAAGTATTGAATATAAAAACTGATGACAATTAAGCTATCAAACAAACCCTCCAGCAACGATATCCGCCAGGCGTTTCTCGATTTTTTTGCGTCTAAAGGCCACACAATAGTAGCTTCCAGCTCGCTGGTGCCGCATGGCGATCCAACGCTACTCTTCACCAACGCGGGTATGAACCAATTCAAAGATGTGTTTTTGGGCTTCGACAAGCGCCCCTACAACCGCGCCGCATCATCGCAGAAGTGCGTACGTGCTGGCGGCAAACATAACGACCTGGAAAACGTCGGCTATACCGCGCGCCATCACACCTTCTTCGAGATGCTCGGCAACTTCAGCTTTGGCGATTATTTCAAAAAAGATGCAATCAAATACGCGTGGGAACTCTTAACCGAAGTCTACAAATTACCCAAAGAACGCCTAATGGTAACGATTTACACGGAGGATAACGAGGCGTTTGATATTTGGACAAAAGACATTGGCCTGCTCGCTGAAAAAGTGGTGCGTATTGGCGATAACAAAGGTGCGCGCTACGCATCCGATAACTTTTGGATGATGGGCGATACCGGCCCATGCGGCCCATGTACCGAGATTTTCTATGACCACGGCGAGGACATTCCAGGCGGCTCGCCAGGCAGCCCGAACGAAGACGGTGACCGCTTTATCGAAATCTGGAACAACGTGTTCATGCAATTTAACCGCGATGAAGCGGGCGTGATGCACAAGCTACCTAAACCCAGTGTGGATACTGGCATGGGCTTAGAGCGAATCGCCGCCGTGTTGCAACACGTGCATAGCAATTACGAAATTGATTTATTTCAAGGTCTGATCAAAGCCGCGCATAGGGTTATCAATGAGGCAGGCGGTAAAGTTGAAGTTTTCAAAGATTTGATATTGGATGAAATCAATCCGTCTTTCAAAGTCCTGGCTGACCACATCCGCGCCTGCTCATTTCTGATTGCCGATGGTGTGATTCCGGGCAATGAAGGCCGCGGTTATGTATTGCGCCGCATTATCCGCCGTGCCATTCGCCATGGCTATAAACTTGGTGCGCGTAAAGCCTTCTTCCATAATATGGTGGCGGATTTAGTGCGCGAAATGGGTGAGGCTTACCCGGAACTTAAAACCGAACAAGCGCGTATTACCAACACGCTGAAACAAGAAGAGGAACGCTTCTTCGAGACACTAGAAAATGGAATAGAATTATTGACAGTAGCTCTCGACAGAGAACAGACAAACAGTTGGGTGAAAAATAACAACCCTGCTTGGGGAACTGCTGGGAATGCCTTTTGCCGAGATGGAATCACGTGTTTTGGTTTCGAATCAGACCTTACTAGGTATGTATATGTCGCCGATGAACAAAATCTAGTAGAGGACTTTCGGAAAAGAACCGTATTAACTAGAGATTGGGCAGGGTTAGTTCTTTCCGGCGACCTCGCATTCAAACTCCACGACACCTTTGGCTTTCCACTCGACTTGACCGCTGACATTTGCCGCGAACGTGTCGTTACTGTCGATACTGCGGGCTTTGATGCCGCGATGACGAGTCAGAAAGACCAAGCGCGCGCGGCGGGCAAGTTTAAAATGACGGCGAACCTTGAATACAAAGGCGCTGGCACTGATTTTAAAGGCTACGAAACCTTAGAAACCAGCGCAAAAGTACTCGCACTTTACAAAGACAGCTCGCCTGTAAGCCAATTAAATGAAGGCGACCAAGGCGTTGTCGTGTTAGACACCACGCCATTTTATGCCGAATCAGGAGGTCAGATTGGTGATAATGGCGTGCTGAAAAGCGAAAATAGTATATTCGCTGTGGAAGATACGCAGAAGATTCAAGCCGCGGTATTTGGGCATCATGGTATTTTAAAAACAGGGACACTTAATGTGGGCGATGCTGTAAAAGCCAATGTGGATATGGCTGCCCGTGCCAACACCATGCGCAACCACTCTGCCACGCACTTGATGCACAAAGCACTATGTGAAGTGCTGGGTGAGCATGTGCAGCAAAAAGGCTCATTGGTCGATACTGAAAAAACCCGCTTCGACTTTGTGCATAACGCGCCGATGACAGACGAAGAAATTCGACAAGTTGAAATACGAGTTAATACTGAAATTATGGCCAACAAACCAACTCAAGCCAAAATAATGAGTATAGATGACGCAAGGAAAACAGGCGCAATGATGTTGTTTGGCGAGAAATATGGTGACGAAGTACGTGTGCTGGATATTGGCAGTAGCCGCGAATTGTGTGGTGGCACACATGTAAAAAGCACTGGTGACATTGGTGTTTTCAAGATTTACTCGGAAAGTGGCGTAGCCGCTGGTGTAAGAAGGGTTGAAGCCGCTACTGGAGGTAATGCGCTGGCAATGATGAATAATGATTTGCAAGAATTCTATGAAATTGCCAGACGCCTAAGAATTCCCCGAGGAGGTGGGCAAGTGGAAGCAGCAGTGACTAACCTTCATGAAGAAAAGAAACAACTCGAAAAAGAATTGGCGCGTTTAAAATCTAAGTTAGCATCATCGCAAGGAGATGATTTAACAGCACAAGCTATTGAAATTAATGGCATTAAAGTGCTTGCCGCAACGCTGGAAGGCGCAGATGCCAATGCCTTGCGTGAAACTATGGATAAACTGAAAGATAAGCTTAAAACCGCTGCAATTGTGCTTGCCAGCGTAAATGATGGCCGAGTAAGCTTGGCGGCTGGCGTAACAAGCGATTTGATTACAAAACTAAAAGCCGGCGATTTGGTCAATCACGTTGCATCTCAAGTGGGTGGCAAAGGCGGTGGCAAGCCTGATATGGCAATGGCGGGCGGCACCGATGCAAGCCAATTGCCGAAAGCACTGGCTAGTGTAAAAGACTGGGTAAGTAGTAAACTTTAATATAGAAAACCAACTCAAAACTAACAAATTATGGCATTAATTGTACAAAAATACGGTGGCACTTCAGTCTCCAACCCTGAGCAAATCCGCAATGTAGCACGGCGCGTAGCGCGTTATAAAGCCATGGGGCATCAAGTAGTGGTGGTGGTTTCGGCCATGTCGGGCGAAACTAATCGCTTGATAAATTTGGCTAAAGAAATCATGCCCGAGCCAGACCCGCGCGAGCTAGACGTGATGATTTCTACAGGCGAACAAGTGACCATTGGTTTGACTGCGCTTGCCCTCATGGAACTTGGCATTAAAGCCAAAAGTTACACTGGCCCGCAAGTTAAAATTCTCACCGATGCCGCATTTACCAAAGCACGCATTTTGGATATTGATGAACATAACATTAAAAAAGATTTGGATGATGGCTATGTGGTCGTGGTTGCTGGCTTTCAGGGCGAAGATGCGAACGGCAACATTACCACGCTTGGCCGTGGCGGCTCTGACACCACAGGCGTTGCGCTCGCAGCCACGCTTAAGGCTGATGAATGCCAAATCTACACCGATGTGGATGGCGTTTACACGACCGACCCGCGCGTAGTGCCAGAGGCGCGTCGCTTAAAATCGATCACTTTTGAAGAGATGCTAGAGCTGGCCTCACAAGGCAGCAAAGTATTGCAAATACGCTCGGTAGAATTTGCGGGCAAATATAAAGTTAAGTTACGCGTGCTCTCCAGCTTTGAAGACGAAGGCGATGGCACTCTGATTACATTTGAAGAAGCAAGTAAGGACAACGACATGGAAGAACCAATTATCTCAGGCATCGCCTTTAACCGCGATGAGGCCAAAATCACCGTGCTGGGCGTGCCCGATACACCAGGCATTGCATACCAAATTTTAGGCCCAATTGCTGATGCCAACATTGACGTGGACATGATTATTCAAAACACCGGAGCAGATGGCACCACCGACTTTACCTTTACTGTGCATAAAAACGAGATGAATAAAGCTTTAGGCATTTTGCGTGACAAAGTACAAGGCTTTATCAAGGCACGCGAAATTATTGGCGATGACAGAATTGCCAAAGTGGCTGTGGTGGGCGTAGGCATGCGTTCACACGTCGGCATCGCCAGTCAAATGTTCCGCACGCTGGCTGAGGAAGGCATCAACATACAAATGATCTCCACCAGTGAGATTAAAATTGCCGTGGTAATTGACGAAAAATACATGGAACTTGCGGTGCGCGTGCTACACAAAGCATTTGAATTAGAAGGCGACTAATATTACAGAAAGCTTAGCCGACTTCTAATTGATTTATAGAGGCGTTTCGCGTAGTATCACGCCCTCAAAAGTAGCAAGCATTAAAGGTTAAAACGGAGAGCTGGCCGAGTGGTCGAAGGCACTTCCCTGCTAAGGAAGCATACGGGCTTAAATCTGTATCGAGGGTTCGAATCCCTCGCTCTCCGCCAGCTTTGCTTTAAGAAACATGCGCTATCGCGTATAATGTTACTCAATTAATTGTTTAAATTAAGCGTAGGCAAGGCACTTGAGCGCAGACAGTACATTTAAGTACGGCAAGCGAAAGTAAGACAGAATACGTTAAATTACGGCAATCAAAAAATGCGCCCGTAGCTCAGCTGGATAGAGTACTTGGCTACGAACCAAGGGGTCGGGAGTTCGAATCTCTCCGGGCGCGCCATATAAATCAAAGGGTTAGCTTATGCTAACCCTTTGTCATTTGGGCGAACGTAGTGAAATCGTAATACTTTCTCCATTCCCTATCACGCGTAGTCCTGATAGACGGTCCACATACAGCCAAGTGTTCACTGGAGAAATGTACATACTTGCGCACCATCTCCACGCACTCCCAACCGCCAAGCTCTTGCAACACATGCAACGGTGTTCCGGCTTGCACATGCCAACTGGCCCAGGTATGCCGCAAATCATGCCATCGAAACGTAGTAATCCCGACTTTTGCTAAAGTCGTCCGCCAGGTTTTAGTATTCACCTGCGTGACTGGATTACCTTTGTAACTAAACACATGCGTTGCGTGCTTGCCTATCTGTTCTCGAATGACGATGACTGCTGCGCTACTCAAGGTTACTGCTATCGCTTTTCTTGCCTTGGCCTGATCTGGATGTATCCAAGCGGTGCGTCGAATCAGATCCACCTGAGACCACTGCAAGCCGGTAACGTTGGCACGTCTTAAGCCCGTCTCAAGAGAAAACCTCACCATCGCCGCCAAATGATCGGGTAATGCGGCCATCAGCCGCTCAGCCTCGTCCCTAGTAATCCATCGAATACGCCGCTTAGGTTCCGGTAGCATCCGAACTTTAGGGACACGCTCCAGCCATTCCCAATAAAAAGCCGCCCTACGCAATATCGCTCGGACAATTTCCATGGTGCGGTTCACTATGCTGTCAGCCACTTTGCCAGCGATCCGCTTGGCCATGATCTTCTCCAACAGATCACGGTTGATTTCATCCAGCATTAATCCACTTAGGTAGTGATCCAGCCAACGCAAATGACTCATGTCGGTAGCTTGGGTCGCCTTCCCAATGGTCTCGGCAAGATAACGTACTACTGCTTCTTTCCAGGAATATCTTGGTTACCCACCAAATATAAAACTCGCTTCTTACCATGCTTGGCATACGTAGAGACTTTAACTGCTGGGACAATGTAGTGAATCTGTCATAAAAATAATGTCCACTATCGGCCAAAAGCAGAC
>JADGRO010000004.1 GCA_017880905.1 Methylotenera sp.
GCAAATACGCCAATAATCGCGCCTGAGTCTTGCTTGTATATTTGATTTACTGCCCAGACAATCGCAGGTAGTGTGTTACGCGCGCATGGTTCAGCCAATACGTTAGCCACGGCATTGGGAGCAACTTCGGCCAATTGCCCCTTTACTTCAAATTTATGGTCTTCGTGGGTGACAGTATATAAATTGGCCGCATCAACATGATGTAGCAGACGCTGAGTGGTTTGTTGCAACAAGGTTTGTTCACCATTAAGCGCAAGCAATTGTTTAGGTCTTAGCGTACGCGAAAGCGGCCACAATCTAGTGCCAGAGCCACCACACAGGATAACAGCGTAGCGCTTCATACGTGCGCCTCACTAGGCGCTAATTTACTGGCCTCGCGACGCAACTCTTGAATTTCAGCCTCTAAATTCGCGTATTCCTGCATTTTAATTTTTAAAAAACGCGCCGTAATCACCGATTTTTCTTCAATTCCGGTTGGCGTTAGAAAATACATATAGGCTAATTTATTACTACTATTGCGGAAATTGGTAGCCTTTAACAAACCTTTTTCGATTAAAGCTTTTAGGCAAAAATTAACGCGACCCAAGCTGATATCTAGTTCACGCGCCAAATCGCGCTGGCTGATTTCTGGATTAGTCTCGAGTATTTTGAGTATTTTGTAACGATATTCGTCTGTCAACATACTGTCATCAATACACCGTTCAATGATTGAACGCAGTTTATCAACATTCACCAAACAAATGCAAGTAAAACTTTAATAATTGCTGGTAAATTTTCGAATATCGCGCAATTGTCGCTTGGTTGGCCGCCCTGCACCCCTATCACGCACAGCATGATCCGCCCGGCGCGTCACTTTGGCATTTTCACGTTTGGCTTTGCTAGTCTCGGTTTCCGCATACAACAACGCGGCTTCTGGCGCGCCACGGCGAATATTGGATAAACCTGTAACTTCAACTTCAATTTCGAAATCTTTATTGCGAATGTAAATCAACATACCAATTTTGACTTCTTTGGCAGGTTTAGCACGGTCGCCATCTACGCGTACCTTGCCACCATCTACTGCATCTGCTGCAATATTCCGTGTTTTAAAAAATCGCACCGCCCACAGCCATTTATCAAGACGGCACTTACTTTCTTTATCTTCATTTTTATCAGTGCTATTCAATGAATTATAGCTTGACTGGTTGGGGCTGATTGCTCTCAAGCGTTTTACGATAGCTCGCCAGCGTTGCCTCTACGTGGCCCATCACCGTTGCAGGCGCATAGTTACCCGCTACAACTAATGCGCCTGCTGGCCTGCCTGTCAGATATTCTATGCCTTCCAACACATGATCAATCGCGATAATGTGGAATTTCCCATCTTTAACTGCTTGCACGACTGCTGAATCTAAAAGTAAATGGCGTTGATTACGTTTGGGAATAATCACGCCCTGCTTACCATTCAAGCCAAGCGCCAAGCACACCCTGAAATAGCCTTCGATTTTTTCGTTGACACCGCCAATTGGCATGACTTCACCAAATTGATTGAGCGCGCCCGTCACCGCTATGCCTTGTTGTATTGGTAAATTGGCCATCGCAGAAAGCAGTGCAAATAGCTCTGCACACGAGGCAGAATCGCCTTCTACACCACTGTACTCCTGTTCAAAAACGAGCGATGCATTAAGACTAAGCGGCGCTAAATGCGAAAAACTGGCACTTAGCCAATTTTGCAGAATAAACACTCCTTTATCGTGAGTTGGGCCGCTCATATTGACTTCGCGGTCGATATTAATCAAGCCTCTGCCGCCCGGGTAGCAGCGCGCTGTAATTCTTATAGGAGAACCAAAACTGGCGTCTCCCAGCTCGATATGTGTGAGGCCATTCACCTGTCCCACCACCTCGCCCTGCACCTGAATCAGCAGCTCGTTATCAATAATCGAATCACGGATTTGCTCCTCAAAATATCGATTACGTGTTGATTTCGCTTGAATTGCCATTTGCACGTGTGCTGCCTCCACCACCTTCACATCGCCGGCAAATGCCACGCTCTCTAACATCAAACGTTCTAAAAAAGCAAAATTAGTACTAATCCTTGTTTGGTCTTCTTCCAAGCGCTGAAGCGCACCAATTAAGGCGACTACGGCCTCACGCGTAAAGTGCGCACACTGATGCTGCACGCATTTTTGTGCCACATAACCTGCAATCGCCGCATAATTTTCGGCATTCGCCAAAATACGCTCGGCAAATTCCACTTTAATGGGAAAATGATTGAAAAAATCGGGTTGCTCATCCAGGCAATCATAAAAATCCTCACGCGTGGCAATCAATACCAGCTTGACTTGCAGGGGCAATAGCGTGTTATTAGCTATGTAGCTGGTGCTTTGCGCACCACTGCTAAAATCCTCAATTTGCAGCGTGCCGTTACGCAAAAAACGGTGCAATTTCTCGATGGTTTGCGCACCATTTTGCTCATCATTCAGCAAATCACGCAGGTGCAACATGAGCATACCACCATCCGCTTTATGTAAACTACCCGCTCGCAAGCGCAAAAAAATAGGGACTCCTGATGCATCGGACGTGTTCTCAACCATGCCAAATAAGGACTGCAGGCCAGGGTCATTATCGTAAATCACTGGCTGATTAAGCCCCTGCGATTGTATATTTTGATTATCTACCAGTAAATTCACACGAAAGCGTGCAAAAAAAACTTCGCTGATTAAACCTTCCAGATTATTGTCGCCATCGCTACTTGACGGTGGCTGCCAAGTCTTTAAATAAGCCAAAGTCTCTTGTTTAATTAATTTAAGGTATTGATTTAATGGTTTTTTACAATCTTCCAGTACGCTTTCCAATGATGTAATTGCTTTTGTCAGCCACTGCTCCGCTTGTGCCAGCATGGCTGGTTGATTCGCTGCAGCAACAAAATTGGGCATTTCAAGCATCAGCGTGCGCGCAAATCTATCCATTTCTGCACGCAGCTTTTGCCCGGTGCCCACTGGTAGCTTAACCAACGTAGGCTGATGTAATTGCTCAAAATCATAAATTGCGACCAGATCATGCAACTGACTTACTTTTGATTTTTGTTTGGCCACCTCATGCATTGCGCTTTGCATCAACGAACTACGGCCACAGCCAGTCTCACCCAACACTATCAAATTAAAGCCGCTTTGTTGAATATTTAAGCCTAATAAAGCCGCTTTTTTGGCCTCACTTTGTGCCACCCATCCGTGAATATGCGGCTGATAACCTACTGAATTACCTAGTAATTCTGCGGTTGTCTTAAACTTAAAATCAGTTAAGGAAATGGATGCGTTTAATTCGTCTGGGTTTAGAATATGCATGATCTATTTCTCCCAACGCGCTTTAGCTAAATCGTCTGATAATTTGACTTCCACCCAGCGTTCGCCTTGGTTTGTGGCTTCTTTTTTCCAAAATGGCGCGCCAGTTTTAAGAAAATCCATGATGAATTCGCATGCGCTAAACGCCTCGCCACGATGCGCGCTAGAAACCGCTACCAGCACAATTTGCTCTAATGGTTTAAGTGTCCCCACACGATGAATAACTAGGCTGTCGATAATATCCCAGCGAGTTTTGGCTTCATTTTCTATCGCTGTAAGTGCTTTTTCTGTCATTTCAGGATAATGCTCAAGCGTCAGCGTATTAATTGCATCGCCCTCATTGACATCGCGCACTTGACCAACAAAGCTGACAAGCGCACCAATACTAGAGTTTGCCAGCCTTAGCTTATTAAGCTCTTGACCAGCATCAAAGTCTTCCATTTGTATGCGAACTGCCATTTAACCGCCCTGTTATCCGCCAGTTACCGGTGGGAAAAACGCAATTTCATCACCTGCTTTAATAGTGGCAAGATTATCCACCAGCTCGTGATTAATAGCAGCATGTATGGTTTGCTTGCCATCAAACAAATCCGCCCAAGTATCGCCGCGTTGTGACAAATAATTTTTAAGTGCTGTAATCGTTGAAATATCGTTTGGTAAAGCAAGCTCTTCAGCCGAGTAATTCACCGCTTCTTTGACTCTTGCAAAATATAATATTTTTATATTCATATAGTTATATTATATATTTAATCTTCTTTATCATAAGAATTTTCATCAACTGTATCTTCGATCACGTCAAGTAAATCCATGGGTTGATTGCTCAATTCCACGCGCTCGATCTGCGCAAATCTTCTCGATATTTTTTGGCTACTTACATGTACATCTTGCGCATTTTCATGCGCCTGGCGAATGTTATCTGCGAGTTTTTTCATGCGCACATCAAAGCGTTCAAAATCTTTGCTCAGTTTGCCGAGCTCATCTTTAATAATGTGTACTTGTTTGCGCATTTCCACATCTTTCAGCACTGCACGTGCCGTATTGAGTACCGCCATCAGTGTAGTGGGCGAAACCAACCACACGCGTTTATTCATGGCGTAATCTATAATTTCTGGGTGATAGGCGTGTATCTCAGCAAATACGGCCTCAGCGGGGATAAACATCACCGCGCCGTCGCTCGTGACATTGGGGATAATATACTTGCTGGCAATATCATCCACATGCTTTTTAATATCCGCCTTAAATTGCTTCTCAGCCTGATTCTGCAAGGCTTCTGACAAAGTGTTATCAAACATTTTGTGATAATTTTCGAGAGGAAATTTGCTATCTACAGCCACTGTTCCTGTGGGTTCCGGCAGAAATAGCGCGCAATCCGCCCGCGCACCATTTTCAAAGGTATGCTGCATTTTAAAACTACTCGCCGGCAACACGTTGCGCACCAAGCCTTCCAGCTGCACCTCGCCATAGGCACCGCGGCTGCGCTTGTCGCCAAGTAGCTCTTGCAGGCTGACCATATTTACGGTGAGGCCATCAATTTTCTTCTGCGCCTCGTCAATGGTGGCAAGGCGTTCCATCACGCTAATAAAGGTCTCGTTGGTCTTTTTAAAGCCTTGCTCCAAGCGCTCAGATACTTTGCCGCCGATTTCTTCCAACCGCGCATCCACCACTTTACCGAGACTCTCAATGCTCAGCGTGAGTGTGGTAGTAGCTTTTAGCATAGTGTCATTGATGAGCGCTTGCTGCAATTTGCCCTGCTCACTCAAGGTTTTATGCAGTGTTTCCAGCACAGCCAATTGTAGCGCTTGCATGGCATCGCGCGTAGCTTGTAATTCGAGGGAGACTGAAGATTTTAATTTTTCACCACTGTCCTGCGAGGAAA
>JADGRO010000014.1 GCA_017880905.1 Methylotenera sp.
ACTGGGGCAATGTTTTTTAGCGGCCTGCTCGGTCTGAAACTGCTGAAGCGCATAGGATTGAAATGGGGTAAGACTAAATAAGAAGCACAGGATGACCAGAAGGTATTTCATTTATTTAGTTCTCTAATGTGGCAGTTTTGAATTTTGTAAATTTTCATTTCAACTATATTTATTGGTATGTTTAAGTCATATTCTGTAATTATTGGTATGCTTAAGTCATGTTCTGTAATTTTTGCATCTGTTTTCAGAGAGCTTGTTCGGTAGGACTTTAATCCATTGGTATTATGTTCGACTCACTGGAGACCACCCATTAATAAACTACTTACATGGATTTCCATGCTGGCCATTCTCTTTTTTGTAAAATGGTACCATTTTGCAATCTAATTTAATCAATGGTATTTCCCCAATTATTTAGTAGGCTTCTGGTACAAATATGCTTTATGGAACAGGTTGGCGTACATAATTTTCATGATGTTCACGAGGCGGGATCTCAATTAAAGGTCGCTCAATTTCTTCATAAGGCAATTGACTGAGGAGATAGTGAATGCAATTAAGGCGGGCTTTCTCTTTATCATCGGCGAATTAATTCTTAATCAGACAGGCTCAGTCCATTCCCTACTTAGATTAAATCATTTAGCAATCAAGAATATGAAATTCGTGTGACATTTGTGTGACACCGGATTTGATTTTAAGAAAGTTGATTGTGCTGCTTACTTATGGCACTGATCGTTGTTCCGTTTCTATTTTTTCTTTCCGAAAAGTCAGTGAGATGTTTTGTCTACGCAATACAGCAAACAAGATTCCCAAGAAAAATGATTTAGTTATGAGTAGCGAGCATGACTGGGTCAATTCAATAAGAGAATGTCAATTAATCGCGATATATAAATTGCCACTGACCGTTGTTGGTCGAACTTTGATCATTCATCATATGGCGCTAAGCGATTCAAAGCGGACACCCATTTTGGTGATATATTATTGCAGTGCTGTTTCCACCTTAAATATTAACACTGGAGTTTATGATGGCAGATAAAACCAAAGCAAAAACTAAAGTAAAAAATAAGACGAAACCCAAATCTAATGTAGCTACAGTTATTAAATGGTTAGCTATACCTGAGGCACAAGACTATCCTGCAGCAGAGTCTTACCTAAGCATCATTTACGATACAAAAACAGTTGCTAGTTTTTTGCGGCGACTCAAGACTGCACCTATGTCTAATTTTCATGCAAAGGATATTTTTAGAGCGTCTGGCTTGTCTTTATTAGGGGTGAGCAATTCACATGTGAAAACAGATCAAAAGAAAGTATTAGACGGTCAGTCACTATCACCGTTACTGCTTGTAAGAGATAGCACAAACAATAAAGTGGTGATTGCGGATGGTTACCACAGACTGTACGCGGTATATGGATTTGATGAAGACGCGGTAATACCGTGCAAAATAGTTTAAAAATCATTCACTTAATAAAGAAAACCCTTATTGGAGCGATAATTGTTTAAAGATTTTGCTATTAACAGCCCGGGAAGTCTTAATTGGCTAGATGCCATTGCTGGGTTGTCGATTGCAGGGCTCTTACTCCCTGAAGCAGTAGCCTACTCCAGTATTGGCAGTATGCCACCACAAGCTGGCATTATTGCATTATTTGCAGGCTTACTTTGTTACGGTTTATTCGGTACAAGCCGCTTTGCAATTGTATCTGCTACTTCATCCTCAGCCGCTGTTTTAGCTGCTGCTGCAATATCATTTGCCAATATTGATGGCACCCATCGATTGATGCTAAGTTTTGGATTAATTATCGTTACTGGACTATTGTTTTTGGCAGCAGGTTTGGCCAAAATGGGCAAAGTAACTGACTTTATCTCAAAGCCCGTTTTGCGAGGCTTTGCATTCGGCCTTGCCATTGTCATTATTATGAAACAGTTTGCTAGCATGGCTGGTATTCATGCGGGCGATAATGATTTATTTTTGCTTGTGCCAAAGTTACTTGGTCAATTATCAAAATGGAATATTGTTGGAATCGCAATAGGAGTCATTGCATTAGGTTTATTATTTCTGTTTGCCCGTTTTCAACGCTTACCCGGTGGGCTTATTGTGATTGCGCTGGGTATTTTTTGCAGTCAATGGCTCCATTTATCGCAATATCATGTTCAACTAGTCGGTGCTATCCATCTGCAACTCGAAACTCCGACGCTACCGCTATTATCACGAGAAGAATGGCTAAGGTTGGGTGAGTTGGGCTTCGCCATGGCCATGATTTTGTATTCTGAGTCCTATAGTTCGATTCGAGTCTTTGCTATGAAGCATGGCGATGATACCTCACCAGACAGAGATTTACTGGCATTGGGTTTATCTAACCTTGTGTCAGGATTGTTCCATGGAATGCCGGTAGGGGCTGGCTACTCTGGTACTTCGGCCAATGATGCGGCGGGTGCTACTTCACGCTTGTCAGGCTTGTTCGCCTCGCTGGTAGTGCTTGCTATTGTACTCACAATACTACCTAACATTGCCATGACGCCAGAGCCCATACTCGCAGCTATTGTCATTCACGCAGTCAGTCATACCTTAAATCTATCCATTTTCCGCCCATATTTTGTGTGGCGGCGCGACCGCTTAGTAATCGTCGCTTCAGTAATTGCTGTATTGTGGCTCGGTGTACTTGATGGCTTATTGGCCTCGATTGGTATCAGCCTAATGATGATGCTAAAAGGGTTCTCTGAATCAACCGTCTCTGTTCTTGGTCAACTTGGGGAAAGCCATAATTTTGTGGATATACAAAATCATCCTGAGGCAAAGCCAATCGCTGGGATTATCATTCTACGCCCAGATGAGCCACTATTTTTCGCTAATGTTGAACGCATACTAAATGCAGCAAGACAAACAATACTTTTAGCCGGGCCATCAGTGCATTCAGTTATTATCAGCTTAGAAGAGTCTCCAGATCTAGATAGTACTAGTTTAGAATCTCTACAAGATTTTTTTAGTTTTGTCGCCAAACAAGAAAAACAACTTTTTTTAGCCAGACTCAAACATCCAGTTCACGAATTACTGAAACAGCTATTGCCCTCAAGCCTAGACATGGCTTTATTTACTGACCTAAATGTAGACGCAGCGGTAATGCTAGCTCAGGAAAATAAAGGCAAGCATGATACTTAATGTAATTTTTACGTGTTGTTATGTCTAACAAGATTTGCATGAGATCGAATTCTAAGGTTAGTTCTGAATAGGTTTTAAAACTTCAAAGCGGACACTTAAACTTATCTTTCAAAGAAGGTGATTACCAGACGGAGCTGCTATGTCTGTGTAAACAAAAGTGGTCATTCGTCCTTATTTCTAAATGCCAACCAGCCTGCAATTAGTGTAAAAGTAACGACGATGCCAATTATTCTCAAAAATCCTTCCGGATTTTGGGCTAATGGAATACCACCAACATTCATACCGAATAGTCCAGCAATAATGTTAATTGGCAGTGCTAATACCGTAACTATGGTCAACGTAAATAAACTGCGATTAGTCTGTTCTTGAACTTGAGCGGACATTTCCTCTTGTAGCAGCTTGATTCGTTCTTGTAGTGCAGCCAGATCGCTTATTGCCAACGAAAACTCTTCTGTGGACTGCCTTAGCTCATCTAGATCAGTCTCGGCAATCCATTGAGGGGGCTGATGCAAAAAACGAAACAGCGCTGCTGGTTCAAAAGCCAGCAATCTCTGCAATCTGACCAACACACGTCTTAGTTTTCCTAGGTCAGCACGCTTGATTTTGAGTCTACCAATAAGAAGACCATCCTCGATGCTGTCTACTTGGGAAGTCGCATCACGGACTATCTGAACAAGTACATCCCCTTGATCATGCATTAAATGGGTCATCAAGGCCATGGATGACTCAAACCGCTCTCCGGTTTTAACTGCAACACGCAGTTGGTCGATAGAGCTCAAGGGTTTAGTTCTGCCACTAATCAAAATATGTTGATTTACACACATCCAAAGCGTTGCGATTTCTGAAGGCTCGAACGAAAACTCAAAAGCCACATCATTAAAAACAGCAATTAGCTGATCCGATGCGTCTTCAATTCGAGTGGATCGTGATCCATCGCCTAGTGCCTCGTAAAAAGATTCAGGCAAGTCTAAATATGTATGCATCCATTTATGTGAGGAAGCTTTAGCCAAGTCGAAATGCAGCCAGATAAATGCTGCACTACTTTTTCCCTGTGTTTTTTTTAGCCAGTCAGCAGCTTCTGAGACTCCAACCGACTGTCCTGGAGAGTCGGTGGCGAAAACAAAGCCACAAATAAGACCGCTTTGTTCTGATTCGAATCCTGAAAGGTTCATGTTTGCCATAAGTTAATGACTTCCAACTGGGAGCGTAAGCAGCGGTCCACTATTATTGCTACCCGCTAACTCTAAGCGTTCTAATTCCATTAAAAGCGAGAAAGTAGATTTTGTGGCTTGTTCTGAATCGTTGATGTAAAACCAATAACTCAGTACTTTATTGCCATGTATGTTCTGATAAAGAAGCAATATCGGTAAAAGCCATGAAATATCATCCTCTGAAGGTTTATTATTGTCGCAATTGATTTTTAACCGTTAATGTTACAAAATGATGACATAATTTATTGACCTTGCCCGTCCATAGTAATGGCGGTTTTAAAGTAAATGACTAATCTGGATGTCCGCTTATGCTCCAAAGCAGTCATTCACCAAGATTAAACACTTTTACCTTGCAAGGATATGACTTTTGCGCCATCGCGCATCTCGTCTAATTGATCACTCCACCATTGTGCTAATTGTCTTCGTTCATTATCGTAAGTTGCCTCATTATAAGTTTCTCTAATTTTATCTTTATCGCTATGTGCTAAAAAAGACTCAATTACATCTCGTCTAAACAAGCCACATTCATTGGCCTGTGTACTAAAAAAATGTCGACAGCCATGTGGCACAATATGATAATCAGGAAAGGTTAATCTAAAAGCTTTGCGGATTGTTGCCTCTGACACAGGTTTATTAGCTATCCTAGCTGAGAATAAATACTCACTATACCCAGTGTATGTCTTTAACTCTTTTAAAGCTTTAAGGGCTTGCTTTGATAACATGACAGTATGTGGCTTAGTCATGTATTTACGGCTTTTAGATTGAGCTAGTGGCAATGTCCATATTGCATTTTCTAAATCAAATTCTGCCCACTTAGCACATCTTAACTCACTTGGTCTTTGTGCAAAATGTAGCTGCAAATAAACGCAAGTGGCCACCTCAAAACTACCACCATACTCAACTAGATTGCGTAATAACTTGCCTGCATCTTGTTTGTTTTTTAAACGTGGAAATTTCTCGCTAACATGCTTTTCCAGGCGCTCGTCTTTTACTGGAATTGGGTTTTCTGAAATAAACTTGTCACTTAAGGCAAAATCAAACACTTGCTTAATCCAGCCACGCGTTTTTTCCATAAACTCTAATGCACCACGTTTTTGCATTATCATTAAGCAATTACGCACTTGCATATTATCAATGGCATCAATTGGATATTTACCAATTACGCTATAAACATTAGCATTGAATGTCTGTTTGATTTTTAGATAGGTAGAAGGTGCGAGGGTGCGCTTTTTAATCGCTAGCCAATCCTCTGCTATTTTCTGAAAAGTGTTATCAGCATCTTTGGCTTTTTGCTGCTTGGCTATCTTTGCCTCAAGTATTGGATCAATATGCTTAACCTTTACTTGCTTACGTTTCTGACGACACTGATCACGCGCACCACTTAGTGATAAATCAGGATAAGTACCTAACTGTATTAGTTTAGGCTTGCCGTGTAATGTAGTGCGTAGCTGAAAATACTTACTCCCATTAGGATGAATAAGCAGAAACAAACCATTTCCATCCCTGAGTGAGTAATTTTTTTCTTTGGGCTTTGCGGCTTTGATTGTGAGGTCATCTAATAAATCAGAATTCAGCTTTGCCATAAAAACGTATAAAAATTTAATATGATTTGTTTTTATACGTTTTGTAAAGCAATATTATGAAACGACGTAACACAATATGAAACGTTTTATTGTATAACTAATTGAATTTATTTATATTTAATACGAAATGAAACTTATTTAAACTTCCTACTGGTGCCGTCGGAGAGACTCGAACTCTCACGACTTTCGCCACTACCCCCTCAAGATAGCGTGTCTACCAATTCCACCACGACGGCAATTTTAATTTGGAATATCTTTCGCAGCGCTGCCAGTGGGTATTGTTTCTATCGGTTTGGTTTCTAATGGTTTAGTTTCAGAAGGTTTTATCTTTTCAGATTTAACTTCTTTCACTGCTGCTTTTACCACACTGCCATTGCCTGTGCGATGGCTTGCCATATAGGCTAGTGTCAAACTGGTGGCAAAAAATATAGCGACACAAATTGAGGTGGCTTTGCTCATAAAATTAGATGAGCCAGTCACCCCAAACAAACTACCTGATGCGCCGCTACCAAAAGCAGCGCCCATATCCGCGCCCTTGCCATGTTGCAACAATACTAGGCCGATTACGCCTGCCGCTGCCAATACATGAATAATTGTTACTAAATTTTCCATCAACTCTACCTAAAATTTTGCCGCTATTTACTCTACCGAATTCTCGGCTACGTGGCAGATTCCTTCGAACTCTTGTGCATTGAGCGAGCATTTGCCAATCAGCCCGCCATCGATATTTGGAACAACGAATAATTGTACCGCATTTTGCCGGTTTACGCTGCCTCCGTAGAGGATTTTTAAGCGATTTGCGGCATCTGAATTTAATGTGGAAATTTTATTGCGTATAAATTGGTGCATGCTCTTTGCTTGTATTGGCGTGGCCGCCAAGCCCGTACCAATCGCCCAAATCGGCTCATACGAAATAATCGCATCAGTAAACACCTCGGCTCCATAGGTACTGATGATGGTATCTAGCTGCTTACTCACCACCATCTCCATTACGCCCGCCTCGCGCTCAATCAGTGTCTCACCTACACACAATATCGGCGTCAGGCCATGGTTTTTGGCTACCATAAATTTTTGCGCGATATTTTCGTCCGATTCGCAATACGCAGTACTACGCTCCGAGTGTCCAATAATCACATAACTACAGCCAAAATCGCGCAACATTTCGGCGCTCACTTCGCCGGTAAATGCGCCAAACTCGTTTTTAGCCACATTCTGCGCACCCCAGGCAATATTGGTGTGCTGTAGCATGCTTTGCAATTGGGCAAGATAAGGATACGGCGCACAAACCACAACTTGCGTGTATTTTAGCGTAGATAGATTTTGAATAAAATCCGTTAGCAAAGCCTCATTTTGCTTGAGATTGCCGTGCATTTTCCAATTTGCAACCACTAATTTTCTAGGGAATTTTTGGGTATTATTTTGACTCATTGTTTGCCTTAAGAATTGGCGCGAATTCTACGCGTGCAGGTGGCTCTGGTCAACGTTAAATATAACCAACACACATTCAAGAAAATAAATCGGTTTCAGGCTTTCCAACCATGCTCACTCGTTTTACCGCCGCCACAAATTCAGCGTTTTTATGTAAATGATTCATGCTCATCGGGGGTCGCGCACCATGCATTCTTGCCAGCCTTGTGATACTTTGTGCAGGCATTTTCCATTCTAGTTTTTCCAGCAATTCATCAGCCAAATCTGGGCGATTGCATAGCAGTACCATGTCACAACCCGCATTCAGTGCGGCTAGGCTACGCGTGGTCACGTCACCACCCACACTAGCACCTTCCATGCTTAAATCGTCGCTAAATATCACACCATTAAAGCCTAATCTTTCTCTTAATACTTTTTGCAACCACTTAGTCGAGAAGCCCGCCGGTTTATTGTCCACTTTTGGGTAAATCACATGTGCGGGCATAATCGCCGCCAAACCTTCGTCAATCATCTGCCGAAACGGCTGCATATCATTTTGTGCAATCCGGTCAAACTCGCGCTCATCCACGGGAATACTCACGTGTGAATCAGCCGCCACAAAACCATGCCCCGGAAAATGCTTACCCACCGCCGCCATACCGCCTTTTTTAAGGCCTTGCATTAAGCTAAAAGCCAGCTCATTAATGGCACGTGGGTCACGATGAAATGCCCTATCGCCAATCACCAGACTATCACCATAATCCATATCCAACACGGGCGTGAAACTAAAATCCACGCCATGTGCACGCAATTCGGCCGCTAAAATCCATCCCGCTTCAACTGCGAGTTGTTTCGCTTTTTTACGGTCAGTATCCCAAATTTTGCCAAACTCGCGCATAGGCGGAATTATGGTAAAACCTTCTCGAAACCTTTGAACACGACCGCCTTCGTGATCCACTGCAATTAAAAGAGGTGGACTGCGAAGTGTATGGATACTGGCTGTTAGCGCGCTTAATTGTGCACAGTTTTCAAAATTACGTGCAAATAAAATCACGCCGCCCACCAGCGGGTGTTGCAAACGACGAACATCATCGGCGCTTAATTCTGTGCCGACCACATCGAGCATAACCGGGCCTAAACTCATGTTAATTCTCTAACAATTAATGTGCTTATGTTAAACGATGCTTTACTTTAATCTATACAAGGAAGTGATTTCCTTAGCGCGCGCTAAATATAATGGGTCGGATTGATCGCTGGCTTTGGCGTGCTTTGGTGCAATATCCAACTTTTCTATCACTTTCAAACCCGCGTCCGATATCCATTTCATCAATTCATCATTTGAACGCAAACCCAAATTCTCCGCCAAATCTGAAAGTATCAGCCATGCTTCGCCAGTTTCATTCAAATGTGCCTTAACGTCAGCTAAAAAGCCTCGCAACATCATACTATTCGGATCATAGATCGCATGTTCAATCGGCGCGTTAGCCTTGGCAGGCAGCCACGGTGGGTTGCAGACGATTAAATCTGCCTTTTGCGCTTTAGTTTTAGAATCTGGTGGAAACAAATCCGCCTCAACAATTTCAATATATGGCTTTAAACCCAAGCGCTCAATATTTTCTAGAGCACATTGCAACGCGCGCACATTGCTATCTGTCGCGATGACTTTTCTAACACCGCGATTCACTAAAATCGCGGCGATAACACCCGTACCTGTACCGATATCAAATGCGATTTTTGGATTGTTGAGCGGCGCGTTATTGATCAATTCCAAATACTCGCCGCGTACAGGCGAATAAATACCATAGTGCGCATGAATATTGGCTTGCAGAGCATCGATAAAAATACCTTTTTTACGCCATTCATGCGCGCCTATCATGCCCAAAAGCTCGCGCAAAGAGAGTACCAACCTGGTAGGAATTTTTTCTGAAATGGCCTCAGTCACTGCCTCTTTCACATCGGGCGCACGCTTTAAATTGCAGCTGCCATGCTGCAACTCGATTAAAATTTTGTTAGTGATGCTAGCGCGCCCAATTCGCCGCGCACGATGCTGATGAAATGCCTCGGTTAAATTTGCGGCTGGTTTAATTGTTTTGCGATCCACACGCCGCGTGATCGCTTGCAATAACTGCTTTGCATTTTGAAAATCCCCGCGATACAGCAAACCCGTGCCTTCACAAGCCAGTTTATAGGCGGCATCTGCCTTTGTCGTATCATCTGCTAGCACTACATTTTTTGGTGGAGCTGCTTTGGCTTCAGATTGCCAGGTTGCTTGTTGGGTTGTGTTTTTTTCTTGCCAAGTGATACTTAAATGATTGGTTAAATTTTCGGTCAACGCGTTTCCAATATAAAGGGGTTAAAGTCGGTATTGATATCATAATAATCCTCGTGTTCGACGCGTTTTAAAAATGCTACAATTTTGTACATAAATGGCGTAAACGCGACCTCTACCATCACTTTTGCAGTAAATTGTGCAAGGATAATCATGGGCATTTTTTCATCTGGAAATTCCCCTGAGTTATAAAACGCCAGCGGAAAAAACAGCAGCGAATCCGCCGCCTCACCGAATATGGTCGAGCCAATAGTACGTGTCCACAACCAGCGGCCTTGTGTGAGGATTTTCATTTTGGCGAGTACATATGAATTCACAAACTCGCCCGCAATGAACGAAACCAATGATGCCAAAGCTATCCGTGCCGTGGAGCCATATACAGATTGATAGGCGGCTTGATCGCGCCAAAACGGGGCAGGCGGCAAGGCAACTATCACCCACGCCATAAAGCTTGCAAACGCCAAGCCCACAAACCCCGCCCAAATCACGCGACGCGAGGCGCCGTAACCATAAACTTCTGTCAAAATATCGCCAAAAATGAACGAAATCGGGAAAAACATAATGCCCGCACCAAAGGTAAGCGTACCGACCAAGGGTGCATTAATTTGTGTGACCTTGCCAGGGCCAATAAGATTGGAACACACCAAAACAACCGCAAAGACGGCCATAATAAAATCGTAATACTTGTATTGTTTACGCATTCTCCAAGCCTCTCACATCAAGTTTATCTCTAAGTTGATCGCCCAAAAGATTAATCGCCAAAATCAAACTCATTAGGCTCAAGCCCACAATCAGCACATAGTGCGGGGCGACTAACATATAACGTACACCATCGCGCAACATGGCGCCCCACGAGGCATTGGGCGCTTGTATGCCAAGCCCCAGAAAAGACAAACTGGCTTCTGCAATCATGATACTCGCTAAACTATAGGTCGCCTCGACAATTAAAATTGAGCCTAATAGCGGCAGAATGTGTTTGATGAGCAAGCGCGGCACGCTGGCGCCTAACGACTCTGCTGCTTGCACATGCTGGCGATTGCGCAGACTTAAGGTTTGGCCGCGGGTTAATCTTGCGTAACTCACCCAGCCGGCGATACACAACGCAATCATCAAATTGGTCATGCCAGGCCCAAGCACTGCCGCAAACGCGATGGCTAATAACATGCCCGGAAAAGCCAAAAAGATATCAGTAATTTGCATCAAAATTAGGTCTACTTTCCCGCCATAAAATCCCGCCAGTAAGCCAATCAACACGCCGATAGTCATCGTTACAAGTGTTGTTAAAACTGCAACAGAAAACGAGATTTCCACGCCTTTTAAAATACGCGCCAAAATATCGCGACCTAGGTCATCTGCGCCAAGCCAATGCTGGGCACTGGGGGTGGCGAGGATCGCGTTTAAATCGATACCATTGCCATGCAAACCAAAAACTCCGCCAATTAAAACGGCGGCAAGCCAAAAAATTAATAAAGCAACGGGTATGCGTTTAATCATGGCTAAATTTCACCCGCGGATCAGCAAATCGATACAAAATATCCGTGCATAAATTCACCAGTACATAACTAAGCGCCACTACCAACACGCAGGCTTGCGTTACAGGGTAATCGCGTTTTTCGATACTTTCCACCAACAGACGGCCAATGCCATCCCAACTGAAAATCGTCTCGGTGATGACTGTGCCCGCGAGCAAACTGCCCGTTTGCAACCCAACGATAGTGATAATTGGCAACAGGGCCGCACGCAAGGCGTGGCGGATAATAACGGTTTTTTCGCTCAAGCCTTTGGCGCGTGCAGTGCGGATAAAATCCTCGTTCAGCGCTTCCAACAAACTGGTTCGGGTCATACGCGTTAAAATTGCGCTCAAGCCAAAACCCAGCGTGACTGCTGGCAAAATGATCGAGCTATTCGATTCCATGCCGCTTACAGGTAGCCAACCCAGCCACACCGCGAAAACCAGCATCAGCATTGGCCCCAGCCAGAATGCCGGCATTGCCGAAAAGCGCACCGAAATAATCGTCACCACAAAATCTTGCCAATGATTCGCTTTTAGGGCGGCGTAAATACCCAGCGGAATGCCTATCACCAAACCAATAATAAGCGACAATGCTGCAAGTTTTAACGTAGCGGGATAACGCGTTTTGATGAGCTCGATAATCGGTATTTTAGTATGAATAGATTGGCCTAAATCGCCATGCGCAAGCTTGGCAATATAACTGCCAAATTGCTGATAGAGCGGTTGATTTAGCCCTAAATCTTCACGCAATTGCATGCGGTCAGCAGTACTTGCGGATTCGCCAAGCATCACTTCTACCGGGTCGCCTGGCACCAGATGGATCAGTAAAAAAGTGAGTAGCAGAACGCCGAAAATAACGATGCAGAAGCTTACAATGCGCTTAACCATTGTGAATGTAAACGCGGATGCCTACTGCTACTAAATCAAACAGCGCAATTACGTCATTATTCTTCATGCGTACGCATCCATGCGAGCCAATCGCTCCCATTTGCACGCTTTCTGGCGCACCGTGAATATAAATATAACGCTGCATGGTATCCACATTCCCCAGTCGGTTTTTGCCAACTTCTGTGCCGGAAAGCCACAAAATCCGCGTTAAAATCCAGTCTCTATCAGGAAAAGCTGCGACTGATTCTGGTGTACAAATTTCGCCTGTTGACCTACGCCCAACAAACACGCTATTTGTGGCGCAACCCCCGCCAATCTTGGCGCGAACGATATGAGCGCCCACTGGCGTACAGCCGCTATCCTTCTCACACCCCGTGCCATTGACCGCAGTAGAAACACCATATCTGGCAATTACACCGCCAGAATCATCATAAAGCGTGAGCATTTGTAGCTTAATAGAAATTTCAATGCGCATGATTGCTTATTGTAGCCGAGCTTGTAATTATTGCTAAATCATCCCAATCGCCGTCAGGTTTTGGCGAATAATTATTGATGTCTTTGTTAAAGGCAGCAAATTGCCCTTCGTACCAAAGTGGAATGTACGGCAACTGCGCGTGAATGCGCGCCGTAGCGGCCTGCCAATCTTCATTTGCAAGCAATTTATCAAGCTCGGCATCTGCATAACGTCCGCGGTTAAAACCATTCGGTGGAAGGCTTTGTGAGCCAAACGCTTTAGCGTAAATTTCCGGCGTTTTGATACCTACCCAAGTAAGGCCGAATAGCTGAAAATTACCTTGTTTGACATCCTCAAAAAACGTGCCCCAATCGAGGCTGCGGATTCCTAACGCGATGCCTGCTACGGCCATCTGTGCTTGTAATATGGTAGCAAAGCGTACACGCTGTGCATCGGTAGAAGTTTTGTAAACCAACTTGAGCGGCAGCTTGACACCCGCTTCAAGTAAAAGTTTTTTGGCTAACATTGGGTTGTAATCGTAAGGTTTTAAATCGACATTCCCCGCCCAGTGCTCAGGCGGCAAAATCGCGCCCGCAATACGCGAATTTTTGACCATTACTTTATCGATAATCGCTTGGCGGTCAATCGCATGGGCTAAAGCTTGCCGCACTTTTAAATTTTTCAATAGCGGGTCTTGCATATTTAAGCCAAGATATGAAAAATTAGCCCCCACGCTGGTTTTAACGCTGATTTCGGGCTTAGATTCTAGATATTTCACCAGTTCCGGTGGTAAATCGCCCTGAATCAAATCAGCCTCGCCGCGCAACAGTTTTAGTACACGCACGGTGGGATCTTTTGCCTCTTGCAGGCTGATGATTTGCCTGTCTTTGATGCGCTGTAATATGAGTTTATTTTGCCAGCTAACAAACTTTAGTGGCCCATTGCCGACTGGATGATGTGAAAAATCGTGGCCTTGTTGAATCAAATCTTTTGGCAAAATACCAATAATCAACTTGGCTGGAAAGTTTGTATCTACTTTCTTTAGGCTAAATAAAATGGTGTTTTCGTCTTCAACTTGAATGCTTTCGATATTGGCAAACTCTGCCGTATGCGGCGAATCTTTTAGTTGAAGCAAAGAATCATAAGTGGCTTTTACATCCGCCGCAGTGAGTGGCGTTTGGTTGTGAAACAACGCACGATTTTTTATTAATGTGAATCGATAATTATTGTTATTAACCACCTGCCACGAAGCCAATATTGGTGCGGGCTTAGAAGCAGTATCAAAATCTACCAATGGTTGATAAATCAGCCGATTCACACGCTCCGAAGCTGCATCGGTGGCATAGCGCGGGTCCAAATTGAGTGGCGCTTGCGCAATGGCAAAGTGGATTTCCGAAGTTTCTAATACCGAAGTCTCTGATGATGTATCCTCACAAGCCACAAGCAACAACACACACAATATCAGCAAGATTTTTTTAAGCATGCTATCAATTATATTCTCAATATTACACATGATTGCAGCGCGGGCTTGATAAGTTTATTATGGTCGGAATATTTAGCCGACGCACATTTAACCATGGGGAGAGAGCGATGACTGGCGTAATTCAACTTTTGGGGCGCATAATGCTGGCGCTTATTTTTATTCTGGCAGGCTTGGGCAAGATTCGAGACCCAGCAGGCACTATAGGCTATATGCAATCCGTAGGCTTGCCCGGCGTGTTGTTGTGGCCGACTATTGCATTGGAAGTATTAGGCGGCCTAGCTCTTGCAGTAGGCCACCATACAAGAGCTGCGCCTTTTGCACTTGCCGTCTTTTCAGTAGTTGCCGCATGCATTTTTCACCATAATTTTGCTGACCAATTGCAATTGATTATGTTCTTGAAAGACATCGCCATTGCTGGCGGCCTACTGCTGTTAGCGTTAGGCGGAAAAACTGCGTACTGTATAGATAGTTATATAGATAACAGAAAAAGCAAAGCTAATTTTTTTGGGACTCGGCAGGACTAGTTTCTCTCGAACAAAGCAATGGATTCCACATGCGCAGTGTGCGGAAACATGTTAATCACACCTGCAGCGCTTAAGATATAGCCTTTTTCGTGTACCAGCACGCCCGCATCACGCGCCAGCGTGGCAGGGTTGCACGACACATACACTATGCGCTTGGGCGAAGTGTCTGGCTCAATCGCTTTAATGAGTTCAAACGCTCCGTCACGTGGCGGATCGACCAGCCACTTATCAAACTTGCCTAGTTCGCTCAAGCTTTCCGCAGTCAGCTTAAATAAATCTGCTACGCCAAATGTTGCATTGTTAATTTTGTTTAGCTGCGCACTTTCGTTAGCTCTATCGACCAAATTCTCCAGGCCTTCAAAACCCAACACAGATGCACCACTTCGAGCGATTGGCAAAGTAAAATTACCAATGCCGCAAAAGAAATCTGCAATGTTTTCACCTTTTTTCGGTACCAATAATTGCATGGCGCGGCGTACCATTACTTGGTTGATTTGCGGATTGACTTGCGTGAATTCGTTGGGTTTAAACGTATAAATCAAATCAAATTCAGGCAGGCTGTAAGCCGATGCTGGTGCGGCTTGCGGCCAAAAAGGTTTTATCGTATCCGGGCCTTTGGTTTGCGTCCAAATCTGCACGTTGTGATTTTCTGCAAAGGTTTTTAGCAAGGTTTCGTCATTAGCATTCAGTGCATCCATAATACGCAAAATCAGCACAATCACATAAGCGCCTTCGCGCGTATTCTTTAAGTCGGGCTCACCAACGGCCAATTCAATTTGCGGTAGCTTATCTCTAATGCTTAGTTGTAAAATCAACGTTTGCAAGGGTGAAATTAAGGCAGAAACTTCTGGCACAAGTACTTCGCAGCTATTCATATCGGCCACAAAGTGCGTAGCTTTCTCGTTAAAACCCACCAGCACGCGTTGTTTTTTCTCTACATATTTCACGCTTAAGCGCGCCTTATGCCGATAACCCCAAGTTGGGCCATATAGCGGCGGCAGCATATTCTCAGCTTTCACCTTACCGATATGCCATAAATCGGCTTCTAACAAGCGTTGTTTTGCCGCCACTTGCGCAGCAAAATCCAAATGTTGTATTTTGCAACCGCCACACACACCAAAGTGCGGGCATTTTGGCATAACTCTTTGATTCGATTGTTTTAATATTTCCACCACATTAGCGATTTCGTAAGTGCTTTTTATGTGATGCGATTGATAGGTGACTTTTTCGTTTGGCAGTGCGCCATCAATAAAGATAGTTTTGCCATCAACATATGCAACACCGCGCCCTTCTTGGTCTAGAGACTCGATGATTGCCGTTAAAATTGGATTTAATGCGGGATTCTGATGCGATTTATTGCGATTTCTTCTCATCGCAACATTTTATCCGATAAGCCAATAATAGCGTAATTGCAAATATCATGATAAACTACATTCATAAAGTCTTCTAAGTACTTATATAATTTAAGGAAGTTGATATTAAAATGAATAAACCATCATACAAATTAGTCACTTTAATTAGTTTAATTTTTGCGAGCCATCTTGCGTTTGCAAATTTGCCCAAAACACAAACCTCCGCCACTGGCTTGCGTTACATGACAGGTGGCATCGGCGAAGACCAAGTGGAAGAAATGCAACCTTATGCCAAAAAATTCACACTAAATTTAGTATTTTCTGAAGGCGTGGTGGGCCGCTTAGCCACCAATGTCAACGTTAATATTTACGACGAAGCAAGCAACCTCACGTTTCGTATTGTCGGCTCTGAGCCTGTGTTGTACGTGAATTTACCAGCTGGCACTTACACGATTTTAGCCAATAATAACGGCAATAAATTGCGTCAAAAAATCACACTCGAAGGCAATATTAACAAAAAAGTGGTGCTGAATTGGAAAGATTTTGTAGAAGAAGATGTGCCCTTAGACGCTGAAGGCAATTAAGTCCAAGCCGCTAGAAACTCTTTCCAATGTGCGGCTTTATGTTCAACGGCATAGCCGCTTAAAGTCTCTCGCACCAGCTTAATCTCGGCCTCGTAGGCGGCTGGCGTCAAGTGCCCGCGCATCAACTGAAAGCGCAAAAACACCAGATGCGTATTGGCAACATCGGTCTCGCAATAATTGCGAATCGCCTCAATTTCACCTGCTTTAAACGCATCCCACACTTTGCTACCATCCATGCCCAGCTTGCCGGGGAAGCCGCATAATTGCGCAATATCATCCAGTGGTGCATTAGCACGTGCATTAAACATCGCTAGTAAATCCATTAAATCCAAGTGGCGCGAATGGTAGCGGCTGATGTAATTATTCCACTTAAACTCTTTATCGTCCTCGCCCATCTCCCAATATCTAGGCGCTTGCACACTATTTACCATGGCACGGTAATGCAGTACGGGCAGGTCGAAACCGCCGCCGTTCCACGAGACAATTTGTGGTGTGTATTTTTCGATACCATCAAAAAAACGTTGGATGATTTCTGCCTCAGACGCATCTTGCTCGCCCAAACTCCACACTTTGAAATGATTACCCTCGCGCAAGGCACATGAAATCGCGCAAATTTTGTGTTGTTGTAATGGTAAAAAATCACTGCCGCTGTGCTGACGGCGTTGATGAAATGCGATGTTGGCAACATCTTCATCTGTCACGCTAGAAGGCATGTCCAATAAGGCGCGCAGGCCAGTTACATCCGGGATAGTTTCGATATCAAAAACAAGAGTGGGCGTCATGCGCTAAGCATACACCAAATGAACATCTTTCGTCATTCCCGCCCAAACTGGAAAACGCGGCAATGCCTTTGCAGTTGGCGTGCCTTACGCTGGTAGGGCCAATGCTAGAACCTGATTCAAGACCATACCTTCGGCCATTTGCAAGGTCTCTTCTTCCGCCTTGTGGATGAGGATAGGCATCACCATCTCGTTACCCTCAAATAAAATCATGGCGTGGCATATTGGGTCATTTCCATTGAGTGGTGTAAATTTACCAAATCCGTACTTAGAGTTTCTAATCACCTGCCATGCGCCTCTGGGTTCTGCATATTCCGGTTTGGAGAAATGGTAGCCGATTTCTTCTGTCCTCATACTTTGGAGTGCGTAGCCAGCATCTTCTGCCATTAATCTCCAGCAGATTTCATCCTCTCTGCTGGTGTTTTGCAGCTGGTAGAGATACCACTCATCGTCATATTCCAGCCGAAAAATGCTGTGGATCAAGCCTGTGCTCGTGTTCATGGTGTAGTACATACCTTGGTCATCCAAGGTAATCGCCTTACCATAAGTAGGAAAACTAAAGACATTGCTTGCCATTACAACGCTCCCTTAACTTGAGTTAAATTAGCTACAGTGTATTTCAACACTAGCAAGATTTAAGCCAAAAACAACAAGGGATTAATGGGTTATTTCAATCGTAAGCTTAATTCAGGAAAATAAATTGATGCTGACCCCTTAAGTCAGTCGCGCAACGCGCACGAAATCGCGCAAATTTTATGTTGCTGCAAAGGCAAAAAATCATTGCCGTTATGTAGCCTGCGTTGATGAAATGCGATATTGGCAACATCTCATCCGTTGCCTCAGCAGGCACATCCAGCAAGGCGCGCAAGCCAGCAGTATCTGGGATGGTTTCGATGTCGAATACAAGTGTAGGTGTCATATAGTTAAGTATACTTTTTAAGACACTCAATGTCTTTGAGGTGTTTGCCTATTTGCACTTCCTCTGAGGCCACGGCTAGTTCTTTTAGACGAATTAACGACGCCACTGACGCTAGACGAACTGGAATATTAAATACTCTCGCCTCTACCGCATCATTTGCGACTTCGGCATAGGTTAGGCCATCTTTTTTGGGAGTAAGTAGTTCAGCGTAATAAAACCCTTTCAATGGCACTTGTAATCCAAGCTTCATGAAAGAATTTGGGAGAAAACCACTTAAGTTTAGGCTTATAAGAGATTGGGAAATACGCTCTGAATTTTCTAGCGAATTATTTACAAGGAGATCCATATCATCCGCTTGGCGGTCGGCGCAATACCATGCAACCGCTAGACCGCCAATAACAACAAATTCTACATTCTGGTAACAAAAGTATGAATAAGTCCTTCATTCGCGCCAACGTGGATAAGTGTGTTGCCTACCCTATTCATAAAAAAATCTTACTTCTTCACCCAGCCGCCTGCGCCTTGATACCACCAGCCGCCTTGTGCTTTATCTATCCATCGCCCTGCGAAGGTGTTTTGAATGTCGCCTTGCCATTCCGGGTGGCCATTGGCGGTGGCGATTTCTTTATATAAATTGGCGCGGTCTGCATTCTCAGCCGAAACCAAGCCATTTAAAGCACCGCGATCTTTTAGCGGCACTGCGTTTGCATCTTTAATTGCAATCATGCCATCTTTAGTTAAACCAACTGCCCCGCTGCTATAAAACGGGCTTAATTGGCCGTGACGCGTTTGCATGCTGGCTTTTAGCGCTGCAATGGCAGGGGTGTTAATCTCTAAATCTGCTGCGGCAACTGCCCCGTTAGCAGCAAATATTGTGACAACAACTAACAAGCTTAAAAGTAGTTTTTTCATTTTCTCATATCCTTTTTTTAAATAATGGCCTTTATTTTGCAGGTGCATCGGCAGGAGTATCAGCGGGTTTGCCAGCTGGCGCGTCTGTTGGTTTTGCACCCTCTTGGCCTTGTTTTAGCTGCCAAACTTCGTCGATAATCTTATCGGCCGCTTTTTCTGCCGCCGCGGCGGGAAAGTAAATATTTATAGTGACACAAGCTGGCAAAATTGCCGCTAAGCTTAATCCAACTAGCCATTTTTTCATTTTTAATCCTTTAATATTATTTATTTATACCATCATCTATTTAACTATCGCCTTGCTGTTGCCATCAATCACACGTTTAATGCGGTCTATTAGTTCACCCCAACTCACGGTTTGATTGTACCCCAACACGGTAATTGAGGGTATGCCACTCCCTTTAACGATTACGTACCCCCCTGGCGTTGACCCGATGCCGCTCATTTCGCAAATATCGTTGTGTAATTTGCAGCTTAAGCCCATTTTTTCGTAATTAAATTGCTTAAAAAAACGTAAGAAACTGCGCTCTACTGCCGCTCCCGCACCTGCACCGCCTAGTGATGATATATTTTCTACCGCGCGTTGTGAGATTTTTTTAGTATATTTGCCAGGGCTGCTCTCTAGTTTGGCGTCCATCTTCACGGGCTTCCAATTAAGCATTTCTAAGCCCTGCACGTCACCATCCAACTTGCCCTCGATGGCGCCAAAGCTGAAGGTACGCGTTAATTCTCCTAAATCTAAATTTCTCATGGTTAAATCGGCACTCAATTTTGGAGCGTCAGTTAGCGGATTAATCATAGTGAGCTGCGTGACTTTTACTTGCCCATCAAACACATTGAGCACAATCTCGCCATCGGTCGTTAAAATGCCGCCGCTATAGGTAACAAGTGGGATTTCAGCTGACGCCTTGCCCTGCATGATCGGCAATTTAAAGGCGCGGCTGGCATCCGGCATAGAGATTGGCGTAAGCGACGCGCGCAAATGCCAATACCAATTGTCATTGATATGCGCAGCTGAAATATCGCTCAACTTAAACGCGCCATCTAAAATTGGCAATGTAATTTCAGGTGAAACGAGAGAATAACGATTGACCTCTGTCCCAATATTGGTGCGCCCTAGCGGCATGTTCAATAATTGACCATTTTCATATGAAAAACTGATTTTTGTGGCATCGTCATAACTCCACGGAATATCTGCATTCACATTGTAAAACGCAAATTTGTGATTTTTGTCATCAATATTCGCATCTTTTAAATTGATTTTAAAAGTTTTCAATTGTGAATCCACCACAGTCACACTCAAGGCCGCGTTGCCGTTTAAGTCTGCGTCATTTAATAATGTTTTACCTAAAAAAGGCTTAAATAACAAAGGATAAGCTTCGGCCAAATTTAAATTGGGTAAATCCGCATTTAATCGTTGAATATTGTATTTTTTGATATCAATTTGCCCGCTAAACTTTAAATCGCCTACTTTATCCAGCTTTAAAGTCGCGTTATCCAGTGTGAGAACATCGCCCCGCAAACTGCCTGCGGCTTGTAGCTCATGCCCACCATTAGCGAAATATAGCGGCTGCCAAAACACCTCGCCACTTTGCCAATTGAGCGCGCTGTTGAAATGCAGCGTATCGCCGTCTTGCCTGGCTACCACGGCCAAATGGCCAGTGAGTTTATCGGCAGCGTGCAAGCCAGCCTCATCACTAAAATTAGCACCTTGCAAGTTTAAATTAGCGGCAAACCCTTTGGGTTGCGGCGTTACTTCTAGCGCGAATGGAAGATTGATGCGAGGTGCAGTAAATTTGCCATCAGTGCAATTCCACACGTCTTGAGTAAGATTCACTGGTAGCAGGCAACGCATTTGCGCTTGCGCCCAAGCCTTATCGGCGGGCTGTTTCAGTTCAGTTTTAAGTGTAACCGTGGGCACGGCTTTTAAATTGAGATTAATATTTACGTTGCGTGCTTCGATACTCTCATTACTCAGCGCGCCTATTTGAATGTTAATTTGGCTGAGTGCAAACACGTTTTGCGAAAGCAACAGCAAACAAGCAATAGTTGCGTTGCGCAACATGCTTATTAAGGAAAAACTCCGGTTGATAAATAACGATCGCCTCGATCGCAAACGATAGAAACGATGACCGCATTTTCCACTTCTTTCGAGATTTGTAGCGCCGTGTAAAGTGCGCCGCCACTCGATATTCCCGCAAAAATGCCTTCTTCCATTGCCAGTTTTCTGATCATATTTTCAGCATTTTTCTGGTTCACATAACGCAATTCATCTACGCGTTTTGCATCATAAATCTTGGGCAAATATTCTTCTGTCCATTTACGAATGCCGGGGATTTGGCTGCCTTCTTCGGGCTGGACTCCTATAATGTGGATCGCTGGATTTTGTTCTTTTAGAAATCGTGAGACGCCCATAATCGTGCCCGTAGTACCCATGCTGGAAACAAAATGAGTGATTTTGCCTGCCGTATCGCGCCAAATCTCCGGTCCTGTGCCTTCGTAATGTGCAAGCGGATTATCACTATTACCAAATTGGTCCAGCACGATACCTTCGCCTTCTGCTTGTAGCTTCATTGCAACATCGCGAGCCAGCTCCATACTGCCGTCTTTTGGTGTCAATACGAGCTCCGCGCCATATGCAGTCATGCTTTGACGACGCTCTACGCTTTGACTTTCTGGCATTACCAATACCATTTTATAGCCGCGCATGGCCGCCACCATTGCCAGCGCGATGCCTGTATTGCCGCTCGTCGCTTCAATCAGCGTATCACCAGGCTTGATATCACCACGCGCTTCGGCGCGTGCAATCATGCTGTGCGCGGGGCGATCTTTCACCGATCCCGCAGGATTATTGCCCTCAAGTTTGAGCAAAATGGTGTTCGTAGTTTTGCCCTGCATGCGCTTGAGCGCTACTAGCGGCGTATTGCCAACAAAATCATCCAATGTTTTAAAATCAAGAGTTTTGTAATTCATATTTTTATTCAACTTGTTTTTAAGTTTAACTTGGCTAAATATATCGCATACACACCAAATCCAATAAAAGCAATCAAGCCCAATTGCGGCAGCGTCAATCCAAACAGCGTCCAGTCAATCGCCGCGCAATCGCCAGTGCCTCTAAAAATAAGCGTAAACATTTTTTTAAGCGGGAAATTGTCGAACATGTAATCAAAACCGACACCGCAATCGGCAATAATTTCGCCCTTGTGCGCTTGCAAATACCAATGGCGAATCGCCCATCCTGCGCCGCTCAGCGCAGCGAGCACTTGTAGAATCGTCAAAATTTTTGCATAAATGGTGGCGGGTTTTACAAACGCCGCGATTAAAAACAGTAAGCCCAAACCCATAAAAAACATGCGTTGCGTGATGCACAATGGGCAAGGCTCTAGGTTGTAATGTGTTTGTATCAGCAATGCTAAACCAACCAAGCCGAAACAACTGACAAAACCAATTAAATACCCAGTACGGCCAACAAGAAGTTTATTTAGCATATTCATCTTTACCTTATAATCTTAAGAAACATTTTAACCTAGATAAACTATTAGGCGAGCAAGCTTTGGCAGAAATTCCCACAAATTTAAGCAGCGCAAATTTAAACGGCCAGCACATCTTGACAGTGAGCGAGCTAAATCGTTTGGCGCGTGAAGTGCTGGAGATGAGTTTTCCGCTATTTTGGGTATCTGGCGAGGTTTCCAACTTTACCCGTGCCGCCAGCGGTCATTGGTATTTTTCGTTAAAAGACCTAACCGCTCAAGTCAAGTGCGTGATGTTTAAAGGCCGCAATAGTTATGTGGATTTTGTACCTCGCGAAGGCGATAACATTGAAGCGCGTTGCACTGTGACGCTTTATGAAGCACGTGGCGATTTTCAGCTCACGGTGGAATTTATTCAACGCGCTGGCTTGGGCGCATTGTTTGAAGCGTTTGAAAAACTTAAACTAAAATTACAAAGCGAAGGCTTATTTGATGAGGCTTTCAAGCATCCTATCCCAAAATATCCCAAAACTATTGGCATAATCACCTCACCAGATGCTGCCGCCTTACGTGACGTTTTAACTACGCTGAAACGGCGCAATCCCAGCATTGGTGTGATTATTTACCCCACCCCCGTGCAAGGTAAAGGCGCAGCAGAGCTGATTGCCAAGGCGATTGAAACTGCGAATGAACGCAACGAGGTGGACACACTCATCATCTGTCGCGGCGGTGGCAGCATGGAAGATTTATGGCAATTTAACGAAGAAATTGTCGCGCGTGCCATTGCCAATTGCAAAATTCCGACCATCAGCGGCGTCGGCCATGAAACTGATTTTACTATTTGTGATTTTGTTGCGGATATGCGTGCTGCTACACCCACCGCTGCGGCTGAGCTGGCTTGCATGGATATGAAAAGTTTAGAAAATCAATTGGCTAATTTATACAATCAACTGAATAAGCAAATCACTTTTACACTGAATCAACATGGCCAGAAACTTGACTTTTTGGCTCGCAGGTTGACTTCGCCGCTGCAACAAATTGAAATTAAGGCCAATCAAATTAACCAACTCAAACACCGCATGGATATTGCCTTGCAGCGGCATTTTGAAACATGGCAACAAACTCTATTACGCTTAAAAAATAGTCTGGAACAACTTAGTCCGCAAGCGGTACTGGCGCGTGGCTACGCTATGGTGCATGATGAAACTGGGAAAATAATTAAAAGTGCTCAGCAACTTAAAACCGGAAATCACGTGAGCATTATTTTTGAGCGTGGTAGCGCCGATGCAACAGTTATTCGTATCAAAGCAGATTAATTTTTAAATAAGCTGTCTTATGTATTGGTTTGCATTGATTAATAATGGCTAATTGATTGATAATAGCACTTCGCTTTAAAGCCATTACCAATGGATAAAAATAATACCCACAAAACCGCTCTGCACACCATGGCACTAGCCGCTTTGGGCGTGGTGTTTGGCGACATTGGTACTAGCCCAATATACACCATGCAGAGCATTTTTTCGGCAGGACATCACACTGTAGCACTCAACGCCGGCAACGTTTATGGCATTTTATCGCTGATCACTTGGGCGCTCATATTAATCGTTTCGGTCAAGTACGTCACATTTATTATGCGTGCCGATAACCGCGGTGAGGGCGGCATTATGGCCCTGCTAGCGCTCGCATCTCGTAATGCTGAGGGTAACTCCAAAAAGCAACGCAAAATCATGATGTTGGGTATTTTAGGAGCATGCATGTTTTATGCCGATGGCATGATTACCCCTGCCATCTCGGTGCTCTCGGCCGTGGAAGGTCTAGAAGTTGCCGCGCCGCATTTACAACAAATAGTTGTGCCAATTACACTAATCGTGTTAATTGGCTTATTTTGGACACAAAGCAAAGGCACAGAAATAGTCGGTGCCTTTTTTGGCCCAGTGATGTTATTGTGGTTTGGCACGTTGGCAGTACTCGGCATTTTTGGCATTGCACACAATGTCACAATACTCCATGCACTTAACCCTTTTTATGCAGTTGAATTTTTTATGCTTCAACCCATGATTGCATATATCTCGCTAGGTGCTGTTGTGTTGGCGGTTACTGGGGCAGAGGCATTATACGCGGATATGGGACATTTTGGACGTCGCCCAGTCACACTAGCTTGGTACGGCTTTGTATTGCCCGCGTTATTATTAAATTATTTTGGACAAGGAGCATTGATATTGCATGATGCCAACGCAATTAAAAACCCTTTTTATTTGCTCGCACCAGGGTGGGCCTTATTCCCCTTGATTGGTCTAGCCACTATGGCCACTGTCATTGCCTCGCAAGCTGTCATTACGGGCGCGTTTTCAATCTCGCGCCAAGCCTTGCAATTGGGTTATTTGCCGCGCATGCACATACAACATACTTCTGAAAGCACACAAGGCCAAGTATACATGCCGCGCGTCAATTGGAGTTTGATGATTGCGGTAATGGCACTGGTAGTTAGCTTTGGTAGCTCGGGTAATCTGGCAGCCGCTTACGGCATTGCAGTTACCGGTAATATGATTATGACCACTCTTCTTGCTACTGTTGTATTTACCGAAATTTGGCGCTGGAGTAAGCTAAAAACTGGCTTACTGGTGGTTATATTTTTAACCGTTGACCTCGCATTTTTTAGTGCAAGTTTACTGAAAATACCTGATGGTGGTTGGGTGCCATTGTTAATTGGCATCTGCATTTTTACGTTGATGCTCACTTGGAAAACAGGTCGCTCTATGGTTTATACCCGCTTAAAATCTGATGCCATGGCAATTGAACCTTTTATTGAAGCAATAGGTGCGCACCCACCTCCACGTGTCCCTGGCACGGCACTTTTTATGACGCCTAACCCAGAAGGCGTGCCACACGCCATGTTGCACAATCTAAAACACAACAAGGTGCTGCACGAAAAAGTAGTGATTTTAACTGTTCGTTTTTTGGATTTTCCGCACACCAACCTCGAAGAGCGCGTCAGTGTTGAAGCGCTGCCTTATGAGTTTTATCGCGTTACCGTGCGCTATGGATTTAAAGATGAGCCTGATTTGCCACGCGATTTGATCTTATGCAGCAAATATGGCTTAGAGTTTGACGCGATGGATACTTCGTACTTCATAGGCAAAGAAATCTTAATAGCCAGCCATAAATCCGGCATGGCCTATTGGCGCAAAAAAATCTTTATTGTGCTTTTCCGCTCAGCAGAAACCATTACCAACCAATTTAAACTGCCGCCCAATCGCGTTATCGAACTGGGCTCGCAATTGATGATATAAAATAATTCGATTAACCCATATTCGTTCAACCAATTTGCTAGTCATGCGTTAAAACTTGTTGTCAGTTTTAAGATTTAATTTAAGGAAAAACCATGAAAAAACTCACTCTCGCACTTGTAGCTGTGCTCTCATTACAAATTGGCGGTTGTGCAACTACTACCAGTAAAAGCGCGTCTGGCGTGGAACGTAGGCAGTTACTACTCCTACCTGAAAGACACGTAGAGAGCATGTCTCTACAAAGCTATCAACAAACATTAAAAGAAGCTGATGGCAAAAAAACATTGAATACTGATCCAGCCGCCTTAGCGCGCGTACGCGAAATTTCTAATCGATTGATTGCCCAAACACCTGTTTTCCGTCCTGATGCTAAAAACTGGAAATGGGAGATCAACGTAGAAAAAAATAATCAGGTCAATGCCTATTGTATGCCTGGTGGAAAAATTATGGTGTTTACCGGTTTAATCGATCAACTTAAACCAACCGATGACGAGCTTGCCGTGGTGATTGGCCATGAAATAAGCCACGCCCTACGTGAACACGGCCGTGAGCGTATGTCGCAAGCTTATGTGCAACAGTTTGGGTTACAAGCACTCGCTGCCTTTGTCACCGGGTCTGCAGGTACCGCAGCAGTGCAGGCAGCAGGCATGGGTTCGCAATTATTTTTTGCTTTGCCAAACTCTCGTACGCAAGAAACTGAAGCCGACCGCATGGGGCTAGAGCTCACTGCTCGCGCTGGCTACAATCCTGAATCCGCAATATCGCTATGGACAAGAATGAGTAAGCTGGGTGGCAATAAACCACCTGCTTATCTGAGTGACCACCCAGCCGACGAAGCACGCATTAACGACTTACAAAAGCTAATGCCTAAAATGCTACCTTTGTATGAACAAGCTAAAGCTAAATAATTAAGCCATTAAAATAAAAAGCCTCAGGTGATCATCTGAGGCTTTTTATTTCGTAGGATAAAGGCATTCGAATTAATTCTTAATCAAGGAGTTTCGGGTAAAATAATGCCTTTGTATTTTTATCTTTCGGAAAGTTACCATGTCGCAATTGCAAGCTGTTATCGAAGAAGCGTTTGAAAACCGCGCTAATATTAATCCTGCCAACGTCAGCAAAGAAGTGAAAGAAGCGGTTTTTAGCGTTTTAGAAGACCTCAATGCAGGTAAGTTACGCGTTGCTTCCCGCATAGGCGACAGCCAACAATGGGAAACGCATCAATGGTTAAAAAAAGCAGTGCTATTGTCTTTCCGCTTAGAAAACAATGCTCTGATGGATGATGGCGTAACGCGCTACTTTGACAAAGTGCCACCAAAATTTGCCAACTATACAGAAGAAGACTTTAAAGCTGGTGGCTTCCGCGTGGTGCCCAATGCCATCGTACGTCGTGGTTCATTTATTGGTAAAAACGCAGTGCTTATGCCGTCATACATCAATATCGGCGCCTATGTCGGCGAAGGCAGCATGGTGGATACTTGGGCGACGGTTGGCTCTTGCGCGCAGATTGGCAAGAACGTGCATTTAAGTGGCGGCGTGGGCATAGGCGGCGTGTTAGAGCCGGTGCAAGCTGGGCCAACCATAATCGGCGATAATTGCTTTATCGGTGCCCGCTCCGAGGTGGTTGAAGGTGTGGTGGTGGAAGACAACTGCGTAATTTCGATGGGCGTATACATTGGCCAAAGTACCAAAATTTATGACCGCGAAACCGGTGAAGTATTTTATGGCCGCGTACCTGCAGGCTCTGTAGTGGTTTCTGGGAATTTACCTTCAAAAGATGGCAGTTATAGCCTTTACTGCGCAGTCATTGTTAAAAAGGTGGATGCAAAAACCTTAGGCAAAGTGGGCATTAACGAGCTCTTGCGCGGCATTTAACAGAACTGTCATTGGTTCAACACATTTGTTGCCTTATATAGATAGCAGAGTAGCCAATACCTACCCTTCATAAAAACAAATCACTTAAAATCTCATTCAAGTGACTGTCTTTTATACCTAATTTCTGAACATTGGTTCCATGGTACGTTAATTGCTTAGATTTAATACCATAAAAAATATTGGGCCTCTTACATCTCAAGCATGGAACTTAATTACGACATTTTGTTAGTGCTACTCTCACTGACTGCGAGTAGCTTCGCCATGTTTGCCTCATTTAACTATGTAAATCGTTTATACCACTCCAGCGCAACTGGTAGGTTATTTTTATTGCCAATTTATTCCATTGCAGTGGGTAGCGGGCTATGGGGTATCCAATTTATCAATTGGCTCGCTTTTCATAGTGGAAATGCTTTTCAATTCTCAACACCGGTCATGCTGGCATCATGGCTTACCTCCATTTTTGTTGGATTTATTTTATATTACGTTTCTAGCAAAAAGTTAATGTCTTTCAACTTGCTAGTGTCTAGTGGTGTAATTGCTGGGCTGGGCAGTTATGCTACGTTTTATTTATCTGCCATTGCATTACACACATCAAATAATGTTGCTTTGGATCCTATTCCATTATTAATTGCATTTTTATTAGCGGTGAGTGTAAGCATATTAGCCATACTCACACTCTCTTGGATGAAAGATTATGCGGGGGAAAATCCACTTTTAGTTAAGCTTATTTTATCGTTAATTACGGGTGCCGCAATCATGGGCTTACACATTACATTTAGCGCATCTCTTATTCTGCAAACAGACACTTTAATTGCAGCAGAACACATTGTGTCAAATAAAAAAATGCTAGCGGCCATTATTTCACTTTCCATTGTCTGCTTATTTTTATTAGTATTTACCATCGCCATGTTTTATGAAAAATTAGGTAAAAGCACTTTTAAATTTAACATTTTAAATAAACAAAAAAACGTCATTGTAAATGCGCTTGACGCTAAAGATGCGCTTACCCATCTGCCCAATCGACGCGCCTTTCAACACCTATTAGAAGCTGCCGCAAAACGTTGTGCACGTTCGGGTGACACAATTGCAGTTGCTTATATTGATTTGGATCATTTTAAACCAATTAATGATAGTTTTGGTCATCACGTGGGCGATGCCGTACTGGTTCGTGTAGCGCAACGGTTACAAGCTGCTGTGCGCGGTTGCGATTCAGTAGCACGCTTAGGTGGCGATGAGTTTGTCGCCTTAATAGAGGAAATTAAGTCCGATGAGGACATCATTCCTATCGTCGAGCGTATCGTCAACTCAATTAAAGAGCCATTTTTAGTCAATCATCATCAAATTGAAATCTCCTGTTCGGTGGGTATTGCCATTTACCCACGTGATGGCAACATTGAAAAGCTGATGGTTTGTGCCGACAAGGCGATGTATAAAGCTAAAGAGAACGGTAAAAATCAATTTAGATTTTATGATGCCGAGATTGAATCAGCGTCTGATCAGATGTTAGAACTGCATCGCGATTTGCATCTTGCAGTTGAACATCAACAATTTAACTTAGTATTTCAACCTAAAGTGGATTGCAAAACGCAATCGCCTGTTGGCGCAGAGGCGCTCATACGATGGAATCATCCGATTAAAGGCATGCTGCCACCAAAAGATTTTATTACAGCAGCGGAAAATTTTGGCTTAATTGATGAAATAAATAAATGGGTGATAGAAGAAGTTTGCCGCACCATTCAGCGCGCCAAACAAGAAGGAATTAATTTAAATATTTCAATTAATTTAGCATACCAACAATTTCGTAACGCAAATTTAGTGCATGAAATTACCGAGGTACTTAGGGACTATAAAGTGCCACCGAGTAAAATTACTTTTGAAATTAAAGAAACTGTAGCTATTAAAAACGAAAGGCAATTTAAACTTTTACTTGCGCAATTTAAAATAGCTAAAATTAAAATAGCACTAGCCGATTTTGGTTTACGCCCATTTACGCTTGCTTATTTGCAAAATTTGAATGTAGGTGAGCTGAAATTAGATAAAATATTTATCTCAAAAATTGATACCAACAAAGCCTCCAAAGCATTAATCGATGCAGCAATTCGCCTTGCACATGCCTTAGATTTTAATGTCGTTGCAGAAGGCGTAGAAACTGAAATGCAGCGAGAAGTGCTTTTAGATTTAGGTTGCAATCATATGCAAGGCTATTTGTTTTCTAAACCAATTTCGGAAGTTAAATTATTTAATTTGTTTAAACACCTTGACGTCAATCTTGAATCTACAAGCGAGCTTTTAACAATTGATTATTCAACAGATAAGCTACATTAAGGCTGCACACGCTTTACTGTAGCTGTTAAAATAGGCGCTATGCCAGCGCTTAAACTCTACGGAATCCCTAACTGCAATACAGTCAAAAAAGCTCGCGATTGGCTTGAAAACAAGCATATTGCCTACGAATTTCACGACTTCAAAAAGCAAGGTGTTTCGCAACAAATACTCGAGAATTGGCTTGCACAAATATCACACGAAAAACTCATTAATCGCACAGGGCTTACCTGGCGCAGCTTAGATGATAATACCAAAACCGGCATTATCGATAACGCTTCTGCTATTGCTTTAATGCAAGCAAAAATCTCGGTAATAAAGCGACCTATTGTAGAAAAAAACGGTAAAATTCTGTGCTTAGGCTTCGAAGAAGCCGCCTATAAAGAACATCTAATTAAATGAGTAAAACATTAGAACTCGCCATCGATCTGCTAAAACGTCAATCCAACACACCTGAAGATGCGGGGTGCCAAGAAGTAATGATTGCGCGCCTTGAGCCGCTTGGTTTTAAAGTCGAGCGTATGCGTTTTGGCAATGTAGATAATTTTTACGCGCGCCGTGGTGTAGCCCCTCCATTACTTGTGTTTGCAGGCCATACCGACATTGTCCCTACTGGTCCGCTAGATAAATGGCATACACCACCATTCGAGCCAACAATCAAAGATGGCATGTTGTATGCGCGTGGTGCGGCTGATATGAAAACATCGCTTGCTGCATTTATCACAGCAATCGAAGAATTTATTACTGAAAACCCTGGTCACAAAGGCTCCATCGGTTTACTGATTACCTCGGACGAAGAAGGTGTGGCAGTGAACGGCACGGTTAAAGTGATTGAAGTTTTAAAAAATCGCGGCGAACTCATTGATTACTGCATAGTTGGCGAGCCAACCTCAAATAAAGTCGTTGGCGACATGATTAAAAATGGTCGTCGTGGTTCACTTTCTGGCAAGTTAGTCGTTAAAGGCATTCAAGGCCATATTGCCTACCCGCACTTGATTAGAAATCCCATTCATATGGTGGCGCCCGCCATTAAAGACATGGTTGAAACCGTTTGGGATAACGGCAACGAATATTTTCCGCCGACTTCATGGCAAATCAGCAATATGAATGGCGGCACGGGTGCGTCCAACGTGGTGCCTGGCGAAGTGGAAATTTTGTTTAATTTCAGATTCAGCACAGCCAGCACCGAAGCCAATTTAAAAGATCGCGTATATGCTATTTTAGATAAACATGGCCTAGATTACGATTGCGAGTGGGAATACTCACCGCCTTACATCACGCCACGCGGCAACTTGGTTGAAGCCATTTCAAGAGCGATTGAAAAAACTTACGGTGTCTCGCCAGAGTTATCGACCACGGGCGGCACTTCGGATGGCCGATTTATCGCAGAGATATGTCAACAAGTGATTGAGTTTGGGCCGCTCAACAAAACTATCCATAAGCTCAATGAATGCGTGGGTGTGGCAGATATTGAGCCGTTGAAAGAAACCTACAAATACACGCTAAAAAAATTACTTAGCGAAAAATTAACTAGTGAAAAACTACCTAAATGATGCACTTCCCGCATCTTTGCGAAGAGCTTTTTACCATCCGGGATTGGTTGCGATTTACGGTAAGTCAATTTGAAGAATCTGATATTTTTTTTGGACACGGCACTGATAATAGCTACGACGAGGCAGTGTGGCTAATTTTAAGCGCGCTACATTTGCCACACGATACGCTACATAATTTTTTAGACGCGATGATTACCGAATCTGAGCGCAAGCACCTTGCTCATTTAATCGAACAGCGCATTACCAAACGCACGCCAACCGCCTACTTGGTGCGCGAGGCATGGCTAAGCGGTTTTAAATTTTATGTGGATGAACGCGTTATTGTGCCACGCTCGTTTATTGCCGAGCTGCTGGAAGACGGCTTGCAGCCTTGGATTGAATACCCAGAAATGATGGAAAGTGCCGCTGATATTTGCACCGGTAGCGGCTGTTTAGGCATATTGCTCGCCAACGCCTTTCCCAACGCTACAATTGATGTAGTGGATATTTCGCCCGATGCCATTGCTGTCGCCAATATCAATATTGCCAATTATGGTTTGCAAGATCAAATCACCGCTATTCAATCGGATATGTTCAGTAGCTTAAAAGGCAAGAAATACGATTTAATTATCAGCAACCCGCCGTATGTAGATGCACCCAGCATGGCACAGCTGCCAGCTGAATATCGTAATGAGCCACAAATCGCACTTGGTAGCGGTACGGCAGGCCTAGATCATACACACACTATTTTGTGCGAAGCGGCAAAACACCTGAATGATGACGGAATTTTAGTGGTAGAAATTGGACACAATCGCGAGGCATTGTTAGCGGCTTACCCCAAACTACCGTTTACTTGGCTGGAAGTAGAAGCTGGTAATCAGTTTGTGTTTTTGCTTACCAAAGAGCAGTTAATTTAAGTTCAGTTAATTTAACCTCTTCCTCGATTTCTATCACTACGTTTTTGCTGTTTTGGCGCCGTTAAATCACTGGCCTGCCTAACGCGACGATGTTCTGATTTTTTAGGCACTGATTTTCTAGACGCTGGTTTTATTGTGTCTGAACGTTGATTTGGCTGATTAGCTTGATTTGCTTCACGCGGTTTTCTATCAAGCGCACTCACTCTTTGTTTGCGCACTTTCGGCATAAACACGGTTGTAGCTTTGTCTTTTTCGCGCTGATTTAGCTGTTTTAGTGGCGTTTTAGGTACTTCTAAACCCGCCCATTCCAATAAATCCACCACTTGTTTTTGCTCAAGTTTAAGCATTTGGCCACGTTTAACGCGCGGTGGTAAATTCACTGGACCAAATCTCACCCGCATCAAACGACTCACAGGCAATTGAAGTGCCTCAAACAGCCTACGCACCTCTCTATTTCGGCCTTCACGCAAAATTACTTGATACCAATGATTCGCACCTTCACCACCCTGCGGGCTAATGCTATCAAAGCTGGCGGGGCCGTCTTCAAGCTCAATACCTTGCGTAAGTTGCAGCAATTGGCCTTCGGTTAGTTCTCCAAAAATCCGCACCGCGTATTCGCGCTCTACCTCATAGCGTGGGTGCATAAAGCGATTGGCGAGTTCGCCAGAATTGGTGAATATCAAGAGGCCGCTGGTATTCATGTCCAGCCTACCGATAGCGATCCACTTACCTTGCTTGATGCGTGGCAATTTATCGAACACGCTGGTGCGACCTTCTGGGTCATCCTGGCTGACGATTTCACCTTCTGGCTTATGGTAAATCAACACTTGTGGCAGCTCGGCCTCAAAAGGTAAGCGTAGCGGACGGCTATCAAGCCTCACAATATCATACTGAGTAACACCCGCGCCCACTTTGGCGGTTTCACCATTGATGGTCACACGACCACTTGCAATCAGCTCTTCCATATCACGGCGCGAGCCTAAGCCAGCCAACGCCATTAGCTTGTGTAAGCGTTGTGTGGGTTCTGGAGGCACATTTGGATCGACTTCCAACCTAGTGAAGTTGGTTTTTGGGCGGCGTGGAATTGCTCGCGGATCGCGCTGTTGCTTGAAAGGACGTGCCATGTTGATAACTTATTGATTGCAATAGCGCATTTTACAGCAGTTACAACAAAACCTTTAACTATCTAGTGGAATTTCGGTTTGCTCAAAATCCTCCATTTGCGGCAATTCGGCTAAAGAACGTAAATTGAGATCATCCAAAAAATGTTTAGTGGTCGCATAAAGTGAGGGCCGCCCTGGTACCTCCCGCTGGCCGACCACATCGATCCAATCGCGCTCCTGCAATTGACGCATCACGTTCGGGTTAACCGCAACGCCGCGTATTTGCTCAATATCGCCGCGCGTGACTGGTTGACGGTAAGCAATAATGGCGAGGGTTTCCATCACCGCGCGGGAATATTTAGCTTGGCGCTCAGGATTCAGACGCACAATAAACTCGCTAAATTGTGACTTGGCTTGAAAGCGATAACCACTCGCTACTTGCACCAATTCCAGCGTTTTTTCTGCCCAATCTTGCTTTAGCTCATCCATTAACATTCTTAAAGTAGTACGCTCCATGCGCCCTGCAAATAACTTCAACATGTCGTCCAAGCTTAATGGCTGACCAGCCGTAAGCAAAACGGCTTCTAAGATTTGTTTCATTTCGGTGATGTTGTCAGGCTCTCTCACCAGTATTCACCTGTAAGTAGATTGGTGAAAACGCTTGTTGCTGCGTCATGCGAATCAAGCCTTCTTTTGCCAGCTCTAAAATCGCTAAAAAGTTCACGACCAATTTTGCCAAACCTTCGCTCGCTACATCAAACAATTGCGAAAATTCCACCATGCCATCAGTCTTCAAGCGGCGTAGAATCTGGCTCATATGCTCGCGCACAGAAAGTTCTTCCTTGCCAATTTTGTGATGCGAATTGAGTTTGGCGCGCTTAAGTACATTGCGCCAAGCCTCCACCAAATCATCCAAACTCACTTCTGGCGGTTTAATCTCGCTAATATGCTGATAATAAGCAGCCGCCACGGCAATATCCACGCCCACTTGCGGCATGATGTCCAAACGTGCGGCGGCGAGTTTAATCGCCTCGTATTCCATCAAACGGCGCACTAACTCGGCTCTAGGGTCATCTTCCTCCGCAATTTCGACAGGTTTTGGCAGCAACATGCGTGATTTAATCTCGATCAACATCGCCGACATCAACAAATAATCTGCCGCCAATTCCAGCTTAATTACCTTCATTTTTTCCACATACACTATATATTGCGCGGTAAGCTGCGCCATGGGAATATCGAGAATATCCAGATTGTGCTTGCGGATAAGGTAAAGTAGCAAATCGAGCGGGCCTTCAAACGCCTCTAAATACACTTCCAGCGCGTCTGGCGGAATGTATAAATCCTGCGGAAGCTCGGTAAAAGCCTCGCCATAAATACGCGCATCTAAATTAAGCTGCGACTTCATATCAACCTAATGTCCTACCGTTTTAGAAAACACATTAATCACAATCGCACCCGAGATAATTAAACCCATGCCGACGATGGCAGGCACATCCAACACTTGGCGATACACCACCCAGCCAATAATAGAAACCAGCACGATGCCCATGCCCGACCAAATGGCGTACATAATACCCACTGGCAACACGCGCATACTCAAGGCCATAAAATAAAACGCCGTGCCATAGCCAGCGACCACAATGAGTGATGGCCACAGCCGCGTAAACTCGTTAGAGGCTTTTAGCGCAGTGGTAGCGCAGACTTCTGCGACGATAGCAATGGCAAGTGCTAACCAGTGATTCATACTAACAGCCTATCATGAATAGTTGAGCCCCATCGCATCGCGCACATCACGCATGGTTTCACGCGCGAGTTTGCGGGCTTTTTCGCAGCCTTCGGCGACAATGTTTTTCACTAAGGTTGGGTCTTCCGCATATTGTGCGGCGCGTTCTTGTATCGGTTTTAATTCTTTCAACACCGCTTCTATCACCGGTTGTTTGCACTCTATGCAGCCGATGGACGCGCCTTTGCAGCCGATTTGCACCCAATCTTTTATATTGTCGTCCGAATACACTTCGTGCAATTGCCATACCGGGCATTTGGCGGGGTCGCCCGGATCAGTGCGGCGAATGCGCGCAGGGTCTGTCGGCATGGTTTTGATTTTTTTGGCGACGGTATCTAAATCTTCACGCAGTGAAATGGTGTTGTTATAGGATTTAGACATTTTTTGGCCATCAAGCCCAGTCATTTTCGAAGCTGGCATGAGTTTATATTCCGGCTCAATTAAAATCATTTTTCCGCCGCCTTCTAGATAACCAAGCAAGCGCTCTTTGTCGCCCATACTCATGCCTTGTTGCTCTTCAATCAATGCCCGCGCAGACTCCAGCGCCTCCTCATCGCCGCTTTCTTGGTACGCGGTACGCAATTCTTCGTATAGTGCGCCTTTTTTTCCGCCGAGTTTTTTAATAGCAGCTTCGGCTTTTTCTTCAAAGCCTGTTTCTTTGCCATAGATGTGGTTAAAACGGCGTGCAATTTCGCGGGTAAATTCGATGTGCGGAACCTGATCTTCGCCTACCGGCACTTGCGTGGCTTTGTAAATGAGAATATCCGCGCTTTGCAGCAACGGATAACCCAAAAAGCCATAAGTAGATAAATCTTTACTGGCTAATTTTTCTTGTTGGTCTTTATAGGTGGGTACACGCTCTAGCCAGCCAAGAGGCGTAATCATGCTAAGCAGCGTAAATAATTCGGCATGTTCTGGCACGCGCGATTGAATGAAAATAGTGGCATTGGCAGGGTCAACACCTGCAGCGAGCCAATCGATAACCATGTCCCATACCGAGTCTTCGATGACTTCAGGTGTGTCGTAATGCGTTGTGAGTGCGTGCCAATCGGCCACAAAGAACAAGCATTCATGCTCGTGCTGAAGCTTAATCCAATTTTTTAAAACACCGTTGTAATGGCCAAGATGCAAGCTGCCTGTGGGGCGCATGCCAGAAAGTACGCGTTCTACCGCCATAATTAACCTTAAAACTTTAAAAGAATATTTTTGCGATTATTTGCAATGTCACCATCACAAATGGCCATAGTATTTTATCAAGTATATGTGTGACAAGCAGGATTATTAAAATAATAAAACCGTAACGTTCTATTTGCGCATATTTCATCGCCAAATTGTGTGGTAACAAGCTCACCGCAATGCGCCCACCATCTAAGGGCGGCAGCGGAATTAAGTTAAGTACCATCAAAACAGTATTGGTTAAAATGCCTGCAGCACCCATCAATGCTAGAGGCAATGCAAAACCTGATGACAAAGTTACAGCAAATTTAATCACCATTGCCCACAAAAACGCCATCACCAAATTTGCGCCAGGGCCTGCCGCAGCTACCCACAGCATATCGCGCTTGGGATGACGCAAATTGCCAAAATTTACGGGCACAGGCTTGGCCCAGCCAAAAAATATACCGCCGACGAGCATAGTGATGCTGGGAATTAGAATTGTGCCGATTGGATCAATATGTTTGAGCGGATTTAAGCTGATGCGGCCTTGTTGTTGCGCTGTCATATCACCAAAAAAGCGAGCAATATAGCCATGCGCAGCCTCATGCACAGTAATCGCAAATATCATGGGGATTGCGGTAACGGCGATTCTTTGCACACCATTGAGCGCCGTGAGCGAATTTAAAAGTTCAAAAAAATCCATATTATCCTATTCTATAATCCAAAGTGCGTAGCATCACCAACGCCCTGTCTAACCAGTATTGGCGCGGTTTCTGTTAAATCAATCACTGTCGTCAACCCCGGATGGTGAATGGCAGAATCTATCACCAAATCAACTTGGTGCTCTAATTTATCACGAATTTTCCACGCTTCGTTGAGCGGATCAACATCACCCGGCAATTGCAAAGTCATGCTCAACAGCGGCTCGCCAAGCTCATCTAATAAAGCTTGCACTACAGTGTGGTTGGGTACACGGATGCCCACTGTGCTACGCTTTGGGTGCTGCAAACGGCGCGGCACCTCACGCGAAGCCTTTAAAACATAAGTATAAGCGCCCGGCGTATTGGCTTTAAGTAGCCGAAATTGACTGTTGCCCACTTGTGCATACATGCTTAGCTCGCTTAAGTTGTGGCACACCAAGGTAAATAAATGATCATCGCCCAAGTGACGAATCTGGCGGATTTTATCTTGCGCCTCCTTAAACCCTAGCATGCATCCCAAGGCATAGCTGGAATCTGTCGGGTAAGCAATCACACCGCCATCGCGCAAGATCTCAACCGCATGTTTGATAAGGCGCGGCTGCGGATTTTCTGCATTAATGACAAAATACTGAGCCATTTAGCTAGGATGCTAAATTAAAAAATTGGCTTCTGGCCAGTCATCCCACACCGGTACGCAACCCACTGGCAAATCGGGAATACAGCCCATCTCCATATACGAGATACCCGAGCCATGATAATCGGAGCCAAGTGAAGACTTTAAACTGAAACGATGCGCCATTTTGGCAAATTGCTGATACTGCGGCGGCGTATGACTGCCGGTCACCACCTCAATCGCCGCGCCGCCAAGGCTTCGAAACTCGTGCATCAGCAATAGCATATTAATCGTGCCTAAATCATAGCGTCCAGGATGTGCAATCACCGGAATGCCGCCACTGGCCTTAATTAAACCAACTGCTGTTTCAAGGTTCATCCATTCGTGTTCTTTAAAGCCTGGCTTGCCCTTAACTAAATATTTTTTAAACACAGATTTGGTATCTTTTGCATGGCCATTTTCTACCAAAAAGCGCGCAAAGTGGGTGCGCGTAATAATACTTTCCTGGGCTAGGGCTTTCGCGCCTTCATAAGCACCATGAATGCCCGCCTTGGCTAAATCCAAGCCCATTTCTTGCGCACGCTCGTCGCGCCCGGTGCGCACCGCATTTAGCGCGGTTTTCAGCGCTAAATTATTCTCATCCACCTTTAAGCCAACAATATGCAATGTACGTCTTTTCCAAGTGACAGAAATTTCCACACCATTGATAAATTTTATATCATGCTTGAGAGCCGCTTTCCGCGCGGCTTGTAGGCCGCTCATATCGTCATGATCAGTCAGTGCTAACACTTTGACACCGCGGTTTGCGGCATACGCTACCAGTTCAGGCGGCGACAGCAAGCCATCCGAAATGGTAGAGTGGCAATGTAGATCAAATTGTGCGGGCATGATGATGAGTGTTTTGCATTAATAGTCAAATCATAGCAAAATAGACGCCTTACAGATAGTTAAACCCTTCAAGGCGTGCATGAAATTTTTATTTGATTTAATCCCGGTTATTTTATTTTTTGTAGGCTTTAAGCTCTACGGCATCTTTACCGCCACCGCCATCGCCATCGCGGTCACCATCGCGCTGATTATTTATAGCAAAATCCGCCACGGAGTCGTTGATAAAATGTTGCTAGTCAACGGTGCCATCATTAGCGTGCTGGGTGGCATCACGCTATTGCTGCACGATAAAACTTATATTATGTGGAAACCTACAGTGCTATATTGGCTGTTAGCCTCAATTTTATTGGTTTCTAACCTGTTTTTTAAGAAAAATTTTATTCAACAAATGATGGGAAAAATGCTCAATCCTCCTGTCGCTATTTGGAATAAACTCAACCTGGCTTGGGCGGTTTTTTTTATCCTGCTTGGTTTTTTAAATTTGTATGTCGCGTTTCATTTCAGCTTGGATTCATGGGTTAATTTTAAATTATTTGGCGTCACCAGCATGATGTTTATATTTGTAATTGCGCAGACTTTGTTACTAAGAAAATACCTGATTGAGCCTGTAGAAATTGAATCAGCGGAAGAAGATAATTAATGCTTTATGCAATCATAGCAGAAGATAATCCCAATAGCCTTGAAAAACGCATGAATGCTCGCCCTGCCCATTTGGCACGCCTTACCGAACTGCAAAGCCAAGGCAAACTTTTATTGGCTGGCCCCTTCCCCGTTATTGATAGCGTAGACCCAGGCCCAGCTGGCTTTAGTGGTAGTTTGATTGTGGCAGAGTTTAGCGATTTAACCGCCGCAAAAAGCTGGGCAGAAGCCGACCCATTTGTGAACGCGGGAGTGTATAAAAACGTGATAGTGAAACCTTTTCGCAAAACACTACCCTAAGTACACAATGAATTTGACTGAAACCATTAAAGCAAGATTAGCTGCACTTAATCCTGTGAGCCTCGAAATACAAGACGATAGCGCCTTACACATAGGTCACAAAGGCAATATGGGTGGCGGACATTTCAGCATAAAGATTGTAAGCTCGCAATTTTCGCAAAAATCGCAGATAATGCGACATCGTTTAATTTATCAAGCTTTGACTAACTTAATTCCACAACAAATTCATGCTATAAGCATACTTGCAATTTCGCCTGATGACACCATTTAACACGTAACCCTAATCAAGGATTTCTTATGAAAATCAACCAACTACTTGTAACCATCGCCACATTTTCAACTTTGGCATTTGCTTCGACCCCATATGCGGCAGACTCAGTAGCCACAGTTAACGGCAAGCCTATTAAGCAATCTTGGGTTGATTACATTATGAAAGATGCGCAATCACATGGACAAACGCCAAATGATGGCATGAAAAACGCCATTATTAACGAATTAGTTGGTTCTGAGCTGGCCTATCAAGAAGCACAAAAACAAGGTATCGATAAGTCGCCTGATTATCAAACTAACATGGAACTAACCCAACGCAAAATACTAATTAATGCCTATCTGCAAGATTTCATGAAAAAGAACCCTGTATCTGAAGCTGATACCAAAGCTGCTTACGAGCAATACAAAAAAGAGCTGGGTGATAAAGAATATAATGCACGCCATATTTTGGTAAAAACTGAGGCAGAAGCCAAAGATGTTATTGCGCAAATTAAAAAGGGTGACGATTTTGCCAAAATTGCCAAAGATAAATCACTTGATCCAGGCTCTAAAGAAAAAGGCGGCGATTTGGGCTGGTTTTCACCCGCAGGCATGGTAAAACCCTTTAGCGACGCGGTAACTGCCTTGAAAAAAGGTGATGTCACCACAACACCTGTGCAAACACAATTTGGCTGGCACGTGATTAAATTGGTGGATACTCGCGCAACACAAGTGCCACCATATGATAAAGTGAAAGACGGTTTAGAACGCACATTACAACAGCGTAAGGTTGAAAAAATGATGCTAGATTTAAAAGCAAAAGCAAAAATTGACGTGCCTGGCGTCACTGATAAAAAATAAATTTGTATTTTCAAAAAGCCTGCAAAAGCAGGCTTTTTTTGTTTAAATTAGCTATTTTATAAATCCCTACTGGCTTGCTTTCTGCTAAAATATTAATTGTAAAAACGATTAAAAAACTACTCCCAATCCATGCCAAGTACCCATTTTTTAAGTCTTTGTGGTAGCCCCGCTTTATCAGTTTTTCGGCTCGAAAAACTATATACCAGCTTTAAAAAATCCGTTCCCAATATCGCGCATATTTATGCTGAGTTTGTGCACTTTGCATTTAGCGAAGCAGTATTTTCAGAATCTCAGAAAAGCACACTCAAAAAAATTCTTACCTATGGCCCGCAGGCCTGTTTAGAAAGGCCTTCTGGCTCATTATTCTTGGTGATTCCACGCATTGGCACCATTTCACCGTGGGCTTCGAGAGCAACAGATATTGCACATAATTGCGGCTTGGAAACTATTTTACGACTTGAGCGCGGCATTGCGTTTTATGTCACGACGCACAATGGCAAGCCACTAAACGATGCTGAAAAAACTGCGCTAAAGGCGCAAATTCACGACCGCATGACCGAGATGGTTTTTAGTCATTTAGATGATGCGCAAAAACTCTACCATGCTGCAACGCCCGCACCGCTTGAGATTGTGGATATTGCACAAGACGGCAAGGCTGCTCTAATTGCAGCTAATAATGAAATGGGCTTGGCGCTTTCTCCTGACGAAGTGGATTATTTATTTGATAATTTTAGCAAAATCGGCCGCAACCCAACCGATGTCGAACTGATGATGTTTGCCCAGGCCAACTCAGAACATTGTCGCCATAAAATATTTAATGCTGACTGGGTGATTGACGGCGAAGCCCAAGATATAAGCCTTTTCGGCATGATACGCAACACACACAAGCTCAATCCAGGCAATACAGTAGTAGCGTACAGCGATAACTCGTCCATTGTCCAAGGCCAAAAAACCAAACGTTTTTACCCAAACAATACTGGCGAATATGGCTTTGTAGAAGATGATATGCACTACTTAATGAAAGTTGAAACGCATAATCATCCAACCGCGATATCTCCATTTGCAGGTGCTGCTACTGGTGCCGGTGGTGAGATTCGGGATGAAGGCGCAACTGGCATTGGCTCTAAGCCCAAAGCGGGTTTGATGGGGTTTTCTGTCTCCAATTTAAACATTCCAAACTTTGCCCAACCTTGGGAGAAGCCTTATGGCAAACCAGGTCGCATCGCTACTCCTCTGCAGATTATGATTGACGGACCGCTCGGGGGAGCAGCCTATAACAATGAGTTTGGCCGCCCCAATATTGCAGGTTATTTCCGTACGTTTGAACTTCAAGCTCAAGATAGCAATGGAAAATCCGAAGTACGTGGCTATCACAAACCTATCATGCTGGCAGGCGGCGTGGGCAACATTTCTGCCAATCACTCACATAAAAATGCAATCCCTGCAGGCGCGGCCTTAATTCAATTGGGTGGTCCAGCCATGTTGATTGGCTTGGGGGGGAGCGCTGCAAGCAGTATGGATACTGGGTCTAACACCGAAAATTTAGATTTTGATTCAGTACAGCGCGGCAACCCTGAGTTGCAACGTCGCGCACAAGAAGTCATCGACCGTTGCTGGCAATTGGGTGACCAGAACCCAATCCTAAGCATTCACGACGTGGGTGCGGGCGGCATTTCTAACGCATTTCCAGAGTTAGTAAACGACGCCAACGTCGGCGCGACTTTTCAGTTGCGCGATGTGCATAACGAAGAACCTGGCATGAGCCCACGCGAGTTATGGAGCAACGAGGCGCAAGAGCGCTATGTAATGGCGGTGTTGCCAGCCGACTTGCCGCGCTTTAAGGCTATATGCGAACGTGAACGTTCACCCTTTACAATTGTTGGTTACGCAACCAAAGAGCGTCATTTAACCGTTGCGGATAGCCACTTCAATAACAAACCTGTGGATATGGATTTAAGCGTGTTATTGGGAAAACCGCCAAAAATGACACGCGACGTGAAAAACGTTGCCAAAAAATTAACTGCTTTTGATACCAGTAGAATTGACATCAAAGACGCCGCAGCGCGTGTACTCAGACTGCCCGGCGTGGCAGATAAAACTTTCCTGATCACCATCGGCGACCGCACGGTGACAGGTTTAATCGCGCGCGATCAAATGGTGGGCCCCTGGCAAGTACCGGTGAGTGATGTTGCCGTGACCCTGGCTGGCTTTGAGACCAATATCGGTGAGGCATTTGCCATTGGTGAAAAAGCACCGCTTGCGCTAATTAACGCGCCTGCATCTGGCCGTATGGCGATTGGTGAAGCCATTACCAATATCGCCGCCGCGCAAATTGACACCATTGACAACTTGAAACTCTCCGCCAACTGGATGGCGCCTGCCGGCCATGCTGGTGAAGATGCGGCGCTGTTTGCCACCGTAAAAGCGGTTGGCATGGAGCTTTGCCCCGCTTTAGGAATCAGCATTCCTGTCGGCAAAGATTCGATGAGCATGAAAACCATTTGGGCTGAAAATAATCAAGATAAAGCCGTGACATCGCCGATTTCATTGGTCGTCACTGCTTTTGCTAACACGCTGGACGCGCGCAAAACGCTAACGCCGCAACTAAGAACAGATTTGGGCGAGACCAAGCTGATTTTGATTGATTTAGGCAATGGCAAAAACCGTATGGGCGGTAGTAGTTTGGCGCAAGTGTACGGCCAAATTGGCGACATAGCACCTGATGTCGATAATCCTGAACAACTAAAAGCGTTTTTTGCAGCAATTCAACAATGGAACGCCGGCAATAAAATTTTGGCCTACCATGACCGTTCTGATGGTGGTTTATTCGTCACTTTATGCGAAATGGCGTTTGCGGGACATTGCGGCTTGGATATTGACTTGGGCAATTTGCAGGGCGACATTGCTAGTATTCTATTTAACGAAGAATTGGGCGCGGTGATTCAAGTTCCGGCTGATAATGCAAAAGCAGTTGCTTTCGCAATCCAGCTAAGTAACATTCCTGCGCGTATCCTTGGCTCGCCCACAACAGATGGCAATATCCGTATCAGGCACGCTGGCAAAACTGTATTTACGGACTCTCGCATCAATTTATACCGCATGTGGTCGGAAACCACTTTCCACATGCAAAGCTTGCGCGATAATCCTGCATGCGCGCAGCAGGAGTACGATCGCATTCTGAATAAGGCGGATATTGGCTTACACGCGCATACCACATTTGATATTAACGAAAATGTTGCAGCGCCATACTTAAGTTCAGCGCGCCCACGCATGGCTATTTTGCGCGAACAAGGTGTGAACGGCCAAGTGGAAATGGCTGCGGCGTTTGACCGCGCGGGCTTTGCGACGTTTGACGTGCATATGAGCGATGTTATTTCTTGTCGCGTATCATTGAAAGACTTTGTTGGCTTAGTCGCCTGTGGCGGCTTCTCTTATGGCGATGTATTGGGCGCTGGCGAAGGCTGGGCGAAATCGATTTTATTTAACGCTCGTGCAAATGATGAATTTTCTGCCTTCTTTAACCGCCCCGATTCATTCGCATTGGGCGTATGTAACGGCTGCCAGATGATGAGTAACTTGCACAGTATTATCCCCAACGCTAACCATTGGCCGCATTTTGTGCGTAATAAATCCGAGCAGTTTGAAGCACGTTTGACGATGGTTGAGGTGCTAGAATCACCTTCGCTATTTTTTAATGGCATGGCTGGTAGCCGCATGCCTATTGCCGTTGCACATGGCGAAGGTTTTTCGGAATTTATCGACAAAAACGCTGTCAATACCGCGCTGGATAAAAAATTGGTAACGATGCGATTTATTGATAGTGCGTCAACGCCAACAGAAGTGTATCCGTTTAATCCTAACGGTTCTCCGCTAGGAATTACAGGTTTAACCACCACAGATGGGCGCTTTAGTATTATGATGCCACATCCTGAGAGGGGTTTTAGAGCGGTGCAGCACTCATGGCGGCCTGACGATTGGCAAGAAGACGCGCCGTGGATGCGGATGTTCCGTAATGCTAGAAAATATATCGCCTAATTTGGTATTTACCAAAAGTGGCAACCATTTATAAGGAAAAAAATAGTATGAGTATGTTAAAAGCAATATTTGCAGTGGTTGTGTTAAGTTTCTCAATGCACTGTTTCGCGCTAACAGATGATGAATCGGTTGAGTTTACCGATGCATTAAGCAAAGGCAATATGAAATTGGTTAAAAAATATGTTGAGGCTGAACCAGCAGTGGTAAATCAAAAATTTTTCGCTTGGACACCTATCCAAATGGCCGCCAATAACGACCGCCTTGACGTCATCAAATATTTGGTCGAAAAAGGTGCCGAAAAAAATTATCAGCATCCACTTACTAAAATGACCGCATTCCATCTGGCTGCCTATGATGGCTTTGAGGACGTTGTGAAATATTTAGCCGCGCAAGGCGCTGACGTTAACCTGAAGATGAAAGGCGATGTTTCTATTCTGCGTGCTGTAAAAGACGAAGGAAACACCAAAATGGTCGAGTTACTCACTTCACTTGGCGTGAAAGATGACGGCTGCCAAGAAGACTGTAACTAAAACATGGCTTAAAATCGGTCATATCGAATTAAAACCACTTAGAATGGTGCTTTAAATCAAAATTAAACACCATGAGATTTTTACCCGCTTTTTGTTTTTTAGCAAATATATTCATTGCCTCAGTAGTGTTAACTACTGAGGCTTTTTGTTTTTTCAAATGTCGTATACATACTACATTGGTAAGCACCGATTCAACTTCTGTGGCAAGCGATTATCTTGAAACTTAGCACTTTACTCACAATTGGTATCTGCAACATACCAACGGTTGGCTACGCCAATACGGCTGATGTCTCAGAACCGCCCGCTAGTCTTAACCTGAAGCTACCTGCTGGCTTTCACGCCAGTATTTTTGCCAAATTAAACGGTGGAGGTGCAGAATTGTTTTCTGGCCCGCGCATGATGGCGTTTGATAAAGCCGGTAATTTATTTGTATCTCTGAGTGGCCGCAATGAAGTCGTAATGCTGCCAGACATCAATAAAGACGGGCTTGCTGAGGAGCCTGTTGTGATCTCTAAAAACCTCAATGCGCCGAACGGTTTGGCGTTTGTTGGCGACAATTTACTGGTGGCGAATCAAGATGGTGTGGTAAAGCTCATGCAAAAAAATGGAGTATGGTCTGCACCGAAACCGTTTATCAGTAACCTTTCCAGCGGCGGCCACACACTTAAAACCATTAAAATCGGACCTGACAACTTTCTATATTTAAATGTGGGTTCAAGCTGCAATGTATGTGTGGAAGAAGACCTGCTACGTGCAACGATTCTAAGATACACACTAGAAGGCAAGCCAGCCGGTGGGTTAGAAGTAGTTGGACGGCACACAATGGCACCAATATGGGCGCTGGGGTTACGTAACAGCCAAAGTTTTGCCTGGCATCCTCAAACGCATAGCATGTTCGCCACTAACGATGGCGCAGACATGCGCTCTTCTACTAAAAACGGTAAGGTGAATGATGAACTTCCGCCTGAGCATCTCAATAAAATAGAGCCTGGTAAACACTACGGCTGGCCGCATTGCTGGGGTGACCCCAACAACTTGAAAACACAGGTGGAAGACCCTAACTTTGTCGGTTCTGACAATTTCTGCAAAACCACCACCCCGCCCGCCGTCACGTTTACCTCGCACTCGACACCGATTGGCTTAACATTTTTAGATAAAACCAATTTTCCTGTTGAATATAAAAATGATGCTATCGTGGCACTACACGGTTCATGGAACCGCGCGCAATTAAGTGGCTATAAATTGGTGCGCGTGAAATTTAATGGCGAAACTCCTGTCGAAGTAGTTGATTTCGCAACGGGTTGGCTCAATAATAACGAGGCTTGGGGGCGGCCTGTAGACGTAATTACTGGCCCAGATGGCGCGCTATATGTGTCAGACGACCGCGCAGGTTATATTTACCGCATTAGCTACCAAGCTCAACACTGAAATGGAGTAAGCAAAATGAAAAAAATCAATACACTATTGATTACGGTAACAGTGATGGTAATGACAGGGCAGTCATTCAATGTATGTGCAGAAGCTGCTGACACAGCCACCAATCCAGTGCCCAACATGCCAAATATGTTGTTATATATACAGCCCTACGAATATACTAACTCACTCAAGTTCACGTATTACTCTGAAGGATATTGGTTTTCTCAAGGCGCTATAGTTGAAGCTTTAGCAAAAGAAAAGCTCACACAAGCCTATGGAGACGTTGGCATATGCGAAGGAAATCAAGCAGGCAAAACATTAGTTTGGCTACAACCCAAAATGTTTTATAACCCACAAGTACAAATATTTTATGGAGAAGTAACTGCCAATGTCTATACTGGTATAGGCAAGCTAGTAGGCGCCTATGTGGGGAAATCTGCACAGCATGGGTTTCTGAATATTAAGCCAGAATATTGGTTGAAGAAGGCCTACGCCACCGCAATCAATGATATGGTAGCCAAAATGCAGGCAGATAGCGCGATTCAGGCAGCGGCTAGCAACACCACCCCTGCATCAGGTGTCGACACCCCTTGCAGTATGGTCACTTTACTTCCCACCCCCAAAATCAGAACAATGTTTTTTTAGGAAAATTAAATGTTAGTTAAATATTGTCAACTTAGTATTATCTCTGCATTTATCGTGTTAATTTTTGGCTGCCAAACTGCATCAAACCCAGAATCCGCACTCAGGCAAAAAATCACTGGCTTAAAAACGCCAGAATCGGCTGTACAAGCGGCAGATGGACGAATTTTTGTTTCAGAAATCGGTGGCTTTGGCAAAGATGGTGACGGCCAAATTACTGTTATCGACAACACTGGTAAAGCGTCCGTTTTTGCTAGCGGCTTGGACGACCCAAAAGGCTTGAAGATTATTGGTAATAATCTTTACGTGGCAGACAAAACCAAGGTGATGAAAATCTCGCTCAATGATGCCAAAGTGAGCGTATTTGCGGCTGCCACAGCTTTCCCTGCCACGCCACAATTTTTGAACGATCTAGAGGCCGACCCGCAAGGCAATTTATATGTATCTGACAGCGGTGACATTATGGGAACAGGCAAGGGCGGCGCGATTTACAAAATTGATGCAAATGGAAAAGTGATGCTGCTTATTGACGGCAAGCAAGATGCGCGCGTAATGGCACCCAATGGCTTGTTGGCGGATGACACGGGTAACATATTGATTTATGTGGACTTTACCTCTGGCATACTCTATAGCTACAACCAACAAACGCACGCGCTAAACGACATTGCAGAAGGCTTTGGTGGTGGCGATGGTGTAGCGCATCACTCCAATGGGACAATGTTCGTAAGCGATTGGAAAAGCGGCAAAGTGTATAGCGTTAACCGGAAAAATGAAGTGATACTATTCAAAGATGGCTATCAATCAGCCGCCGATATTGGTATTACCAAAGATGAAGCGTACTTGATGGTACCGGATATGAAAGCGGGCGAACTCGATTTTATTCCGCTCAAATAATTGAAAGAACTTCGTCAAAGTGCGCTGCAATGCTTGGCCGAAAGCAAAGTTAGTGAAAAAACTACTGGCGTCGCTGCACTACAACAGGCTTGGCAAACAGGCAAGATTTGTCTAGATACAAACACTAATTTAAGTTCAGATTTACTAATTCCCGGTCGTCCAGCCAAACCGGAATTAGTCTCACCACTACAAGTGGAAAAACGCTCCATGCGCACTGCAGAGGGCCGCGCTGCATTAATCCACGCCATTACCCACATTGAGTTTAACGCGATTAACTTGGCCTTGGATGCGATTTGGCGTTTTGCCGATATGCCAGAAACTTATTATTCTGATTGGCTAAAAGTCGCATATGAAGAAGCTTATCATTTCTCGCTATTAAATGACCATTTACAAACACTAGACTGCCAATACGGCGATTTTACAGGTCATAATAGCTTGTGGGAGATGGTGGATAAAACCAAACATGACGTGCTAGCGCGCATGGCACTCGTGCCGCGCACCATGGAAGCACGTGGACTAGACGCCCATCTGCCGCTACGCAACAAGCTCGCACAAGCGGGTGATTTAGACGCAGCAAAAATAATGGATATTATCTTGCGCGATGAAATCGGCCACGTGGCCATCGGTAACCACTGGTTTAACTGGCTATGTGCAGAGAGGAATTTAGAACCAATTTCGACTTTTGAAAGCCTGTGCAAACAATACAACGCGCCTAAATTACGTGCACCATTTAACTTAGAAGCAAGGCGCAGAGCAGGTTTTAGCGAAGACGAAATAATAGTGTTATTGGCTTAAGCCGTAAACAAATTGATCACGCCGTCTAAACCCACAAAATTTAACGCATAAGTCGCTTGTCGCTGCACAATAGGTTTTGCATGATAGGCCACCCCCACAGCGGCGGCAGACATCATTTTCAGGTCATTTGCGCCATCGCCAATGCCAATAGTTTGATCTGGCATCAAGCCAAGTTCATCGCGTAATTTTATTAATTCCAATGCCTTTCTATCGGCATCGACAATATCGCCCAAAATATTACCGGTGAGCTTACCAGCTATAATTTCAAACGTATTTGATATCGCGTAATCCAATCCCAGTATGGTTTTTACGTGGTTAGCAAACATGGTAAAACCTCCAGAAACTACCATGGTTTTGATGTTATTCGTCTTACAGGCCGCTATCCACTCATGCGCACCGGGGTTGGGTTTTAACCGTTCGTTAATCACGCGCCTAAGCGCAATTTTATCTAACCCTTTCAACAAGGCAACGCGCGCTTTCAAGCTGGCAACAAAATCAATTTCACCACGCATGGCGGCTTCCGTTATAACAGAAATCTGCGGTTTCAACTCCATCATGTCGGCAATTTCGTCAATGCATTCGATATTAATTAGTGTCGAATCCATATCCATCACACACAAACCAAAGTGACTTAGACGTTGCGCATCTGGCACCAGCGCGCAATCAATTTTCTGCTCAGCACAAAACTGTCGAACCTGAGTAATTTCAGTCTCATTGGTTGGCAAATAATAGGCATGTTCAGCAATTTGCATAAATTGTGCACTACCGCCAACTAAGCGGTGAATGTGCACGAGATGCGCCGTGCTGATGGCGCTGCCTTGAACTACTAAGCGCATAAAAAAGCCTAAATCTTAAAAAACTAGATTATATCAGCCGTGTGTGGATTTGCGTCTAGGCCTTTCTGAAGCTGTCAGCATTATATAAGTCGCATAAAATGCATCTTATCCCTTTTTGTTATTTCATATTTGAATGATATGATTTTCTACATTTCCAATCGAAAGTAAAAAATGAAATCTGCTCCACCCAATTTAGACTGGTTAAATCTGCCCAACATGCCTGCCCCAATTAAAGCGCTATTTGCGGGCTATTTATTGGTGATTGGTGTCGGTTTGTGTATGGCAGGTTTACAGATTATGCTCACCCACGGCATGGCAGATGGCAAGTTTGGACTCTCAGTGGATGATATTGTGTACAGCTATTACGGCGACCGCAGCGGAAGCAAGCTGGCAAGCAAGCTGAATGGTTCAATGCAAGATAAAGCACCGCTTGAAGTACGACAAGACATCATCAAATGGGTGCAAAATGGCGCGCCAGAAGAGCAATGCGAGCCACATTTCAAAGGTGTTTTTGCACGAAATTGCATCATGTGCCACAGTCAAATCCCTGGCATTCCCAACTTTACCAAATTTGAAGAAGTCAAAAAAGAAGCCGCTATCAACAAAGGAGCAACCATTGAGGGGCTGACCCGCGTATCGCATATACACTTATTTGGCATCGCCTTTATTTTCTTTTTTATGGGCTTTATATTCAGCTTTGCTATTGGTGTGCCGAGAAAACTAAAAATCTTTGCTATTGCCTTTCCATTTGGCTTTTTATTGGGGATGTACTATCATGGTGGCTCACCAAGCTTAACCTAGGCTTTGCATGGTTTACCATCATCGGCGGCATAGGCTACAGCGTGGCTTCAACCTTTATGTGGATCACCAATATGTACCAGATGTTTATACTTTCGCGCAATGGTAAGGTCTACGGCAACGCGTGGGAACAGGATTTATAGCAAACTGATTTTTAGTGGGGGTTTATTTTTGCATCGCAATAACACTAATCGTGCCGTTATTTTCTAGAATAGCAGAGCGAACACCTGAAACACTTTCACAACCTGCTTGGCGCAAAGCAGCATCTAACTCATGATGGGTAAGCTGACATTTTGCCATCACATCTTCATATAATTTGCCATTATGAATGATGATTTGTGGTCGCCCTTCTATCAGCTCTTCTAATTTTTTATTTCTGTAAGTCGCGTAACCAACAACAAAATTAACGCCAACTAGAACAGCTGCTATTAACAATCCTCCAACTAGAGAATTATCGCCGCCACTCATCGAGTTTTGCACAGCGTTCGATAAAATCAGCAGCAGTACCAAATCAAATGGTGCCAATTGCCCAATTTGACGTTTACCAGAAATACGTAAAATAATAATTAAAAACACATACACAGCTATACTGCGTATGACAAGTTCCCACCATGGCACGGCCATATTAAACATAAACGAGTCCTAATTAACTGCTAAATGTGTAACAAAGCTAAAATTGCAAAAACAAGACCGCCACAAGCCATGCCAGCAACACCGATAAACAGTGATTTTTTGCGCGTCAGTAAGGTAATAGCTGCTAGCGAAATAGCGATTTGAATGAATGTCATGGCAAGCGCCCAACGATGATGCACATGCATTATTGCTTCTGATTTAGCATCAAATTCTTTAGACTCCACTTCCAGCCCCTCAGCAACTTTTTTAATTCCCTTTTTTTCGCCATCATAGCGTTCAACAGCTTTTGCGTATTTATCATGGTCTGCATTCGGTAAAACCAGTGCGATTTCAGCTAAGTTTTGCTTATTACTTTTAGATTCGTAAAAACTCCATTGGTCCGCTGCCTCAGTTTTTTTAATGGCAGCATCGTTTTTAAACATCGCTGCTTCATTTTGCGTTGAGCCTGCCTGATAACTAAAAAAAGCCCCTAGAGTGGCCAGAATGGCTGTGGTTACTGCAATTTTGCTAGAAAACGAATCCCATTCACTTTCACCGCCTTCCAATGCTTCTTCATGTGGGCCACGTACTTCAAACTCTTCTTCTGACATATTACTCCTTAAAAAATCCCATTTAATTATTAGATGCGACAATAGACGGCTTAACTTACATTATTCTTACTGCGTACAAAAAAACAAACCCAAATTGTTACCATCGAGCTATCGTGGTTTTACTAGCATCAATCGGGCTTTTGCGCGAAAATACTATTTAAATAGAAAAGTCAGTCTAAAATGAATCTACACGAATATCAAGCCAAAAATTTATTAAATCAATATGGCCTACAAACGCCTAGTGGTGCGGTTGCTGGCGATGCCGCCGCCGCAATGGCAGCAGCCAGCGCAATAAAATCTAATGCCTATATGGTCAAAGCACAAATTCATGCGGGTGGACGCGGCAAAGCAGGCGGCGTGAAACTGGTAAAATCTGTCGCTGAGGTTGAAGCGACTGCTAAAGCTTTGCTTGGCAAACATTTAATCACCTACCAAAATGCGCCCGATGGTCAAATGGTGAGCCAGGTATTAGTTGAAGAAACGCTGCCGATTGCACGCGAGCTTTATTTATCGATGTTGGTGGATAGAACCTTAGAGCGAATAGTAGTGGTGGCTTCCTCCGCAGGCGGTATGGATATTGAAGAAATAGCCGCTACACAACCTGACAAAATTTTGCAAGAAGTATGCGATCCACTAAATGGTTTGGTAGATTTTCAAGCACGAAATTTGGCTTTCAATTTGAAAGTCGAGCAAGTTGCTGAATTTACCAAGCTGCTAAAAGGTTTGTACAAATTATTCAAAGAAAACGATTTAAGCCTGCTAGAAATTAACCCATTGATTGTCACCACTGATGGAAAATTAGTCGCACTGGATTGCAAAATGAGTGTGGACGATAATGCGCTGTATCGCCAAAAATCACTCGCCGAACAGCGTGACTGGAGCCAAGAAGACACTAAGGAGGCGGCCGCGCATGAGGCGGGTATTAATTACATCGCACTTGATGGCAACATTGGCTGCATGGTGAACGGCGCGGGGCTTGCCATGGCAACGATGGATTTAATCAAACTACATGGTGGCGTGCCCGCAAATTTCTTAGATGTGGGCGGTGGTGCGTCTGTCGAGATGATTGCTAAGGCTTTTAAAATTATTTTGGCCGATAGCAAAGTTAAGGCTATTTTGGTGAACATTTTTGGCGGCATTATGCGTTGTGATATTGTCGCCGCTGGCATTATCAGTGCGGTAAAAGAAGTAGGTATGACCATTCCCGTTATCGTCCGTTTGGAAGGCACAAACGTTGATTTAGGCAAGCAAATGTTGCGCGAAAGCGGCCTCAATATCATCTCAGCAGAAAATTTAACTGATGCGGCGAAGCAAGCAGTGAAAACCGTGGCATGAGTATTTTAGTCAACAAAAATACTAAAGTGCTATGCCAAGGCTTTACCGGCAAACAAGGTACGTTTCATTCCGAGCAAGCGCTGGCCTACGGCACGCAGATGGTAGGTGGCGTAACGCCGGGTAAAGGCGGACAATTGCACCTCGCACTGCCAGTGTTCAACACCATGCGCGAGGCGGTACGCGAGACGCAAGCGAACGCCAGCGTGATTTATGTACCACCTGCCTATGCAGCAGATTCGATTTTAGAAGCTGCAGATGCGGGTATTGAGTTGATCGTGTGCATTACCGAGGGCATCCCTGTGCTGGATATGCTCAACGCCAAGGTCAGCTTAAATATAAGTGCCGCGCTAAAAACCAACGGTACAAAATTGATTGGTCCAAATTGCCCAGGTATTATCACACCAGACGAGTGTAAAATCGGTATTATGCCAGGTAGCATTCATATGAAAGGCAAGGTGGGCGTGGTGTCGCGCTCTGGCACGTTGACTTATGAGGCGGTGCACCAAACTACTACGCTCGGGCTTGGTCAAACTACTTGTGTGGGCATTGGCGGCGACCCGATTAAAGGTTTGAATTTTATTGAATGCTTATCTCTATTTGAAGCCGACCCTGAAACCAAGGCAATTATTATGGTGGGCGAAATCGGCGGCAATGATGAAGAAAAAGCAGCGGATTTTATTAAACACCATGTCAGCAAACCAGTTGCAGCTTATATTGCAGGCTTAACCGCGCCAAAAGGCAAGCGTATGGGGCATGCCGGCGCGATTATCTCTGGTGGAAGTGGCCGCGCTGAAGATAAAATTAAAGCGCTTGAAAAAGCGGGCTGCGTAGTAGCAACTTCGCCAGCTGGCTTGGGTGAAGCTGTGTTACAAGCCATTAAAAGTAAAGGTTAATCAGTTGAAAAAAATTATTTTATTTTTGTACTTATTTTTAGCAAGCTCGGTAGGTTTTGCCGAAGATATTCCCTATCTGCTTACTGCCGCATCTAAAGGCGATGTCGCCACCGTAAAAGCCATGCTGGAAAGTGGCGTCAATGCCAACACCAAGGATGCCGATGGCATCACTGCGCTGATGTATGCTGCGCGTAAAGATCAGGCGGAAGTTGCAACAGCGCTTATCAAAAAAGGCGCAGTAGTAGATGCCAAAGACAACGATGGTTGGACGGCATTGATGTTTGCTGCGAGGAAGGATCACGTAGCCACTGCGAAGGTTCTGCTTGAAAACGGCGCCGATCCGAAAATTCGTGAGAGTTCGGGTTGGAGTGCTTTTGGCATAGCGGCGACTGCTGGCTACAGCGATGTGGTGGATTTGATGATTAAGCATGGCGCGGATGCAAATGCTAAAACCGATGATGGAAAAACCCCGCTGATGTACGCCGCAAAAAGTGGTGACGTGTCAACTATTGCGGCGCTGATGGGGCAAGGCGCACAAGCCAATGCACATGATAGATTGGGGGCAACGCCACTCATGTACGCCGCGCGCGAAGGTCGTACTCCAGCGGTTGCCTATATGCTTAGCAAAGGCGCCAACGTGGATGAGCAAGATCAATCACGCTGGACCGCGCTGACTTGGGCAGTAAAAAAAACACAAGTGGAGACTGCTAAAATCTTGGTCGCCAAGGGTGCAGATGTTAACCACGAAGACTCAGAAGGCACACCTTTACTGCAATTGGCGGTAAGTAGCAATTCTGTTGATATTGTAAAATTACTAATTGAAAATAAAGCCAATGTGAAAGCACGCGACCAATACGGTTTGACTGCTTATGTATATGCACTTAAAAACCAAAACCCTACAATTGTTAAATTACTTAAAGATGCAGGCGGGCACTATTAGCATCTGCCTTCTATGAAAATCGTCCTTTGAAAATAGCGCTGGCACAGATTAATTGCATCGTTGGCGACATTGAAGGTAATGCCAATAAAATCCTTGATTACGCCAACCGCGCGTATCAAAACGGCGCGAGTTTGGTCATCACGCCAGAACTCGCACTTTCTGGCTACCCGCCAGAAGATTTGTTATTTCGAGATGATTTTAACCATGCCTGCAAGCAAGCATTGGCGAGGCTTAGCAAAGCACTACCAAATATCACTTTGTTAATCGGTCACCCACACCAGCAAGGTGGTAAGTGCTACAACGCAGCTTCAGTGCTTGAAAAAGGTAAAATCACTGCTACTTATCACAAACAAATTTTGCCCAATTACAGCGTGTTTGACGAAGAGCGCTATTTCGAGGCGGGCGATATACCACTGGTGTTTATGCACGCGGGTACAAAATTTGGTGTGATGATTTGTGCGGATGGTTGGGAAGCTCCGCCAGCGCTCAAAACCAAGCAAGCTGGCGCGGAGTTTTTACTGGCGCTCAACGCCTCACCCTACCACATGGATAAACTCGAGACGCGATATGAGGCAATTGCCGAGCGCGCAAAAGAAACCGGTTTACCGATTATTTACACTAACATGGTGGGTGGTCAAGATGAGCTGGTATTTGATGGTGCGTCGTTTGTAATGAATGGCAAAGGTAAAATTACACAGCAATTATCGTCGTTTGAAGAGTGCTTAAGCTTTGTTGAAATCACAAATCACCAACCCGTTAAAGATGATATTGCGCCAAAACTTAGCCTTGAAACATCGGTCTACAACGCCCTTAAATTGGGCTTGGGTGATTATGTCAATAAAAATGACTTCCCTAGCGTGGTGCTGGGTTTGTCAGGTGGTGTCGATTCTGCGCTCACTCTCGCCATCGCTGTCGATGCGCTGGGTGCAGAACGCGTAAAAGTAGTGATGATGTCATCCGAATTTACCTCAAACATGAGCGTGGATGACGCGGTGGAAATGGCGAATTTAGTGGATGTGAAATATAGCCAAATTCCCATTAAAGATTTGTTTGAATTATTTCGCGAAACACTGGCACCCGAATTTGGTGATTTACCTTTTGACGCCGCTGAGGAAAACTTGCAAGCACGCATACGCGGCATGTTGCTGATGGCGCTCTCCAACAAATTTGGCAGCATTGTGCTCACAACAGGCAATAAATCCGAGATGGCAGTGGGTTACAGCACGCTATATGGCGATATGGCGGGCGGATTTTCACTACTTAAAGATGTGCCAAAAACATTGGTATATAAACTTGCCGAATATCGAAATTCGCTCTCTCACGTAATCCCAGAGCGCATCATCACCCGCGCACCCAGCGCTGAGTTGCGCGCCAACCAAACCGACCAAGACAGCTTGCCAGCATATGAAGTTTTAGATGCTATTATGCAGGCATATGTAGAGGAAGATTTAAGCCGCGCCGCCATTATTGCAAAAGGGTTTAGTGAAAAAGATGTAAATCGCGTCACCAATTTAATCGACCATAACGAATATAAACGCCGCCAAGCGCCAGTTGGGGTTAGAATTACGCAACGAGGATTTGGCAAAGATAGGCGTTATCCGATAACATGTAAGTTAAAATTTGACTTATAAACTATTCAACTAAGCGGGACTGGGGAGCAGGCATGAAAAAAATTGAAGCAGTGATTAAACCATTTAAACTGGACGAAGTACGCGAAGCCTTATCTGAAATTGGCGCAAACGGTTTAACAGTGACCGAAGTAAAAGGCTTTGGTCGCCAAAAAGGCCATACCGAGCTTTATCGCGGCGCGGAATACGTGGTAGATTTTTTACCCAAAATTAAAATAGAGTTAGTCGTGACCGATGAAATGGTAGAAGCTGCTATGGAAGCCATTATCAAAGCTGCACATACCGGAAAAATTGGCGATGGCAAGATTTTTGTGAGTGCGGTGGAACAGGTAGTGAGGATTAGGACAGGCGAAACAGGCGAATCTGCGGTTTAATTGGGGTCTGTCCCCTATTATTCTACTGGGTGCGGTATATTTTAGGTTTAGGACTTAGTATAAATTCATCCTACATAATATAGCCTAATAAAATCACTTCTTTCTAAATTGCAAAGTATAAAAAATTGGCTGTGTTGGAGATAGAAAAAGTTTCTCAAATCCAACTCTTTGGGGTTCTTTAATTATATTAGCCAAACTATATTCTTTGTGATCTAAAAGTTCTAAATCATAAATAGGTGCACTTGACCGAATATCTCCTAAAGAGTGTTTATATGTTTCAATGTTAATTCTTCCATCGTTTGTATCAATCCCAGTATATTCATATGTATGTAGGGGATGAACATCAGCAATAAACAAACTTCCACCAGATTTGAGTAATCGTGAAAATTCACTCAAAACTAGCCTATAGTCTCTCACATGCGATAAAACTCTGCTACAAAGTATATAGCCTAATTGACGATTTTGAATAGGCATATACTGTATATCCGCCTGAACAAGTGAAAATGAATCTCTAAACATCATATTGTTTTTATAGTGTTTTTCAGATTTTTCTCTGCCAAACTCAGCATACCCTCACTAATATCGACTAAAAGCTTATGACCTTCTGCACCCCCATAATCAGAAAGATAAGGTGAAATTCCACATCCTGCATCCAACCCTATGGATTTTTTATCAACTAAATTTAACCAATTCTTAATAATCGGCCCCTCGTTTTCCCTCCAAAATTTATACCACTTCCAATTCTCGTAATGACTTGCAATAAGGTTGTAACCCTCTCTTGCTTTATATACAACTTGTTGCTGATTGTTCATAAAAGTATTAATTTTTAATTTTTGACTTATTTTTTTCCATTATGCTCTGTTTTTTTTCTAACTCATCAATTCTATTTTTGAGTGTAGATAATTCATCAGCATCCTTTATTTTATTCCGAATTGAATCTAGAGCTTCTTTTGATGCAATTAGCTCATTATTCAATTTTAATTCATCAACTCTAGTAGTTGTCGTTATTACTCCTAATTTTTCCCATAAAAATTTAGAAAAAATTGGCTCAAGTTGTGAAAACAATAATAAAAAAGCAATTAAAATGCCTCCTAAGAACAAAGAGTTTTTAACCGAAGCGCTTGCCGCTTTTACTGCCCGCTCCTCAATTCCACTAACCCCCAAAAAAGTGCGATGAAACAGTCTCGCTGATTTTGACAATTCGATTCCATAGTCTTTATCACTTACGACGCTAGGTTTATAGTCAGCAATAGGACCATCCAGTTTATGAAATGTAATTTTCGCGATTTCTTGGTCTTTTGTTATTACAACATCTTGGGCAGAAAAGTTAACTAAAAAACAACTTAACGGTCCTGAGTAACCTGGCTCAACTGCGCTAGCATTCAGCAACATAAGGCCTTTTTGCGCCAATCGATTCAAAGGTGCGTAGTAAGCGGATATAGAAGCGTTTAGATTAAGTTTTTCTTTAGTCTTTATATTAAACACTCAGTAGGGCCAATTATCCAATAATCTCTTTTACGGCCACCCACATGACATGGTTCCAATTCTTCATAACCAGATTCAGGCAAAAAAACACTACCTACTCTAAGTGAGTATCCTGAATTATGTAAATTTCCTGATTCATGATTCTCAATCAAATTTACGCTACTTATTAAATCTTTGATATTCTTATCTGAAAGCATAATTTCAACCTATCATCCCAATTCAAAATACAATTTTAGAATATTTATACAAATTAGCTATCATTAAAAGACCAGGTTTAATTAAATAACAAAAAAACTTCTCACGTAATCCAAGTCTTCTTGAGTATCTACGCCACTTGCAGGCGCATTTTGTGTAATGGTCACACCAATTTTATAGCCATGATGCAGCACGCGCAGTTGCTCTAAACTCTCAATTTTTTCTAGCTCGGTTACACTTAATTGCGCGTATTTTTTAAGGAACCCAACGCGATAGGCGTAAATACCAATATGACGGTAGGCTTGAATACTTTTCTTGTGCGCATCATCACGCGGATACGGAATCGGCGAGCGGCTGAAATACAGCGCGTTACCGTGTGCATCTATCACTACTTTAACGATATTCGGGTTGAGAAAATTGGCTTCATCATGAATGGTGTGACAAGCGGTTGCCATCACTGCGTCTTTGCTTTTCGCTAAATGTTCGGCGACTTCTTTGATTAAATTTGGCTCAATCAGCGGTTCGTCGCCCTGTACATTCACCACAATTTCATCGTCATTCCAGCCCAGTTTCTGCGCAACTTCGGCGATTCTATCCGTACCAGAAGCATGGTCTATACGCGTCATCACCGCTTTGATATTGTGTTCCGCCGCCGCTTGCATGATTTTTTCGAAATCAGTGGCAATCACAACTTCACTTGCGCCACTTTTTATGGCTTGCTCTGCAACCCGCACCACCATTGATTTTCCTGCAATATCTAATAAGGGCTTGCCAGGCAAACGCATACTTGCATAACGTGCAGGAATAACGACTTTAAAAGTCATTAGTCAACTTTTTCGTCAGGGTCGAGTTTTCTGGCTTCATCTTCCAGCATCACCGGAATACCATCACGAATGGGGTATGCCAGCCGCGCCGATTTTGAAATGAGTTCGTTGGCTTTTTTATCATAGATTAGCGGCCCTTTGGTGACCGGGCAAACCAGAATTTGTAGTAATTTTGCGTCCATACTCTATCCTTACTTTTTAAATCTTACTTTTTGCTAATTTACTTAAAATTAACAGCATGAGTTGCGCGTCAATTTGCACTTCGACTGGCAAATACCAAGCATTATTCAATGTTAATTGTCTGCATTTTACGGCATCTTTCTCTGTCATCAATAATGTTTTTTCTTGCAGCTCTGCAAAATCTTGCTGCGTAAACGCATGGTGATCATTAAATGCACGATACTCGCAATTTAAACCTAAGCCTTTTACAAAATTAAAAAATCGCTCTGGATGCCCAATACCTGCCATTGCCACCACGTATTGCTGTTTTAAGGCTGTTAAGCTGGTTTTGGTTTTTTCATCTAAACTAAAAATTCCCTGCATATGCAAGCTCATGGCAAACACGGGCGGTAAGGCCTCTTCAGGCATTATTGCCTTTAACCCAACGCGTCCCATATCTACAATGCCATCTACAGCGGCTAGCCGACTAACTTTTTCGCGCATTGGCCCGGCTGGCAAAAGCTGTAGATTACCAAATGAATGTTTTGAATTGATCACCACAATTTCGATATCGCGTTTTAAACGATAATGTTGTAAGCCATCGTCACTGATAATTACATTGCAGGCTGAATGCGCCTGCAACAGTGCCCTGCCAGCCTCTTCGCGGTTTGCGTTCACCCATACAGGACAATCAGTACGCTTGGCGATTAATACCGGTTCATCTCCAAATGCGATTGGGTCGCTAGTTGCCAACACTTCGCCTATAGAGTTTCCACCATAGCCGCGGCTGATAACACCAGGCGTGTAACCCAGCTGTTTTAACTGCTCCACCAAGTAAATCACCAAAGGTGTTTTGCCAGTGCCGCCTACGCTAATATTTCCAACCACGATTACGGGGACAGGCAGATGATAAGACTTGAGAATGCCATATTGATACAAGGTACGTCTAACCACAACTAGCGCACCAAATAGCCATGAAAGTGGCACCAATACTAGGTGCGCTAAGCCTATAGACTGCCACTGTTGATTAAACCAGCGATTAAACCCGGCGTACATGTGTTAAGCTTCTAGCTCTTTTTTATATAGCTTGGTGTAGTAGCCGTTCAACACCATAAGCTGCGCGTGGCTGCCCGATTCGATGATTTCGCCCTTATCCATCACCAAAATCCTATCGGCGTTTTCAACGGTGCTTAGGCGATGCGCAATGACAATACTGGTGCGATTTTTCATTAAGGTATCGAGCGCAGCTTGCACATGCTGTTCCGATTCCGTATCCAGTGCACTGGTAGCTTCATCTAGCAATAAAATAGGCGCGTTTTTAAGAATCGCCCGCGCAATGGCTATACGCTGGCGCTGACCGCCAGACAAGCGCACGCCCCGGTCGCCGATTTCATTTTGCAAGCCTTTTGGCAATTGTGAAATAAACTCCCAAGCATGTGCAGCTTTGGCAGCTTCAATCACTTCGACCTCAGACGTGTTGCGCAACACGCCATAAGCAATATTGTTAAAGATAGTGTCATTAAACAAAATAATATCTTGGCTGACAAGCGCAAACTGGCTGCGCAAATTTTTTAATTCGAGAGAACGAATATCGATTCCATCAAGTAAAATCAAGCCTTGTTGCAGTTCGTAAAAGCGTGGCAGCAAATTCACCAATGTGGTTTTACCACCACCAGATCGCCCTACCAATGCCACTTTTTCGCCAGGCTTTATAGTGAAACTGAGGTTATTAAGTGCAGGTTTTTTGGTGTTGACATAATTTAAAGTGACGTTTTTATATTCGATGGCGCCTTTGGCGCGTCTAATTTCCTTGCTGCCTTCGTTCACTTCGACGGACGTATCAATCACCTCAAACACGCTTTGTGCGGCAGCTAGACTCACCTGCAAATCTTCGTTAACTGCAGTCAAATTTTTAATGGGCGCAATCAACATCAGGAGCGCCCCTACAAAGGCCGCAAACTCGCCGGCACTAAATCGGCCTACCGAGTAATACACCACCAAACCCAAAGAGAGTGCTGCCAGCAGTTCAACCACCATGCTATTGATACTGGTTAGTCTAGCCAAACGCACTTGCATACGACGATTTTTACCAGCCACTTCCGCAAAGCGTTCAAATTCAAAATTGGTGGCACCAAAAATTTTAACAATACGCTGACCAGCAATCGCCTCTTCCGCGGCTTTAGTCATCTCGCCCACAGATTGCTGCACTTGTTTGCCAGAATCACGTAATTTTGGCGTCATTTTTTTAAGATAAACTGCCATCAACGGCGCAACAAAGACAAAGATAAGTGTCAGGCGCCAATCGAGATAAAGCATATATAGTAATATACCAATGGCGGTAAGTGTATCGCGCACCACTGTTAGCACTACCTTGGTACATGCGCCAGCCATCTGCTCGACATCGTATGTCAGCTTGGAAATAATTAAACCAGCTGAATGTGCATCATAAAAACTAACTGGCAACTGCATCAATTGTTTAAAAGTATCACGCCGTAATGATTCAATGACGCGGCGCGCTACCCAACGCATGGAAAAATTAGAAAAAAATCCAGAAATTGCGCGTAATGCCATCAAACCAAACAGTATCAGTGGTAAAAACTTCATTTTTTCTGGCGATTGTTTTACAAAACCTTCATCGGTGACTTGTTTAATGGTAGCTAAAAATCCAGTGTTGGTTGCAGACAAGATAACTAATGAAAAAATACCTAGCGCAAACACCAGCTTGTATTGCCACGCATAACGCAGCAAACGCAAATACAACATTTTTGCGTTAGCAATATGCAGCGGTTTTTCTTTAATGGGAGAGAATTTCGACATGATGATTACGTCGAACTAGGAAATAAAATATTTGTTGATATTTAAGAACCCAAACCTTATGGGGTCGCCCCTATTTGTGTTGCAAAAGTAATGTGTGTGTAATTGGCTTGACGAGCAGCCTCCATCACGTTGATGACGGATTGATGGGTAGTTTTAGCATCTGCATTAATCACTATGGTAGGCTCTTTACCATCACCTACAGCCTTGGTAAGTGCACTCGAAATATTCTCTACGCCACCTGTAACTTCTGTGCCATTCACCATATAGTGCCCACCTGCATCAACTTCAACCGTAATTACTAAAGGCTTATCTGCCGGGCTGTTGGCTTCAGCGGTTGGCAAGTTAATTTGTAACTCACTGGTGCGCGAAAATGTCGCACTTACTACCAAGAAAATAATAATGACCAATAACACATCAATTAAAGGTACAAGATTCATCTCAAGTTCTTCGTTGCGTCTGCCACGTTGAAAATTCATTTTCTTATAACCTTTTAATTACGCTGACCGTGTAAGACTTCGACCAATTTAATAGCTTGCTGCTCCATATCTATTAGCAAATCGTCCACTTTACTGCGGAAATAACGATAGGAAATCATTGAGGGCACAGCCACAATAATACCGGCCGCGGTGTTATAAAGAGCTACCGAAATACCGCGTGCAAATTGTGCTACATCGTGACCGCTGTTGGTGAACGAGCCAAACAATGCCACCATACCAATCACCGTACCCAGCAAGCCTAATAACGGCGCCACTGTAGCAATGGTGCCCAAAATGGGCAAATAACGTTCTAGTTTATGCGCAACAGCACGGCCTGTTTCCTCGATAGCTTCCTTAGTCACTTCACGCGAGTTTTTGGCGTTAGATAACGCACTTGCGAATACTTGGCCTAGCAACGAATGTTGCTCGAGTTTATTTAATGTTTCTTTCGTCACGCCGCCCTGCCCCAGCCACCTTTGCACCTCAGGCAACAGGTTGCTAGGCGCTACCATCTCGCTACGCAAAGCCCAGAAGCGCTCACCGATGATCGCCAGCGCGACGATGGATGCAATAATAAGCGGCCAAATTGGCCAACCAGCGGCCTGAATGATTTCCCACACAGCAATACTCCTCGAACATTCAAAAATTCCTACTACTTTAGCTGGAAGCAGGCGTTTCGGCAAGTTCCAGTTTGCTCATTTTAAGCTTTATTTAATATTTCTCTAAATATTTGTCATGCCAATATCTAGGCTGACTTTGACGCCAGGCCTCAATTTTGATGGGTTTATTGGATATAAAATTTATCTTTAGCGCGCCATTATAGTCTGAACGATACAGCGAAGCGCCACTCCCCTTATAACGCTGAATAATCAATGGCTTAGGGTGTTTAAATCGGTTCAAATAACCTACAGTAAAAATGCCAGTTTTAGCGCCAACAGCTGCAATAAATTCGGGTGTAGATGAAGTTTTACTGCCGTGATGCGGCGCGATTAGAACATCGCTAGAAAGCTTATGCATACTGGATTGTAGCAATATCTCTTCCGCTTCTTTTTCGATGTCACCAGTGAGTAAAATACTACCAAATTGACTGCTCGCTTTCACTACACAGCTTCTATTGTTATCAGTGAAATTAACATCTCCATAGCTTTCCCAACTTGGGTATAGCACTTCAAAATTAACCTTATCCCACTGCCAATACTGACCAGCAAAACATTTGATAGCGTTTGGCGGCAAGATCATGACATCGGTCTGTGTAAACGAACTCGAAAACCAGCCAATGGGCATCTGTGCCAGCACAGAGGCAGCGCCTCCATTATGGTCAATATCATTATGACTTACCATAAAGCCATCAAGTTTTTTAACACCTTCACCACGTAAATAGGGAATGATAATTTTACTACCTGCATCGCTTTGTGCTGAATAACGCGGCCCCGCGTCGTATAAAAAAGTATGGTTAGCCGTTTGAATCACTACCGCCAAACCTTGGCCTATATCCAGCACCGTTACTTGCATTTCGCTCTCAGCGGGTCGTGATGAATTGACAAAAAACAATGGCAATAACAAAAACAAACCCAACCAGCGTTGCGGAAAGCCACGCGGTAATAATAACCAACATACGCCCATCATCGCTGTAATCATTGCCCATATTGGCGATGCGGCTTGCTGCCAAGTAGGTAAACTCGCCAGCCAATTTAAACCTTGCATACAAATCGTTAATACAAAATGCGAGGCCAGTAAAATAAAATCAATTTGCAACAAACTGCCCAAAATCGCCAACGGCACCACGATTAAGCTGATGATGGGAATTGCAAATGCGTTGGCAAATGGCGAGACCATAGAAGCTTGCCCAAACATGACAATCAGCATAGGTAACAGGCCTAAAGTAACTGCCCACTGTGTAGTTACAGCTTCTTTAAGCCAATGCTGTGTTGCTAATCTGCCTACAGAAGCGTAAGCAATTAATGCTACTGCGCTAAATGACAGCCAAAACCCTGGCGCGATTACCGCCCACGGATCAAGCAAAACAACCACAATTAATGTAATGGCTAATGCACGTGAAATGGCCAAATTACGGCCAAATAACAAGGCTAAAGCAAATGTCATTAGCATGTAAAGTGTGCGCTGCGTTGGTACCGACATGCCAGCCAGTAACGCATACAAAATCGCTACAAACAACCCAACAATAGTGGCCGCTTTGCGCGTAGGCATGCGCATGACCAATGTTGGAAACCGCCGCCAAATAAATGAGGCAATGGCAAAAGCCAAGCCCGCCAGCATGGTGATGTGCAGGCCAGAAATGCTCATAAGATGATTCACGCCGGTGCGTAAATACACGTTCCACTGCGCTTGTGAAATTTGACTGCCATCACCTACCACCAAAGCGCGAATCACACCTGCATATGGTTTATCTGCTAGTGTTTTCGAGATGTGATTACCCACTTTTTCACGTGCTTTTTCAACTATATAACTTGGTTGCCATACAAAATTATTGAGTTTTTTATAACCACTTTTATTGTTGATGCTGCCCATGGCGCGAATATTTTGCTCTAGCACCCACGCCTCAAAATCAAAGCCATGCGGATTGTACGTAGTGTGCGGCCGTTTAAGTCGCACCGTGAATTGCCAGCGCTCTCCCACATGAAAGTAATTAGCTAAACTCGGCGCATTTTCAGGTTTTGCTGATTCGGTTTCGCGATAAAAATTCAATGAAATGTGACGTGGGACTTTTGCATCTTTAGTGAGGATTTTTTCTACGTCAAACTGAAAGCGCTCACCATGTTCAGTCACTTCTGGTAGTGTTGCTACCATGCCAATTAAAGTGATACTTTTTTGCTCCCATGCTTTGGGTAGCTCATCGCTTAAACGAATCGTTGCAAACGTAGCTGCCCAGAAAAACCCAAATAAAGCTGCGAACAAAAAAATAGCTATTTTTTGGCCAAATTTAGAAAGTTTGAGTTTTAATGAACGTGATTTAACTACAAATAAAAAAACCGGGATAAAAGCTAATAGCCAATACAGACTTGGCAACGCAGCTTGTTGTTGCAGCAACCAAGCCCCAAACACAAAGCCTAGCGCTAGCATTACCATTTAGCTGAATAAAGTAAGTTTGCCGTCTTCTAAGCGGTATTGCCGTTGCATTTTTGCGGCCAAACCTAAATCATGTGTTACCACTACCAAACTGGTATTTTGCGCTTTGTTAATCTCCAGTAACAAATCAAATACTTGGTTGGCGGTCACGCGATCCAAATTGCCGGTTGGTTCATCCGCCAATATGCATGAGGGTTGCGTAACAAGTGCCCGAGCAAGTGCCGCACGCTGCCGCTCGCCACCAGAAAGCTCGCCCGGCATATGTTCTAAGCGATGTCCTAACCCTACTTTTGCCAGCATTTCTGCTGCCTGCGTAAGCGCTTGCTCTCGCGACATGCGCCGAATTAGCAAGGGCATGGCGACATTTTCTATCGCTGTAAATTCTGGTAAAAGATGATGAAACTGATACACAAAACCGAGTGATTGATTGCGTAACTGGCCTTTTTGTGTCTCGGATAATTGGCTTAAGTTTTTACCAGCTAGCTCCACAATGCCGCTGGTTGGCGCATCCAAGCCGCCCAGCAAATGCAAGAGCGTACTTTTGCCTGAGCCCGATACGCCGACGATGGCAATTTGTTCGCCATTGTTGACATTCAAATCAATGCCATTTAGTACAGCGACATCCAAGCCTGTGTAAGTTTTGCAAAGAGCGTTGCAGGCGATAATACTATTCATAGCGCAAAGCCTCGGCGGGGTTGATGGTGGAGGCTTTGTAGCTAGGGTAAATCGTAGCGAGCAGGCTTAGCACAAACGACATAATCACGATGGTAATCACGTCATTCCACTCCAGTTTTGAAGGCAAGTCACTGATGTAATAGACATCTTTAGCCAAGAATTGTACATGAAATAAATTCTCGATAAACGGCACAATGGTTTCGATATTTAAAGCAATCAACACGCCAAATACCGCACCAATCAAGGTTCCTATGACACCTATCAACGCACCTTGAATCATAAAAATGCCCATAATACTGCGCGGACTGGCGCCGAAAGTACGCATAATGGCGATATCAGCGCGCTTATCGGTAACCGCCATCACCAAAGTAGAAACAATGTTAAACGCAGCAACGGCGACGATTAACGCCAAGATAATAAACATCACACGCTTCTCCATTTGCACTGCCTTAAAGAAATTAGTGTGCTGCTGCGTCCAATCAGTAATAAGATAGCTGCCGTCCAAGCTTCGTGCCAATTTGGCCGCTATTTCGGGTGCATCAAATAAATCATCCAGCTTTAATCGTAAGCCAGAAACTCTATCGCCCATGCGATATAACTTGGCCGCATCGTCCATGTGAATGAGCACCAAGCCGGCATCGTACTCGTACATGCCGATTTGAAATAAACCAACCACCTTAAATTGTTTGATGCGAGGCACCACGCCCGTTGGTGTAAATTGGCCTTGTGGGGCCATCAGCACTACTTTGTCGCCTATGGTCGCGCCAAGCGACATGGCCAAATCTGTACCCAAAATCACACCAAACTCGCCCGCATGCAAATCGGTCAAACTACCCACTTTCATGTGCTTACCCAAATCAGCAACTTTATCTTCTTCTTCTGGCAAGACACCACGTACTATCGCGCCCTGCACCGCTTGGCCATAGCTCAGCATACCTTGTGCTATTACGTAAGGCGCACTGGCAATGACTTTAGGTTGATTTTTTACCTGATTTGCAAGATTTCGCCAATTCGCGAGTTGATTATTGGCTTCGGTGATTTCTAAGTGCGAAGCCACGCCAAGAATGCGTGTGCGCAACTCGGTCTGGAAACCGTTCATCACCGATAACACTACGATTAAAGCCGTCACACCAAGCGCAATACCGACCATGCTGGTGAGCGAAATGAACGAGATGAAATGATTTTTGCGTTTGGCGCGGGTGTAACGCAAACCGACAAACAGCTCAAATGGCAGAGCTTTAGCCAATGGAAATAATTTTGAAAGCAAAGACATTATAGAATCTTAGCAGTTTTCTGCCACCAAGATTCTTACCAAAGTAGAAAAATTTACTTAATTAGGCAGGTAAAGCCACACGCACCCATTCACGCTGTTTCATCAACGGCACGCCCATTTCCACTAGCTTATCTTCACCTTCGATGTTAATTCTAAATTTATTGCCACGCTTGTATTCGCTTCTAGGCATAATAATCGAAGCCTGATTCGATTTGCTATCGTCTTGTTTAGCTAATAACAAACCTACAAAAGTGTTTAATTGACTAGAATCAGCCGTGTCGTCATCTACATAATAACCGCTTAAAGCCTCAGAAAAATTGTTTCGAGCTACTCGTCCAAGCTGAATAGATGTACCATGTGATCCAAGTACCTTTAATCCTGCCCTATAAGTACCATTTGCTTGTTTTCTAATACTTCTAATTTCAGCAATCACAAACAATCCCTTATCTTCTGGCGTGGTATAGCCTATTAACTTGCCAGACTCAATCCAACTGCTATAAGTTTTGCCCAAATCTACACCAAACCCATTGGCGCTTTCATCGACTAACCACCAGTTTTCACTACCAAGTTTATTTTGGCTAGTTTGATAAATCTGTGGTGCAATTTGCTTCCTACGATGGGTCGCCACTTGCATTTCAAATGCAAACTCATTTTTTTGAACAGGCTTCACATCTAAATTGGGCCTTGCCGCGCTTAAACGACGGCAGATATCTTCTAACCCATAGCTTACATTTATTAGTTTGTTTCTTTTATCTCTGTTTTCTTTTCTGCGTTGGCGTTCATAGCCTTCAACACACCATTCTGCGCGCAATTTTTTAAATAGCTTAACCAGTACATCGGTAGAAGCCATTTTCTCTAGCCCAAATTCGTGTAAAGGCTTTTGTGTATCTACAGCACATAAATACGCCTCGATTTTATCTACCAAGCGTGTGGTCTTCCAAAAACGATAGTCAGCAAATTTTTCGACCGCACGAATTCGTTCCGGGCCGTTATCCGATTCAACATTGATAAAAAATTGATATTTATCTTGTTTATACTTGTTAATTAATAATGGATTTGTCGCCCAAACCCTGAGGATTTGCTCGGTTAACTGGATTTGCAAGCGGTTATAGTTACCTTTTTGCAAAGTATCCAACATAAACCCGCGTTTTAATATGGTGGTTATGCTGGTTTCTTTTTTCTGATGGTCATACAAAAATAGATTGGTATTCAATATTGACATATTCTCGGCACATTTGATGACTTTACAAACATTAGTCCAAGTACCAATTGGCGCAGGCTGATCATCAAAATAACGCAATTTTGTTATTGCAAAGATCGCATTTAAGTAGCGACATAAAATCAAATTCATTTTTTCAATATCGAAAACGATTTTATTTTGCGCTTGGTAAAAATCAAAAAAATGTGTATATGCAACATAGAGTTGTCTTTGGTACGAATACACCGTGTCGTACATTTCATCTTCCGATGTTTTATTTAATTTCAATACGCTCAAGTACTTATAAGTGATTTTCTTTGCCAGCTGATAGGCTTTTTTATCAATTTCAAGCACAAATTCAATATGACGTTTCAAATTTTTAGCTGAATCAAATTGAATTTTTGCTAGCTGAACAATGATTTCTTTTAGTGATCCAACGCCATCCGCTTCGGTTAGCGTGTCCATCCACACAAGTTTTTTTTGCACCTCTTGCTGTTGCAAAGCCGACTGAATTTTATTCATTACGCCCGATAACATCTTTACCACCTGCTTTATAAAAATTAATGTCTTTTCTTGCTTTGTATAACACGCAGCAACATATATGCCAATATTAGTTTTTATTAATACATTGGTAATACTGCTAAAATATCGTTATGTTTACCGGAATTATTCAAGCAGTTGGCAAGATTGATGCTATCACAAAGATGGGTGATGACCTTAGACTCTCGATTCGAGCTGACAATTTTGGGCTAGAGGCTATACGAATTGGTGACAGCATTGCTGTGAATGGTGTCTGTTTAACAGTGACAAAACTTACAAAAACACATTTTGAAGTACATGTTTCAAAAGAAACTTTAAGTGTTACAACGGGTTTGGACTCCAAAAAAGCTGTTAATTTAGAAAAAGCCTTGCGGTTACAAGACAAGCTAGGCGGACACTTGGTGAGCGGCCACGTGGATGGCGTGGGTGAAGTAACACGCTTAGAACAAGCTGGAGATTGTTGGTCGCTGACAGTAGAAGCCCCACATGCAATTTCAAAATACATCGCCAAAAAAAGCTCGATTTGCCTGGATGGCGTAAGTTTGACCGTCAACAGGATTGGGCAAGATACTTTTAGCATAAATATTATCCCACATACACTAGAAAACACTACTTTTAAACACTTAAGCACGGGAAGCCTCATGAATATTGAAGTTGACCAAATTGCACGTTATGTGGAGCGCATGGCGGAATGGGCTAGTGACAATGCCGCTTAAATCGATTAGTCCAATTACTGACATCATTACCGACATTAAAAACGGCAAGATGGTGATTTTGGTGGATGACGAAAGCCGCGAAAATGAAGGCGATTTTGTCATCGCAGCCGAATTTGTTACCGCAGAACATATCAATTTTATGGCTAAACACGGTCGCGGCTTGATTTGCCTAACACTCACCGAAGCGCGCTGTAAACAACTGAATTTACCTCCCATGGTCGAGAAAAATGATTCGCGTTTGGGTACAAATTTCACCGTGTCGATTGAAGCTGCAACCGGTGTCACCACTGGTATTTCAGCCGCTGACCGCGCAACGACGATTCAAGCTGCAGTCGCAAAAAACGCCAATGCGAAAAGCATCGTCAGTCCCGGCCACATCTTTCCGCTAGCAGCAGTCAATGGTGGTGTGCTGGTGCGCGCGGGTCATACCGAAGCCGGTAATGATTTGGCATCGCTTGCAGATTGCGAGCCTGCTTCTGTCATTTGTGAGATTTTGAAGGACGATGGTGAAATGGCGCGCCTACCAGATTTGGTAACGTTTGCCGAGCAACACCAGATAAAAATTGGCACCATTGCCAATTTAATTCGCTATCGCAGTGAAACTGAAAAACTAATCGAACGGGCTGCAGAGCGCACTGTTGCTACTCCCTATGGAGAAATGCGTTTAGTAGCATACCGCGACAAAATCGCCAATGAAACACACATGGCGCTAGTCAAAGGTGAGCCTGCGGTAGATACAGAATGTTTGGTGCGTGTGCATGAACCTTTATCTGTGTTTGATTTGCTCGATAGCACTAACTGCACGCATAGCTGGAATACGCTTAAAGCCATGCAAGCCATATCCAATGCTTCTTGCGGCGTGATGGTGTTATTGCATCATAGTGAAAGCGGTGACGATTTAGTCGCGCGCATTCAGCACGCAGACGAGCCGATACGCTATAACCAAGAATTACGCACTTATGGCATAGGCTCACAAATTTTGCTGGATTTAAATGTGCGCAAAATGCGCCTGATGGCAGCGCCGCGTAAAATGCCAAGTATGATGGGTTTTGGTTTGGAAATTACCAGCTATCTTGAGGCAGAAAAGCCATAAGCTAATGATTATTTAGAATAAATTTATGATATAGTACGAGCTATTGGAAATTATGAATCTTACAGGTCAGTTTCTCATCGCGATGCCCGCCATGACAGACCCATATTTTTCTAAAACCGTCACCTACATTTGCACACACAATCATGATGGCGCAATGGGCGTCATCATCAATCGCAGCACTGATATCACTGTTGGCAAGCTATTTCAACAAATCCAGCTCGAAGTAGAATCGCAAGCTTTCCTCGAAAATAATGTGCATTTTGGTGGCCCAGTGCAAATTGAACGTGGCTTTATTTTGCACGAACCACATGAGGAATATGACTCAACCATCGTCGTCAACAACACTATTGCTTTAACCACCTCAAAAGATATTTTGGAAGCAACTGCGCAGAAAAACGGTCCGCAGAAAATGCTTATCGCCTTAGGTTACGCGGGCTGGACGGCGGGGCAATTAGAAAACGAGTTGTCGCAAAATGCTTGGCTGAGTTTAGAGACGACCAATACGGAACAGGTGTATAGCCTGATTTTTAACACCTCTAACAGTGAAAAATTTGACTTGGCAATGCGCATGATGGGGCTTAATTTGGCCAATTTATCAGATGTTGCGGGGCACGCCTAGGTGGCAAATAATATGTCGTTAAATCAAAGTCATTTACCTATTCTAGAACGTAGCTACCCCGATGTTACTGGCACTGTGCTGGCGTTTGATTTTGGTGAAAAGCGCATCGGCGTTGCGGTGGGCGAGACTATGCTGAAAGTCGCGCATCCTTTACTGATAATTGATAACGAAACCAATGACGCGCGCTTTGCTCAAATTGCCAATATCGTGCAAGAATGGTGCCCTAACTTGTTGGTAGTGGGGTTGCCCATACACATGGATGGTAAACCTCACGCGCTTACACAACTTTCTAAAAAATTTGCACAGCGGCTGGAAGGCCGCTTTAATTTGCCTGTGCTGCTGATTGATGAGCGTTTAAGTTCCGCCGAAGCAGCACAAAATTTACGCGACGTTGGCATAAAAAACAGCGAGCAAAAAACCATGCTAGACGCGGTTGCCGCGCAAAACATATTACAATCTTACTTTGATGGACTTCCAAATATATAGCGATGCAATTACCTAACCCTGAAACTTTACTTGCCGAAATTACCGCCAAAATTCAAGCGCAGTTGCAACCCAATAGTGCGCTAGTAGGCATTCATAGCGGCGGGGTATGGTTAATGCAGCGTGTTTTAGAGTCAATTAGACAAGACATTCCTTTTGGCATGCTAGATGCCGCACTTTACCGCGATGATTATGCGCGACGCGGCCTTAAAACTGAGCCCAAGCCATCCAATATTCCATTTGATGTGCAAGATAAACACATTATTCTAATTGACGATATTTTCTACACGGGTCGCACCACGCGCGCCGCCATGAACGAGCTGTTTGATTACGGCCGCCCAGCCAGCATTACATTGGCTGTGCTGATTAACCGTGGTGGCGGTGAATTGCCGATTGCGCCACAAATTGTCGGAGCAAATATTGCACTAAAACCTAATCAGAGCCTGCAACTTTCGCAAGACACCAAAGACAAACTGTACCTTACTTTAGAGGCCAATGATGCATAATCCGCAACTAGATGCTAATGGCAAATTAAAGCACCTGCTCACGATTGAAGGTTTGCCCAAAAAAATCCTCACGCAAATTTTGGATTCCGCTGAGTCATTTGTAGGAGTGGCTGAGCGCGACATTAAAAAAGTGCCGTTACTGCGTGGTAAAACTGTGTGCAACATTTTTTTTGAGAACAGCACCCGCACCCGCACCACTTTCGAAATCGCAGCAAAGCGTCTTTCTGCAGACGTGATCAACCTCAATGTTGGTACCTCAAGTCAATCCAAAGGTGAAACGATTTTAGACACAGTGGATAACTTAATCGCCATGCACGCTGATATGTTTGTAGTGCGCCACGGTCAAAGCGGCGCAGTGCATTTTATTGCGCAGCATGTACCAGATAACATTAGTGTCATCAACGCCGGCGATGGCCGCCACGCGCATCCAACGCAGGGTTTATTGGACGTATTTACCGTGCGCCGCTACAAGCCCGACATGCACAATCTGCGCGTGGCTTTGGTGGGCGATGTTTTGCATTCACGTGTAGCTAGATCTGAAATTCACGCTTTGACCACATTAGGTGTACCAGAAGTACGCGTGATCGCACCTAAAACCTTGCTGCCAGCCGGTGTTGAAAAACTAGGCGTACAAGTATTTCATGACATGAAAACTGGGCTAAAAGATGTTGATGTCATTATGATGTTACGTCTGCAAAATGAGCGTATGACAGGCGCGCTACTACCTAGCGCGCAAGAATATTTTAAAACGTTTGGCTTGACTCAAGAAAAATTAAGCTACGCCAAGCCTGACGCCATTGTCATGCACCCCGGCCCGATGAATCGTGGCGTGGAGATTGAGTCTCACGTTGCCGATGGCAGCCAATCGGTAATTCTGCCGCAAGTGACCTATGGCATTGCCGTTAGAATGGCAGTGATGGCTATACTTGCCGGTAGGCAGGCGGGAGGAGGTGCATGAAAATTCACATCAAAAACGGTCATCTGATAGATCCAAAAAATAAGATAGACACCAAGCGGGATGTTTACATTGCCGCAGGTAAAATCGCTGGCATAGGTAGCGTACCTGATGGTTTTGTGGCCAATCAAACCATTGATGCCACAGGTTTGGTTGTGGCGCCTGGCTTTGTAGATTTATCTGCCAGGTTACGCGAACCAGGTTTTGAACATAAGGCTACGTTAAAAAGTGAATTGCTAGCTGCGGCGGCAGGCGGTATCACCAGCCTAGCTTGCCCGCCAGATACCGACCCTGTACTGGATGAACCAGGACTAGTGGAAATGCTCAAGCACCGCGCCAAACAGCTCAATCTGGCGCATGTATACCCATTAGGCGCATTGACGCGCCAGTTAGAAGGCAAACTTTTAACCGAAATGTGCGAACTCACCGAAGCGGGTTGTGTAGGCTTTAGCCAAGCCGATATGGCGATTACCGATACGCAAGTGCTATGGCGCGCGTTTGAATACGCGGCTACGTTTGGATATACCATATTTTTACGTGCCGAAGATTATTATTTGGCCAAAGATGGCGTTGCGCACGATGGCGAAATTGCCAGCCGACTAGGCCTAAAAGGCATTCCGGCAGCAGCTGAGAGTTTAGCCATTGCCAGTATTTTACGCATTGCGCATGAAACTAGCACACGCGTGCATTTGTGCAGACTCTCTACCGCAGAAGGTGTTGAATTGGTACGCACCGCCAAGAAACAAGGTGTACAAGTTAGCGCGGACGTGAGCGCGCAACATTGCCATTTAACCGATCACGATGTTGGCTACTTTAATGCGCAAGCTAACCTTAAGCCACCATTACGGTCTCCCCGTGATAAAGCGGCCTTATGCCAAGGCCTAAAAGATGGCACCATTGATGCAATTTGCTCTGATCACACACCAGTAGATGATGATGCAAAATTGCTACCGTTTGCCGAAGCCGAAGCCGGTGCGACTGGCTTAGAATTGCTGTTGCCGCTGACACTTAAATGGGCAACCGATAACAAAAGCACTTCATTTGATGCAATCGCAAAAATCACTAGCCAACCGGCAAATATTTTGGGGATTTCTGGCGGACATCTGAGTTTAAATGCTGATGCAGACATTGCAATTTTCAACGCTAGCCAAGAATGGAAAGTGGATGCTAATCAACTCAAAAGCCAAGGCAAAAATACACCGTTTTTAGGTTTAACCTTGGCAGGCCGCGTGCAATATACCTTGCTACACGGCCAAATTACTTACCAAAATAGCTAAAATTCGAGTACAGCACGCTTAACTACTTGACGTTTGCCCAAAAGACGCCGATAGTTACTTTTCTTATTTTCGTAGTATTCACGATTTCTTAATAGATTTTTGTTTGGTTCTTTATATTGGGGAGTAAAAATGAGTTCTCTTTTCGGATGTTGTTTTTGGTGGTTTTTAGCAGGAGTGTTGCTTGGCTGGGTATTAAATTGGTTCCTGTGTAGACGTTGCTGTAAAGCTGCATGTAAACCCGAAACTATGGCTGCACCCGCAAAAGCGGCCAATGCCCCTGCCGCACCTGTTGCTAAGATGGCTGAAGCCCCTAAAGCTGCTGCGCCCGTGATGACAAAACCTAAAGCTACGGCAAAACCCAAAGCGAAACCAAAAGCCGCACCTAAGTCAGCCGGTATTGATATCGCTGCAGCCAAAAAAGCCGGTTTTGTTATTAAAAATGCAAACGACCTTACCATCGTTGAAGGCATTGGTCCAAAAATTAATGACTTGTTTAGCGCCGCTGGCATTAAAACCTTTGCGCAACTTTCCAAAGCCACCGTACCGCAAATGCGTGCAATATTAGACAAAGGTGGCTCGCGCTTCCGCATTGCCAACCCAAGCACTTGGGCGCAACAAGGCGCACTGGCAGCTGCTAACAAATGGGCCGAGCTTAAAACCTTGCAAGATAAACTTTCTGGTGGCGTTAAAAAATAATACAAGGTGACCTATTATGCATAACAATCAATCCATGCATCACCCTAGCCACTGCCGCTGTAGTTGGATAGTTGCGCTCATCCTCGCCTTAATTTTGCTGTGGATGCTGCTCACAGGCCACGGACCAACCAGTGCTTGTTGCAACGCACCGGTTGAAGCAGCGGCTCCTGTTGAAGAAGCCGCATCTGCAGCAGAACCGACCGTTACCGAAGCATTTAATTTTAAAGCAACGGCCAATGAGTTCACCAGCAGTGGTGACGGCACAAAATCAAGTTGGTTTAGCCAATCAGCGGCACTTAAGACTTTATTAGCTGGTGGCGACACTTTGCAAGCACAAGGTGACGATAAAAACGTGGTACTCACTGGCACCGTGGCTTCTGATGCTATCAAGCAACAAAAAGGTGCAGATGCGCAAGCATTTTTTGGCTCAGCTGTCGCTGTGGATAATCAGTTATTAATTAAAGCCATGGAGCCTGCGGCAGTAATGCCGCCGCCCGCTGCTAAACTTTACTTTGACACAGCTAAGACAGCACTCCCCGGCGACGCAGGTGTTACACTTGCACCAATTATAGAGTGGCTAAAAGCACATGACGCTGCTAAGGCTGTGCTATCTGGCTTCCATGATTCCCGCGGCAACAATGCAGCTAACGACGAGCTCGCTAAAAACCGCGCCAAATCGGTACGTGAAGCGCTTAAAACAGCCGGTATTGATGAAGCTAAAATCGAAATGCGCAAACCAGAAACTGTTGATGGAGGCGCTGATTTGAATGAGGCAAGACGCGTAGAAGTTTCTGTAGAGTAGCTTGTTTTAATTTTAAAGTCTTGTAAATAAAAAAGCCGATGAGCTTCATCGGCTTTTTTGTCTCTGACTAAAATTTACACCATACCTAAATGATCCAAACCAGCAGAGTTATCTCTATCATGCGCGTCTTTGCCCTCAAGCTTAATTTTAAGTCGCAAGTCATTCACAGAATCTGCATTGCGTAAGGCGTCCTCATAACTGATGATGTCTGCCTCATGTAAATCGAATAACGCTTGATCAAAAGTTTGCATGCCTAGCTCACGCGAACGACCAATAATTTCTTTAATTTCATGCACGTCACCCTTAAAGATTAAATCTGAAATCAGTGGCGAATTAATCATAATTTCAATCGCCGCAGCACGCCCCACGCCATCAGCTTTAGGTATCAATCGTTGCGAAATGAAAGCGCGCGTATTAAGCGATAGATCCATTAATAACTGGTGCCTACGCTCTTCTGGGAAAAAATTAATAATACGATCTAAGGCTTGATTGGTGCTGTTGGCGTGCAGGGTGGTTAGGCATAAATGGCCGGTTTCCGCAAACGCAATCGCGTAATCCATGGTTTCACGGTCGCGGATTTCGCCAATCAAAATCACATCTGGTGCCTGGCGCAGTGTATTTTTTAGCGCGATGCTCCAGTTATCTGTATCTACGCCCACTTCACGCTGGGTGATAATGCAATTGATGTGCTCGTGCACAAACTCAACCGGGTCTTCGATGGTAATAATGTGCCCGTAACTATTTTCATTGCGGTAACCTACCATGGCCGCTAATGAGGTCGATTTACCTGAACCGGTACCCCCCACAAAAATCACTAAGCCACGTTTGGTCATGGCAATATCTTTGAGTACTTCTGGCAGACCTAATTCCTCAAAATTAGGAATTTTTGTGGTAATGGTTCTAAATACCAAGCCCACAGAACCGCGTTGCACAAAGGCATTCACGCGAAACCGCGCAACACCAGGAATACCAATCGCAAAATTACATTCGTTGGTTGCGTCAAACTCTGCAGTTTGTTTGTCGTTCATGATCGAACGGGCGATTTCACGCGCCTGCTGCGCAGAAAGCACTTGCGAACTCACTGGCGTCATTTTTCCGTCTATCTTCATGGCCGGAGGAAAGCCCGTCGTGATAAACATATCAGAGGCTTTTTTCCCCAGCATTAATCGCAACAAATCAAATACAAACTTTTCGGCCTGACCTTTTTCCATCATTTATTCCTAACAGTTATTAGCCAACAATCGATTCTTTATTGGCGGCTTTACCACGCGCCTCATTGGCAGAAATCACGTTACGGCGCACTAAATCTTGCAAGTTTTGATCTAGTGTCTGCATGCCAATATTTTGGCCGGTTTGAATCGCTGAATACATTTGAGCCACCTTGTTTTCGCGAATCAAGTTACGAATCGCTGGTGTACCAATCATAATCTCGTGCGCAGCCACGCGACCTGATTCATCTTTGGTTTTACAAAGCGTCTGTGAAATAACAGAACGCAGTGATTCTGAGAGCATTGAACGCACCATATCTTTTTCCGCCGCGGGGAACACATCAACAATACGGTCAACCGTTTTAGCAGCTGAACTGGTGTGTAAAGTGCCAAACACCAAATGGCCCGTTTCTGCGGCAGTTAGTGCTAGTCGAATGGTTTCAAGGTCACGCATTTCACCCACCAGAATCACATCCGGGTCTTCACGCAAAGCTGAACGTAAGGCATTTTGGAAAGACAAAGTATGCGGACCAACTTCACGCTGGTTAATAAGACATTTCTTCGAGGTATGCACAAATTCAATCGGATCTTCTACCGTTAAAATGTGCCCCATTTCGTTTTCGTTAATGTAATCCACCATCGCCGCCAGTGTAGTAGATTTACCAGAACCGGTCGGCCCCGTCACCAGCACAATACCACGTGGCGTATTGCAAATCTCTTTGAAGATAGGCGGACAATTCAGTTCTTCCAAGGATAAAATTTTGGAAGGAATAGTTCGAAAAACCGCGCCAGAACCACGCTGATGATTAAACGCATTGACGCGAAAGCGCGCCAAATTAGGAATCTCGAACGAAAAATCGCATTCCAGCGTTTCTTCATAAATTTTGCGCTGGCCATCGTTCATGATGTCGTACACCATATCGTGCACTTGCGTATGATCCATCGTTGGCACGTTAATTTTACGCACATCACCATGCACGCGAATCATGGGCGGTAAGCCCGCGGACAGGTGCAAATCTGATGCTTTGTTCTTAACCGAAAAGGCGAGTAAATCTGAAATATCCACTATCAGCTCCTGCTATAATGAGTTTGTTAACAAAACTTTTAATAATTCACACAAAGTTTATTGTTTAGATAATTGAATTATGAACACAATTTCCGATTCCTTGCAAGTAATTCAAGCAAGAATTCTGCAAGCGCAACGCTCTGCACACCGCGATGATGAAATTTTGCTACTCGCGGTGAGTAAAGCGCAGTCTATAGAAAAGCTGCGTGAAGCCTATTTAGCGGGGCAGCGCGCGTTTGGCGAAAACTATGTGCAAGAAGCCATCTCCAAGAAAGAACAATTAAAAGATTGCGCCATCGAATGGCATTTTATCGGACCAATACAAAGCAATAAAACCCAATTAATTGCGCAGCATTTTGACTGGGTACATTCGGTAGATAGATTAAAAATTGCGATTCGATTGAACGAAGCTAGACCGCATTCCGCCGCACCACTTAACGTTTGCATACAAATTAACAGTAGCGGAGAATCCTCTAAGAGCGGTGTGGATATTGGCGCTCTAGCTATGCTAGCCAAAGAAATAAATGCTATGCCAAACCTCAAATTACGTGGCTTGATGGCAATTCCTGCGCCAACAAAAGACCTTGCAAAACAACGCGCGCAATTTAAAATAGTAAACGACGCTTTTAAAACACTACGGCAACAAGGTTTCGAGCTTGATACTTTATCGATTGGCATGTCTGATGACTATATTGCGGCGATACACGAAGGTGCTACCATAGTACGCATCGGCTCAGCTATTTTTGGTGCTCGGGTATATAAAAATGGGAATTGATTTATGAAATTAGGATTTATTGGCGGTGGCAACATGGCGCATGCGTTGATTATTGGCTTAAAAAACCAACAATTTACGATGTCCAATATTACCGTCGTCGAGCTGGAGGCCAATAAACGCGAGGCTCTTGAGCAAGAACTTGGTGTGAACGCTTCCGCTCAACTGGCCGATATTCAAGCTTGTGAGGTGATTGTGCTAGCGATTAAGCCACAGCAATTGCCAACGCTGGCAAAAACCTTGGCACCACTGCTAAGAAATCAACTAGTGATTTCCATCGCCGCCGGCATTCGGCTTGGCGATTTAATACGCTGGCTGGGGAATTACTTCACCATTGTGCGCGCCATGCCCAACACACCGGCGCAGATACAGGCCGGCGTAACGGGCTTGTACGCGATGCCGGGTGTTAGCACAGCGCAAATCAAGCTGGCCGACCAAGTGCTCAGCGCGGCGGGCGCAACCTTGTGGCTGGATTCGGAAGAAAAATTAGACGCTGTGACGGCGATTTCTGGCAGCGGCCCGGCTTATGTGTTTTATTTTATCGAGGCCTTGCAAGAAGCCGCGCTGCAATTGGGTTTGAATGATTCACAAGCCAAGCAACTCAGCATTGCCACCTTTAAAGGCGCGAGCTTATTGGCCGATATCAGCAGCACGCCAATCGCTACTTTGCGCGAACAAGTAACTTCAAAAGGAGGCACCACCGAGCAAGGTTTGCTAAGCTTAGAAAATTCAAAAGTGAAACAAGCGATTGTGTTAGCCGCGCAAAAAGTCTGCGAGCGCGCCAAGACGCTCGGTGATGAATTAGGGAAAGATTAAATATGTTTTCAAGCGCACTGGATTTTTTACTTACCACGGTTTTAAATTTACTTACCATGTTGTTTTTACTGCGCTTTTTTATGCAATTATGCAGGGCACCATTCAACAACCCACTCGCATACATGGTGGTTTCGTTAACCGATTTTGCTGTCAAACCGGTGCGCAGAATTATCCCAAGTTTAGGGAAACTAGACTTATCCACTTTATTTTTAGCGCTCATCACTCAGTTTTTGTTGCAACTATGTTTATTATGGGTACGCGATTTCCCGCTTGCTATGGCAGGCCAATCTGCATGGTTTGGGTTAATAGGCATGAGTTTTCTGGGTGTGTTGCGCACTAGTTTAGATGTGTTTTTTTATGCCATTATGCTACAAGTGATTCTAAGCTGGGTGAATCCACACACCCCGATTTCTAGCGTACTTAATAGCCTTACTAGGCCAATACTAGAACCGATACAGCGCATTTTACCCATGGCAAGCGGTATCGACTTTTCACCTATCGTTGCATTGATTTTTTTACAAATGATTAATGTTTCTGTTGTAAAAACCATAGAAATGCAATTATTAGCGCTTTTTTAAACTTAAATATTGCACTAGAATTTGCAAACCTTAAATAACAATCAAAAAACATCATGACCGATATCTTACAAGCCAAAATCAATGAATACCAAGCTTGGCGCACCAGCCTAACCAAAACCATCAGTGCTTATAGAGATTGGCTGGCGGGCAGCAACCATTCTGATGCAGTTCAAGAATTGCGTTTGTATGACGTACTGGAATTGCTAAAACGTGATCAAATTGTAATAGCGTTTTTAGCGGAATTGTCGCGTGGTAAAACTGAAACCATCAATGCACTATTTTTTTCAGACTTCAACCAACGCTTACTACCAAGCGAACCTGGTCTCAGCTCCATGTGTACCAGTGAGATTTTCTGGGATGCGCGCGAGGAGCCTTCGATTAAACTTCTGCCAATCGATACTCGCCTTCGCGATGACTCACTCACCTATTTAAAAACCACGCCTAACGTCTGGAAAAAATTTAAATTAAACATTTATTCCCCAGATGAGATGAAAGAGACCCTGCGCAAGCTGATTGAGCAGAAAGAAGTGACGAGAGCTGAAGCTGAAGAACTAGGCTTGTTCGATCACCACGATCCAGACATGGTTCACGAATTACAGACACTTGGCTTACTCAAGATCCCCGCTTGGCGCCATGCCATTATTAATTATCCGCATCCACTCTTAAAAAGCGGCTTGGTTATAATTGATATACCTAGGCTAAGTACTTTAGACACAGAGCCTGAGCTCGCACTGAATATTATCCCCAACGCGCACGCGGTATTGTTTTTAACCGCCATCGATACCGGCATTACGCAAGCGGACATGCAAATTTGGAACGACTTTATTAAAGGCCGCGCCAGATATAAATTGGCCATACTCAACAAAATTGACTTGTTGTGGGATGACTTGAAACCTTCGCAATACGTAGCAAATGAAATTGAAAAACAAGTCAATATTGCCGCCCATCAACTAGGTATTGCGCCAGAAAGCGTATTTGCAATTTCTGCACATAAAGCGCTGGTCGCCAAGATTAGGAAAAACACAGCGCTCCTGCAACAAAGCGGCATTATTGAATTAGAAACCACATTGGGCAATCAAATCATTCAGGCCAAACACGAAATTTTGGGTAGATCTGTTGCGAGTGAATGTAGTGAAATGATTAAAAGTTCGCGCAAACTTGTGCAACAGCGACTAAGCAATTTGCGCCAACAAGTGGTTGAATTACGCGAATTAAGGGGCTTAAAAGCAGACGCTTCTAAGCAAGCATTAGCTAAAGTGGTAGCAGATAGAAAACGTTACGAAGCATCCATTCCTACTTTTAACCTAGCAAACGACAAGATTATGCAGCTGGGTAAAAAACTGTTGCGCCATTTAAGCTTGGAATATTTAGATTCTTCGCTGGCTGAGAGCCGCCAAGCTATGGGTGATAGCTTGACTACCGTCGGCTTAAATAAAGGTATGCGTAATTTAATGAAACAGGCGAATGAATTAGCTGGCTATATCACCAAGGAAAGTAAAGATATTAAAACGCTGGCAGAGAATATATACGAAGTGTTCCAGTCAAAACATGGCTTTGATTTATTCGATCCACCTGAGCTTAACATGTCAAATTTCCTCAACAATATGAAAGCCCTAGAAAAAATCACGGATGACTTCTGCGCTGACCCCATCAACGTACTCACCGAAAAACATTTTTTAATACGCAAGTTTTTCTTAGGCTTAGGCACACAAGCAAAAAAAATATTCGAATACGGTGAGAGGGACTGTGAACGCTGGCTTCAGGACGTTTTAAGCGAACTCAAATCACAAATGACTGAGCATAAAAGCAGCCTAGATGAGCGCGCTAATAATTTAATGGAAGCCAGAGCAAGTGCAGAGGCCTTAGATGCACAATTAATTATTGTAGAGCACGAATACGCCTTGATTGCTAAAGAAAGCCAATCTTTAGATTCAATGTTGTTACTGCTCTTGAATGCGGCAAAACCTGCGGTAAAAGCAAAAGTAGAAGCACAAAATGATGTTGATTTAACTAAAACTTTAATGTTGCCTGAAATGCCGTTTTTAAACACGGTTTCGCCAGTTGCCCAATAGCGCTTAAATCGACACAAACTATATCCAGACAATATCGAACGCTTCGCGCGCATATTGGCTATCCGCCTGCAAGGTCACACGCTTATTAATAAAATCCGATAGATTGGCTAAACTTTGCGATTCTTCGTCGAGCAGCAAATCAACGACCCTAGGGGATGCGATCACTTTAAATTCTTTGGCATTAAACTGCTTAGATTCACGCAAAAGCTCGCGCATAATCTCGTAGCAAATGGTCTGCGCGGTTTTATATTCGCCGCGCCCATCACAAACTTCGCAGGACTCGCACAGCAAATGGGCTAAACTTTCACGCGTGCGCTTGCGTGTCATTTCTACTAAACCTAGCGAAGTAAATCCATTCACCCCAGTGCGTGCGCGGTCTAGTTCGACTGCTTTTTTAAGCTCTTCCAGCACCGTTTCGCGCTGTGCGTCTTCATCCATATCAATAAAATCGATAATAATGATACCACCCAAATTACGTAATCTTAGTTGACGAGCGATACAATGCGCCGCCTCCAGATTGGTTTTAAAAATGGTATCGGATAAATTTTTACCGCTGACAAAACTGCCCGTGTTGACGTCAACAGTAGTCAGCGCTTCGGTTTGATCAAAAATTAAATAGCCGCCAGAGCTTAATTCTACTTTGCGCGAAAGTGCGCGTTCGATTTCTTTTTCAATATTATAAAAATCGAAAATTGGCCGCTCGCCTTGGTAGTGATATAAGGGCTTTACTGCCTTTGCCACATAAAGCTCGGCAAACTCTTTCAGCTGCTCATAAGTCACCTTAGAATCCACGCGAATGCTCACTGTGTCGTCGTTCACCACATCGCGCAACATGCGTCTGGGCAGACTTAAATCGTAAAACACCAGCGAGCGCTCATCGGCATGTTGACTTTCCTGCTGAATTTTTGCCCAAACTTTTTGTAAATATTCAATATCCGCCAATAGCTCTTTATCTGACGCGGTTTCTGACATGGTGCGGATAATAAAGCCACCCGTCCGCCCCTCTGGCAACAGTCCCAGCAAACGATTGCGCAGATGTTCACGTTCGTCTTCATCCTCAATACGTTGCGAGACGCCAATGTGGTCTTGATGCGGCAAAAATACTAAAAATCGCCCAGCAATGCTAATTTCCGTCGTGAGTCGCGCACCCTTAGTACCAATCGGTTCTTTAATCACTTGCACGATAATCGATTGTCCTTCTTGCAACACTTCTTGAATTGGTCGTGCGGTTTGCGGCTCGCCATCAACATGGCACTCCATAATATCCGCCGCATGTAAAAAAGCCGCGCGTTGCAGGCCGATTTCTACAAAAGCCGATTGCATGCCTGGCAACACGCGGCACACGGTACCGCGATAAATATTACCGACAATTCCCAGCGACGAGCTGCGCTCGATATGCAGCTCTTGCGCGATGCCTTGCTCCAGCACTGCCACCCGCGTCTCTTGCGGCGTGACATTAATTAAAATTTCTTGTCCCAAATCTGCTACCTTAACTTTTGCCTATTTTGTTTAAAAGCGCGGCGGTTTCATGCACTGGCAAGCCCATCACACCAGTATAACTGCCTTCAATACGCTTTATCCAATTCCCCGCCAAGCCTTGTATGGCATAGCTGCCCGCTTTGTCTCTATGCTCGCCAGTGGCAATATAAGCCGTTATCTTAGCATCAGAAAGACGTATCATTTGCACCAAAGTAGTATTTAACGCTTTCTCAAGCTTACCATTAAACGCAACTACTATTGCCGTGTGTACTTGGTGTGTGCTTGCAGATAATTTTTTAAGCATATTAAACGCATCTGCGTCATTTTCAGGCTTGCCAAATATTTCGCTGCCTAAAGCAACTGTTGTATCTGCTGCAATGATTGGTAAGTAAGCGTGTTGACCATCTAATTTTTTAAGCGTTGCTAATGCTTTTTGCTTAGCCAGTCGCATGACATAATCAGCTGGCGATTCATTTGGAAGTGCTGTTTCATCAATATCGGCGGACATGACAAGGCAATCTATCCCCATCTGTTTTAGCAACGCTACTCGTCGCGGGCTTTGTGAAGCCAAAATGACATGTTTCAAACTATTTGTTTTCGCCATACGTCTACTTTAATTTACTATATGAAATTGTCAAAATGAAAGTTTATAAATGTACGACTGGTCCTATTTAGTAAAAATTACTATTGCGTTGTTCGCTATCGTTAACCCGATTGGCAGCGTGCCTATTTTTATTAGTGCCACAGAAGGCTGGAATAAGCCTGATCGCGCCAAAATCGCCAGAACTGTCGCCTTAACAGTATTTATTGTACTGATATTATCGGCCTTTATTGGCGAAGATATTTTGAATTTTTTTGGTATTACCATTCCGTCTTTTCAAGTCGGCGGCGGTATTTTACTCATGCTCATTTCGATTTCCATGATGCACGGTAAACAGGGCGGCACAAGGCAAACCGCTGAGGAAGCACAAAACCTGGCCGAACGCGAAGTGATTGCGATTGTGCCACTCAGCATCCCTTTGCTGGCTGGGCCCGGTGCAATTTCCAGCATGATTTTAAGCGCGCAGCAGCAGCCTACTTTTTTAGGTCATGTGTCATTAGTAATTCCCGTATTGATTATTTCTGTCATTATCTGGCTGGTGCTCAAACTTGCCGATGCAATCTCTCACCAGCTCGGCACCATCGGCATTAATATCGTCACGCGTTTAATGGGTCTGATTTTGGCCGCCATGGCGGTGGAGTTTATCGCGCATGGCTTGACTGGGCTATTCCCGCAATTGGCTGGTTAACTGTAAAATAGCAATACCAACTTAAAGAAAACACAAGCTGTGAAAAAACAACTCCGCAAAATTTCTCAATGGAAACCCAACACCACCGTGGCAGCGATTGTCGAGCAAAACGGCAAGTTTTTGCTAGTAGAAGAAGTAACCGACCGCGGCAACCGTTTTAATCAACCTGCTGGCCATTTAGAGGACGGTGAAACCTTATTACAAGCGGTGATTCGTGAAACCATGGAAGAATCGGCTTACGAATTTATACCTGAAGCCTTGCTGGGCATTTACCACTGGAAACACGCGCACAACGACACCACTTATTTGCGTTTTGCCTTCATCGGCAAAGTGGGTTTGAATTATCCAATGCAGGAGCTCGACCAAGGCATTGTGCAAGCCGTGTGGATGGGCATAGACGAAATACGAGATAAAGCTGGCCTGATGCGCAGTGAGCAAGTATTGACGTGCATTGAGGATTATTTAGCAGGCAAGCGCTATCCGCTGGAAGTAGTCACTCACTTATGAGCAAGAAAAGAGTTGTTGTAGGCCTCTCTGGTGGTGTCGATTCGTCGGTGACAGCGATGCTGTTAAAGCAGCAAGGCTATGAAGTGGTCGGCCTTTTCATGAAAAATTGGGAAGACGACGATGACGACGAATATTGCAGTAGTAAGCAGGATTTAATCGATGCAGTTTCAGTGGCCGATAAACTTGGCATTGAAATTGAAGCGGTAAATTTCAGCAAAGAGTATAAAGACCGCGTGTTTGCGAATTTTTTAGAAGAATACCAAGCAGGCCGCACGCCCAACCCGGATATTTTATGCAATGCCGAGATTAAATTTAAAGCCTTTCTTGATCATGCGATGGGTTTGGGCGCAGATTTAATCGCGACCGGCCATTACGCGCAAGTGCGCGAAAATCCGCTAAAACCTGGCAGCTATCAGTTATTAAAGGCTGATGACGGCAGCAAAGACCAAAGCTATTTTTTATATCGCTTAAACCAAACACAGCTTAGTAAAACACTGTTTCCATTAGGCACATACTTAAAGCGCGAAGTGCGCGAAATAGCGCGCCAGGCGGGCTTGAATAATGCTGATAAAAAAGACTCCACAGGTATTTGTTTTATTGGCGAGCGGCCTTTTCAAGAATTTTTGCAACGCTATTTACCGAAAAAAACCGGCGACATTAAAACGCCAGAAGGCAAGCTGGTTGGGCATCATGACGGGTTAATGTATTACACGCTTGGGCAACGGCAGGGCTTAAAAATCGGCGGTAGCCGCGAAAGTAGTGGCGAGCCTTGGTTTGTCGCCGCAAAAGATATGGCTAAGAACGAGTTAATTGTCGTGCAAGGCCACGAACACCCGCTATTATTGAGTGACGGTTTGATCGCCAGCCAATTGCATTGGATTAGTGAAGAGGAACCAATTACCAACTGGGTCTATGCCGCCAAAACACGCTATCGCCAGCCCGATGCGCCGTGTGAGATTGACCGATTGACCAAAGATGAAGTAGAAATTAAATTCGGCCAAAAGCAATGGGCGATTACGCCTGGTCAATCGGCTGTGGTGTATGAAAGTAATGTTTGCTTAGGCGGTGGTATCATCACCGCCGCTAACTAATCAAAAGTTAGGTGGCAATTATCACCGCCACTATTTAATAATCAAGTCACAGGCAACAAAACCATAGTCTAAGCCCAATTTAACCCCTTTTTTTTAAGATATAAATTGAACAGTTAGCATATAATCACCTCATTAGAAAATTTTTAGGTTGATAGAGCTAACATGGCTTACGTTTTTAAAAATGCACAAGGTAAAGTTGTCGCTGCCAGCGCGTCTGAAAATCTAGGCAAAGGTTGGGTGTTTGTTGAAGATAATGCCAAAGAATATCTTGAGTTTTTAGAAAGTACACTGGCTGAAAACGCACCATTTCGCGAGAGTGATATTCAATTAGCACGCGTGCTGGAAGACTTAATTTCCATACTGATTGAACGAAACACCATTCAATTTACCGACTTCCCACAAGCTGCACAAAAACGCTTAAATGACAGACAAAGTCTGCGCAAAAAAACACAACTTTCCAAGCTTGTGGATGAAAGTATCGATGATTTTTAGGTAGCACTAAATGATGTACAAAAATGAATCTTTGCACACTCTGCACTTGCTATATGAACAATTAAATTAGAAATGGTAAATCTTCATCAGTCCTAGAAACAAGGTTAGAAAACTTCCAACTGTCAGCAGCCACTCTTCTAGAGCTATCTCTTTCTTGCTTTCTTCCTCCCTTTTATTCCATTCATTAACAAGTGCGGTTGGCCAGCCTTCCCGAGAGACATCCGCAGGAACTAATATCGAACGGCAAGGAATAACATATTTATCCAAAAACTCTAACAAGTAGCAAGTTGGCTGATTAATTTTAAGCTTATACGGATCAAGGTCCGGACTGGATGGCTCCTTAATTGCCCATTCTCGTAGAGTACATGTAAGGGCAGCGCTAAATAGTGCCGCCCATCTACGATTGCGAAGTTGCCAGCGTATGAACACATGTATAAGCAACCAGATTAATATGAACATGACGACTGGCGGCACACACCAAGTCTGTACCCAACCCAGTTGCTCTTTATTCAGCGAAAGGACGCCCGACACAACGGCAATCTGTGTAACCATACCTGCATTAGCCATTGTTTCTTTGTGATGATGGTACGTATCTGTTTGACTAAGCATTAACTCCAGCAGATGGGTACTGCTGTTAATCTTAGTTTGAACTTTTGCTGCCATTAAGATTACCTCCGACTAAACAGGTATCGTCTGTTTAAAGCTCGGCCGTTTACTCAAAATACCGTAATGTTTAGCCAAATTGGGGTATTTATCTTGCCAATTGAGCTGCTTATGGCGCAAATCAAGGTAGCCCAACATGCAGCCCAGCGCAATATCGG
>JADGRO010000015.1 GCA_017880905.1 Methylotenera sp.
CAGGAACTCACCAGAATATGCACTGCTAATAAATACAAGGGTTGTTAGTGCAATGGAAAAAAATTCGCCCCATACATCAAGGTGTAAATAATGAGCATCTGATTTGGAGTTTTTTGGGCTTGTTTTTTGTGGGCTTGCTTAACTATATTGGACTTCCCACGCTCTGGTAGACACCGTTATAGTTTAATTAAACTTTACGGAGGTTGGTATGACAAGAGAACGTTTTATAGAAAAATTAGGGCTGAGCAGTCAGGCGGCTGCGTTGCTCTTCACCAGTTTTAAACCAGCTTGAACTAGCAAACTTAATATTGGCTTTGAGATGAGTTGGAGCGGGTGACGGGAATCGAACCCGCGTATCGAGCTTGGGAAGCTAGCGTTCTGCCATTGAACTACACCCGCAATTCGTTTGCTTTTAAGCTAAAACGCTATTTTACTGTCTTTTTAAGTTGGGTGCAGATCGCATAGCAAAAACACTCTAAAATTCTAGCGGGTCAATGTCCAAACTCCAACGAATTTTTGCAACTATAGGCAATTCGCGTAACTGTGGCATCCAAGCCTTTAACAATCTTTGTAAAGCTCCGCGGTTATTGGCTTGTAACAACAATTGTCCACGTTCCAACCCTTTCAAGCGCTCCATTTGCGGCCGTACTGGGTCATAAATCATCACCTGATTTGAAATGACGCGCGCCAGATTGCCAGCAAGATTCAAAAATTGTTGCACTTGGGCGTAATCATTCGCCTCGGCGCGTAGCAGTGCAAAATAACTCGTGGGTGGAAACTGCATTACTTGTCGCTCTTGCAATAATTCATTGGCGAAACTTACATAATCTTGGCTAATGAGCGCATGGAACAAGGCGTGCTGCGGAAAAGCCGTTTGTATGAGCACTTCACCCGCCTTGTCAGCGCGGCCTGCGCGGCCAGAAACTTGCATGAGTTGTGCAAATAAACGCTCACTGGCACGAAAATCTGGACTATATAAAGCACTATCGGTATCAATCACACCGACCAACGTTAAGTGCGGAAAATCGTGACCTTTAGCCAACATTTGCGTGCCGACCAAAATGTCAATTTCTTGATTGTGTACCTTAGTCAATAAATCTGTCAGCGCATCTTTGTTACGCATGCTATCGCGGTCTACTCGTGCGATGCGTGCTGTTGGAAACAAATTTTCTAATGTTTGGGTGAGCCGTTGTGTGGCTTGCCCAGTAGGATGCAAATCTGCGTTACCGCAGCTTGGACATTGCAGCGGAATTTTCTGCTCATGCCCGCAATGGTGGCACTTAAGTCGCTTTTGGCTTAAATGTACCACCAGCCTAGCTGAGCAACGCATGCAAGGTGCCACCCATTGGCACGCGTTGCAATGCAATACTGGCGCGTAACCACGGCGATTAATAAATAATAAACTTTGTTCACCACGCTTTAATCTCTCGCGTAAGGCGTTTGCCAATAAGGGTGATAAGCCATTTTCTGTTGGCGATTTTGCCGTATCTATACAAAAAATATTGGGTAAAGCAGCATTTTCAACCGCGCGTTGCTTTAGGCTTAACAAGCCATATTGTTGTTTTTGCACGTTATGCCCTTTTGTTGCGTTGAACCAGGTTTCTAGTGATGGCGTCGCACTGCCCAATACAATTGGAATGTTCAACTGTTTAGCACGCACCATGGCCACATCGCGTGCGTGATAACGCATACCATCTTGCTGTTTATAAGAACCATCATGTTCTTCATCCATCACCATCATTTTCAAATTCGGCATCGGCGTAAATACGCTCAATCGCGTGCCAATCACAATTCTCGCCGCACCAGTACTAGCTGCCAGCCAATTTTGTAAGCGCTCACTCTCGCTTAAATTGCTGTGTAAAGTCACAAGTGGATACTGGCTTAAGCGGTTTCTAAAACGAGCTTCCAGTTGCGGTGTTAAGTTAATTTCTGGTACCAGCACCAATATTTGTGCGTTTTTCTCACTAAGAATTTTTTGTAAAATTTGAATATAAACTTCGGTTTTGCCAGAGCCTGTAATGCCATGTAATAGCCAAGGTTTAAAATTGTGAGTGAGCGCTAACACACTGTTGATGGCTGAAATTTGCTCATTATTTAATTGTGGCTCAATTGAAGAAGTTGGCATTGAAGCCTTTATCGCGACCTCTTCTTGTGCAGTTACCAAACCTAAATTCTTGAGTTCTAAAATGGCTTTGCGCCAACCTGATGAAATTAAGGCTAGTTCAGCCTCGGTCAATATTGGCGAAGCTTGCAAGGCCATTATGATACGCCGCATCAGCACTTTGCGAGCAGGTAATTGGGCAATATCCGCATGTGCAACTAGCTGATATGCAAACTGCTTACGCGAAACTGCAGGTTTGATTTGCCGCAATCTTAATGGCAACGTGGAGATTAGCGCTTGGCCAAATGGATAGTGGTAGTAATCTGCACAAAATTTTAGCAATTTGAAAGTTTCATTATCAAACACCACATCGTCAAACACATGGCTAACCGGTTTTAGTTTTTCAATTGGGTAATTTGAGGTTTCTGCTATGCTAAGCACCACACCAACCAAATTGCGGCCTGCGAACGGTACCACGACTCGATTTCCCACGCGTGCAACAAAACCGCCGCTTAAATAATCGAATATTCGATTGAGTGGCACATCCAGCGCGATATTGAAAATGGTTTGCGACATAAAAAAGTTATGGTGAGTCTAATGCCTGCTTAGGTTAAAATACTGTTTTTGCATAATTTGATGATTATTTTGAAAGCCAAAGTTTCTTGAAAGAACAGCTTACTGATTTACTCACCCGCGCCGCTGTTAGCATTGGGGCGGATACTTCACAAATTAACATTGTACTAGAGCGCCCAAAATCTGCCGAACACGGCGACTTTGCGACTAATTTAGCCATGATGCTAGCTAAACCAATGCGCCAAAACCCGCGCGCTATTGCGGAGAGTTTAATCAAAGCACTGCCACAAAGTGACTATATCGCAAAAGTAGAAATTGCGGGCGCTGGCTTCATTAATTTCTTTTTAAATTCGCAATCCAAGCAAAATGTTGTAAGCGAGGTTTTGCAGCAGGGGGCGCAATTTGGGCGTAACAATGTAGGCAAAGGTAAAAAGGTACAAGTAGAATTTGTCTCGGCCAACCCTACCGGTCCTTTGCATGTTGGCCATGGGCGTGGTGCAGCGGTAGGTGATTGCTTGGCGCGGTTATTGGAAGCAACGGGTTGGAATGTCACGCGCGAGTTTTATTACAACGATGCAGGCGCACAAATTGATAACCTTGCTATTTCCGTACTGGCGCGATGCAAGGGCATCTCGACAGGCCATGCAAGCTTTCCAGAAAATGGTTACCGTGGCGAATATATTAATGATATTGCCGCCGCCTATTTAACCAAACATACCGTAACAGTAGATGACATTGAGGTGACCGCCAGTGGCGATATTGATGATTTAGATTCTATTCGCACCTTTGCAGTGGCATATTTACGGCATGAGCAAGACTTAGACTTAAAAGCGTTTCAAATTAAATTTGACGCTTTTTCATTGGAAAGCGCGCTTTATGCGGAAGGGAAAGTTGAGCAAACAGTAAAGGCTTTAATAAAAAGTGGTCATACCTACGAACTTTTAGAAGCGCTATGGCTAAAAACTACTGATTTTGGCGACGATAAAGACCGTGTAATGCTTAAATCTGAAGGCGGTTATACTTATTTTGTGCCTGATGTTGCCTATCATGCTGATAAATGGAAACGTGGCTTTGTGCGCGTCATTAACGAGCAGGGCGCTGATCACCACAGCACCATCACCCGTGTTCGCGCTGGTTTGCAGGCGCTTAATATGGGTATTCCGAAAAGCTGGCCTGAATACGTGCTACATCAAATGGTCACCGTAATGCGCGGCGGTGAAGAGATGAAAATCTCTAAACGTGCGGGCAGCTACGTGACTTTACGTGATTTAATTGATGAAGTGGGTTGCGATGCGACTAGATATTTTCTCGCTGCGCGACGCGCAGATTCGCAATTGGTATTTGATATTGACTTGGCACGTGCGCAAACCAATGATAACCCGGTGTACTACATTCAATATGCTCACGCCCGTATTTGCAGCGTGCTAAGCCAGTGGGGCGGTGATGTTAATAGTTTGAAAACGGTGAACTTAAGCCCGCTCATCATGCCAAACGAGGCAAAATTAATGCAACGTTTAAGTGAGTATCCTGAAGTTGTAAATAGTGCCGCAATCGATTTGGCACCACATACAATCGCGAATTATTTAAAAGAATGTGCAAGTGATTTGCATAGCTATTACAATGACACAAAATTTTTGGTAGATGATGAGCCAACCAAATTAGCGCGTTTGGCCTTAATTGCAGCAACGCAGCAAGTATTAAAAAATGGCCTGAATTTATTGGGTGTAAGTGCGCCACAAAAAATGTAAGATTAGGATGAATATGAATAAAGATTACAAACCAGCACCACAAAAAACCAGCAACAAAGGCAGCCCTTTTTTATCGGGCTTGCTAATAGGCATATTGCTGGGTGTTGGTTTGTCAGTAGGTTTGACGATGTATCTAAAGGGGGCTAATAGCCCTTTTGCCGACAAGAAAGTCAACAAGCCAATTATCGAAAATCTTTCTGAAAAAATGTCTAAAGAAAAAACTGCCGATGAAAACGCGCTACCCAAAGATGAAAATCCAAATAAGCCAGATAACAAATTTGATTTTTATACCATATTGCCCGGAACCGAAAGCACGGTAACAGAGCAGGAAATAAAAGATAATTCGCAAACCGTTAAAAAAGATAATTACTTTTTACAGGTGGGCGCATTTCCTAACGAGGCGGATGCTGACAACATGAAGGCCAAGCTGGCTTTGCAAGGCTTTGAGGCAGTCGTACAAACCGCGACCATTCCTGAAAAAGGCGTTTGGCATCGTGTTCGTGTGGGTCCGTTACATGATATTGCACAGATTAATAAAGTACGTGGTGAACTCACAACTAATGGCTTTAATACCGATCTCATCAAAGTGCACACAGAGACAAAACCTGAGTAAGTGGGAATTAGTTGTCATCCTTTATGGTCAACTTACGTTAATAGCTTGAATTCGCAGTTTTACGAATTAATTAAGGAATCAATAATGAAAAAGTTTTTAGTAGCTACAATGTTCACTCTAAGCGCCTTAGCTATGAGTACATTTGCTCTTGCCGATGCCCCCAAATTGGGCGCAGAATTTGACGCTGTTGCACAACCAATCCCCACAGACAATGCCGCCAAAATAGAAGTAATGGAAATTTTTTGGTATGGCTGCCCGCACTGCTATCACATGGAAGAACCACTGAACGCATGGGTGAAGAAACTACCGAGCGACGTTTACTTTAAGCGCGTGCCCGGTTTACCAAACCCAAGTTGGGCGCCAATGGCAAAAGCTTTTTATGCGATGGAAGCTTTAGGTATAGGTCAAAAATTACACACACCATTATTTGATGCGATTCACAAACAAAAAACCTTGAACCCTGGCGATGAAAAAGCCACCATTGACTGGGTAACCAACCAAAGTGGCCTTGATAGATTAAAAGTAGAACAAGCGTTTAAATCTTTCACCATTAACACTAACTTAAACCGAGCCGCGCAGATTTTCCGTGCCTCTGGCGCAACTGGTGTACCAAGCTTGGTAATTGACGGTAAATACATTACTTCTAGCACCATGAATGGCGGCAACGAACAAGCCTTAAAAACAGCTGATTATATTATCGACAATGTGCGCAAGGACAAAGCCGCAAAAAAGTAAGCAAGGCAGCAACAACCAAAACTAAAAAAGTAGCACTGCCAAAAAAAGTTAAATAATCTTATGAACCCGCTAAAATTTTCAGCGGGTTTTTTGTTTTCTGTATGCGCTTTGTTCTGCTGTTTTTGTAGGATTGATTTAACGTGTAATTGGCTTGTAGCGAATGCGTTTCGGTTTAGCGCCTTCTTCACCCAAACGTTTTTTCTTATCAGCCTCGTACTCTTGATAGTTGCCATCAAAAAATGTCCAGTGTGAATCACCTTCAGCTGCCAAAATATGCGTGGCGATGCGATCTAAAAACCATCTATCATGCGAAATCACCAGCACGCAGCCTGCAAACTCTAGCAATGCATCTTCAAGCGCACGTAAAGTTTCCACATCTAAGTCGTTTGATGGCTCATCCAGCAGCAACACATTACCACCCGAGATTAAAGTTTTGGCCAAATGCAAACGCCCACGCTCGCCGCCTGAAAGTTGGCCAACGATTTTTTGCTGGTCGCCACTTTTGAAGTTGAATCTTCCAATATAAGCACGTGAAGGTGTCTCGTATCTGCCCACAGTTAAAATATCCGAGCCGCCAGATATTTCATCGAATACGGTTTTGCTGTCATTCAATGCATCACGGCTTTGGTCAACGTAGGCAAGCTTCACAGTGCTACCAATATTCACCTCTCCTGAATCCGGTTTTTCCTGACCTGTAATCATTTTAAATAATGTCGATTTACCCGCACCATTTGGGCCGATAATACCGACAATCGCTCCTGCTGGAACTGAAAAACTCAAATTATCAATCAGCAATCTGTCTTTAAAAGCTTTAGAAACATTTTTAAACTCAATCACTTGGTCGCCCAAACGTTCACCTGCGGGGATAAAAATCTCCTGCGTTTCATTGCGTTTTTGGTATTCCGCGCTGGCTAATTCTTCATAACGGGCAATCCGTGATTTGCTTTTGGCTTGACGTGCTTTCGGGTTTTGGCGCACCCATTCTAGCTCCGTGTTTAAAGCTTTACGACGTGCTGATTCTTGCGATTCCTCTTGTTTTAGGCGCTCTTGTTTTTGCTCTAACCAGCTTGAATAATTACCTTTCCACGGGATACCATGCCCACGGTCTAGCTCTAAAATCCATTCCGCCGCGTTATCGAGAAAGTATCTATCGTGCGTTACCGCCACCACAGTGCCAGGGAAGCGCACCAAAAACTGCTCTAACCATTCCACAGACTCTGCATCCAAATGGTTGGTTGGCTCATCTAGCAACAGCATATCGGGCTTAGAAAGCAACAATTTACATAAAGCCACACGACGTTTTTCACCGCCAGAAAGCGATCCAATTTTCGCATCCCAAGGTGGCAGACGCAGCGCATCGGCCGCAATTTCCAGCTGCGTGCTTAAGTCGCTTCCGCTCGCTGCAATAATATTTTCGTACTTGGCTTGTTCTTCAGCTAATTTTTCAAAATCTGCACCTGGCTCGGCATAAGCTGCATATACCGCCTCTAATTTGGCTTGTGCTTCCATCGCTTCGCCCATACCGCTTTCCACCTCTTCACGCACGGTTTTGTTGGGGTCTAGCTGCGGCTCTTGTGGCAAGTAGCCAATGGTCATATTTGGCTGATGTTGTACTTCGCCCTCAAACTCTTTATCTACGCCCGCCATAATGCGCAACACTGTAGACTTGCCCGAGCCATTTAGACCCAGCAAACCGATTTTGGCACCAGGGAAAAAAGACAGGGAAATATCTTTGATAATCTGTTTTTTAGGAGGAACTGTTTTGCTCACACGGAGCATAGACATTACATATTGAGCCATGATGATAAATTACGCATTAGAAAGAGTGAAAGCTTAACAGAAACCAAGCTTATCTGCCTCTGCTAGCATGTAGAACAGCGCAAATATTGCGTTGCACAATATCTGCAAATCTACATGCTTAAAAAGTTTTATTTATCAAACGCCCAGCGTTTCTACCCATGCTAGGGCAGACATATGACATTCGTTCACCTTGGCAGAGTCCATATGTAGTGTTTCTGCCAGCTCCAAAATCCGCGTGCTATCTGCATCTTCACAAGCTTCCGTCAACTCTAAAAAAGGCCCGTAAATCCCCTCACGTTTAAGCAAAGCTTCTGTAACAGGTTCCGGCAATTGAATTTTTTCAAGCACCTGATCAATTGGCATTTTTAATATGGCATCCAGCAATGAAAACACGCCGACAATAAACAAATTATCGCGATCTTTTTTCTCAAAATAGCTTTCGCCCAATAGTTCGGTTAAGCGGCCACGCGTAATAGAAGTTTTCATTAGCGCTGGCGGGGTAGAGTTTTCACCTGCTGTCACCATTAACAAAGTAAGCCAACGGTAAAGTTGATTTCTGCCTAAAATGGTTAACGCATGATTAATCGATTGAATCTCGCACGAAAGCCCAAACCCCACAGAGTTAATATAGCGCAGTAACTTAAATGACAATGCAGCATCTCGTTTAAAGCCAGATTCGATATCCATATTATCTGCATCTTGACTAACTTTATTCAAAATATTCAATACGCTATCAAACGATGCATTAATCACTTTTGCAGTAAATGTCTCTGGGCGCGAGAAATAATAACCTTGAAACAAGCGAAAACCAGCATTTTTGCAGACCTCAAATTGTTCTTCAGTTTCTACTTTCTCAGCAACAATCTTTACCGAAGGCGCATTAAATTTGTAAAGCAGTTTGTCCAACTCGGCGGGTTTAACGGTCTGAATATCAATTTTAATATAATCAGCACACTCTAATAAAGGCGCCGAATCTGCATTTAATTGTGGGTTATCTAGCGCTATCTTGTAACCTAGGGCGCGTAAAGCCTTACAGCGCTCAACAACAGCTTCGTTAATTGGAATGCTACGCAATATTTCAAGCACCGTACGTTGTGGCGGCATTAACTCAAGAAACTCGCTCTTTAACATCTGCTCGCTTACATTGATAAACGCCTGTTTATCACCCAGCAGCCATTTGATATCCATTTGGCCAAGCGTGTTAACCAACACATTTGCACAGGCTTTAAAATCATCTTCAAACACCGCACTTTGGGCATATGCGCTATGCCTAAAAAATAGCTCATAGCCAATAATTTGTTGTTTGAAATCCATGATGGGCTGGCGCCCAATAAACGTTTGATCTTCCATTTTTTCTCAATCCTCAGTGTTTGCAATCACACTATTAAAATAACCCATTGTTAGATTAATCATAGTCCTGCCCAAATAAAATCACTTTGAAGAACAAAGTAGATTTATAGGCTTAATTCCGGCTTTTCGTTTTTGAAATATCACCAATCGTCCTAAAAGGGCGCTAAAGTGCAATAATTATGGTCAAATTAAAATTACTATCATATTGTTAGGCATGCCAAATGATTATTGATAACGCGCTTTGGCTTAATTTAGCAGTCGCCCTGGGCATTGGGCTGCTGATTGGTGCCGAGCGGGAGCGCAGCAAAGGCACTGGGCCGGATAGATCATCAGCGGGCATTCGCACTTTCACCATTACTTCGCTACTTGGAGCTGTAAGCACCGCATTCAACTTTTGGCTGCTTGTTGTTTCAATAATCTGCGTGATGATTTTTGCTGCGATTGCTTACTACAACAGGCGGGGTAAAGACCCTGGACTTACTACCGAAATCACCTTAATATTTACTGTGATTTTGGGCGGGTTAGCCATGAGCGCGGCCGCATTAGCCGCAGCGCTTGCAGTCAGCGTGGCCATACTGCTGGCTGCTAAAGAACCTATTCATGGCTTTGTGCTTGGTGTGGTCACAAAAGATGAGTTAAATGATTTTCTAATTCTGGCAGCCGCAACACTCATCATATTGCCACTTGTGCCTAATAAATCTATCGGGCCATTCGAGGCCATTAACCCGCGTAATCTTTGGCTGATTGTGATTCTGGTGATGACGATTAGCGCACTTGGTCACCTTGCGTTACGCTGGCTAGGCGGGCGCATAGGCTTACCGCTGGTTGGGTTGGTATCAGGATTTATTTCCAGCATTGCCACCATTGGCGCAATGGGGGAGCGCGCTAAAGAAGTACCTACATTAATGGGTTCGGCAGTGGCAGGTGCGCTGTTATCAAGCCTTGCTACTATTCTACAGTTAACCATGCTACTCGTAGCAATCCACCCACCCACACTATATGCACTTATGTGGCCGCTTATTTTTGGGGGAGTTTCGGTTGCGATATATGGCTTGGTGGTGACTTTAAATTCTTTCCATAAAAATGGGTCAGAAATGTCCAAACCCACTCAAACGTTTAGCGTAAAAACCGCGCTAATATTGGCTGCTGTCATTGCAGTAGTGCTATTAACCTCAGCCGCGTTAAAAGCCTGGTTTGGTCAGGCAGGGCTTGTTGTTGCCTCTGGCGTGGCGGGTTTGGCTGATGTTCATGCCTCCACCATCTCTGTAGCTTCACTCGCGGCAGCTGACAAACTAAGCCCAGAAAGTGCTGTTATACCAATTTTGGTCGCTTTTTCAATCAACTCAATTTCAAAAGCAGTGATGGCGGTAATCAGTGGCGGAAAAGATTTTGCGCGCCAAGTGATTCCGGGTTTGATTGTGCAAGTTTCAGCAACTTGGGCAGGGTGGTGGTTGTTTTAAGTTAATGACGCTTAAGTCTCGCGCCAAGCATTGGTTTTAAATCCCCTACTGCCATGCTAAGCAACCTAAACAAGTCAGAAAGGGAATATGGAGTCTTTTAGAAATCTCGTGTAAACTACATCCCTTCAGAATTTTCTCTATCACAATTTTCACATTAATTAATATGAAGATAATAAGATTAATGCTACTAGTCTTACTGCTGCCAATTACGACAGCATATGCTAAAGACTCTGACCTTACCCCTGCAGATGCAATCGTTAAGCAGACTGTGGGTAAGATACTTGCTTCTCTCAATGAAGATAAAGAAATCATTCATGACCATGGAAAGATGGAACATCTGGTCGCCACAACGATTCTTCCCCGCTTTGATTTTGTATATTTGACACAACTGACCATAGGCGAGAAAAATTGGACGGCTGCAACTCCACAGGATCAGTCAAATTTAGTTGATGAATATCGCGCCTTTCTTGCTCATCTGTTTTCCAATTCACTTTCTCAATACGAAAATGAAACAGTGTCATTTATTCCATTAGAAATGTCGCCTGACAAAAGTAGTGTTGTCGTCAAAAGCAAAGTGGTTAGCCCAAATGAAGAACCGACCGAGATGGACTTTAAGTTAGATAAAACCGCGAATGGCTGGATGATTTACGACATTGAAATGGGTGGCGTAGATTTGATAAAAACTTATAAATCGAATTTCAAAAGCGTATTAGAAAATGGCGGGGCCGCAAACCTTGCCAACGAATTACACAAGAAAAATCAGCCAGTCAAATCAGCAAAAAAAGAATAGTTAATCTAGCTCGCGTTTGTTAGTAGGTACAATGCGCCATGCCCATTATTTATAAAAATCGCGATGGCGCTTAAGTCAACCATCTACAAAATCGACCTGAACATCGCGGATATGGACAGGCAATATTACGCACAGCACAGCTTAACGCTAGCCAAACATCCATCTGAAACCGACGAACGCGTAATGGTGCGGCTGATTGGCTTTGCGATGTATGCCAACGAAGCGCTGATATTCGGCAAAGGTTTGAGCGATGCCGAGGAGCCAGATTTATGGCAAAAAGATTTAACTGG
>JADGRO010000016.1 GCA_017880905.1 Methylotenera sp.
ATATTAGACACTTAAAAGGGCTTAAATGGGGTGGCTGATGGGGCTCGAACCCACGACAACAGGAATCACAATCCTGGACTCTACCAACTGAGCTACAGCCACCATAGAGAACATATTTGGCCTGCCCGACAGGAATCGAACCTGTAACCCCCAGCTTAGAAGGCTGGTGCTCTATCCGATTGAGCTACGGGCAGATATGGTTACATATTACGACTTAAGGCTAGGCCAACTAAAGAACATACTAAAAAACTGGTCGGCGTGGAGAGATTCGAACTCCCGACATCCTGCTCCCAAAGCAGGCGCGCTACCAGACTACGCTACACGCCGAAGAGGCAGAAATATAGCGCAAACAGGGCATTTGGTCAATTCGAATATGTTAAAATCACGCTTTATTTCAAATTAAAGTTTGAATTGCAAGCATGACAGCACAAATTATCGATGGCAAAGCCATTGCAGAAAATTTACTAAGTAATATTAAATCTAAAATCAAAAACCGCGTTGCCGCAGGCAAACGAGCACCTTGCTTGGCCGTGATTTTAATGGGCGCAGACCCAGCATCTGCTATATACGTTCGCAATAAACGCAAAGCTTGTGAAAAAGTAGGTATTCGTCCTATCGCGCATAATTTGCCAGCAAGCACCACTGAAGCCGAATTGCTCGCCTTAATCGATAACTTAAATAACGACCCTACGGTGGATGGCATTTTGGTGCAATCACCATTGCCGCCACAGATTAAAGATGAGCATATTATCGAACGCATCAGCGTCGATAAAGATGTGGATGGATTTCATCCTTACAATATCGGCCGCCTAGCTGTACGCCAGCCTACACTACGGTCTTGCACACCGTTTGGTGTAATCAAAATGCTTGAGGCTTCTAACATTAATTTAGTAGGTTTAGACGCAATTATTGTCGGTGTTTCTAACCATGTTGGCCGTCCAATGGCGCTTGAATTATTGCTGGCGGGCTGCACCATTACCAGCTGTCATCGTCATACAAAAGATTTGGCCAGCAAAGTCAAAAAGGCCGATTTAATCGTAGTAGCCGCCGGCAAAGCCGGCCTTATTCAAGGCAATTGGATTAAAGCTGGCGCAATTGTGGTCGATATAGGTATTAACCGTTTGGCGGATGGCACAATTTGCGGTGATGTGGATTTTAATGCCGCAAAAGAACGTGCAAGTTACATCACTCCAGTGCCAGGAGGAGTAGGCCCAATGACAGTTGCAACGCTCATGGAAAACACGCTTTTAGCGCTTGAATTATGTGAGAAAAAATAAGTGGAAATAAGCTTTTGCATATCTCTTACAATAGGTGTAAACTCGCGCGATTAAAAATTAATAACCTTAAATTTACCTTTTTTAAAACGCATTATTTGCAGCGTTTTTATGGAATAAACATGGCAGAAACTCTTACCAAAACTTTTACGCCTTATCAGGCAAAACCTGATGAGGTATACATGAACAAACATCAACTCAACCATTTTCGCAATATCTTAAATGGTTGGAAATCTGAGCTTAGTCACGACATTGACCGCACTGTACATACCATGCAAGACGAAGTGACGATGTTTGCAGACCCAAACGACCGCGCTAGCCAAGAATCTGACATGGCTTTAGAGCTTCGTAACCGCGACCGCGAACGCAAACTCATCAAAAAAATTGATGAGACCTTGCGCAACATTGACGGTAACGAGTATGGTTACTGCGAAGGTTGTGGCGTTGAAATTGGCTTGAAGCGCCTTGAAGCGCGCCCGACTGCAACGCTTTGCATTGATTGCAAAACGCTGGATGAGATGCGAGAAAAGCAGGTTGCTAAGTAGTTAGCAACCTGCTTTCAGTGAAGACTAACCTTCAGGTTATGTCGGAACTGAAAACAAGTAACTAAGTAGTAAATAGCTCAAATAAAAAGCCCGCTTTCGCGGGCTTTTTATTTATTACAACTTAATTACTCGTCGGCCTCTGCTTCGGCTTTTGGCTGCTCTTTTGCAGGGGCATCAATCAAAGCTTTCATACTCAACCGCACTTTGCCTTTATCGTCAATTTCTACCACTTTTACTTTAACGATATCGCCTTCTTTTACAAAATCGCTCACTGCATTTACACGTTGATGCGCGATTTGTGAAATGTGCACCAAGCCATCTTTACCTGGCAACAAGCTAACAACAGCACCAAAATCAAGTATTTTAACCACTGGGCCTTCGTAAATTTGACCTACTTCAACTTCTGCAGTAATTTCCGCAATGCGGCGTTGTGCCTCAGCACCCGCTTCACTGCTAGTACAAGCAATTTTTACTGTGCCATCATCTTCAATATCAATCGTCGTGCCAGTTTCTTCGGTCAAGGCACGAATTACTGCACCACCTTTACCAATCACATCACGAATCTTATCGGGATTGATTTTCATGGTGATGATACGTGGTGCGAAAGCTGACATTTCAGTATTGGCGCCACTCATCGTTTTTTTCATTATGTCTAAAATATGCGCGCGGCCTTCTTTTGCTTGCGCCAACGCCACTTGCATAATTTGTGCGGTAATGCCGGTAATTTTAATATCCATTTGTAGGGCGGTAATGCCATCTTCAGTACCCGCTACTTTAAAATCCATATCGCCTAGATGATCTTCATCACCCAAAATATCAGTTAACACTGCAACGCGGTTGCCTTCTTTAATCAAGCCCATGGCAATACCTGCCACGTGATTTTTAAGCGGCACGCCAGCGTCCATCATAGCTAAACTGCCGCCACAGACTGATGCCATAGAGCTAGAACCATTTGACTCAGTAATTTCAGAAACTATACGCACGGTATAACCAAATTCTTCCGCGCTTGGTAATGCTGCGATTAGCGCACGTTTTGCTAATCGACCATGCCCGATTTCACGGCGCTTGGGCGTGCCCACGCGACCAGTTTCACCTGTGGCAAATGGCGGCATATTGTAGTGCAACATAAAGCGGTCTTTAAACTCACCTTGCAGCGCATCAATCACTTGCTCATCGCGGCCTGTACCTAGTGTTGCTATAACAAGCGCCTGAGTCTCGCCGCGTGTGAATAGCGCAGAGCCATGTGTACGTGGCAATACGCCTGTGCGAATTGTAATCGGGCGCACGGTGCGTGTATCGCGGCCATCAATGCGCGGCTCTCCGTTAAGTATTTGACTACGTACCGTTTTAGCTTCTAAATTAAAAAATTCTGTCTTAATTTTATTAGCCTCTTCTGTCGAAGTGTTTTCGTTAATTAACTCAGCCATTACGCGATTTTTAACTTCCTCTAGCTTGGCAGAACGCGCACCCTTAGCTTTAATTTGGAATGCAGCGTTTACATCGGCCGTAGCTAATTTAGCAACCTTTTCAATCAATGCTGTATCAGGCTCAGGTGCAACCCAATCCCAAGCATCCTTAGCTGCTTCAGCCGCAAGTTCGTTAATCATCTTAATTACAGCTTGCATTTGCTCGTGACCATACACCACTGCGCCCAGCATAACTTCCTCAGATAATTCTTTCGCTTCTGATTCAACCATCATCACTGCTGTTTCTGTTGCTGCGACCACCAAATCTAACTGTGTTTCATCCAACTGTGCTTTAGTAGGATTAAGTACATATTCATCATTAATGTAGCCAACACGAGCCGCGCCTAGCGGGCCAAAGAATGGAATGCCTGATAATGACATAGCGGCTGATGCACCAATAATTGCTGGGATATCGGCATCAATTTCTGGGTCAGATGATATCACCGTTGCAACAACTTGTACTTCGTTATAAAACGCTTCTGGAAACAATGGACGTAATGGGCGATCAATTAAACGTGAGGTTAATGTTTCTTTTTCTGAAGGGCGGCCTTCACGTTTAAAAAAACCACCAGGTATCTTACCTGCTGCGTAGGTTTTTTCCATGTAATCGACTGTTAATGGGAAGAAATCTTGGCCTGCTTTTACTTCACTTTTGCTTGTCACCGCAACTAACACTACTGTATCACCATAACTCACCATCACGGCAGCATCGGCTTGGCGGGCTATTTCACCTGTTTCAATGGTGAGCTCATGCGCACCGTATTGAATACTTTTTTTCACATTATTAAACATTGTTTTTCCTTTATCCTTTCAATTAGTTGCTATTCACTACCCAATAACAACTACAACTTTCTTACTAACTTCACAATAAAAAAAGCCGATGCATATCGCTATCGGCTTTCTACTACAATTATAAAAGCGAGCCATCCATTAGCAAACTAGCCACTTTTATAAAAATTATTTACGCAGACCTAAACGCTCAATCAATGCTTGATAACGACCTGCATTTTCACGCTTTAAATAATCTAACAAACGACGACGTTGACTTACCATTGCCAACAAACCACGACGTGAGTGATTATCTTTTGCGTTAGTTTTAAAATGCTCGGTTAAATAAGCAATGCGGCTAGTAATCAGTGCCACTTGCACCTCTGGGCTACCAGTATCGTTCTTAGCTTGTTGAAAATCACCAACAATTTTGGTGCGTTCAGCTGCGGTTGTTGCCATGTTTTATCCTAAATTTTGCAAACTATCAATGAACCGCGCATTTTAGCTTGATAATATGGTTTTAACAAGTATTTTGTGATTAGACAAGCTGTTTTAGCTATTGATTTTTTGTACTAAGCGCTTGGGTGCTATTTTCCCATCATCTTGCAAAAAACCCAAACCTAAAAAGCTATTACTTTCATCATATAAACGTAAGTCGCCGCTGGGTGTTTTACCTGCTAACCACACTGCTTGGCCTAGTAACAAAAAGTGTGTTGCGTCTTGGTTCAAAGTTACTTTTGGCAAATGTGAAATAGCAGAATCTACAGGCAGCAATAGCGCATCACGCTCCTCAGTCGGCAAGTCCTCTAGCTGTTCTATTGTGACTGCCTGTGGCAATAAATAACCAGCCGTTACTGTGCGGCGCAAGCCGATTAAATGTGCGCCGCAGCCAAGTTTTGCGCCAATATCTTCTGCCAAAGTGCGAATATATGTACCTTTACTACATGTCACGATAATTTGTGCAATATCATCTAAAAACTCATTTACTATAGTATTTTTTATTGTAATTAAGCGTGCTTGACGGGTAATATCAACACCATCTCTGGCGTATGCGTATAAAGCTTTACCTTCATGCTTTAAGGCAGAATACATGGGTGGCAATTGGCTAATTTCACCTATAAATTGTTGCGCTACAGCTACAAATTGAGTTTGACTTACATTAACTGGTAAAGTCGATAACACCTGGCCTTCCGCATCGCCAGTGGCTGTAGTAATGCCCAATTTAATGGTTGCGATATAGGTTTTATCGGCATCAGTGAGGTATTGTGCAAACTTGGTGGCTTCACCCAAACAAATGGGCAACAGTCCAGTAGCAAGCGGATCTAGCGTACCTGTATGACCAGCTTTTGCAGCCTGAAACAACCATTTTACTTTTTGTAACGCTTGGTTAGATGAAAAACCAAGTGGCTTATCGAGTAGCAGAACACCATTGATGTTTCTTTTGATGCGCTTAATTTGCAAGGCTTTTAGTCGATTAAGAGTTGGATTTGTTGTCCGAAGCACGTGCGGCATCTATAAGTTGCGCCATTTTAATGCCAATATCAATTGATTCATCATACACAAAATGCAATTGAGGAATAGTGCGTAACAACATACGTTTAGCCAGTTGCGTACGTAAAAAACCTGCAGATTTTTCTAGACCCTTTTGTAAGCTATTGCTGGCTTTAGCGGCACTGTAGTAGATTTTGGCATGCGCCATATCACCTGTGACCTCAACGTCTGTAACTGTTACCATACCAATGCGTGGGTCTTTCACTTCAAGCTGCAATAACCCGGCCAACTCGCGCTGCATTTGCTCGGCAACCCTATTTGACCTCGAAAACTCTTTCGCCATTAAAGTGTTCTTGCTACCTCGACAACTTCATAAACTTCTAATATATCGCCAACTTCAATATCATTAAAGTTTTTAAGTGAAAGCCCACACTCAAAGTTGTTTTTCACTTCTTTTACGTCGTCTTTAAAGCGTTTCAATGAATCTAACTCCCCAGTATGAATAATCACATTGTCACGCAACACGCGTACTTTAGAGTTACGTTTAATCATGCCGTCTTGCACATAGCAACCAGCAACCGCGCCCACTTTAGAGATACGGTACACCTCGCGAATTTCTACCGTGCCTATCATCGTTTCTTTTTGTTCTGGAGCTAACATGCCGCCAAGAGCTGCTTTTACTTCATCTACCGCTTCGTAAATAATATTGTAGTAGCGTACATCGACGCCCAAATTGTCGATGAGCTTACGAGAACCAGCATCAGCGCGCACGTTAAAGCCAATTAACACAGCGCCAGACGCGCTCGCCAAGTTCACATCCGATTCGCTAATTGCACCTACGCCAGTATGGATAATATTGACTTTGACTTCTGCGGTTGAAAGTTTTTGCAAACTGGTAGCCAAGGCTTCGTAAGAGCCTTGTACATCAGATTTAACTATCAAATTGAGCGTTTGTACTTCGCCCTCTTCCATTTGCTCGAACATATTTTCAAGCTTGGCCGCTTGCTGCTTGGCCAACTTCACATCGCGGAATTTGCCTGCACGGAAATTTGCAATCTCGCGTGCTTTACGCTCATCGTTGAGCACAATCACTTCCTCGCCTGCGCTTGGTACATCGGATAAGCCTAAAATTTCAACTGGAATTGATGGCCCAGCTTCTTTAATTTCTTTGCCGGATTCATCTAACATAGCGCGTACGCGGCCAAACGTACTGCCCGCTAAAATCATATCGCCACGACGTAACACACCAGATTGCACCAAAATTGTTGAAACAGAACCACGGCCTTTATCAATTCTACCCTCGATTACCAAGCCTTTGGCTGGCGTATTTCTAGGCGCTTTTAATTCTAATATTTCGGCTTGAAGCAACACTGCCTCTAGCAACTCATCGATACCTTTGCCTGTTTTTGCTGACACCTCACGGAACATAGTATCGCCACCAAGATCTTCTGGCACCACTTCTTGGGCTACCAGCTCCATTTTCACGCGTTCTGGCTGTGCATCTGGTTTATCAATTTTGTTAATCGCCACTACTATTGGCACACCAGCCGCTTTGGCATGGTGAATTGCTTCAATGGTTTGTGGCATTACGCCGTCATCGGCAGAAACCACCAAAATCACCACATCAGTCGCTTTTGCGCCACGCGCACGCATGGCGGTGAATGCCTCGTGACCTGGCGTATCTAAGAAAGTCACCATACCGCGTGGTGTTTCGACGTGGTATGCGCCAATATGCTGGGTAATGCCACCCGCTTCACCAGAAGCCACATGGCTACGACGAATATAATCTAACAGTGAGGTTTTACCATGGTCAACGTGACCCATCACCGTCACCACTGGGGGGCGCTCTTCCAAAATCGCCTCGGCATGTTCAGTTTCTTCTAGGAATGTTTCTGGGTCATTTGCTGCCGCTGCTTTAGCTGTATGCCCCATTTCTTCCACCAGAATAATTGCCGTTTCCTGGTCGAGCACTTGGTTAATCGTTACCATCATGCCCATGCCCATCAGCACCTTAATCACTTCGGCCGCTTTTACCGACATTTTGTGTGCCAAATCGGCCACCGAAATAGTTTCTGGTACCAACACTTCATGCACAATAGGCTCGGTTGGCGCATTAAAAGCGTGCTCTTGGTCGTCATCGTCTTTATGCGATTTGTGTTTACCTTTTGGTGAACGCCATCCTTGGTTAACGTTAATATCTCCGCGCGTTTTTAAGCCACGCTTTTTGCTTTCTTTTTCGTTCCAATCTTTGTTATTGCCTTTGCTTTTTTTCGCATCTTTATTTGCAGGTTTTGCTGCACCTTCTTTAGCGACAGGCTTATGTAGTGTACCTTCAGAGAGTTTTGCAGTTTTAGCTTTTGCAGAAGCTTCCTCAGCTATCTTTTTAGCTTCTTCTTCCGCGCGGCGTTGCGCAATTTCTTGTTTTTTACGCACATCTTCTGCTTGTATCGAAGCCAGAGCTGCATGCCGTTGGGCTTCTTGTTCACGCAGCGCAACTTGCTCCGCTGTTAATACCTGTTTCTTGAGTGTTGTAGATTTTGTTTCAGGTGCTGTCACTACTGGTGCGGCTTCATTGCTAGCAATTGCTGCATCCGCAGCCTCATCAGCAACTGGTGATAGTCTAGTTTCAATAACTGGCGCTGGTGCCGCTACTTCAGTCTCACTTTCATTGCGCACCAACACACGTTTTTTGCGCACCTCGACTTGAATCATCCGCGCTTTGCCCATGCTGTCGGTTTTTTTAATTTCGGTGCTAGATTTGCGTGTGAGCGTGATTTTATTTTTTGGGGCTTGTGCGGCACCATGTTCTTTACGCAAATATTCCAGCAGCGCAGATTTATCAGCTTCTTCTAATTTGTCTTCAACGGCAGATTTAACCACGCCCGCACTTTTCAGCTGCTCTAGCAGCAAGGCGGTGGGCAGCCCTAGCTCTGCGGCGAATTGTGCAACGGTTGTTTGTGCCATTTACTGTACCTGTCTTTCCACTTTGAGTCTCTCTACTTTCCTACTATTTAAACCAGGGCGCACGTGCGGTCATAATCAATGTTTTAGCACGCTCGGCATCCATATTGGTTAATTCTACCAGCTCATCTACTGCCAATTCAGCCAAGCTTTCCATTGTTGGAACTCCTTTAGAAGCCAATAGATGTGCGGTCTTATCGTCCATACCTTCCATGCCCAACAAATCGGCTGAAGCTTCCTCTATTTTTTCTTCCTTGGCAATAGCTTCAGTTAACAAGGCGGCACGCGCACGTGAGCGAAGCTCATTAATGGTGTCCTCGTCAAACGCGTCAATTTCAGCCATTTCGGTCAGTGGCACGTAAGCAATTTCTTCCAAAGTACTAAAGCCTTCTTGCACCAAAATATCGGCCACTTCTTCATCCACGTCGAGTTTTTCCATAAACAATTGGCTCACGCTAGAGTATTCGTCTTGGTTTTTCTTAGCAGCTTCATCTTCAGTCAGAATGTTCAATGTCCAGCCAGTCAATTCAGAAGCTAAACGTACGTTTTGGCCGTTACGACCAATCGCTAACGCCAATTGTTCCTCATTCACCACCACGTCCATGCTGTGCGCATCTTCATCTACTACGATGCTGGAAACTTCAGCAGGTGCCATAGCATTAATCACAAACTGTGCTGGCTCCATGCTCCACAACACAATATCCACGCGCTCGCCAGCCAATTCACCTGTAACCGCTTGTACGCGCGAACCGCGCATACCCACGCACGTACCTACTGGGTCTAAACGTTGATCGTTAGTTTTAACAGCAATTTTTGAGCGCAAACCAGGGTCACGTGCAGCGGCCTTGATTTCCAACAACCCTTCTTCAATTTCTGGCACTTCTAGCTCAAATAAACGCTGTAAAAATTCTGGCGCAATGCGTGATAATATAAGCTGCGGGCCACGACCACCACGTTCAATGCGCGATAAATAGGCACGCACGCGGTCGCCCACACGCAAGTTTTCTTTTGGTATCATCGCCTCGCGTGGCAATAGGCATTCAATACGGCCAACCTCAATCAGTGCGTTGCCTTTTTCCATGCGCTTAATTACACCTGTCACTAAATTTTCGTTTCGGCTCAAAAAGTCCTCTAAAATTTGCTCGCGCTCAGCTTCGCGTACTTTTTGTAAGATAACTTGCTTAGCGGCTTGCGCACCAATGCGGCCAAATTCAATACTTTCCAGCGGCTCTTCATAATAATCGCCAATTTGGCGATCTTTGGCGTGTTCGCTCTCTTCATCAAATTGGTAAGCTGAATTTTCCAGCAAATCATATTCCACATATTGCCAGCGCCTAAATGTTTTATATTCGCCAGTCTCACGATCAATCTCTACGCGAATATCTGCATTTTCATCGTGTTTTTTCTTGGTTGCAGAGGCCAATGCAAGCTCTAGTGCAGTAAAAATCACCTCTTTGCTCACATTTTTCTCATGGGCTAAGGCATCTACCAATAATAAAATTTCACGACTCATTGCAATCTCCAGCTATCAATTTATTCTAAACTACATCCAATTTATCTGCACTAAAACACTGGGCTTAAGCGTGCCTTATCAATATTATTCAAGGCCATTTTGTAAGTATGGCCTTCAAATTCCAGCAACACCATGTCATCTTGTACACCGCGCAAAGTGCCCAAAAAGGTCTTGCGCGGCAACGTGGTTTCAGTCGCTTGTGCGCTTTCATCCTTAATACCCACACGCAGTTTAATCTGTGCGCGCTCACCCGTAAAACGCACAAAATCTTTTTCTTTTTTTAACACTCTATCCATACCAGCTGAAGAAATCTCCAGCCTATCATAATCAATCTCATGCTCCACCGTCAGCACATTGCCCAGTTGATTGCTCACCAACACACAATCATCAATATTTACGCTATCTTTGTTATCTTTTGGGTTTAACTTATCAATAAACACGCGCAATAACTTACCTCTGTTTGACATCTCAAGGTCTACCAGCTCAAACCCAAGTTGGGTCACGGTTTTATCAATTAAACCCTGCAAATCTTGCATTACTACCAATTCCTTAAGGCTACATAACCTGCAGAAACAAAAAATGGGCACAAAGCCCATCGAATTATTCGCGCATTATACCAATTAATTCAAGCAAAGAACACATTTACGGTAGCTATGTGTTTGTTCAAGCCAAATTTGAGGAGTTACAAAATATTATATGTGCGCTCAACTAGCTTTCTTATTCATAATTTGCAAAGCCAATAGCCCAAAAGGGTCATAGATTTTCGCTTCATAATCGATAGAATGCTGATGGTAAGTCATAACTTTTTTCTTAAGCTATATTTTAAAGTGGGGTCACCGAATAAATGAAACTCGACTTTAGCTTATCGCATATAAACCCTTTACTCTTGCTAGCTGGTTTAACTGTTTATACTAGCGTCATGGCGAACGACGTTGAAAAAGTAATAGATACACAACAAATTGTCGAAAATTCAGCCCCACCATCAACTAACCCTGCGGTCGATAATCAAAACGCCAAAGCATCTTTCAAAAACCCCAATTCGCCGCTAGTAGAAATGGCATTCAAGTTCAAAAACACCGAAGGGTCTCCTCACAATTACGCAGAAGTTGCAGCCGGCTATTGCAAAGCGGCAAAATCTGGTGATGCCGATGCGCAATATGCGCTAGCCTGGATGTATTTAAACGGGCGCGGTGTCTCTGTAAACAAAAGTATTGCCGCACAACTATATACCATGGCAGCAGAGCAAGGGCACATTCGTGCGGAAGAGGCGCTTAGCGAAATTACAGATACTTTGCCACGATCCGATTTGCCTACCTGTTTCTTCTTGCCCGACTCGCCCGCAGCAAGCGCCCCCGGCTTAGGGACAGCTACAACAGAACGAAAGGATATATCACCAGAAACGGCTGCACTGTTCTATTCACAAGCACATATTCTAAAACTGGTAACTAAGCTCGCCCCCCGTTACAACATCGACACCAATTTAGCGATGGCTTTTATTGCAGTGGAATCGGGATTTAATATACAAGCAACTTCAGCTAAAAATGCACAAGGTCTGATGCAACTCATTCCAGAAACCGCGCAACGTTTTGGTGTAAAGAACGCTTACAAAGCGGAGGATAATATCAAAGGCGGGCTGGCTTATCTACAATGGTTACTGGCTTATTTCAAAGGTGACGTACAGCTGGTAGCGGCGGCCTATAATGCTGGCGAAGCCACAGTCGAGAAATATAAAGGGGTTCCTCCATATGCAGAAACGCAAATGTATGTGAAGAAAATTGCCAAACTTTACAACAACAGAACCCATCCTTATCTAAATAACTTGGTAAAAACTTCTCCGCTGCTTAATTTACCAAATAAAAGGACAATGTAAGAAAACGCTTTGATTTTAGCCGCATATGGCTAACTTATAGTAATTTTAGCAAACTTACGCTTACCCACTTGCGCTACAACAGTTACGCCTTTATTTAACTGCAAATTTTTATCTGTGACTTTTTCGCTATCAAGCTTGACGCCGCCTTGCTCAATCGCGCGGTAGGCTTCCGAAGTGCTTTCTACTAAGCCCGCCATCTTTAAAAGTTGTGCAATACCTATGGAACCTGCAATGCCTACAGAGCCAATAGAAGCACTTGCCGAGACGCCTGTTATAGCAACAGTTACTTTTTGCACATCATCCGGAATGCCGCCTTTAGCGCGAGTTTGAAAGTCGTTCAGCGCTTTTTCGGCATCGGCTTGGCAGTGAAAGCGTGCAACAATTTCTTGCGCGAATTTCACTTTAATATTACGTGGATTTTCGCCTGCCTTAACGTCCGCCTTCCATTTGGCAATGGTTTCTAGACTTTCAAACGACAACAATTCAATATAGCGCCACATTAGCTCATCCGAAACCGACATTAATTTGGCAAAAATAATTTCTGGCGGTTCGTTAATGCCAATGTAGTTATCGAGCGATTTCGACATCTTATTCACGCCATCTAAACCTTCTAACAAAGGCATGGTAAGCACGCATTGCTGGGGCTGTCTGGCTTGTTTTTGCAGCTCGCGACCCATCAGCAAGTTAAATTTTTGATCTGTTCCTCCCAATTCAACATCTGCTTTAAGCACGACTGAATCGTAGCCTTGCAGCAACGGATACATAAATTCGTGAATCGCGATTGGTTGATTGCCTTTGAAGCGTTTTGAGAAATCATCGCGTTCAAGCATACGTGCAACCGTATGGCTAGCGGCCAGTTTGAGCATGCCTGCCGCACCTAAATCTGTGAGCCAGCTTGAATTAAAAACAATTTCGGTTTTATCTTTATCTAAAATCTTAAATACCTGTGTGGCGTACGATTTGGCATTCTCAGCCACCTGCTCTTTGGTTAATGGCAGTCGTGTGGCACTTTTGCCAGTCGGGTCGCCAATCATGCCGGTAAAATCGCCAATCAAAAACAATATGTGATGGCCTAAATCTTGAAAATGACGCAGTTTATTGATGAGTACAGTATGTCCAAGATGCAAGTCTGGCGCGGTTGGATCGAAACCTGCCTTAATGCGCAACGGCACGCCTTTTTTAAGTTTTTCGACTAGTTCAGCCTCAATTAGCAGCTCGTCGCAGCCGCGTTTTATAATTGCCAATGATTGATTAATATCTGTTTTCACAGTGTTTCCCAGTAGTATTGGTGTTATATTTTTTTACAATGTGTTACTTTTTATTAGTTTAAAAATTCTGTTACCATGCTTTTATATGCAAGCATTTGGGCGGTACTTTGTCATTCTTCCGGTCATATTCTATGCAAAAAACAATGATGTAGTTTAGGCTTCTATTTTAACGCAAAATAAATTCTTAAGCCTGCGTAAAATTTAAACCCGATGAAAGATATTTATTGATGCAATTATTCATAGGCATTATGTCTGGCACCAGTTTAGATGGTATCGACGTTGTTTTATGCTCGTTCGAGGAAAACGCCTGTCAGCTTCTCGCCACGCATTTTGCGCCTTACCCCGCAGCACTTAAATTAGAATTATTGGCTTTGCATCAAAACAGTAACAATGAGCTGGAAACCGCAACTTTAATGGATAACAGGCTAGCGACCATGTATGCGAATGCGGTCAGGCAATTACTAGATTCTGTGCAAACCAGTGCTAAAAAAATTACTGCGATTGGCTGTCACGGCCAAACTATTCGGCATAGGCCAGAGCTTGGGTATACTTTGCAAATTGGCAACTCTGCCTTGTTAGCTGAACTCACTGATATCACTGTGATATCAGGTTTTAGAAGCCGCGACATTGCAGCGGGCGGCCAAGGTGCACCACTCGTGCCAGCGTTTCATAAAGCAGTATTTGCAAGTGATGAAGCTAATCGTGCCATCGTCAATATTGGCGGCATCGCCAATATCACCTATCTCGCCAGTACAGGTGCAGTGCTTGGTTTTGATTCTGGCCCGGGCAATATGTTATTGGATGCGTGGACAAAACAAAATATAGGTAAAGATTACGACGCGGATGGCGCGTGGGCAGCCACTGGCGTGGTGCTGGATATTTTATTATTTAATATGCTTGCCGAGCCCTATTTTGAGCTGCCGCCGCCCAAAAGCACTGGGCGCGATCTTTTTAACGATAGTTGGTTAAAGCAGCATTTGTTGTATCCACATCTGCGGCCACAAGATGTCGCACATACACTCACCGCGCTAACTGCACATAGCATTCACAATGCGCTCAACAATTGTGGCAAGGTTGACGAAGTTTATTTATGCGGTGGTGGTGCACATAACAGCTTGCTGAAAAACAGCTTACAAACATTATTAGGCAACACAAAAGTGGCTACTACCGACGATTTGGGTGTAAGTGTCAATTGGGTTGAAGCAGCTGCATTTGCTTGGCTGGCCAAGCAAACACTTACAAACAAACCCAGCAACTTGCCCTCTGTTACTGGTGCAAAAGGATTGCGCATTTTGGGTGCCATTTACCCCAAGTAAAGCCCCCTAAATAAGCGCGTATTTTTCGGCGTATAATCATAAATAAAGATTACAAAGAGCGATCATGACAAAACCTACAAAAGCAACGATTACTTTCGATAACGACGCTAAACCCATCGAATTACCCGTACTTTCTGGCACACTAGGTAACGATGTGATTGATATTCGCACACTGGGTAAACACGGCGTATTTACTTACGACCCCGGCTTTATGTCTACTGCGGCATGCCAATCTAGCATCACGTTTATTGATGGTGAAAAAGGTCAACTGCTTTATCGCGGTTACCCGATTGAACAACTTGCCGAGCATTGCAACTTTTTAGAAGTTTCATATTTACTGATGCATGGCGAGCTGCCAAATACAGCGCAAAGAATTGAATTCACCAAAACTATCGTCAACCACACTATGTTGCACGATCAGCTTAGCAATATATTCCGCGGCTTTCGGCGCGATGCGCACCCCATGGCTGTTATGATTGGCGTGGTTGGCAGCTTGTCGGCTTTCTATTTCGATGCTATGGATGTGTATAACCCGCAACATCGCGTTATTTCTGCACATCGTTTATTAGCAAAAATCCCTACCATTGCGGCTTGGAGTTACAAGTACAACTTAGGTCAGCCGTTTATGCAGCCCAAAAACAGCCTCAATTATGCTGAAAACTTCATGTATATGATGTTTGCCGTGCCTTGCGAGGAATACACGCCAAACCCAGTATTGGCGCGTGCTTTCGAGAAGATTTTAATTCTGCATGCAGACCATGAGCAAAATGCTTCAACTTCTACCGTTCGCTTAGTCGGCTCGAGCGGTGCCAACCCATTTGCCAGCGTGGCGGCAGGCATTGCCTCGCTTTGGGGACCAGCGCACGGCGGCGCCAATGAAGCCACACTTAAAATGCTGGAAGAAATCGGCGATGTATCGCGCATAGGCCAATTTATTAAACGCGCTAAAGATAAATCTGACAGTTTCAGGCTGATGGGTTTTGGGCATCGTGTGTATCGTAGCATGGACCCACGTGCCGCTATCATGCAAAAAACCTGTTACGAGGTATTAAACGAACTTGGTTTGCACGACGACTCGATTTTTAAACTGGCGATGGAGCTGGAAAAAATAGCGCTGGAAGACGAATATTTTGTCTCACGTAAACTTTACCCGAATGTCGATTTTTACAGTGGCATAGTCATGCGTGCGATGGGTATCCCTTACAGCATGTTTACCGCCATCTTCGCGCTTGCCCGCACCGCTGGCTGGATAGCGCAATGGGACGAGATGAACGCTGACCCGGAACACAAAATTGGCCGCCCAAGACAACTTTATACAGGTGAAGCGAGACGGGAGTTTGTGCCGATTGAAAAAAGAACTTGAATTTAAAGTGATGTTTTTATTTTTTTAATTTTAGGATTTACTAAAAATAAATAACAACATGATTTATTTATATATTTTATTCATTCGCAACAACACAACATCCATTTTGACGCAATATAAAACGTCAAATAGGATGTCTACTTTACGTTGGACTGCTCAAGAATGACGACGCACGAGAAGCCGACGGGGACGAATGGCCCGGTCCGGATTACGGGCGGCGGACCTCCGCCCCAGTTCCAAGCAGTCCCTTTTCCGTGTTCCAAGCCGGAAATGGAGGCACTGATTCTCCGCGGCGCTTTGAAATTCTCCGCCGGTATGGAGAAGCCATTCTATTCTCTGGCTGGAGAACCAATCCAGAACAAGGAGAATGACCTCGATTTCCAGCTGCCCACGGCATCAGGGCTTCAGCACCTGGATCAAGCTGAAATCGTGCACAGCATGCACCAAGGCGACTACGCCGGAGCGCCGAACCGATACCGGGTCGGTGACATGGTGGATACCGTCTGGGGCGTGATACAGGCAAAGGAAAAGAAATACGGAGAAAGGCGAAAGCTAGCTGTGCATCTGCTGCTCTACAGCGTTGACTGGAGGTTCCTGCTGAGCGAGTCATGCATAGGCCTACTCCGCGCGTACTGTCTGCGGCGCAAACAGCACTTCGTATCAATCGCGTACTACGCGCCCATCACCGTTGACGAGGGTATTCTCTGGCCCCTAGATCCATTCGATCCCGCGTCATTGCCGCACGTTGACGAGGCTACGGTACGAAACAACGTAGTGACTAACGGAAATCCGGCCATGTTTACGCCCGCTCCGAATGGCATGGGCGCAGAGCTTCGATTCGACAAATGAGCAGTCCAACCAAATTAAAGGGGTCAGCTTCAAATTAATTTCAAAACAATGCCCCTGCAAGCCGCTCTGGTATTGTCTCACAGAGCCTGCTCAAATTAATTTGCAAAGCCCCATTGTTTTAACGCTTGTGCCATTTTATTGCCCACTTCAACGTAGCCCTGCGCATTTGGGTGTATCTGGTCAGATTTTAAATCTCTATCCGAAAGCACATCTGAAAACACACCTGCTATCAACGGCGTTGCGGTTTCTTTAGCAAGTTTTTCATACAGCGGATGATCAGACAAATTACCAAGCGCTGCTTTTAATGGACTAAATACGGGAATCGCCACCAAAATTGTGGTCACGCCTTGTTTTTTAGATTGCGCCAAAATGCTTTTTAAATTGGCGATGGTTTCGCTTTCCGGCACTTGGTGTAAAAAATCGTTGCCGCCTAGCTCGACGATTAACAGTTTTGGTTGATCTTGTTCCAGCAAGGCCGGCAGCCGCTCTAGGCCGCCCGCTGTGGTGTCACCCGGAACGCCTTCGTTAATGATTTTCCAGCCCGTGGTTTTGGCAAGTTGCGTTGGGTAATCTTCACCCGTATTTGCACCTGTGCCGTAGCTTAGACTATCGCCCAGAATAAGCACTGTTGCGCCTTGTGGGATAGTTGTGTACTTTTCTTTGTGGCTGCCACAGCTTGTAAGGATTAAAATAAGCAGTAGATAAATAAGCTTTTTCATGCACTAAACCCTTATAAAAAAAGCCAAGCAATTGCTTGGCTTTTATCATGTCCAATTAAGTAGCTGAGTTAGATGAAATGCAAGGCGCACGGAACACAGGATATGAGATAGTACGCGGTTGTACAGCGAATATCCGAGTACCGCGTAACGCCGCAATTCGCTAACGCAGGCACTTAATTTAAACTGAGAATGACGAACCGCAACCACAAGTAGATGTAGCTTGTGGATTACGAATCACAAATTGCGATCCTTGCAGGCTATCTTGGTAATCAATCTCTGCGCCCATCAAGTACTGCAAGCTCATAGGGTCGATTAACAAAGTCACCGTATCTTTTTGTACCTGGGTGTCGTCTTCGTTCACTTCTTCTTCAAACGTAAAACCGTATTGAAAGCCAGAACAGCCACCGCCGCTAACAAATACGCGCAGTTTGAGGTCTGGGGAGCCTTCTTCTTCAATCAACTCTTTCACTTTTTTGGCTGCATTGTCGGTAAATACCAACGGGGCCGGCATTTCAATATCTGGAATTTCCGCAACTGTATTCATTTTTTGCTCCTTAAACTTCTTAATGACTTAATCGTTAGTCTACTATTTGGGGCTAATGTTCAAATTTACAAGCTTAGATGGTTTCTTCCGGCATATTATCGCCTAAATACACCAATTTACCCTCAATTACTGCACCGGTGTGCATTTCTAGCGATTTGTAATATAAATCACCGGTAATGCGCGCTTTGGTTTGCAACTCTATAAAATGGCTGGATTTCACCGTGCCAATGACTTTGCCGTTGAGCACGATTTTAGCCGCGTTCACTGCGCCTTCAATACTACCATGCTCACTCAAAATGATCGTGCTTGGAGTGCCGTTTTGCTCACTCACATCGCCACGAATCGCGCCATCGACACGCAAACCGCCATTAAAGTGCAAATCACCCTCTATGCGGGTATCTACACCTACTAGGGTATCGATGCGATTATCTATTTTGTTGGCTTTTTTAAAAAACATGTACGTTCCTTAATTATTTTTTACCTAAGTTTTTTATCTAGCATATTTTTGTAAAATAACAGGTCTTGTTTAATCTTAGTATTCTCATCTTGAACGGTTGAAAGCTGTTTAGCAAGGTTATTATTGGTTGCCAGCTCTACTTGCAACTCGCGCTGCGCCCCTACTAACTTCACTTCTAAATCTCTATTTTCAAGTGTTGCTTCGTGTAAATTTTCACGCATATTCACAGCATCATGCAGTATCCAATAGGCTATTGCAAAGCCTATTGCCATAAATACAGCAGCCACCAGCGCCTGAAAGTACCAAGGGCGCTGTGAGCGTACCGCCACACGCCTAGCGGTAGGGCCATAATAGTTGCGAACTCTACGGTCAACTGGTCTCATAAATTATGGAAGCAATGGCACAATCTCTAATCCGGTGCTTTCTTCAAGCCCAAACATAATATTCATATTTTGCACCGCTTGCCCTGCCGCGCCTTTCACTAAATTATCTATCACCGACAATATAACAATAGTATCACCATCTTGTGGTTGATGTACCGCAATGCGACACTGGTTAGAGCCACGTACAGAGCGCGTTTCGGGATGCGAGCCCTTAGGCAACACATCGACAAACCGCTCATTAGCATAGCGCGCTTCATATAGAGACTGCAAATCGACCGATTTAGTTGCCTTAGCGTACAAAGTTGCGTGTATGCCGCGAATAAGCGGCGTTAAATGCGGCACAAAAGTAAAGCCAACTTTGCCCTTAGCCATATTGTTTAAACCTTGGCTGATTTCGGGCAAATGTCTGTGCCCAGCTACGCCATAGGCTTTAAAGTTATCGCTAGATTCGGCAAATAACGTATGCACTTCAGCTTTTCTGCCCGCACCGCTCACGCCTGATTTGGCATCGGCAATTAAATAGCTGGTATCAACCACGCCCGCTTCCAGCAATGGCAAAAAGCCCAATTGTACTGCGGTTGGGTAGCATCCCGGGTTGGCAATTAGCCGCGCTTTTTTAATGACTTCCCGATTAATTTCAGGCAAGCCATATACCGCCTCAGTCACCAAATCCGGACAAGCGTGAGGCATGGCGTACCATTTCTCCCAAGTTGGGATATCTTTAATCCTGAAATCGGCGGCCAGATCAATCACCCGCACGCCTTTATCAAGCAGCTCGCGTGTTTGCTGCATGGCAATGCCGTTGGGTGTGGCAAAAAACACCACATCACACGCGTCTAGATTAGAACTTGCAGGATCGGTAAAAACCAAATCTACGTAACCACGCAGACTAGGGAACATGTCAGCCACAGCCAATCCAGCCTCACCACGCGAAGTAATTGCAACAAGCTCAGCATGTGGGTGTACAGCCAATAGACGTAACAACTCAACACCTGTGTAACCGGTGCCACCAACAATACCAATTTTTAATTTTTTAGTTGCCATACTTAAATTTACATACCAAAAACTAAACCTTAAATGAAAAAGGCCGCAAACGCGACCTTTTTAAATCTTAACCGCTGTAAATTAGCGTTTAGAGAATTGTTTACGGCGGCGTGCTTTGCGTAAGCCCACTTTTTTACGCTCCACTTCACGTGCGTCACGCGTAACAAAACCTGCTTGCGATAAGGCACTTTTAAGTGCAGCATCGTAATCAATCAAAGCACGGGTAATACCATGACGCACCGCGCCCGCTTGGCCAGATTCACCGCCACCAATCACGTTAACCATGATATCGAAACTGGCAAGGTTGTTTGTTAGCTCTAACGGCTGACGTAAAATCATACGTGCAGTCACACGTGAAAAATACTCATCTACAGGCTTATCGTTTACCACGATATTGCCTTTGCCTGATTTTAAGAACACGCGCGCTACTGAGCTTTTGCGGCGGCCTGTACCATAATTGTATTTACCAATCATTCTTAAACCCTTAAATAGTTAACGCTTGCGGTTGTTGTGCAGCATGTTCATGCTTATCGCCAGCATAAACTTTCATTTTTTTAATCATTGCATAGCCCAGCGGGCCTTTTGGTAGCATGCCTTTTACTGCTTTTTCTAAAGCGCGACCCGGAAAACGGTCTTGCATTTTAGCAAATGTAGTTGTGCTGATGCCACCTGGATAACCAGAGTGGCTGTGATAAAGCTTGCCTTCAGCTTTTGCGCCCGTTACTTTCAATTTGTCGGCGTTAATCACCACAATGTAATCGCCAGTATCCACATGCGGCGTGTAAATGGTTTTATGTTTGCCACGCAAACGGTGCGCTACTGCACTTGCCAAGCGACCCAGTACTAAATCAGTCGCGTCGATGACAAACCAATCGCGTTTTACTTCATGCGTTTTAGCAGAAAAAGTTTTCATATCAGAACTACCAAATAGCTTAATAAAATCAAGAGCGCGGATTATATGCTTTTGGGCGAAGTCTTGTCAATTGCCAAGCACCTAATAATTGGTGATTTTATTTACCGACTTTTTAATGCAATTTAGATTTTAAAGTAATTTTCTTCAAATCCCCTTCAAATTCTAGTCGACTTATCGATAGATTATTAGTTGGCACGCCAATTGCTTAAATTGATTTAAGAAGCAATCTGAATAATAAACATTAAAAGTTGTACTTAATACTTATAATAGATAGATGGGTGAACGATATGCAAACCAATTACACACTTAAGCAGGCGGTTATTACCGCATTAACCATTCTAGCCTTTGGCGCAGAAACTAACGCGCTGGCGCTTGGTTTGGGCAATATAGATGTTAAATCGTATCTTGGACAACCCTTGCGTGCAACTATTAAAATACAGGGTGCTAGCGACCTTAAAGGTGATACTTGCTTTAAGGTAATTAACGATTCCGATACAGAGAATCAATTATCTAGCGCAAATTTTAAGCTATCTAAAGCTGTCGATGATGTTGCAATTTTGACAGTGACTACCAATCAAATCATCAATGAACCGATTGTTAATTTATCTGTACTAGCAGAGTGCGACTCCAACATGCGTCGTGATTATGTGTTGTTGTTAGATCCGCTTTTAACTGCTGAGGATGAGAATTCTGCAGATGAAGTGTCCGGCAGTAATGACGACAAAACCAGCACAAAAGAAAATAGTAAAGTAGAAACCAGCCTATATAAACAGACTATAAAAGTACCTGTTGCTGCTAAAAAAAGCACTTCTACAAAAAAACATAGAAATGGCAAAAAAGCTAATAAAAACATTGTATTAAAAAATGGTAATAACATTGATAAGTCCACTGAAACACTTCCTTCAAGCTCAAAAAATAATGTCACAAAAGAAGCGAAACCGCGGTTAACAATTTCTGGTGGTGGTGCTTCATATGTAAATTTGAATAGCACAGAGCTGCGTTTAGATAAGCAACTACATTTCACACCAGAAACAGCGTCCCAAGCATTGGCTACTGATACTGAAATACAAGACGAGGCGACGGTAATGAGCCATCGTCTGGCACATCTTGAGAAACAGATTAGCGCTTTAGCACAAACTAACCAAAAGCTAAAAACGGATAATCAGCATAAAACACAGCAATTAGAACAAGCTAATTCAATGCGTAATAAACTGGATTGGCTGGGCTATATTTTGGGTGGTGGGCTACTAATAAGCAGTCTTACCGTAGCCGATAAATGGCGCCGTCGCCGTCAAATTCAACGGCTTGAAAATGCGCGATTGGAATGGGCAAACCACAATGAAACAGCGAATGATTTATTGGAAGAATTTGATACAAATGACAATTTTTTTGAGTCTGAAACGCATCAAACATTTAATAGCGATGCTGAAAAGTCAGCAGAAAAATCTGGTGACGCCGCTGACACTGAAAAGGCAGTTGTTCCTTTTTCAGTTGAAGAGTTTAATTCTGACCATAACATTTTAGACCATGCCGATGTATTTTTATCGCACGGTCGTACTAGTTTGGCTATTCAATTATTACAAAATCATTTACTCGAGTTCCCAAAACAATCTGTTACAGTTTGGATGTTTTTACTCGATTTGCTTGCTAAAGAGAATTTACAAGCTGGTTACGAGCAAGCCGCGCTTGAGTGTAAAGAACACTTTAATATCCAAATTGCTGATTTTTCTAAACCTGAAGTCGACTCGGCCAATACCTTGGATTCATTTCCACGTATTACCGCAGGGTTACAACAAGCTTGGGGCAGCCCTGCTGCGCTTACCTACCTAGATGATTTAATTTACAACAGCCGTCTGGAAATCCGCGTTGGTTTTCATAAAAATATCATTGAAGAACTCATTTTATTAAGAAGTATTGCCCAGGAAGAATTAAAAACTGCAGAAGTGATACAAATGGATGAAAAGAAATTGGCAATGAAAGAACTTAAAGAAGTCCAACTTGCTGCCAAAAAAGAAGAGAAGCTAGAAAAAATGCATGAAATCGCGTTAGCTGATGAGCAAAAAAAACAAGCAGCAGCAAAGCTTGAAAGCAAAGAAGCGATGTTTGAATTTAATTTAGTCGAGTTTAAGTAATGGGTTTAGCGGCGAAAATAATATTGCGCCGCCAACCCTAGAAACAGCACTAAACCAATCCAGTTGTTAAATAAAAAAGCATAAAAACAATTATTTTTATCGCGTGTTTTAATTAATTGGTATTGACCTAACACTAGGCCTAGAGCGGATCCTAAGCCCAAGTAATAATACTTTTCAAAACTCATAAATTTGCCCACATACCCCAGCAAACCCAGCATAACCGCATAGCAAATCATCACTGCAATCACATCATATTGCCCAAAGAATATCGCGGAAGATTTAATGCCTATTTTTAAATCATCGTCCCTATCTACCATCGCATACTCAGTGTCATAAGCTACCGCCCAAAATACATTTGTAGCCAGCAAAACCCAAGTTAGTGGCGGAATGTAGTCATTCACTGCAGCAAATGCCATGGGGATACCGAAGCCAAACGCCAAGCCCAAATAAGCTTGTGGAATCGCCAAAAAACGCTTAGTGAACGGGTAAGTCGCAGCTAAAAATAGCGCCGCGAGTGATAATAAAATAGTGGTTTTATTAAACAAAAGTACCAACGCAAAAGCCATTAAACATAAGCCAGCCGCCAAACAATACGCCTCTTTTAGGCTCACTTCACCTGTCGCAAGCGGGCGATTTTTGGTGCGTTCCACTAGGCCATCATATTTGCGGTCGGCAATGTCATTCATTACACAGCCCGCGCTACGCATCAGCACTGCGCCTGTGATAAAAATCAGCAGTGTAATCCAGTCGGGAACGCCGCGCGAAGCCAGCCACAACGCCCATAACGTCGGCCACAGCAGCAGCAAAATGCCGACAGGCTTATCTAGGCGCATTAAGCGTTCGTAAGCGTCTAATTTTTTGCTTAAGTTTTCAAAATTCATTTTAATAACTGCTCTAAATAAACTTCAGTAACTAATATCTTAGCGCAATCTAATTGAAACACCGAGCGGCGCGCCCATAATGTTTTTGGTTTATTTGACAGATGCTCTGCAACCCTTATAGATATTGGATGGTGGCGTGGTAGCTTTTTATAATCTAGTAGCGTGCGTATTACTTTAGGGTTAGCAAATAAAGCTGCACCAAGTGGTTTGTTGCCCAACTTACCCAAACCGCGCCAAGCCCCGCGCAAGCTGGCATGCGGCAACACACTATGCGCAAACACCACGGGTTGATTGTTGCCCATCAATAACACCTCGCGAATCAGTGCATGCTGATTGACTTTCAAGCCAAGTAGCGCGGACTCATCTTGCAACGCTTTGGCATTTTTTAACAACACCGGCCGCACCGAAAAATCTGTGTAGCGCGCCTTTAACCGCGCAGTGAGTGAGCCAGTATCAATCAACCAAGGTTGCAACGCTTTGGCTAACATCGACTTTCTAAGCCATTGCTGACGCTGCTGAGAACGATTTTGTTGAATTTTCACGGTTGAATATCGCACGCCCTGCTGTAACCAATTAAGGTAGCTCTGCCTCAAAACTATATTGGCCGATAACTCTCCCTGGAAATTTCTTGCCTTGGTTATAGTCAACCCCAACAAAATCAACAAGCCCAACGTTTATTCGATCTTTGCCGATAGAAATATCAGATATTTGATGCCCGTTAATTGGTAATTGCACAGACCATTTCTTTTTAAGCTGGGCATTTAGGCTATACTCTAAAACTTGCAACGAGTTATTATCCTCACCAAAATCAACAATTATTCGATCTGGCTGGCAATGCATTAAACTTATCCTCGTTGCACTAGCGCCTTGTAAAGGCAAATAAAAGGATCGTGTTTCCCCATTTGTACCTGCAATTAGCTCTACTCGCTCAGCGGCGCCTGCGCTTTTAAAAGTTCCTTCTGGTACTCCAGCTACTTTGACGAATTCAGCCTGATTTTCTTTTGCAAGCTGTGTAGTGAAGTGTCGCTTCACAACTTTGTCACAGTTGCCGAGGATTTTTGGAACAAGGTACATCTGCTTCAGTTCGTAGTCGCTCAGTTCAATTTTTTCATCACTTTCTTTCACTATGTTTGCTTGCACTTTCACTGCTTTCATCTCTACATACTCCCTGAGCGAACGCCTTTCGTCAGGATCAACTGGAGGGTTCAAGTAATAACAAGAACCTGCATCTGCAATATAAGGTAACTCCATATTTAACTTAGCACTTTCCTTAATGGTTTTCCCCGACCCATCTTCATTGATGTATTGGTGCATTTGCCCGCTATTGTATAAATCCACGTCTAGGCTTTGCCTAATTTCAGGTGTTATTTTTTCGTTCATTTCATCATTATTCTGAAGCAGATTTACACGCAAACTAGGTGGTGCCTGTTCATAGGGTACTTGCTTCCATATTTTGTTATCCAGTTTGAAAACTGCAAACCCTTCTCGTGGAAATCCATACTCAGAACATTTGGCACCTCGCACTGGTAAAACCACCCACGGCACATTATTAACCACATCAAATGTGACTGGAAATGTTTGATCCATCACGGGTATATTCGAGTTCTCGTAAGTCCAGGGAGGATAGTCTTCAGTATTCAAAGCTAATGAATATTTGCCTGTATACCAATATTTATTAGCGTGCACCGTAATCTGCTTCCCATCCGTAGTTTCAATCAATTGCTCTGTCACAAAGTGTTCGGGCACCACATATCGGTACAATGTAGAAATTACTGTGGCTGGGCTGACTGCAGAAAGCAGGCCAGCAAACATCGCTAACATAAGTAACATAACTACTATTGTAAGCAGTGTAATTACTAGCCACTTAATGAGGGTAATGAGCTGGGCAAAAATTGATTTATTTTTCATAATTTTTATAATTAGTTAGATATTCGCATTATACCTTCACCAATTCACCCGCATGACTCATCCAACGTTCTAAATGTGCTTCTACAGCTTGCGGATATTCCTTAATCAGCTTATCCGCCATGCTTTTGGCGCTTTCTAGTAAATCGGCATCGCGTTCTAAATCGGCAATTTTAAGCATGGGCACACCACTTTGGCGGGTGCCTAAATATTCACCCGGGCCGCGTAAATTTAAATCTGCTTGGGCGATGATAAAACCATCGTTATTTTCATAAATCACTTTTAACCGCGCGCGGGCTGTCTCACTAAGCTTATTTTGGTAGAGCAAAATGCAGGTGCTTTTTGCCGCTCCGCGCCCCACCCGGCCACGTAGCTGGTGCAACTGACTCAACCCCATACGTTCTGCGTGTTCAATTATCATTAAACTGGCATTTGGCACATCCACCCCCACTTCGATAACCGTAGTTGCTACAAGTAATTGAATTTCGCCAAATGTAAAAGCTTGCATCACAGCTTGTTTTTCTGCAGTTTTCATGCGGCCATGCACCAAGCCAATATTGAGCTCAGGGAACTCACTTTGCATATGCGCAAACGTGTCTTGCGCGGTTTGTAATTGTAGCGCCTCGCTTTCCTCAATCAACGGACACACCCAATAGGCCTGACTTCCAGCCATGCACGCTTCGCGTACGCGTTGCAAAATTTCATCGCGCCGCTCATCCGAAACCAATTTGGTCATAACTGGCGTACGGTCAGGCGGCAGTTCATCTATCACCGAAACATCTAAATCGGCAAAATAACTCATCGATAATGTGCGCGGAATCGGCGTGGCAGACATCATGAGCTGATGCGGTTCCGGTTCGCCTTTTTTGCGCAAAGCCAGCCGTTGCTGTACACCGAAGCGATGTTGCTCGTCGATAATGGCAAGGCCTAATTTGCTAAATTGTACTGATTCTTGAAATAAGGCATGCGTTCCAATAGCAAGCTGGGCGCGGCCGCTGGCGATGCCTTCTAATGCAGCTTCACGTTCTATTTTGCTTTGGCTGCCCGTGAGCCAAGCAATATTGATATCTAATGGTGCTAACCATTGGCTAAACTTTTTATAATGTTGCTCCGCCAAAATTTCAGTCGGCGCCATCAGCGCCACTTGCCAGCCATGTTCTATTGCCTGCAACGCAGCCGTGCCAGCCACGATGGTTTTGCCGCTGCCGACATCGCCCTGCAACAAGCGCCGCATGGGGTGAGGCTGCATCAAATCGTGGCTGATTTCTGCCACTACTTTTTGTTGCGATTGCGTTAAAATAAACGCCAAGTTTTTTAATAATTGCGGCGCTAATTTCTGCGATGCTGCAATGGCTGGCGCCTCCAAACTGCGCCGCTTAATGTAGTGCTTGCGCATCGAGAGTTGTTGCGACAATAGCTCGTCAAACGCCAAGCGGCGCCATTCTGGCATGGTTTTGTTTTCAAGCGTGCTTAAATTAGCGTCTGGCGGCGGATTGTGCAGCGCATGAATGCTTGTCGAAAAATTGGGTAAATTTAAGTTTTTATAAACGCATGCGGGCAAGGTTTCAGCCAGATCATTTTGACCAATGGCAAGTGCAATTGCCTTGCGAATATTGGCTTGCGTGAGGCCTGAGGTAGTTGGGTAAACCGGCGTGAGCGTTTCAGCAACAATGGTCTGACTACCCACACTTTTGCACTGTGGGTGCACCATCTCATAGCCAAAAAAACCATGCCGCACTTCGCCATAAGCGCGAATGTACTTACCCACCGCTAGCGCCGCAACTTGGCTAGGATAAAAATGTAAAAAACGCAAATTTATCTGCCCGCTGGCGTCTTCTAAGCGCACATGTAAGGCTTTACGAGGCTTATAGCTAACTTCGGCGTGCACAATTTCGCCTTCCATTTGCGCGGCATCGCCCAGCCGCAAATCACGAATTGCTGTGATGCGCGTTTCATCAATATAACGCAACGGTAAATGCAACAATAAGTCTTGAATAGTCGAAATGCCAAGCTTGTGCAAGTTGGTAATCAGTGGTTTGCTAAAACCTTTTATATCCGCAAGATTTGTCATCGCTCAAATTGAATAGCTTTTCAGCCAATCTAAAACTATAGCCGCGTGCTGATTGGGTGGAAACACGGGATAAAACACTTTTTTAATAATATTTTGCCCGGCAATCAAGGTGAGTCTTTTATACAAAGTAAGCTTGCCAACCTAAAAAGTAGGCAAATTTAAAGTTTGTTTTAACTTAAAATCAACATTACTCAACAAATCAAAGGGTAAATGTAAACGATTTTTAAGTTCTAGCTGATATTCGCTAGTTTGCGTGCTTAAGCCAAAAACGCGCATATTTAAACCCTGACACTGTTGATAATGCGCACTAAAATCGCAGGCTTGTGGCGTACAGCCACACGCGCCCGGAATCTCATCCCAGCCCTCCGTCAGAGCTAACTCAGGTTGACCGGTGAGTGGATAAATATAAATGACTATTTTTTCATGATTAAAACTGAAGTTTTGTCCGTTAGTAGAAAGCAATGAAACATCGGGTAAACGCATACCTACTAGGTGCGCGGCTTGCCCGTCATCCATCGGCACTGGCAAGCCTGCAGGTAATTGATTGAGGTTTTGATTCACAGAACCAACTTAAAAGGTATTCTAAACTTAAAGATACTTAATAATGGTTATTGGATTTTTTCTTCATTGTGCAACCCCTTGACACGGTTAATGCGCACCACATCCGGTATTTTGCGTAAATTACGCATTAACTCGGCCAAATGCACACGATTGCGCACTTGCACAGTAAAATTGATATTAACGTAAGCGCTGCCATCGGGTTCTTCTACACTTACGTTATCAATATTAGAACCTACATCTGAGATGCCAGCAGCGATTTTGGCGAGCATACCACGCTCATTTGCCACTACCACACACACATTCACCTTAAACAGTTTTTTGTCATCAGAATCCCACTCTACATCCAACCATTTATCAGGGTCAAGTTTAAATTTACGCGTGGTTGGGCAATCGTGTGTATGAATAATGAGGCCTTTTTCCTTGTTAATGAAGCCTAAAATTGGATCGCCCGGAATGGGTCTGCAACATTGTGCAAACTGTACCGCCATGCCTTCCGAGCCGCTGATGGTGATACTATCAAGTTTTTTAGTGGGTTTTATTTTAGTGTTTTCAAGTACATGCAAATCGGGGTAACCAACGGTCAATTGGTGCGCTACCATCAAGCTAATGCGTTTGCCTAAACCAATGTCGGTCAAAATCTCCGACTTATCTTTAGCGCCATAATCACGCATCACTTTGCGCCATTGCGTATCTTGTACCGCGCTTGGCTCCACATGCAAAGCACGCAACGCCATATTAAGCATGCGCTCGCCTAGGTGGGCAGATTCTGTAGCTTGCAGCGTTTTTAAATAATGTCGAATATGTGAGCGCGCCTTGCCCGTGACTACATAATTCAACCAAGCAGGGTTTGGGTTGGCCAAGGGAGCTGTAATAATTTCTACATTATCGCCATTGTGCATCTCGCTACGCAGTGGCGCGAGGTCGTTATTGATTTTAACTGCCACGCAACTATTGCCCACATCGGTATGTACTGCGTAGGCGAAATCTACCGCGGTAGAACCTTTGGGAAGCGCTAATATATTACCTTTCGGCGTAAACACATACACTTCATCCGGAAATAAATCGACTTTAAAATTCTCTAAAAATTCGTAAGAATCATCACTTTCGGTTTGAATTTCCAGCAAACGTTGTAGCCATTGATGGGTTTGTTGCTGCAAGGCAGTCAAGCTGGCATCTGTGGTTTTGTACATCCAGTGCGCCGCCACGCCCGCATTGGCAATTTTATGCATTTCTTCACTGCGAATTTGCACCTCTATCGGCGTGCCGTATGGGCCAAATAAGGTAGTATGCAACGATTGATAACCATTGGCTTTGGGGATGGCGACATAATCTTTAAACTTGCCCGGGATTGGCTTGTAGAGTGCATGCAAACAACCTAGCGTTAAATAACAAGTGGGCGTATCTTTAACCAAAATTCTAAAGCCATAAATATCGTGAATTTGCTCTAGCGCGGTGGCTTTATTCGCCATTTTTCGGTACACACTGTACAAATGTTTTTCGCGGCCTTTAACATCAGCCTCAATATGCGCATCTGACAAACTTTGTTTAATCGACTCTAAAATCTTGCTAATTACCTCTTTGCGATTGCCGCGCGCCACCTTGATAGCCTTGGCAATCACACGATAACGCATCGGGTGTAAGTGTTTAAAACTCAAGTCTTCCAGCTCTTGATAGATAAGATTTAAGCCTAAGCGATTGGCAATCGGTGCGTAAATTTCCAGCGTTTCACGCGCGATGCGTTTTTGCTTTTGCGCGTTCATCGCGTCCAGCGTTTGCATGTTATGCAATCTATCGGCCAGCTTCACCAAAATCACGCGCACATCTTGACTCATCGCCAGCAGCATCTTGCGGAAATTTTCGGCCTGTGCAGCCGCAGCGCTTTGAAACTCGATTTTGTCGAGCTTGGTTAAACCTTCGACCAAATCGGCCACTTGCTTGCCAAATTTTTTGTTTATTTCCTTGATTGCAACGCCAGTATCTTCCGCTACATCGTGCAACAGCGCGGCCAGCAAAGTAGGTAAATCTAAATGCAGCTTGGCCAATATACACGCCACCGCCACCGGGTGCGAAATATATGGATCACCCGTCATACGAGTTTGACCTTGATGCGCGGCAGCAGCATAGCGATATGCCGCCCACACCTGTTCGATGTCAGCTTGGCTAAAGTATTCTTTAAGTAAAAGGGTGAGCTGTGAAGTTTCAGAATCTGCCGGCAATAAAAGCGGCTCGGCAGATTGAAAAGTGTCGATAGTGTGTTGGTTAATGCCTAATTTGGTTGCCGTTTTTGGCATTGCCATAACATGTTAAAAAGCTATACTGAATGCTTACGGATGAATGCGATTTAGAATTTCTAAACCCACTTTGCCCGCAGCAATCTCGCGCAAAGCCAGCACCGTTGGCTTATCTTTTTGATTTGGGCTATGCACAAACGGGTCAGAGCCATTGGCCAATTGGCGCGCACGGTAAGCTGCCACCAGTGTTAATTGAAAACGGTTTGGAATCTTATCTAAGCAATCATCTACTGTAATACGAGCCATTTTATGCTCCTTTTTAAGTTAGTTTTTGAATGAGGGTAGCGTAACGTTGCAACTGCGATTGCGATTTAAGTCTGGTTGCGCGAATAATCGCCATTAAATCTTGCAATGCCACATCAAATTTATCGTTGATTGTAACATAATCGAACTCCACCACATGACGCATTTCTTCGCGCGCCGCCGCAACGCGCTTGGCAATGACCTCAACGCTATCTTGGCCGCGATTATTCAAGCGCTCTTTCAATGTTTCTACCGAAGGCGGCAAAATAAAAATGCTCATTGCTTGCGGATAAATGTTGCGCACTTGCGCGGCGCCTTGCCAATCAATTTCTAAAATCACATCAAAACCAGCCTGCAAGGCAGTATCCACAGCGCTTTGCGAGGTGCCATATTTGGCGCCATGCACATTGGCGCTTTCTAAAAAGTCACCCGCGCTTAGAATTTCTAAAAATTGTGCCTCGGTTACAAAATGATAATGCACATCATTTTCTTCACCTAGCCGCAGTGGCCGCGTGGTATGCGAAACTGAGCGCTTAATCTGCGCATCGTTTACCAACAAAGCCTCTACCAAACTGGTTTTGCCTGCACCAGAAGCGGCGGTGATAATAAATAAATTACCGTTCACCATCATCCTATTAACACCAATCTGGACTGGGTAGCGCGGAAAATACTTCTTTAAGCCCCGCACCCCAGCCTTGACGCACCTTAGAGTAATACGGGTCGTTTTCACTAATGCGTTGTTTGCAATCAGCATGCAAACTATCTACTCGATAAATCAATAAATCAATTGGGGCAGCTACCGATACGTTACTACGAATAGTAGAATCGAATGAAATTAGCAAACATTTTACTGAATCCATGATGTCACTGTTGTATTTAACCACGCGATCGATAATAGGTTTGCCATATTTGGTTTCGCCAATTTGAAAATAAGGCGTTTCACTGCATGTTTCTATAAAATTACCTGCAGCATACACATTGAACAACCGCGGTTTTTCGCCTTTAATTTGGCCACCCACCAAAATACTCGCAGTGAAGTCAATGTCGTGATTTTTAAAATGCTCTCCATCACGCTCAAAAACTGCGCGCAATTCTGCTCCTACCAAACCCACCGCTTCGAATAAACTAGCCACATTATGTAAGTGCTTACTATCTGCCTTACTATTTTCTATAGCAGCTCTCAAGTGATTGACTACAGATTGTGCAATCGCTAGATTGCCTGCCGTAAGTAATACAATTACGCGCTCGTTTTTAACTTCAAAAATATGCATTTTGGGCGAAATGGCTACTTGATCAACCCCAGCATTTGTGCGGGTATCTGACGCAAAAACCAAGCCCTGTTCTAGTAATAAACCGACGCAATATGTCATGATAACGATGAAATTTTAAATAATCACAAAAGAATTATCATACCATTTTGCTCAAAAAAAATTTAATGCTAATTTAGCAGTAGAAGTTTTATTGTTGCGCCTGTTGTGCCTGCTTTAGCAGTTCAATTTGGTTCATTTTATGTTGCTGATTAATTGGCACGCCCACTTGATTAACTACGACACTGGTAGCCATACCTTCTAGCCCACCACCAAAGCGCATACCGCTAATTGGGCTGGCTGTTCGGTAATCCAAGCCCGTAGCTATTCGCACATAGGTTTCACCAACACGACAGCCATTAGATACATCAACACTTTGCCAAGCATTATCAAACCACACATCTACCCAGGCGTGGCTTTGCATGAGGCTACCATCTTGTGTAAATAAATAACCACTGACATAACGTGCTGGGTAACCTAAACTTCGGCAACAGGCAATCATGACATGAGCATGATCTTGGCACACACCTTTACCTAACCTGAAAGCTTCTATTGCGGTAGTATCCACTTGAGTTGCACCTTTGATATAGCCCACTTTATCAAGTAGCGCATGCATTAAATCATCAATTGACTTTTTTTGTTTAAACTCCTCTGCAAAGGTGATAATTGCTTCATCCGCCAATGTTAGGGGTGTATCGCGCAAATAAATCGTTAGTGGCAACGGTTGATATTGTGAGTAATCGATGACGCCCGTTTCCACCTCACCTGCAACCGATATATTAAGTTCTATATGCGGGATATCGACCACTAGCGTGTGCATGCTATTGCCAAAGGCATCTTCAAAAGCGTGCAATTGACCTTGCACTTTAACCTCCCAATGTTTAACGTGCTGACCAAAGCCACTTTGTGGAGTTAGCCTAAGCTGTTGAATAGTGTAATGAACGGGACTACTGTAGACGTATTGGGTATGGTGTTCTATGTTAAGGCGCATTATTCATTACTCGTTACTGACTGGCAGTTACGCTTAAAAATGCACGCTGAATTTCAGCACCCAAATAATTATTTGCATCAATAAAATCACTTAAAAATTCATGCAAGCCCTGTTGAAATATATCTTGCATTTTGCCAAACCGTAGTTTGGCGTGTAACTCGCCCGCTAATCGCTTGCACTCGATTTGGCGCAACCCCGATAACTGCTCCAATATAGGCGTGACTTCGTCTAAACACGCATGCAAGGAGCGTGGCATATCGCGCCTTAACACCAGCAACTCTGCCACTCGCCATGGCGCGATGGTGTCGCTGAATATTTTTTGATAGGCTTGAAAAGCTGATACCGAACGCAAAACTGCGCTCCATTCATAATAATCCACCGCCCCACCCACTTCTTCTTGTGACGGTAATAACAAATGATACTTTACATCTAGTAAACGCGCCGTGTTGTCAGCACGTTCAATAAACGTGCCCAACCTTACAAAACTAAATGCGTCATCGCGTAACATGGTGCCAAAACACACTCCACGAAATAAATGCGAACGCGCTTTTACCCAATCACAGAATTCAGTTAGACCATGTTTAGCAAGGTCTTGTCCGATAAATTGACTAAATTCCAGCCAAAGCGCATTGATGTTCTCCCAAGTTTCAGAAGTCATCGCCACACGCACAGCACGAGCATTCTCACGTGCACTTCGCAAGGTATTATAGATACTGGATGGATTATCAATATCCATCGCTAGATAGTGAATCACTCCGGCGGCAGAATAATCGTCGTGCTCATGATCATAGGCTTCGACATTACCTGATATTTCTAGTGCAGGTAGCCATAGCGCAGCCTCGCTCACGGCAGCATTTGGCACTAGCGACATGTTATAAGTCACATCCAGTACACGCGCCATATTCTCTGCGCGCTCAATATAGCGCGCCATCCAATAGAGGTGATCTGCGGTTCTACTTAACATACGGACTCAACTTTGCTGTTTTTTGCTTTTGCCGTAATTGTCACTGGTTCATCTTCCAATAAATCATTTTCTAATATCCAAGTATCTTTGGTACCACCGCCTTGTGATGAATTCACCACCAGCGAGCCTTCTTTTAAAGCAACGCGACATAGCGCGCCTGGCACTAGGGTGACTGTTTTACCTGAAAGCACAAATGGACGTAAATCCACGTGACGCGGTGCGATACCCTTTTCAACCAAAGTTGGACAGGTGGAAAGTGCTAATGTGGGCTGTGCAATGTAATTAGCGGGCTTGGATAGCATACGCAGTTTAAACTCTTCTATCTCTTTTTTGCTGGCCGCAGGGCCAACCAGCATGCCATAACCACCAGAACCTTGTACCTCTTTCACCACTAACTTATGCAAATGCGCCAGCACATATTTCAGATCTTCTTCCTTTCTTAACTCATAAGTCGGTACGTTTTCTAAAATAGGCTCTTCACCTAAATAGAACTTGATCATGTTTGGCACATGAATGTACGTGGCTTTATCATCGGCAACACCCGTGCCCACTGCATTGGCTAGTGTCACACCACCGTTTCGATACACCGAAAGCAACCCCGGCACACCTAACATTGAATCTTGGTTAAATACCAGCGGGTCTAAATAATCGTCATCAATCCGTCTATAAATTACATCAACACGCTGCGGACCTTGCGTGGTACGCATAAATACTGCGTTATTGCGCACAAACAGATCTTGACCTTCAACCAGTTCAATGCCCATTTGCTGTGCTAAAAAAGCGTGCTCAAAATATGCACTGTTGTATGCGCCTGAAGATAACACCACCACAGTTGGGTCTTGCACGCCAACTTGCGCTACAGCACGCAGATTTTTCAATAACACTTGCGGGTAGTGGTCCACAGGTGCCACAGAATAACGGCGAAATAATTCAGGAAAAAGTCGCATCATCATTTTGCGGTCTTCTAACATATAAGAGACGCCCGATGGCGTACGCAAATTGTCTTCCAACACATAAAATTGCGATTCGCTGGTGCGCACTAAATCAATGCCCGCAATGTGCGCATAAACTTGGTTTGGCACATCAACGCCAAACATTTCCGGGCGATATTGGCTGTTAGCCAAAATGCTAGATGGCACAATGCCTGCCTTGATAATTTCTTGGTTGTGGTAAATATCGTGCAAAAACATATTCAAGGTACATACACGCTGGACAGCACCTGCAGAGAGATGTGTCCATTCTTTAGCTGAAATCAAACGCGGAATAACATCAAAAGGGATTAATCGTTCAGCGCCATCTGCCTCGCCGTATACATTAAAAGTAATCCCCACACGACGAAATAGCAGCTCAGCCTCTTGGCGTTTACTTTCTAATTGGTGATGCGGCACATCTTTTAACCAATGTTGATAAGCCACATAAATTTCGCGCACGCTAGCAGAATCTAGCTGCATCTCATCAAAAAATTGGGCGGCGAATTTTTGCATACTTTAAAATCTTTTTTATGTAAAAAGACTTTAGCAAAACGCATACCAATATTTTAGTTATTAAAAATCAAATAGTTACAATAAAAAAATAGATTTGTAGTTGTTTACGCGCACTAAGACAGTGCATTAATAATTATTAATAGTACATGCTGCACCAATAAATACATTATTTAATACCAAACTTTTATTCGATATTTTGAATCTGCTCGCGCATTTGTTCGATTAACACTTTAAGCTCCATCGAAATTTGGCTGGTTTCAATTGTCACCGATTTTGAGCCCAGTGTATTCGCTTCGCGATTCATTTCTTGCATTAAAAAATCTAAGCGCTTACCCACTGAACCACCACCATTCAGAATACGTTTTACTTCGTTAATGTGCGTATTTAAACGTGATAATTCTTCATCTACATCAATGCGCTGTGCAAACAGCACGATTTCCTGGCGAACGCGCTCGTCATCTCCACTCGCATTGGCTTCGTTTAGTTTGGCAGTAAGCTTTTCCTGATATTGCTTAATTAAAGCAGGCATCATCGGTTTCACTTTTGTAACTTGTTGCTCAATCTCTTGCAAACGTACCAAAATAATGGCTTTTAGCTTTTCGCCTTCACGCGCTTTTGCCTCAATTAAATCTTGCAATACTTGATTCAAACTTGTTTTTAAATCATTTTCCAGCGCATCCGTATTTAAAGCTTCTGTCGCCATCACACCTGGCATTTGTAGTATCTCAAGCATATTGACGGGTTGTGTATGTGGAAAATACTGCGCGGCAACTTTTGCGCTTTCGGCAATTTGCTGCAAAACCGTATGATTAAGCTGCGGTGCGCTATCCGCATCAGCACTATGCACCAAACTCAAGCGACAATCGACCTTGCCACGCCCTAGTTTAGCCTGAATAAGCTCGCGCACGGCGGCTTCAAAACCGCGCAAATTATCATCTAATTTGAGTTGTAACTCTAGGTAACGATGGTTCACCGAGCGCAATTCAATCAACAAAATTCCATTCATAGTGTTGCGTTCTTGCGACGCATAGCCTGTCATACTTAGTATCATAGCTTACTTTCTTAAAGTAATTAATGATAATTGTATCAAATACCTATGATTTTATGAGAGAATATTCTCAGTTTGTTACTATAACTATTATTATTTAAACAAATAGATGGCTACCACTAAAAATCAACCATTGCCTATCGGCTATTTGCTACAAGACTACATCATCACCAAAGTCTTGAGCTCTGGCGGCTTTAGTTTTGTCTATCTTGCACAAGATATGAACAAAAATATCGTTGCCATTAAAGAATATATGCCAACAGGCTTAGCCTTGCGCGAAGAAGGTGCCACCGTGCTGCTGGGCACGGATGATGACGCTGCCACTTTTAAGCATGGCCTTAAATGTTTTTTTGAAGAAGGTTTGGCGCTAGCGAAAATTGATCACAGAAATATCGTGCGCGTGATTAATTTTTTTAGAGAAAATAACACCGTTTATATGGTGATGCAGTACGAGCGCGGCAAATCGCTGCAAGATTACATACTCTCACAACCCGAGCCGGTAAATGAAAAATTTGTGCGACGTGTATTTGGCGAACTTTTAAACGGCTTACGCGAAGTACACACACAAAAATTGCTGCATTTGGATATTAAGCCCGCCAATATTTATATTCGGTTAGACGGTTCGCCCGTATTGCTGGATTTTGGTTCTGCAAGACAAACGCTTACCCAAGTGCAATCTAAATTATCTCCAAGCTACACGCCTGGTTTTGCACCTCCTGAACAATATTTTGAGCGCAAGCAACTAGGGCCTTGGAGCGATATTTATAGTGTTGGCGCGAGCATGTATTCTTGTTTAGTGCGGTCTGCGCCTATCGCTGCAAATCTGCGCGTAAAAGAAGATACTTTGTCGCCTGCTGTTAAAACTGGCAAAGGTATTTATACCAAAGAACTGCTGGCAATTATTGATTGTTGTTTAAAAATTGATTATTTAGAAAGACCGCAGAGCGTGTTTTCACTGCAAAAAACTCTGCTTGAAAACGTGCCGCCGTTAATCCCTAAAAAACCAAGTTTAGTGAATAAAATTAAGCATGTTTTAAATAAACCGCTATAACCGTAAATTTACTAGATGAAATTCACTATTTATCAAAATAGTCGCCAAGGGCCAAGACCATATAACCAAGACAGATTGGCTTATTCTTACAGCAAAGATGCTTTATTGCTAGTATTGGCGGATGGCATGGGCGGCCACCGTAATGGTGAAATTGCTGCGCAATTGGCGGTTAAAACACTTACCGATGCGTTTCAGCGCTTAGCTGTGCCAGCACTTAGCAGCCCAGCAAAATTTTTAATCGAACATATTCAGCAAGTACACGATATGATTGAAAACGTAACGCAAAGCGAAGAATTCGTCGAATCTCCGCGCACTACCATCGTTGCAGCCATTATCCAGCGCAGTTATCTATATTGTGCGCACGTCGGTGATTCGCGCCTGTATCATTTCCGTAATGGGCACTTGCTATTTCGTACCGAAGATCATTCCGTCGTGCAATCGCTGTATAAAAAAGGCATGATTTCTCTTGAAGAAATGGCGACCCACCCATACAAAAATAAAATTTACAATTGTGTGGGGGGAGAAGCGCCGCCACAAATAGACCTATCTGATAGACATGAGCTCAGTGAAGGCGATACTGTTTTACTATGTACAGATGGTGTTTGGGGCGTGATTAACGATCAACAAATCAAAGAAATTGTTCAACGAAATACGGATATTACCCAAGCTGTTACAGAGCTCATGGATAGCTCAGAATTTGCCAGTGATGATAAGGGTGACAATATGAGCGCTATTGGTTTGCAATGGGGCGACAGGCCAGAAAGTCATAGCGCAGTTTCTACACTGCTTATGCCTTTGGGTGAGACCACTACCATCATTAACACCGTCACCCGCCAAATGGTTGATGGGAGCTCTCCATACGAACTTTCAGACGATGATATTGAAAATACTATTGCCGAAATACAAAATGCTTTAATTAAAACACAGCAAAAACCTAGGATTTAAACCTCAGAAATCCAAGTTTTAAACCACCGCGCTTTATGCATGGCTTATAATTGGCTTTTTTGTTCAAAGTCAATGCCATGCAAGCTAATATACGTCCTAGCAATCGCGCCAATAATCAGCTGCGCGATATTAAAATTATCCGCCATTACACTAAGCATGCCGAAGGCTCGGTGCTGATTAAATTCGGCGATACGCACGTGCTTTGCACCGCCAGTGTAGAAGAAAAAGTACCGAGTTTTCTCAAAGGCAAGGGGCAAGGTTGGGTTACAGCCGAATACGGTATGTTGCCGCGCAGCACTGGCAGCCGCATGGATAGAGAGGCCACCAAAGGCAAGCAATCTGGCCGCACGCAAGAAATTCAACGTTTAATTGGCAGAAGTCTTAGAGCAATTATCGACTTAGAAAAACTAGGCGAAAGGTCAATTCACTTGGATTGCGACGTGATTCAAGCCGATGGCGGCACACGCACAGCCAGCGTTACTGGCGCTTACGTCGCCTTGTATGATGCAATTTCTCATCTTTTGGCAAACAATTTAATTACCGAAAATCCTCTCAAACAAGCAGTCGCAGCGATTTCGGTAGGCGTATATAAAGGCACGCCGGTACTAGATTTGGACTATATCGAAGATTCTGACTGCGATACCGATATGAACGTAATTATGACTTCTGACGGCGGTTTTGTAGAAATTCAAGGCACCGCCGAAGGCGATCCCTTCGATAAGGCCACGATGAACGCCATGTTAGATTTGGCACATATGGGTATCACAGAATTACTTAAAAAACAGCAAATCGCTTTAAAAAAATAAATGCTTAAAAAACTCGTTATTGCTTCTAACAATGAGGGCAAACTACGCGAAATTCAACAACTTTTAGCGCCATTGAATATCGAGGTAATGCCACAATCGGTGTTTAATATTACTGAAGCCGAAGAGCCACACTGCACATTTATCGAAAACGCGTTGGCCAAAGCACGTCACGCCAGTTTGCATTCTAGTTTGCCTGCTTTGGCTGATGATTCTGGCATTTGTGTGGATGCCCTGCAAGGCAATCCTGGCGTGCACTCTGCACGTTATGGTGGTGAACCAAAAAGTGACGAAAAAAATAATCAAACACTTTTAAATGCACTAGAAAACGAAACTAACCGCGCAGCTTATTATTACTGTGCAATCGTATTAGTACGTAGCCATGATGACCCGCAACCTTTGATTGCAGAAGGCATTTGGAAAGGTGAGATTTTAATCGCAGCGCGCGGTAATGGTGGTTTTGGTTACGACCCGTTGTTTTTAGATGTAAAATTAGGTAAAACCGGTGCGGAACTAAGTCCGCAATATAAAAATCAAATTAGCCATCGCGGACAAGCATTGCAACATTTAATTGAAAAAATGAAGGTACTACAACCATGAAATCATCTCAAAAAGCCCTGCCAACTTGGGTGCGCGACGACGGTAGCGTTGTCTCTTGCACCGAAAAAATTAAAGTCATGCGCGAAAATTTTGAAGAAATCAAACAAATTGCCCAAGACGCGCTGGAAGATGGCTTGCTACTTGAGGTTTCTGAAACGCAAATGCGCGAAACCTTGCACAAACTGGTGGATAGCTTGGTGAATCCGTACCCAAAACAAAAAGCGGCGATTGAAAAAAGTTATACCAATTAGCGCAGAAGCTAGCATTCATGCGCCTCTCAACCCTATCAGCACCAGCTCGCCAATTTTAGGCGCGGCCACACTTTCTGGCTTAAAAAATCCACCGCCGCTTGCCCTTTATATTCATATTCCGTGGTGTGTAAAAAAATGTCCGTATTGCGATTTTAATTCGCATGAATCACGAAATAAAATTCCGGAAAAACGTTATGTTGCGGCTTTGATTGCAGATTTAGAGCAATCGGTGCCACGTGTTTATGGACGCAAAATCAAAAGTGTGTTTTTTGGCGGTGGTACACCAAGTTTGTTTTCGGCCAAATCAATCGACGAAATTTTAAGCGCAGTGCGTATGCTCACACCTCTGGAATATGGTGCAGAAATAACGCTGGAAACCAACCCAGGCGCGATAGACACCGCACATTTTTCAGGTTACAAGCAAGCCGGAGTCAATCGCGTTTCACTTGGCATCCAAAGTTTTAATGCGGATTATTTGCGTGCCTTGGGACGTATTCACGATAACAAACAGGCCATCACAGCCTCTGAATTAGCATTAAATACGTTTGAACATGTGAATTTGGACGTCATGTACGGGCTACCGAATCAAACGCTCGAGTATGCTTTACAAGACGCTCGACAAGCCATAAGCCTTAGCCCCGATCATCTGTCTTTTTACCATTTAACGTTAGAGCCCAACACGCCGTTTTACCGTACTCCGCCTAGCTTACCGGAGGATGACACGAGCGCCGATATGCAAGAAAAAATAGAAGCTTTATTCGCCGAACACGGTTATGAGCATTATGAAACCTCGGCTTTTTGCAAACCGAAAAATCATGCGCGACATAACCTCAATTATTGGCAATTTGGCGATTATTTGGGCATCGGTGCGGGTGCACATTCCAAATTGAGCTTTCACGATAAAATCACCCGCGAAACGCGCCACAAGCACCCAAACGCCTTTATGGAAAACGCTGAAACTGGCAATGCCCTGGATAACACTTGGGTGATTCCACAAGCTGATTTAGGTTTTGAATTTATGATGAACGCGCTGCGACTTAACAACGGTTTTGAAAAAAACTTGTTTCAAGAGCGCACAGGTATGCCGTGGGAGGAAATATCCATGCGGGTTACAGAGGCGTCAACTAAAGGTTTTATTACACAAGATTTACAATACATAAAACCAACACTCAAAGGCCAGCGTTATTTGAATAATTTACTACAAATTTTTTTAGATTAATTTATCGCTTTACGTATATCTAGCAAGGCTATTAACAATAAAATTTCGCTCAATACTTCTTTGCCAAAACCCATGCGCTCACCTCCGCGGTTATCGGTAATCAATCCGCGTAAATAGATAGTTGCCGTGTCGTTAGGCCATGTGCTATAAAGTTTTTCCATAATATGTGGAAATTCCGCTAAACTTTGCGGCACCACCATTGCGATTTCGGTATCCTGCCATATAGGCGTCATTACGTTAAAAGTACTATGCAAATTAGTTGCGTATTTTTCAAAATCCTCATTTAAATTAAGCTTTTTAAAAATATCTAGCAAATACAGCCAATGATTTATAGTTGCTTTAGGTTGCGCTTCCATCGTCATTTTAAGATGCGCAATTGCATCCGTAGCACGATTAATACTCATCAGCAATTTAGCTTCTTCTAAGGTCGCATCTAATCTCACTTCCCCTTCTTTATAAATTGTTGATTCTGGCTTGCTTTCTATCCCCACCGATTGTTTTGTAGCTTGCCAAGAACCGCCTAAATCCGCAACACTTGCCTGCATTTTGGTTGCAACAAAGCTCATTTTTGAAAGCATATGTCGCTGATATTTTTTAAACAAATACACACACAGAACTGTTAACAAACCTAAGACAAAAATAGTTGTAAATAAATTATTATTTACAATATTCAATAGCGAATCTTTGTCTGGGTTTTCTGGTGCTTTTGCTAGTTCACTGACGTTTGCAGGTTGATTCAAATTCTTAAATATTTTTTTGGCTGATGAGCCGTTATTTGGTAGTGTGAGCGTTTTATCCAAAATCAGCTTTAGCTCATCTAACTTAATTTGTAAAAAAACTAATTTTTCATTTAATTTGGCCAGCTCTTCTTTTAAAAAAGCATTTTTACTCAGCAATACCTCATAATCTTTCATTAATTTTGCAGGTATTTGCTCAAGGCTATAACTCATTATCAGTTTTTGTGTACGGACATTGTTTCGCCCATATTGAATGGCATGCGTGCCGTTTGAGAGTGATTTTAAAGTGGGAATCATCAACAAAGTGGGTGATTTAAAACGCTCGGTTGCATTGAGTTTTGGCTGAATATCTGCATTTAAACGTAAAGTTTTGAATACAAACTGTTGCTGCATGGTTTTATTTTTAGGGTAAAACAAACGTGCGATATCATTGACATTCTCGCCAGGCAACATAGGCCAAGCCATGCTTTTGGCGTCTTGTGGCTCTGTATTGAAAACTAAAGAATTATCGGCGACAGCTGCAACATTGCCGCTTAACAGTAGGGCAAGCGAAAAAACTAAAATATAATTTAGCTTCAAAATAGTAATGTTGTTAATTTATAAATTTGCGGGCACGCTGAATGGCTTTTTTTACTTGAGTGGGCGCTGTGCCGCCAATATGGTTGCGACTGGCTACTGAGCCTTCTAGCGTAAGGACTTTATAAACATCTTGTTGGATTAACTCACTGAATTTTTGCAATTCAGCCAAGGACAAAGCCGACAAATCGCAACCCTTTTTAATTGCATGTTTTACCACCACAGCAACCACCTCGTGGGCATCTCTAAACGGCATATCCTTTTTTACTAGGTAATCGGCCAAATCGGTCGCCGTGGCAAACCCTTCCAGCGCGGCTTGGCGCATATTAGCCTTGTTTACCGCAATACCACGCAACATATCTGCATAAATTTCCAATGTAATTAATACTGTATCCGCAGTATCGAATAAGGGCTCTTTATCTTCTTGATTATCCTTGTTATATGCGAGCGGCTGGCCTTTCATCAGTGTGAGCAACGCAACCAAGTGTCCGTTCACGCGCCCTGTTTTGCCACGCACCAACTCTGGCACATCGGGGTTTTTCTTCTGCGGCATAATCGATGAGCCCGTACAAAAGCGATCGGCAATTTCAATAAACGCAAATCGAGGGCTTGACCACAAAATCAACTCTTCTGAAAATCTTGATAAATGCGTCATCAATACCGCACTTGCCGCGGTAAATTCAATGGCAAAATCGCGATCTGAAACCGCATCCAATGAGTTTTCGCACACCCCATCAAAACCCAAAGTTTTAGCCACCATTTCGCGATTAATCGGGTAGCTTGTGCCTGCTAATGCCACCGCGCCTAGCGGCAATTTATTGACACGTTTTCGGCAATCAGCAAAACGCTCAGCATCACGTTTAAGCATCTCAAAATACGCCATCAAATGGTGCCCAAATGTGACAGGTTGCGCCACTTGCAAATGCGTCAAACCTGGCATGATGGTGTCAACATGCAGTTCGGCCAAATCTAAAATAGATGTTTGCAGCTTATGAATACCTGTCAACACACCATCAGTTGTGGCGCGCAACCACAACCGCACATCTGTCGCTACTTGATCGTTGCGACTTCTGCCCGTATGCAAGCGCTTACCCGCGTTACCGATTTTGTCGGTCAGGCGTTTTTCAATATTTAAATGCACATCTTCTAAATCCAGCAACCATTCAAACTTGCCCGCTTGGATTTCTGCCAAAATTTCTTTTAAGCCCTTTTCAATTGCGCTGACGTCTTTTTTGCTAATGATGCCCTGTACTCCCAGCATACGTGCGTGCGCCAGCGAACCTTGAATATCAAATTCGGCTAGGTGCTTATCAAAATCGACTGATGCGGTATATTTTTTAACCAATTCAGCCACCGGCTCACTAAAGCGGCCAGACCAGCTTTTGTTTTTTTGGCTTTTGGCTTTTTTATTTAAACTATTTTTTTGCAAAGGAAATCGCTTTATTTATTAGGTTTAATTGTAAAAATTACTTTAATAATAATATACTTATCGCAATATTATAACCAAGTATACGCTGTGCGCAAAAATAGTCGCCTTCCGAACCTACATAATCTTGGCATTCATTTACGAATTTTGCTAATTGTGAACTTATTAACGGCGATAGCAGCCATTTTGCTCAGTAAACAATGGAACGAATTTTTGCCATTATTGGCACAAATATCTGCGCTAGTTCAGCCTATTTTGCTACTCAGTATGTTGGGGTTATATGCGCTTTATCCAATTCTGGCTAAGCTCAAATATTGGCAAGGCGTTGTAGCCATCCTATTGCTTGAAATTGCCTTCACCAGCCTTGTATTTATTTTTATCAATCACCTATTTGCGTTTGATTCTATTCCTAATCCTTACCGCGCTTACTTGCTCACTGCCATTGTCACAGCTATCGTGCTGTATTATTTTTATTTGCAAGAGCGCGCCTATTCGCCCGCCATCGCAGAGGCACGTCTACAGGCTTTGCAAGCGCGTATACGTCCACATTTTTTGTTTAACAGCATCAACGCAGTCTTGTCACTCATACGCAGCCAACCCAAACGCGCCGAGACCGCGCTAGAAGACATGGCGGATTTATTTCGTGTCTTGATGAGTGAAAATCGCGATTTAGTGCCTCTCGCACAAGAAATTGGCCTATGTCACCAATATCTGGATTTGGAAAAATTGCGTTTGGAAAATCGCCTAAAAATCACTTGGCAAATCGATGATATGCCTAGTGATGCCATGATTCCACCTCTGATTTTACAGCCTTTGTTAGAAAACGCGGTATATCACGGCATAGAACCGATGCCTGAAGGTGGCGAAATTATCGTCAAAATTTACAGTAAACTAAAAGAGTTACACATTGTCATCAGCAATCCTTATGCGCCACAAAACGATCACCATACCGGCAATAAAATGGCGCTTAAAAACATTAAAGAGCGCTTAAACTTGCATTTTGATTTGGAAAGCTCGCTGAGAACCGAAATTAAGCAAAGTCGTTATGAAGTGCATATTCGCATTCCAGAAAAAATTTAAATTATGTTGCAGACGCTTAAAATTTTAATCGCAGATGATGAAACGCCCGCTAGAAATAGAATGCGAGATTTGTTGGGCGATATTGAGCATGTGACTGTCGTTGCCGAAGCAAGAAACGGTAAAGAAGCAATTGATTTGGCGCAAACAACCAATCCTGATGTGATGTTGCTAGATATCCGCATGCCACTCATGGATGGCATCGAAGCTGCACAACACGCGCAAAAGTTGGAGCCCAAGCCGTACATTATTTTCACCACTGCTTTTGATGCTTACGCGATTAAAGCCTTCGATTTAAACGCAATAGATTATTTGCTTAAACCAATTCGGCTAGAACGTCTGCAAATCGCAATAAATAAGGCGCATGCGCTAAAACCCTTGCCAATAGAAGCGCTAAGACCTCTACAAAAAATGCGTAGTCACTTGAGCATACACGAGCGCGGTCGTGTGCTGCTGGTGCCTGTCGAAACAATTATTTATTTACGTGCGGAGCTAAAATATATTACCGTGCGCACCGCAGAGCGCGAATATTTGATTGAAGAATCGCTCACCAATTTAGAAACAGAATTTGGTGAGCGGTTTATACGCTTGCATCGCAATTGCTTGGTTGCACCACAATTTATCACCGGCTACGAAAAGTGCATCACCGACGACGAAAGCCAATGGGTCGCCATCCTAAAAAATATCCCTGAAACCATTGCCGTTAGCCGTCGCCAACAGTATTTAATACGCTAAAGCTAACTACTTATTTTTATTCCGGTCAAAATCCTCTATCACCTTAGCGGCCCAATCTTTTCCACCCAAACCAAATGCTATCGCCAGCGCCAAGAAAAACGCACCAAACACAATCACAAATAACGAATAAATAAGCTGCATACCAATACCCAGCTGCTCTAAGGCGACAAATACAGAAAAAATTTGTATGCCATATTCGGCCGATGTGCTGACTGTGAGCGCATACGAAAATTTAATGCTGTAAAGCCAAGCAAACACCAGCCGATTTACAAAACGCGCTAACAAAGTACCAAAAATCACCACTAAAATCGCCACGATGATATGCGGTAAATAACTGGCTAATTGCTCTAATAAACCGGCCACCTCACTTAACCCCAATGAATTTGCGCCTGTGATGATAAATAAAATAATCACTAACCAATACACCACTTGGCTAATAATGCCACTTAAGGTCAGGCTAAAATTGCCGTGACTCATAAAGGCTTCCAACCCGGATTTTTGTGCAAATTTATCAAATTGTGCCAGCTCAAGCCCGCGCTTCACCGCTTTTCTAACAAGTTTAGCAACCAGCCAACCAACAAATAAAATCACAATAACTGCCAATAATTTAGGCACAAAATTAACCAGTTGTAACCAAAATTGATTCAATGACTCAACAAAAATATCAATTTGATATTGCATAGAAATCTCCTAAAAATAAAGTTGAAACAATGGGTTAACTAAAAATATCTAATCATTTTTTAGTTTTTTAGCGCCGGTAAAACTTTAGCTTAACCTAAAAAAACACACTTTACATGTAACAGTTTGTAAAACTGGCGTGTGATAAAATCATCCATATGAAAAACCCACCAATAAGACTAGTCATCGCCTCGCGCGAAAGTGCGCTGGCCATGTGGCAAGCTAAACATATTCAAGCAAAATTGCAATCCTTATATCCAAATTGTGAAGTCACAATTTTGGGCATGACGACAACTGGTGACCAAATTTTAGATTCACCCTTGGCGTATATTGGTGGCAAAGGCTTATTTGTAAAAGAGCTAGAAACCGCGCTTGCTAATGGTAGTGCCGATTTGGCCGTGCATAGCATGAAAGATGTACCGATGAACTTGCCCGATGGTTTTATGCTCGTCGCCACTGGCGAGCGCGAAGATGCGCGCGATGCATTTGTTTCAAACAATTTTAAAAATTTGGAAAGCTTGCCGCATGGTAGCATTGTGGGCACCTCTAGCTTGCGTCGTCAAAGCCAATTACAGGCACGCTTTCCGCATCTCAAAATTGAATCACTACGCGGTAATTTACAAACACGTTTGCGTAAATTAGACGAAGGCCAATATGCTGCAATTATTTTAGCGGCTGCGGGTTTAATTCGGTTAGGACTCGCAAATCGCATTAAGGACACCATCAGTCCGCAAGACAGCATCCCTGCCGTTGGGCAAGGCGCGCTGGGTATAGAAATTAACGCGATGAGAGGTGATTTATTGGAAATTCTTGCGCCGCTTAATCATACCGACACACAGCTTTGTGTAGAGGCTGAGCGCGCTTTCAGCCGCGCCTTGGCAGGTAGTTGCACCGTGCCGCTGGGCGCTTATGCTTTGCGCGATGACGATACCATTAATATCGCCGGCTTTGTAGCAAGTGTGGATGGCAAGCAAATGTTGCGTGAAAAAGCACATGGCCCAGCAGCCAATGCAGAAGCGGTTGGTAGAGCATTGGCGGATAAACTTATCAGCCGCGGCGCAGATAAAATACTCGCTGCTCTTGACCACATAAATAATGCAAAATAAGCCTTTAACTGTCATCACCATTGCGGTTACCCGCCCAGTTGATCAGGCGCAGGCTTTATGCGAGGCCATTACCCACCTTGGTGGCAGAGCAGTTTTGTTTCCCCTGCTTGCTATCACACCCTTGCCAGATTATCACGCGTTTGAGCAACAACTTGCTGAACTAGAAACGACCGATTGGGCGATTTTCATCAGCTCAAACGCCGTTAATTACACCATGCCACGTGTGCTTAAGCACTATGGCAATATCCCAGATAACTTAAAATTTGCTGCCATTGGCCACCAATCCGCCAAAGAGCTTGCACATTATGGCGTACGCAATGTGCTAACCCCACACACCCGCTTTGATAGTGAAACTTTGCTAGCCTTGCCAGAAATGCATGATGTTGCCAACATGAAAATTGCTATTTTTCGTGGTGTTGGTGGGCGCGAGTTGATGGCAGAAACACTTACTGCACGCGGTGCCAACGTTTATTTTGCAGAATGTTATCAGCGCATTAATCCGCAAACTGATGCCAATTTACTGGGCGAACTTTGGAAGAAAGGCGAGCTGCAAGCGATTATTGTCACCAGCTCCGAAGCTATGCGCTACTTACTAGACATAGCGGGCACTTCAGAGTGGTTGCGCCACGTGACACTATGCGTTAACCACGCTAGAATCGCAGAATTACCGTTACAGTTAGGCTTAAAAGTATTGGTAGCAGACGCACCAGGTGATGAGGCGATGCTGAAAAAATTGGTTAATAATTTATGTTAAAGTTAGTTATACATTGATTTATTAAGGAATTTTATGGCCATCAAATCCAAACCTCCATCAATTAATGAACAAGCCTTTGATTGCCCACACTGCGGGGCATACACGACACAGTATTGGTTCGATGTGCACATCGAACCAATAAAAAGATAATGACACGCCAATTGTATCAAGCACTATGTTTAGGGCGGTACTAAATGAGGGAAAACAACTGCCAGAAGATGTCAAAAAGAAGCAACTCAAATGGTGCGACGATATGGATTTTGGACTCATTTTTTTAGAGAAAGTTAGCGGCTATATAGACTATATTGCTTACAATATTCATCTTAGCAAGTGCTATCACTGTAAGAAAATAGCTGTCTGGATACATGGCAATCTTATATTTCCAAATGAAAAGATAGGCGTAATTCCAAATCCCGATTTGCCAGCTGAAATAATTCGAGATTTTGAAGAAGCAAGATCGATTCTCGGAGAATCGCCTAGGGGCGCTGCGGCGTTGCTTCGGCTTTGTGTTCAGAAGCTATGTGTGCATTTAGGGGAAAAAGGAAAGAATATTGATGATGATATTGTGAGTCTTGTGAAAAAAGGTCTAAACCCGTTGGTCAAGAAGTCATTAGATATTGTACGAGTCATCGGAAATGAAGCTGTTCACCCTGGTGTCATTGACTTAAATGATGATAGAGATACTGCTTCACAACTTCTCGACCTCATAAATTCTATAGCTGACCAAATGATTAGCCATCCAAAGCATGTTGAAGCAATGTATGAAAAATTACCTGAAAGCAAAAGAGTAGCTATCGAAAAACGTGATGAGAAATCAAAAAACTAAGCCTTAGGTAGTGGGTTAGCAAACGTAAACGCATCACTAAAAAACTCATCCGCAGGCAAGCCTTGTTGCACAAAGGTTTGATGCGCTGCTTCACACATGCCAGGTGCGCCACACACATAGGCTTGGTAGGCGCTTAAATCCCTGTTTTGATTTAGGACGTCATCCAATACAGCTTGGTGTACTAGCCCTGTTCTACCTTGCCAATTGCTACTAGACTGCGGTTCTGAAATCACAGGGATATACGTTAAATGTGGGGTAAATTCTGCCCATTTTTCGCACAGCTCATTCATGTATAAATCCTCTGCCACCCGCGCACCGCGATACAAAATAATTTCGCGTTTGATATTGTTGTGCAGCATGTGCTCAATAATGCCTTTAACTGGGGCAAAGCCAGTGCCGCCTGCTACAAAAATAACGGGCTTATCGGAATCCTCGCGCAGAAAAAAGTTACCAAATGGCCCCTCTAGCCGCAAGATGGCCTTTTCTTGCATTTCATTCGCCACGTAAACGCTAAATACACCACCTGGGATGACGCGAATATGTAGCTGTAAAAATTCAGCATCGTGCGGGGCATTAGCGATAGAAAACGCGCGACGCTTGCCATCTTTTAAAATAAACTCAATATACTGACCTGCCAAAAACTGTAAGCGCTCACTCGCCGGTAATTGCAAGTGTAAAGCCACCACATCGTGCGAAAGCTGTTCTTTTTTAGCCACGCGCGCTGGCAAAATGCGCGGCTTGATACCGGTTAATCCACCCACTTCGCGACATTCTACGATGATATCTTCTAACGGACGGGCGCAGCAAAGCAAAGTGTTGCCCGCGGCAAGCTCCACTTCTGTCATGGCACTATGTTGGTAATCGTCATGCACGACTTTGCCAGCAACTAATTTGGCTTTGCAGCTTCCGCATGCGCCATTGCGACAGCCGTATGGTATGTGAATATCCGCTTCAATCGCAGCTTCTAGCACGGTTTGGCTTAGGCGCACATCAAACGTGTGGCCGCTATTTTGAATAGTGACTTGATGACTCATTAATTTTTATCTTTTTCTTCGTTTACGTGCGTATATTCGCCTTCAATCACATCATCATTAGCGGCTTTTTCGTAATTTGATTGTTGCTGTGCATTAGTCGCAGTATTCAGGTTTGGCTTACTTATAGGTATTAGCAATAATATCACCGCGATTATATCTGTAATCACGCCCGGAATAATCAACAACACGCCAGCCACCATATTGCGCGCGCTTCCCAGCATGGTTTTAATCGGGTTGCCCCCTGCTGCACTCATGCTTTGCATCATTTTGGCGGACATGAGTAATTTTTCGCCGCGAATGAGTTGTAAGCCTAGCAAGCCAACCGCGACTAAATACACTAGCAGCCACCAGCCGTAGCGATGTGCAAGCTCGACCAGCAGAAATATCTCGGCAAATGGAAAAGCGAGTAAAATTAAGCCTATTAAAAAACGCATGGTTAAGAACTTTCTAAAGAATTTATCCTCATTAGGTTGGGGTTAGGTCTAGTAATTACAACCGCTCGTGCATTAACTCAATAACGGAGCAATATTTGAAACGCATTTTTAGCATTATTGTAGTGTGTTTGTGGACAACTTTCACAGCACAATTGCTACACGCGGGTGAAAGTAGCAGCGCGGTCAAAAATGCATTTACCGAAGATACTAAAGAAGACGAATTTTTATCGCCGGATGTGGCGTTTCACCTCGATTTAGCAGCAAAAGACACACAAAATATCAGCGCAAATTTCAAAATTGCGCCGGGTTATTATTTATACAAAAACCGCATTAAATTTGGCGAGCAGGTCGAAATCCCCGTGAAAGATAGCCTTGGCCAAGGTGTTACAGCCGTTAACCTGCCTGCGGGCGACATTAAAGACGACCCGAATTTTGGCAAACAAGAAGTGTATCACCACGATTTTGTGGCGAATATTGGATTAACCAATAGCCGCAACCCGATTGTGATTAAAGCCATTTATCAAGGTTGTAGTGAAAAAGGCTTGTGCTACGCGCCACAAACCAAAATCATTGGCGTTAATTTACCTATCCTAAACACCAATACTAGTGCGGCCTCCAGCCCTATTACAAATAATGATGACAAAACCACAACCGCTTTAAAATCAGGCAGTTTATGGTTGGTCATCGCAGGTTTTTTCGTAGCCGGCTTACTGCTTTCATTCACGCCGTGTGTGTTGCCGATGATTCCGATTTTATCCAGTATTATCGTCGGCAGCCAAAGCAAACAAGCGCAACCCAGTAAACTCCACGCATTCGGCTTATCAGTCGCCTATGTGCTCGGCATGGCGCTCAGCTACACCTTGGCAGGCATCGCGGCGGGATTATCGGGCAACTTAATCAGCCAGAGCCTGCAAAGCCCGTGGATATTGGCTCTCACGGCATTGTTATTTGTGGTTTTAGCATTCTCGATGTTCGGGTTTTACGAGCTTAAATTACCCTCTGCATTCGAAAATAAAATATTAAACTTCAGCAATAAACTTAAAGGCGGCGAATTTTTTGGCGTGTTTATCATGGGCGTAATTTCTTCGCTTATTGTTAGCCCATGTGTGGCAGCGCCACTCGCTGGTGCACTCATTTATATCGGCCAAACGCACAATGTGTTGCTTGGCGGCGTGAGTTTATTCATGCTGGCCATCGGTATGGGTGTACCGTTGTTGCTAATTGGGGCATCCGCAGGTAGTTTGCTGCCCAAACCAGGCGTCTGGATGACCGTGGTGCGTAACTTGTTTGGTGTGCTCATGTTGGCAATGGCGGTTTATATCGTATGGCCGGTATTGCCACATAGCATTACACAACCGGTGAATAAACTGCTTGGTTTAAGCAACAGTGCTGAACATAATTTACCATTTACTCGCATAAAATCTGTGGCCGATTTAGACGCGGCAATTAAGTCTGCCAACGGTAAAATTATAATGCTAGATTTTTATGCAGATTGGTGTACCTCATGCAAAGAAATGGAAAAACTCACTTTTAGCAATGACAAGGTAAAAGCCGCTTTGAAAAACACAATTCTACTGCAAGCAGATGTGACGGGAAATAACAATGACGACCAAGCTCTACTTAAACGATTTGGTTTATTTGGTCCGCCCGGCATTATCTTTTTCGATAAAACTGGCAATGAAGTTAAAACTCGCGTGATCGGCTATAAAAATGCAGAAGATTTTGTACAAATACTCAATAAAATAAATCAATAATAATGCCCAACAAACTTAAATCGCCCATTGTTTACCTCATTCTCATCATATTGCTAGGCTTTGGCTTGCATTATTTTTTTCAAGACTCACATTTGGTAGATGGTGGCAAACAAGCCACTCAAGCCTTATTCGCAGCCAGTTTCCCCGATGAAAAAGGTCAACCACAAAACTTGAAACAATATGCTGGAAAAATTGTAGTGCTTAATTTTTGGGCTAGTTGGTGCGAGCCATGCCGCGAAGAAATGCCAGAGCTTTCAAAACTACATGAAACCTATAAAGATAAAAATTTGGTTGTACTAGGCGTGGCAATTGATGATGTCGCAGCAATTAGCAAGTTTGTCAAAGAGACCAAAGTGAGCTACCCTTTATTTGCTGCCGATATGCAAGGCATGGAAATTGCCACTAATTTGGGTAACAATAAAGATGTTTTACCTTACACCGTCATTATTAAAGCCGATGGTAGTGTAGCCAAAACCTATTTTGGACGCGTTACAAAACCATTATTAGAAGAAACCTTAACTAAATTGTTAAAGTAAATTTTAGAAAGCAGTTTAGCTTTCTATTCAATCACTTAAGCTCGGTCACAACATCAACTTCGCTTAAGTTCTGCGAATCTGCTGGACAAAAACGCTTAAGTTCGGCAAACTTGCATCTATGGAGTTCTGCAAAAATCCTATAAAAATGTTGGCGCAAAGAGGCGCTTTATGGCAACTAAGTCAGTATTAGTGTTGCATGGCCCGAACCTGAATCTGCTCGGTGCGCGCGAACCAGAGCATTATGGCAGTTTGACTTTGGCCGATATTAATAACAATCTGCAAACACTGGCCAAACAAGCCAATATCGCATTAGAAACTTATCAAAGTAATGCAGAAGCCGAAATTGTAGCCAAAATCCAATCTTTGGCTATCAACAAAGTTGATTTTATTATTATCAATCCCGCTGCGTTTACACATACTTCTATTTCGATTCGCGATGCGATTTCTGCAGTAAAAATTCCGTTTATCGAAGTGCATTTATCTAACGTATTTGCCCGCGAAAGTTTTAGGCATCACTCATATTTTAGCGATATTGCCGTAGGCGTGATTAGCGGCTTGGGCGCAGAAGGTTACAGCGCCGCCTTTAATTTCGCTGCAAATCAACTCAATAATTAAAAATTATTCCCCGAGGTTATTATGGATTTACGTAAACTTAAAAAATTGATTGATTTGGTGGAAGAATCCGGTATTTCTGAACTAGAACTTACCGAAGGTGAAGAAAAAGTACGCATTAGCCGCGCCTTGATGCCAAGCCAAACGCCTATGACGCACTATATGGCTACGGCACCACAACCAGTAGCAAGTGCCACGCCTATGCCAACCGCCGCAGCGCCTGTGGTTGCTGAAGTTGAAGGTCACATTGTTAAATCACCTATGGTGGGAACATTTTATCGCTCGTCTTCACCTGATGCAAAAGCGTTTATAGATATCGGCTCTAAAGTTGCCGTTGGCGATACGCTCTGTATTATTGAAGCCATGAAATTACTCAATGAAATTGATTCTGACCACGCAGGCGTAATCAAAAAAATCTTGGTTGAGAACGGGCAACCGGTTGAATACGGCGAACCTTTATTTGTGATCGGTTAATTAAATGTTTGAAAAAATACTGATTGCCAATCGCGGCGAGATAGCACTTCGCGTGCAGCGTGCATGCCGTGAGCTAGGCATCAAAACAGTTGCTGTGCATTCTGAAGCCGATAAAGAAGCTAAATACGTCAAACTGGCCGATGAGTCTGTCTGCATTGGACCAGCGCCTTCTAACCAAAGCTATTTGAATATCCCCGCCGTAATTAGTGCGGCTGAAGTCACCGACGCGCAAGCGATTCATCCCGGTTATGGTTTTTTATCCGAAAATGCTGATTTTGCAGAACGCGTAGAGCAAAGCGGCTTTGTGTTTATTGGCCCACGAGCTGAAACCATACGTTTAATGGGCGACAAAGTCTCCGCTAAAGACGCCATGAAAAAAGCGGGTGTGCCTTGCGTGCCAGGCTCTGAAGGCGCATTGCCCGACGATTCTGCAGAAATAATAAAAACCGCTAAAAAAGTGGGTTATCCCGTGATTATTAAGGCGGCTGGCGGTGGTGGCGGACGTGGTATGCGCGTAGTGCATACCGAGGCAGCGCTCATCAATGCGGTTGCTATGACCAAAGCCGAGGCGCAAGCTGCATTTGGCAACCCCATGGTATACATGGAAAAATTTTTAGAAAATCCACGCCATATCGAAATACAGATAATGGCAGATCAACACGGTAATGCGGTGTTTTTAGGCGATCGTGATTGCTCCATGCAGCGCCGCCATCAAAAAATTATTGAAGAAGCGCCTGCGCCATTACTTAATCCTAAATTGCGCAACAAAATTGGTGAACGTTGCGCAGATGCTTGTCGCAAAATTAAATATCGCGGCGCGGGTACGTTTGAGTTTTTATATGAAAATGAAGAATTTTACTTTATCGAAATGAATACGCGCTTGCAAGTTGAGCATACCGTTACCGAGATGATTACCGGGCTTGATTTGGTACAAGAACAAATTTTTGTTGCCGCAGGTGAAAAATTAAAATTCCGCCAAAAAGACATTGAATTGCGTGGCCATGCGATTGAATGTCGCATTAATGCAGAAGATCCCTATAATTTCATACCATCTCCTGGTCGTATAGGCACGTTTCATATGCCGGGCGGGCCAGGTGTACGTATTGATACACATGTATATTCTGGCTACACTGTGCCGCCATTCTATGATTCTATGATAGGCAAACTCATCACCTATGGTGCCACACGCAATCAAGCGATTGCGCGCATGCGCATTGCGCTTTCTGAAATGCTAGTGGATGGCATTAAAACTAATATTCCACTGCATGAAGATTTAATGGCAGATGCGGCCTTTCACTTAGGCGGCACCAGCATTCACTACCTGGAACAGAAACTGGGTATACAGCATAAGTAAGTGGCGTGGTTATTACTTAAAATTGATGCCGACGAGCATAATGCTGATGCGATTAGCGATGCATTGATGCGTATTGGCGCGCTTTCTGCCAGCATCGAAGACGCAAATGCTGAAACTCATGCCGAACAAGCTATTTTTGACGAACCTGGGGATCCACCCCCAGGTATATGGCAGCAAAATATTGTCACTGCGATGTTTGATGAAGCTACCGATGTAACCCGAATAATTAGCACACTTAGCCGAGAAACTAACATTCAAGCGTTTCAGTACAGCACTGAAATAATTGCCGAGCAAGATTGGGTGCACGCTACACAAGCACAGTTTGACCCGATTAAAATTACCAATAATTTATGGATTGTGCCCACATGGCATGTTGCGCCAAACCAAGAGGCAATCAATATCGTGCTAGACCCTGGTTTGGCTTTTGGCACAGGCAGTCACCCTACCACAAGCTTGTGTTTGGAATGGCTTACACAACAGCAAGACATAAATAGCGTATTAGATTACGGTTGTGGCTCCGGCATTTTAGCCATCGCTGCCAAAAAATTAGGCGCGCAACACGTAGTTGGCGTGGATATTGACGATCAAGCCATTATTGCAAGCAACAATAATGCAGCGCAAAATCGGGTTGAGATTGATTTTTATGATGCAAATACATTTACTCAGCAAACTTTTGATGTAGTTGTAGCCAATATTTTATCCAGCGCATTGATGGTGCTGGCACCTGTGCTAGCAAAGTATTGCAAAACTGGTGGTAAATTGGCATTATCAGGTATATTAGAGAGTCAAAAAGATGCGCTGACTACGCGCTACAGTGAATGGTTTAACATGGATACGCCCACACAAAAGAACGCTTGGATACTGCTTACAGGCACAAAACGATGAATTACATCACCTCTTGCCCTGCCTGTGATACACAATTTTTGCTCAATAAAGAACAATTAAAATCACATCGCGGCAAAGTCCAATGCGGTAATTGTGAGCATATTTTTAATGCCAAAAATCGCCTTACTGAAATTCCTGATGACATTCATAGCCCCGCTGAATACCAATCCAGTCTTGAGTCACAAGCCTATGAAGCTTCCGAAACTACGGATGAAAAACCGATAGGTGAGGTTTTAAATATTGTATTAGAAGGTGTACCAAATTTGGAAGACCTAGAGTCAATTCCATCGGAATCATACTTGGAATCTAACGAGCCCACTATTGGCGTAACTACCACTAAGCCCGCGCATGAATTTGGCGTGTATTATGGCGGCGATCGGAGACAAACGCCTACCATTATAGAAGACTTAACAAATGACCCAAAATTTGCAAACCGAAAAACAAAACTTAATCCCTGGTTAGTGTTATTTAGCTTGCTGCTGGCCATTTTGGCTGGTTTGCAAACCATTTATACAATGCGCACCAAAATCGCCGCAGAATATCCACAATATAAGCCTTACTTAGTGCAAGCGTGTGCAGTGCTGCATTGTGATATGCCTTTATCAAAAAATTTAGATTTACTCACTATCGATGACTCGGACATGCAAGAAGATGAAAATCATACAAATGTGATTAAATTTTCTAGTTTGCTCATTAACAATGCGCTATACGCGCAAGCATATCCCGATGTTGAACTTACGCTTACCGACACTTCCGACCAGCCCGTTTTGCGCAGACTTATTAAACCAAGCGAATACCTAGCAGCTAATACCAAAGCGGCTTCTGGCATGGAGTCGCGAGAAGAAGTCCGCATCAATCTTGCTATTAATGTGACAGATTTAGCGGTTGCGGGTTACCGCGTTTTACTTGTTTATTAACTAACATCTAATGATTTTCATTAGATGTTTTTAATTACAACACATAGGCTTTACTTTCAACTAATCTGTAATATACAACTCATAGATTGCGTAGTACTTAATTAATTAACTAGGAGATCTACCATGTGGACAAAACCAGCTGCTACTGAAATGCGTTTCGGTTTCGAAGTTACAATGTACGTAATGAACAAGTAATTGTTCAAATGTACTAAAAAAGGCGCCTAGTGCGCCTTTTTTTATTAGGCGCACTTTTTATAAGGTCACGCCTTTTTGTTGTCTGGGTTTTTTAGTTTACAGTTTTCATGTAATCAGAATTAATCGCCTTAATCGCCTCAGCAATTTTTTCCACCGCCTCAAGCCGCACAAAACTTTTACGCCAAGCAATAGCAATGCGCCTTGTGGGCGCAGGGCTTGCAAATGGAATCACCTTAATCAGCGGGTTATTGTAGCGTTCTGCCGTGGCTGAGCAAGGCAGCACGGTAATACCCAAATTTGATGCCACCATATTACGAATAGTCTCAAGTGAGTTTCCCTGCAAAATCTCGCCTTTACGCGATAGTTCTGGGCACGCTTGCGTTACTTGGTTACTAAAACAATGGCCGCTATTCAGCAATAACACTTTTTCATCGGATAATTCTTCTGGCTTTATGTGCTTGCGATGTGCCCAATGATGATGGCTGGGCACCACCACATCAAACTCCTCGTCGTATAAGGCGCGATATTGCAAACCTGGTATATCAAACGGCAACGCGATAATCGCCGCATCAATCACGCCATTGCGAAGTTGCGCTTCTAAATTCGCAGTTAAATTTTCTTCTACCTCCAGCGGCATATCTGGCGTGGTTTTACGCAATATGGGGATAATTTCTGGTAATAAATAGGGCCCTACAGAATGGATCATACCCAGCTTTAATGCGCCTTTCAGCTGATTTTTACCCAGCTCGGCGAGTTGTTTAATACGCGCTGTTTCCTCTAGCACACGCGATGCTTGCTCTACAATTTTCTCGCCAATTTCCGTCATGGTGACATCAGTGCGACTACGCTCAAAAATAATAATATTGAGCTCTTGTTCCAACTTTTTAATGGCCAAACTCAAGGCCGGTTGCGTCACAAAACATTTTTCTGCCGCGCGCCTAAAGTTGCGCTCTTGCGCTACGGCTACAATAAATTTTAATTCCGTAAGACTCATATTTATTAATAATTAATTAAGTTTTGCTTATCATACATTGATAAATTAAATTTATCAACTATATCAAAACATACAATTATACAAATCAATTAGTGCTCTTTACAATGTTTGACATGCATCAAACATGATGACTGTTGAGGAGAGCAATATGTTGAAAACTATTTTGAAACAATGTGTTACACATTTAGCCAAGTGCTAGTTGAACTACTAGCTAACTACGCTGCAAGCAATTAACTTTTATATATTTTTACAGGAAAAATGATGATGAGTAACAAAAAAAGATTAACCACTGCCGCTGGCGCACCTGTGCCGGATAACCAAAACACCATGACTGCAGGGCCTCGTGGGCCAGCATTGTTGCAAGATGTTTGGTTGTTAGAAAAACTTGCCCACTTTGACCGCGAAGTGATTCCTGAGCGCCGCATGCACGCCAAAGGTTCCGGCGCTTATGGCACGTTTACCATAACGCACGACATTACCCAATACACGCGCGCTAAAATATTCTCACAAATTGGCAAAAAAACTGAATTGTTCGCACGTTTTACTACAGTTGCAGGTGAGCGCGGTGCCGCCGATGCCGAGCGCGATATTCGCGGCTTTGCGTTGAAGTTTTATACCGAAGAAGGCAACTGGGATTTAGTGGGTAACAATACGCCTGTGTTCTTCTTGCGCGATCCGCTTAAATTCCCCGATTTAAAACACGCTGTGAAACGCGACCCCAAAACCAACATGCGTAGCGCCGAGAACAACTGGGATTTCTGGACATCATTGCGTGAAGCCTTGCACCAAGTCACCATTGTAATGAGCGAACGAGGCTTACCCGCCACTTACCGCCACATGCATGGCTTTGGTAGCCACACCTTTAGCTTTATTAATGCTAAAAATGAACGCTTTTGGGTTAAATTCCACTTCCGTTCACAACAAGGCATTAAAAATCTAACTGACGCAGAGGCCCAAGAGATTGTAGGTAAAGACCGTGAAAGCCATCAACGCGACCTTTACGAATCAATTGAAAATCGTGACTTTCCAAAATGGATACTTTTCGTACAAATCATGCCAGAAAAAGATGCGGGTTCTTACCACTTAAACCCGTTCGATTTAACCAAAGTGTGGCCACATGGCGATTACCCTTTGATTGAAGTGGGCGTAATGGAGCTTAACCGTAACCCGGAAAACTTTTTTGCCGAAGTAGAGCAATCCGCTTTTAACCCTGCGGCGGTAGTACCTGGCATCAGCTTTTCACCAGATAAGATGCTGCAGGCGCGTTTGTTCTCTTACGGTGATGCTCAGCGTTACAGATTAGGCGTTAATCATCACCAGATACCCGTAAATGCGCCTAAATGCCCTTTCTACAGCTATCACCGTGACGGTGCAATGCGCATAGATGGCAACCAGGGTGCTACGATTGGCTACGAGCCAAACAGCAAAGGCGAGTGGCAAGAACAGCCAGACTTTTCAGAGCCACCATTAGCCGTTGAAGGCATGGCAGATCACTGGAATCACCGCGTAGATGAAGATTATTTTTCACAACCGGGTAATTTGTTCCGCTTGATGACGCCAGCGCAACAACAAGTGTTGTTTGAAAATACCGCACGTTCTGTTGGCGGCGCGTCTGTGGAGATTCAAAAACGCCACATTGCCAACTGCTCTAAGGCAGACCCAGCTTACGGCACAGGTATTGCCAAAGCATTAGGTTTAAAAGTTTAAATACTTACCCCTCTTAGCCCGCGCAAGCGGGCTTTTTTTCTGTAAAATTTTGCACATGCTTGCGACAAAACAAAGTGTTTATCACTTAAAATAACCCTTTATAAAAGGATTAGCATGAAAACTTGGGTATGCGTTGTATGCGGTTTTATTTACGAGGAAGAAAAAGGCTGTCCAGAAGACGGCATCCCTGCTGGCACCGCGTGGGAGGATGTACCTGCGGATTGGAAATGCCCGGAATGTGGTGCAAGTAAAGCAGAATTTGAAATGGTGGAGTTTTAAAAGCAGGTGCCCTGCAAAGCAATATCCATGCAGATTATAGAGATATTAATTCTTCGGTAGTTGGCACGCGTGCGCAAATGAACGACCTAAAACTGTTGGATTGACCCTACCAAAGCTCTCACCTCCGCCCCATGTCGTGCCTATGCGTATGCACCCAAGCCGCGCAAGATTGCCTAAAGCTAGAACGATGTCCCCGACGGTTCGAGAAGATCCATTTCTTTCTCTTCCTTGATCCGCACAGAACGAGGCAAATCAACGGTAACTATGCCTGCATGCTGACTCTGCTCAAAAGGCAAAGCATAAAGTACATCCAAAATTTGTGCTTCTAGTGGCGTAAGTTGCTCCAATATATCAAGATAAGAGCGGCGAATTTCCGTATCAAAACTAGCGTTCGCTGCATTTACCATCAGCATCGCCCATCTATCCTGAAGGCCATCATCATCTTCAAGTGTTGCCCCTTGAAGCAACGGAACCATAAGTTTCAATGGTATCGGCTTCGTTGGACTGGAAAGGCCAGATTGCTTTAGAAGTTCCTCCGCACGCAACATCAAACGCAGTTGACGCTCCCAACGCGCATACCGTAAATGATCCTCAAAAATTCCAATACCTTGTTCAAGTGGCCCAGAAACAAAGCGGGCAATAAATCCGCCTGCTTCTCGAGCGGCATCGATTGCCTTGCCCGCAGTTTTAGCAACCTCTTGAACAGCTTTTGATTCTTCTTCCATGGGCTTCCTGTAACGAAATAAGAAACCTGAGTGGTTTTAAATATCCAAATTACTTGCACCCAGCGCGTTGCTTTCAATAAACGCTCGGCGCGGCTCGACGTTATCACCCATCAATGTGGTAAAGATTTCATCGGCGGCAATGGCATCATCAATCTGCACCTTAAGCAAACGACGCACAGTTGGATCCATGGTGGTTTCCCACAATTGCGCCGGGTTCATCTCGCCCAAGCCTTTGTAGCGTTGAATATTGAGCGTGTTTTTCGCCTCGCTTAACAGCCAATCAAGCGCTTGTTTAAAGGTAGCTACAGCTTGCTCTTTTTCGTTACGTTTAATCACCGCACCCGCACCAATTAAGCCTTGCAGCATGGTTGACACTTTTAAAATTTGCCTGTAATCGCCGCTGCTTAAAAACTCGGCATCAATCACGCAGCACTGTAAGTTGCCATGTACGTATTTGTTCACTTCTAGCCTATAAGTGTTAGTTTCTGCATCAAACGCCACCAGCACCTCGCTGCCCACCGCACCTAAAATAGGGCGCAATTGCTCGGCTACTTTATTGGCATTAGCCTCATTGCTTAAATTAATTTCGCCTACATCTTGAATGGCACGCAGCACACTTTCGTCATACAGCGCGGCGATGCGGCGAATAACTGCCTCTGTGAGCACCATTTGCTTGGCAATTTCACCCAACGGATCGCCTGTAAGTACGCCAGCATTGGTTTTAGTATCTAGCTCCGCACCTTTTAGCGCAGAGTTAAGCAAGTAAATATCCAGCTCTTGTTGATCTTTTAAGTAACGCTCATCTTTACCCTGCTTAACCTTATACAGCGGCGGTTGGGCGATATAAATGTGGCCGCGCTCTACCAGCTCGGTCATTTGACGATAGAAGAAGGTGAGCAACAGTGTGCGGATATGTGCGCCATCCACGTCGGCATCGGTCATGATAATAATGCGGTGATAGCGTAATTTTTCGGCACTAAAATCATCTTTACCAATGCCGGTGCCCAGCGCGGTGATGAGAGTTGCGATTTCTTGGCTGCCCAATAGTTTATCAAAACGCGCTTTTTCAACGTTTAAAATTTTACCTTTTAGCGGCAAAATGGCTTGATTTTTACGATCGCGCCCCTGCTTAGCAGAGCCGCCTGCAGAGTCACCTTCCACCAGATAAAGCTCGCATAAAGCCGGGTCTTTTTCTTGGCAATCGGCCAGCTTGCCTGGCAAGCCCATCGTATCCATCACGCCCTTGCGGCGAGTAATGTCGCGCGCCTTACGCGCTGCTTCACGCGCACGTGCGGCCTCGACAATTTTGCCACAAATGATTTTAGCATCGGCTGGATTTTCGGCCAAAAAGTCAGCCAATTTTGCGGAAACCACTTCTGAAACAATAGGTTGTACCTCAGATGAAACCAGTTTATCTTTGGTTTGCGATGAAAATTTAGGGTCTGGCACTTTTACCGAAAGCACGCAGGTAATACCTTCGCGCATGTCGTCACCAGTAGTTTCCACTTTGGCTTTTTTCGCCAATTCACTTTGCTCGATATATTGGTTCAAAGTGCGCGTCATGGCGGTGCGCAGGCCAGTTAAGTGCGTGCCGCCATCGCGCTGCGGAATGTTATTGGTAAAGCACTGAACCGTCTCAGAATAGCTGTCGTTCCATTGCATAGCCACTTCGATGGTCATGCCCTCTTTCTCACCAATGGCGTAAAAAGTTTTAGGATGCAGCACGGTTTTGGTGCGATTCATGTATTCCACAAAGCCTTTAACGCCGCCAGAATAGGCGAAATTTTCGCTTTTACCGTTGCGTTGATCAATCAGCTCCATTTTGACGCCGTTATTTAAAAACGACAGCTCGCGAATACGCTTGGCCAAAATTTCAAAGTGGTATTCCACATTGATAAACGTTTCGGTTGCCGCTAAAAAGTGTACCTCGGTGCCGCGACGCTCTGTTTTACCCGTTATGGCGAGCGGCGCCATAGCTACGCCGCGTCTAAACTCCATTTGGTGTACTTGCCCATTACGATAGATTTTTAAGCGTAACCAATCCGATAGCGCATTGACCACCGATACACCCACGCCATGCAAACCACCAGAAACTTTGTAAGAATTTTGATCGAACTTACCGCCTGCGTGCAGCTCGGTCATTACAATTTCTGCGGCTGAGCGCTTCGGCTCGTGTTTATCGTCGCTTTTAATATCCGTTGGGATACCACGACCATTATCGAAAACGCTAATACTGTTATCGGGATGAATGGTAATTTTAATATCATCACAATGCCCCGCGAGCGCTTCATCAATAGCGTTATCAAGCACCTCGAACACCATGTGGTGCAGACCGGAACCATCGGACGTATCGCCAATATACATGCCTGGTCGTTTGCGGACGGCATCTAAGCCTTCTAAAATTTTAATGCTGGTCGCGTCGTAGTCTTGCTGTGGGGCTTTTGCCATAATGGTTTCTTTTAAATAATTTTAGGTTTTGTTAAATGTTAAACAAGTTTAAATGCGCATGGGCATCACGACGTATTTGTAATTTTTGTCATTGGGCACAGTAATTAAGCAACTGCTGTTTGCATCGGCAAACGAAAAATTAATGGTTTCATCACCAACGTTATTGAGCACATCGATTAAATAAGTGACGTTAAAGCCAATATCTAAAGCATCTTTGGCGTAATCAATCTCTAGTTCTTCTTCCGCTTCTTCCTGCTCGGTATTGGTGCTAATGAGTTTAAGATTATTTTTACTCAGCACCATGCGAATGCCACGATATTTTTCGTTAGACAATATTGATGCGCGTTGCATTGCGGTGAGCACGGTTAATCGATTTACGCTAAATGTGTTTTCATGGCCGGTAGGAATCACACGATGATAATCTGGAAATTTACCATCGATTACTTTTGAAATGAGTTGAATCTCACTAAAAGCAAAGTTCACTTGGCCGGCGTTAATCTCGATGCTTAGCTCTTCTTCGCTATCATCGAGCAGTTTAATAAGCTCTATTACCGTTTTGCGCGGCAAGATTACATCGGTTTTTTCATAACTTTTATTCAGTGTGGTTGAGGTAAAGCTTAAACGGTGCCCATCGGTTCCAACTACGTTTAATTTATTTTCACTCACCTCTAACAGCAAGCCATTTAGATAATAACGAATGTCTTGTTGCGCCATGGCAAATTCGACTTGCTTAAGTAATTTTTTTAGAGCAATTTGGCTAATATTAACCAAGGTTCCGGCGCCCGCCGCTTTGGTCATGATTGGATAGTCCGCCGCAGGTAAGGTTTGCAAATTAAAGCGGCTTTTGCCTGCTTTAACCGTTATGCGGCTATCGTTACTTACCATGTCAATATCCACACCATCTGGTAGCGAGCGGCAAATGTCCAACAATTTTTTTGCAGAAATTGTCGTAGATAATTCACCGCTAAATTTACTTTCAATATTTAAAGAAATTTGCATTTCTAAATCTGTCGCGGTGAGTTGAATATTATTATTTTTTGCCTCAAGCAATAAATTTGAGAGTATAGGAAGCGTATGACGACGTTCTACAATACTACTGACATTGGTGAGTGGCTTTAATAAAACTTCACGGTTAATTTTAATTTGCATGATTTTAATTTCCAGGATTTGCTTATGTTTAAGTTTACGTAATTAAAGGTTTTGTTTAATTAATGTTTTAATAAGTATTTAAAGTAATAGTAATAATAATGTCTGCTTTTTCTGTTGGTATACTTTAATAACTAAATTAAATCATCAAGTTACACTCTATTTAAAGTTGTTCAAAATAGTGTTTTATTCTGCGGACTAAATGTGTACAAAAAACTATTATTTAAAAATAGCGTTTTAATCTCATTTAACTCACAGGTTAATATTGCTTTAATCACAATTGTTTAATCTCTAATAACCTGGGTTAAAAATCCAATATCTCTTGCGATAGTCTGATCGTTTAAGCGTAATTGCTCTATTTCTTCACATGCATGCATCACAGTGGTATGGTGACGGCTACCAAATGCTTCGCCTATTTCTGGAAAGCTATGGCTGGTAAGCTCTCTCGCCAAACTCATGGCAACTTGCCTAGGCCGAGCAAAATTACGCGAACGTTTTTTGCTGTGCATTTCACTCACTTTAATTTTGTAATAATCAGCCACCGTTTTCTGAATATTCTCAATAGTGATTTGGCGACCACGCACCGCAATCAAGTCGCGTAACGCATCCTTGGCAAGCTGAATATCAATAGCATGGCCGGTAAAATTGGCCATGGCAACAATACGGTTTAATGCACCTTCCAGCTCGCGTACGCTAGAACGAATTTGCTTGGCAACAAAAAATGCTACGTCTTCATGCAAATTAATTTTAGATTCTTCGGCTTTTTTAAGTAAAATGGCCACACGCATTTCTAGCTCCGGAGGCTCAATTGCCACGGTTAAGCCCCAACTAAAACGGGTGCGTAAGCGCTCGTCAACATCCACAATTTCTTTAGGGTAAGTATCGCAAGTGATGACGATTTGTTTTTTTTCTTCAATCAGAGTGTTAAACGCGTAAAAAAATTCTTCTTGCGTACGTGTTTTTTTGGCAAAAAATTGAATATCATCAATTAACAATAAATCTAGCGAGTGATATTGCCGTTTAAACTCATCAAAGGCTTTATTTTCGTAGGCTTTTACCACATCAGATACATAGCGCTCAGCGTGCAAATAACGAATATTAGCATCAGGGTTTTGTTGTTTTAACTGATTGCCAATCGCTTGTAATAAATGCGTTTTGCCCAATCCTACCCCACCATAGATAAATAGCGGGTTATAGGCCTGTCCTGGGTTCTCTGCGACTTGTATCGCTGCTGCTCGCGCCAATTGGTTGGCGCGGCCGGTGACATAATTATTGAAATTAAAACTGGCATTTAAGCCAGAAGCACGTTCGCCAGTGCGGCGGTTGATAGCAGCTTTTGCGGCCGCAATATTCGTTACATTGATTTTTTCCGCTGAGGGCGAGTTTGCATTTTTGTTAGCTTTGCCATTAAGTGCTTTTTTTGCAGCTGTTTTTTCACAAATCGCAAGCTCAATTAAAGTATTTTGCGGCAATAATTCGACAGCAATAGTTTCAATTTTGCTTAAAAAACGTTCTTTCACCCACTGCAGTACAAATTTATTGGGGGCAAGTATACGTAACGCATTGTCCCCAATTTCTGTTTGCAGGGGCTTAATCCAAGTGTTAAATTGTTGCGCAGATAGCTCTTGTTCAAAGCGACTAAGGCAGGTAGGCCAAAAATTTTCCATCGGTTGCCTGAAACCTCTTACTGTTTTTGTTAAGATATTGATTTTATTATGTTTAATTGTTAGTGATGCATTAATAAGTTTATTATAATTATTATTAATTTGTTCGACTATTCTAGCGGGTTTAATCATACTTATCCACAGGCAAACACACATTTATTAAACAAATATTCATTGACAAAATAGCCGCTTATCGGGTTTAATGTACGGCTTTGTAGTAATTGCTAGCTGGAGATTTTAATGAAACGTACTTATCAACCTTCTAAAACACGTCGCGCACGTACGCACGGCTTTTTGGTACGCATGAAAACCAAGGGTGGTCGTGCAGTTATTGCTGCTCGTCGTGCTAAAGGCCGCACGCGTTTAGGCCTTTAACTTTAAAAAGAGTACCAATTGGCAACGTTTAGATTGACTAAACAAGCCAAAATTGTAAAAACGGATGATTTTTCATCCGTTTTTAATTTACGCAAACGTATTGCAAGCCAGCATTTAATCGTGCGTTATCGGCCAAACGAAGCGAATATTGCGCGTTTAGGCTTAATTGTGAGCAAAAAAACGGCTAAATTGGCTGTACAGCGTAATTATATGCGACGTGTGTTGCGTGAGCTTTTTAGGTTAAATAAGCACAATTTACCTGCCATTGATCTGGTGATTCAAGTACAAAAAACATTTGAAAAACCAGACTTTGTTGTGATAAAAAATGAGTTTGAACATTTAATGCAAAAGCTAGCTACAAAAACTATTACAATTAAAATTGCTTCAATTGCTAACCAAGAATATAAACCAACATGACACGGATTTTGATAGCATTTATCAAAGTGTACCAATTTGCATTAAGTCCTTTTTTTGGCCAGCAATGTCGATTTGCGCCAACATGTTCGCAATACGCGGTTGAAAGTATGCAAAAATACGGTGCATTTAAGGGCTTTTTACTTACAATAAAACGATTGTCACATTGTCACCCTTGGCATGTTGGCGGTCATGATCCTGTGCCATAATAGACGTACTTAACTTTGGCACAATGAAAATAACTTACTGATTATAAAGAAGCTATGGATACACGTCGTTTAATTTTATTTGTTATTTTTTCATTTTCTATCATGATGCTGTGGGAGTCATGGCAGCAAAAAAATAAGCCAGTAACGCCAACGCAACAAGCGGCGCAAGCGCCAGCTTCTGACACAGTTAACGATACAACAAGTACTTCAACCGCCAATAATGTGGCAAGTGAGGGGGGCTTTAAGCTCGAAAAAGGCCAGCGCATTAAAGTAACTACCGATTTATTTCAAGCTGAAATTGACACCATAGGTGGCGATTTACGACATCTAGAACTCAACAAGCATCGTGCAGCCGAGAGCAAAGACGGTAATTTTGTGCTGATGGATGATGCACAAAAACCAATGTTATACATCGCCCAAACTGGTTTGTTGGGTAAAAGTTTGCCTAATCACAAGTCGCTATTTACTAGCGCTGCAATTAGTTATTCTTTAGCCGAGGGTGCAGCAAGCCAAGAGGTACGATTATCTTGGATAGGCGACGGAATTAACGTCGATAAAATTTACACTTTCCATCGTGGCAGTTACGTAGTTGATGTGAGTTATCAAATCAATAATGGCAGCGCCACCGCCATTGCGCCGAAAGCATATTATCAAATCGTGCATGATAGCTTATCGAATCAAGGTACCAAAATGCGCCCTACTTTTACTGGCGGCGCGTATTTTACAGAGGCAGATAAATTTAAAAAAATTAAATTTGCAGATATGGCAAAAGAAAATTTGTCTAAAACCAGCAAAGATGGCTGGATAGGGGTTATCCAACAGTATTTTGCCAGTGCATGGATTCCTAAAGCCGGGGTAAGTCATGAGTTTTATACTAAGCAACTAACTGAAAATATTTTTGCTACGGGCGTTGTAACGACAGGTACCAACATTGCTGCAGGCGCAAAGACAGAGATTGACACGCAATTATTTGCCGGACCACAAACGCATGCCGATTTAGCGGCCGCAGCACCAGGGCTGGAGTACGCGGTAGATTACGGTTGGTTGAAGGTCATAGCAGAGCCATTGTTTTGGGTGCTATCAAAAATTCATGCACTGGTACACAACTGGGGTGTGGCCATTATTTTAGTGACCATATTAATTAAAGCTGCGTTTTATCCACTATCGGCTGCCAGTTATCGATCAATGGCGCAGATGCGAGAAATGGCACCGCGCATGCAAGCCATGAAAGAAAAATTTGGTGAAGATAAACAAAAAGTACAGCAAGCCATGATGGAGCTTTATCGCACTGAAAAAATTAATCCCATGAGTGGTTGTTTGCCTATCGTAATACAAATTCCTGTATTTATTGCATTTTACTGGATGCTATTAGGTACGGTAGAACTGCGTCACGCACCATTTTTTGGCTGGATTCAAGATTTGTCTGCAATTGATCCATTTTATGTGTTGCCGATTTTAATGGGGGCAACCATGATTATTCAAACTTTTTTGAACCCACCGCCAACAGATCCAATTCAAGCTAAAGTCATGAAAATTATGCCAGTGGTGTTTAGCATATTTTTCTTTTTCTTCCCGGCGGGTTTGGTGTTGTATTGGTTGGTGAATAATGTGCTTTCAATCGCACAACAATGGTATGTGAATAAAACCATCCATGCTGTAGCTTTAGCCAAAAAAGGTAATGCAAAAAAATAGTTCCGACACAATAGCTGCTATTGCTACCGCGAGTGGCGCAGGCGGCATTGGAGTGGTACGAGTTTCGGGTGGTTTATCTCAAAGCATTGCAACCCAAATTTTAGGCCACTGCCCTGCCCCACGTTACGCAGCATATTTACCTTTCTATGATGACTGCCAGCAGTTAATAGATCGTGGCATTGCGATTTATTATCAAAATCCGCATTCATACACTGGGGAAGATGTATTAGAACTGCAAGCGCACGGGGGTACAGCGCTGATGCAGATTTTACTTGCACGCTGTCTTGAGCTTGGCGCACGTCAGGCCGAGCCTGGTGAATTTACGCGCCGCGCATATTTAAACGATAAAATTGATTTAGCTCAAGCAGAAGCGGTGGCGGATGTGATTAGTGCTTCAACGGTAGAGGCAGCACGTAGTGCCGTGCGTTCTTTGTCGGGCGAGTTTTCAAATAGCATCAATTTAGTGTTGACTAAGCTCATCAATTTGCGCATGTATGTTGAGTCTTGTTTGGATTTTCCAGAAGAGGAAATTGATTTTATAACGCAGGGCAAAGTTACCGAAAAATTAGATGCAATTAAGACAGAATTGAAATCAGTCTTTGCAAAAGCTAAACAAGGTAGTTTATTGCGCGAAGGCATGCAGATTGTGTTGATAGGTCAGCCAAACGTGGGTAAATCGAGTTTGATGAATCAATTAAGTGGTGAAGAAGTGGCAATTGTGACCCCAGTTGCCGGAACTACACGAGATGCAATTAAAAACACTATACAAATCAATGGGATACCGTTACACATTATTGATACTGCTGGGCTAAGGGACACAAACGACGAAGTGGAAAAAATTGGCATTGCGCGAACATATCGAACTCTAGAAAACGCGCAGGTCGCATTATTATTAGTGGATGCAGCACATGGTATTAGTAACGATGAAAAATCAATTCTAACGTGCTTGTCGCAAGAAATTAGCAAAATTTGGGTGCATAATAAAATAGATGCCACAAATGAAACGGCAAAAATTGTAGAAAAAGAGGGGGAAGCTCATATTTACCTTTCGGCAAAAACGGGCGATGGCGTTGAGCTACTAAAACAACATTTATTGAATATTGCGGGCTATCAACAAAATGCTGAGGGTGTTTTTATGGCACGCGCACGACATTTAGAAGCCCTACAGCGAGTAAATGAGCATTTGCAGCTAGCGCAAAAAAATATGAATCAGGCAGAATTAATCGCAGAGGAATTGCGTTTAGCGCAAGAAGCATTAAGTAGCATTACTGGCGAATTCACGCCAGAAGATTTGTTGGGCGAGATTTTTAATAAGTTTTGTATCGGCAAATAACAAGGGTGCTATTTGCGCCCTTATTATTTAAATAAACACTTCAGGTTAAATCTACCACTTCTGCACCTGGGGCGTTTTTCATCACAGATTCAATACCATTATCACGGCCGGCATCAGATTCATATTGCTGACTTTGACCAATTACTTGGTGATTACCGGCTTTAATTACAAAGTAAGGTTTGCCAGATTTAGAGACTAAGCGCTCAAAACGATCTGCATCGTCAGCATTTTTTTTGATGGACTCAATGCCATTTAATGCGCTGGCTTTGCTTTCATACATTTCAGATTGCAAAATAACTTGGCCATTACCTGCCAAAAGATTAAAGTGCGTTTGACCGCTTTTTGCGGTTTTTACTTCAAATTTACCTGCCATACCATTCTCCTCGATTTTGTACGGTGAAAGCGATTAGCCGCTATTAAAACTATAGGCGCGCGATGTTGCCCTCGTCAAGGCCTATGCTAGTAAAATATTGTTTCACGTGAAACAAGGCGGGTGCTTCAATGACAAATGAGCACTACACTACTTTTTGCTGAGCTTGTCTTTCGCCTTTTTTGGATACACGTTTGCAGCCGGTAATCATGGCTCGAATTAAATTATCTTGGTGTAATATACTTTCGGCTATTACCCCTACTATATGCATACTAACCAGCATGAGCCATCCCCAAGCTGAATATTTATGTATCGTTTGTAAAAGTTCTGGCTGGTCGAGTAACCATCCTTCATTAAATACCAACCATCCTGAGCATACCGCAGTGAGTCCAGCTATTAGCATAGCGTAAATTACCAGAGACCCTGCTGGGTTGTGGCCGATATAGCGCTTAGCGTTACCCTTAAGCACATGGTATATGTGTCTAGCCGCTTGCATAGGATTAAGGGGGAAACTGTCAAAGCTGGCGTAGCCCGTCTTCATCAAACCCCAACCAATGCGGGCCACCAGCAATATTCCTGCCGTATAACCAGCCCGCACATGGATGAGACGATCCCACTCAGAGGCATGTGTATAAAACGCTACACAGAATGCAGCAACTAACGACCAGTGAAAGATTCTTACAAACGGATCCCAAACGTATTGCATGGGAACTTCTTTCTTCATCATTTTTTAGCAGTAGGCGTTTTCTCAGTGAGTAAATAGGTGATATAACTGGCTTTTTCCGCAGCAGTGCAATCACTGCCGATAATGTCCACGCAGTGTTGGGTAAATTTATCTTGTACTTTTTCAAAGTCTTCAAAGCGCTTGGCGTTCACTACAGGGGATAATGGACGAATGGCTTTGCCTGTCACGACATGTTTGCCTTCATTCGCCGGATTTGCTGTGTGGCATGAGGCGCAGGCCATATCTTTGCCGTTGCCGAGTTTAATTTTGCGATTGAAAAAGACCTTGCCATCAGCGGCTGAAGGGCCGGTGTAGTTTGGATTGGCGTTCTTAGCTATAGCGCTATAAATAGAGACTAACTTTTCTGCGTTGGCCACATCAGCTTGTGCAGAAACAGCTGTTAAGCCAAGTAAAGCTATTAAAACGATATTTAATTTCTTCATTTAAAACTCCATCTTTAGTTAATAAAAAAGTTATTACGTATTATATTGTAACGTGGTTTGTTTGGATATCGTATTGATATTAATTAAGCGAATTTTATGCCAATATTGTTAAGAAATTATGCCTAAACCGTAATTAGAATATTGTTTCACGTGAAACAAAAACTAAAATTCCTGTAAAAACATGCTTTTGCATGACTAAAGCATAGGTTTGAAGTAGAATCTAAATCTTAGAAACTTAAGTGGTTTGTTATGAATTATCCCGATATTTTTGATGTGATAGTGGTAGGTGGTGGACATGCAGGCACTGAAGCGGCACTCGCATGCGCCAGAATGGGGCAAAAAACCTTATTGCTGACACACAACATCGAAACTCTTGGCCAAATGTCATGCAATCCCAGTATTGGTGGTATCGGCAAGGGCCATTTGGTTAAAGAGATTGATGCGCTTGGCGGCGCCATGGCGGCCGCAACTGATGAAGGTGGTATTCAATTTCGTATCTTAAATTCTAGCAAAGGACCAGCAGTACGGGCCACACGGGCACAAGCGGATAGGATTTTATACAAGGCTGCAGTTAGGAAGCGTTTGGAAAATCAGTCCAATCTTTGGTTGTTTCAACAAGCAGTCGATGACATTATCCTAGATGGTGAGCGCGCCGCAGGCGTGGTGACGCAGATCGGACTAAGATTTAAATCAAAATCTGTAGTGCTTACAGCGGGTACGTTTTTAGGAGGGTTGATTCATGTTGGCATGCAAAACTACAGTGCAGGTCGTGCGGGCGACCCGCCAGCAATCTCGTTGGCTGCACGTTTGCGTGAGCTTAACCTGCCCGCAGGCCGCTTAAAAACGGGTACGCCACCACGCATTGATGGTCGAACAATCAATTACAGCGTGATGCAGGAACAGCCTGGCGATGAACCTGTGCCAGTATTCTCGTTTATGGGTAATGCTATGCAACATCCTACGCAGGTATCTTGCTGGATTACGCATACCAATGAGCGCACACATGACATTATTCGCAGCGGCTTGGATCGCTCGCCTATGTATACTGGCGTGATTGAAGGCGTAGGGCCGCGCTATTGCCCAAGCGTGGAAGATAAAATACATCGTTTTGCGGATAAAGAATCGCATCAAATATTCTTAGAGCCAGAAGGTTTAAATACAAACGAAATTTATCCAAATGGTATTTCTACCAGTTTGCCATTTGATATTCAACTCAACCTTGTGCGTTCAATTAATGGTCTGGAAGGCGCGCATATACTGCGCCCTGGCTATGCGATTGAATATGATTACTACGACCCTCGCGGGTTGAAATCTAGCTTGGAAACCAAAGCTATTAAAGGTTTGTTTTTTGCAGGGCAAATTAATGGCACCACAGGCTATGAAGAAGCGGCAGCGCAAGGCCTGTTGGCGGGGGCAAATGCAGCGCTGTACGTGCAAGAGAAGGAAGGCTGGTGTCCGGCACGCGACGAGGCTTATTTGGGCGTGCTGGTAGATGATTTGATTACCACCGGCGTTACGGAGCCTTATCGCATGTTTACTAGCCGTGCCGAATACCGCTTGCAATTACGCGAAGATAACGCTGATATGCGATTGACTGCCAAAGGCCGTGAATTGGGTTTGGTGGATGATGCACGTTGGGAAGCATTTGAACGCAAGCAAGAAGCGATTGCGCGTGAGCAGGAGCGATTGAAAAAAACTTTTGTGCAACCTAGCAATGTTTCACGTGAAACACAAGTAGCAGTTTTGGGCAAAGAGTTGGAGCACGAATATAGCTTATTTGAATTGCTGCGTCGTCCAGAAGTGAGTTATCAAGACTTGTTAGCGCTTATTCCAACAGATAAAACCTTAACGGACGAAGTAAAAGACCAGGTTGAAATAGCTGCTAAATACCAAGGCTATATCAATCGTCAAAAAGGCGAAATTGCTAAACAAAAAGGTAGCGAGAGCATCAAGCTAGGCACAGAGATTGATTATGCGGACGTGCATGGCTTGAGTATAGAGGCGCGTCAAAAATTAATTATGCATAAGCCCGAGACTATTGGTCAGGCTGGTCGTATTTCCGGCATTACGCCTGCGACAATTTCATTGTTACTGGTTTACTTAAAACGCAAACATAAAAAACTATCTAGTCAGGCCAACATTCAAGCCGCATGACGCAAGCAGCGTTATTATCGGCAGGTGTGGCCGAGATGGGTTTGGGCGTTTCTCTGGAAGCCCAGCAAAAACTGTTAAGTTATTTAAGTTTGCTGCAAAAATGGAATAAGGTGTATAACCTAACTGCAGTGCGTGACCCTTTGGAAATGGTGACCTTGCATTTGCTGGATAGTTTAAGTGTGTTGCCCTATGTTAAAGCTAAAAGCTTGTTGGATGTGGGCAGTGGCGGCGGTTTACCGGGTGTTGTATTGGCGATATGTATGCCGCAGTTGCAGGTTACGACGATTGATGCGGTGCAAAAAAAAGCGATATTTATGCGGCAAGTGAAAGGTGAATTAGGCTTGGAAAATTTACAAGTGGTGCATGGGCGGGTAGAGAGCATTCAGCCAACTGAAAAGTTTGAGGTAATTATTTCACGCGCTTTTTCAGATATTGCCTTATTCATCAAAGCAACGCAGCATTTAATCGCAAAAAATGGACGATGGTTGGCCATGAAAGGCCTAGTGCCACATCACGAGTTTGAGCGTGCGGAGTTTGATTGCTTGGGAATTATACCAAGCGAAATTATATCTCTACGCGTGGCAGGCTTAAATGCCGAGCGGCATTTAGTGGTTTTAGAGAATAATTAATGAAAATACTGGCTATAACCAATCAAAAAGGAGGTGTAGGTAAAACCACTACCTGTGTGAACTTGGCTGCAAGTTTGGCCGCTAATTATAAAAAAGTATTGTTGATTGATTTAGACCCGCAAGGCAACGCCACTACAGGTAGTGGCGTTGATAAATCGCACTTACAACATAGTATTTATCATGTTTTGATTGGTAAAAAGCTACTGAATGAGGTAATTGTTACTTGCGAAAAAGGTGGCTATCATATTGCTCCCTCTAATCGTGAATTAGCGGGAGCAGAAGTTGAGCTGGTAAATGAGCTGGCACGCGAAACTCGCTTAAAACAAGCGCTTGCAAATTTAGAACAAAAATATGATTACATTTTGTTAGATTGCCCGCCGGCGCTAAATTTGGTTACAGTAAATGCTTTGACAGCTGCAAATAGCGTGATGATTCCCATGCAGTGCGAATATTATGCGTTAGAGGGTTTATCGGACTTAGTTAACACCATAAAAAAAGTGCGGATGAATTTAAACGCCACCTTGGAAATAGAAGGCCTGTTGCGCACCATGTTTGATAACCGCAATATGCTTGCACAACAAGTATCAACGCAATTAGTCAGCCATTTTGGCGATAAAGTCTATAACACGGTAATCCCACGTAATATTCGTTTGGCCGAAGCACCAAGCTACGGCTTACCAGCGCTGATTTATGATAAAACCTCTAGAGGTGCACAAGCTTATTTAGAGCTGGCAGAAGAAATAATACTTAAAAATCAATAGTTTAAATCGATTAGTTGAGGACAATAACAATGGTTAAACCAAAAGGTTTAGGGCGTGGCTTAGACGCATTATTAGCAAATGATGTTGAGACAGTGAGCGATGCAGACGCGATGCGCATGCTGAATGTTGCGCAGTTGCAGCCTGGCAAATATCAGCCTCGTTCGCACATGGATGATACGGCGATGCAAACCTTGGCAGATTCCATTAAAGCGCAAGGCATTATGCAGCCAATTTTAGTGCGTGAGATTGCAGCAGATAAATATGAAATTATCGCTGGTGAGCGCCGTTGGCGCGCTAGTCAAATGGCGGGCTTAGAGCAAATTCCAGTATTGGTACGCGAAATCGCGGATGAATCTGCCCTTGCCATGGCATTGATTGAAAATATCCAACGTGAAGATTTAAACCCGTTAGAAGAAGCGCAAGGCATTAAGCGCTTGATTGATGAATTTGCCATGACGCATGAAAAAGCTGCCGATGCGGTTGGGCGTTCTCGTGTGGCGGTCTCGAATATATTGCGCTTGTTAACCTTAACAGATACGGTGCAAGATATGCTCATGCAATCCAAGCTGGATATGGGACACGCACGGGCTCTGGTTGGCTTAGATGCTACGCAGCAGATTATGTTTGCCAATAAAATAGTGCAGCAAAATTTATCGGTGCGTGAAGTAGAAAATCTTGTAAAACAAGGAGTACAACAAGGGCAAAATACAAAAAATAAACTGGCAAAAACAAACACAAATCGCGACTTACAGCGCCTGCAAGAAACTGCATCAGAGCAAATCGGCATGCGCGTGAATATACAACATCAAGATAAAGGTAATGGTAAGGGCAAGCTTGTTATTCACTATCAAAATTTAGACGAGCTGGATCATGTTTTTAAGCGTTTAGGTATTAAGTTGGATACTTAAATTGGGTAGCTAGACTGTCAGAGCAGTGGCCTTTGGTTTGACAATTTGGCAAACCATTGGTATAGTCGTTGGCTTTGTTGCACAACGATAAAAATCTGGGTTTAAATGTAATTCAGACAATAGCATGGCAAATTAGCGTGTTATCTGTATTGGCTTTTTTGTTTTACAACACAAACAAAACATATTGGCTAAATGCATTGGCTTGGGGTGGAATGTGCAGCGTGTTGAATGTGTTATTAACCAGTTGGCACGCTTATAAAAAAATACAGCATGTTGACGCTAACAGACAGTTAAGAATCATGTACCGTTCAGTTTTAGAACGGTTTTTTATTGTAATAGGTTTAATCACTTTTGGCTTGCTTAGGCTACATTTAGCACCCTTGCTTATTTTTTTAGGGTTTATTTGCTGCCAGCTGGTGTATATATTGGCAACGGTTTTAACAAAAGGTGTTTTGGCAAAAAGTTCTACGCACGATTAATTAAAGCAATATAAATAATGACTACTGAAACAATTACCTCATCAGAATATATTAAGCATCACTTACAAAACCTTACCTGCAACCTTAACGCAGGGCATGTGCATTGCGCGCATACGGCACAAGAAGCCAAAGAAATGGGTTTTTGGGCGCTGAATGTAGATACCTTTGTTATGTCATTTATTTTGGGTGCATTGTTTTTAATGTTGTTTCATGGCGTAGCTAGGCGCGCATCATCTGGTATTCCAGCAGGTATTCAAAATTTTGTGGAGTGGGTTGTTGATTTCATTGACGGAAGTGTTAAAGGATCTTTCTCCAGTACCAATGCATTAATAGCGCCGCTTGCTTTGACCATTTTTGTTTGGATTTTTCTGATGAATTTCATGGATTTATTTCCAATCGATTTTTTACCAAAAATTGCCCAATCATTAGGTTTCGGTCATTTTAAAGTGGTGCCGTCTACAGATCCTAATGCAACATTTGGTATGTCATTCGTCGTTTTCTTTTTAGTTATTTATTACAGTCTTAAAAGCAAAGGTTTGGGTGGTTTTGCCGCCGAACTTTCTATGATGCCGTTTCAAAGTAAGAATCCAATCATTCAAATTTTATTTGTACCCATTAATTTAATATTAGAAGGCGTAAATCTTATCGCCAAACCGGTGTCACTGGCGTTGCGGCTGTTTGGTAATATGTATGCGGGTGAAATGATTTTTATCTTAATAGCGATTATGGGCAGTACATGGGCTGGGTTTACCATTGCTAATATCGCGCTTTTCGGGTCGCAAATTTTTCTCTCTCTTGGCTGGGCAATTTTTCATATTTTAATTATTACTTTGCAAGCGTTTATTTTTATGACGCTGACAATTGTTTATTTAGATATGGCGCATCAAGAGCATCATTAATTTTTTAGTAAGTTATTTAATAGGAGCTTAGGAAATCAAATGGAACACGCATTGTTATATATCGCAGGCGCAATTATGATGGGTTTAGGTGCTTTAGGTGCTGCAATAGGTATTGGTATTTTGGGTGGTCGCTTCTTAGAAGGTGCTGCACGTCAACCTGAATTAATTCCAATGTTACGCACACAATTTTTTATTGTGATGGGTCTAGTTGACGCGGTACCGATGATTGCTGTTGGTTTAGCAATGTACATTCTGTTCGCGGTTGCGGGCTAATTTGTACACTAATTTCGAAAATAGGAAGGAATTTGCATGAACATTAATGCAACCCTTATTGCACAAGCAATTATGTTTGCGCTGTTCTTTTGGTTTTGCAAAAGCTTTGTATGGACACCTATTATCAATGCGCTTGCAGCTCGCCAAAAGCAAATTGCAGATGGCCTGGCAGCAGCAGCAGATGGTAGAAATTCGTTAGAAGTTGCGGCTAAACAATCAGCAGAATCACTTAATCAAGCCAAGCAAAAAGCTTCGGAAATTATTGCACAGGCTGAGAAACGGGCTGGCCAAATTGTTGAAGAAGCCAAAGGCAATGCCAAGATTGAAGGTGAGCGCATCTTAGTGGGTGCTAAGGCCGAAATTGAGCAAGAAGTTAATCGTGCTAAAGAGAGTTTACGTAGCCAAGTATCAGCACTCGCAGTAGCTGGAGCAGAGAAAATCTTGCGTAAAGAGATTGATAGTAAAGCGCATAGCGAGATGCTTGCTAAGCTGGTAGCGGAACTATAGATAATGGCTGAAATATCAACCATCGCAAGACCGTATGCTGTAGCTATCTACAAATTGGGTAAAGAGAAAAAAGCACTCGCTAAATGGTCTGAAATGTTGAGCTTTGTAACGGCGGTATCACAAAACGCTGCGATGAAGGCCTACATAGCAGACCCAAAAGTAGCGAGTGGTGATTTACAGGCTTCTTTCTTGAAAATTTGTGGCAACAAGTTGAGCGAACAAGGTCAAAATCTAATCAAAACTTTGGTTGAATACGGTCGGCTTTCTATTTTGCCTGCAATTACCGACGCATTTGAAGAACTTAAAGCGCAAGACGAAGGTGTGCTTGATGCGCAAATTATTGCCGCAGCAAAATTAAGCGCTTCAGAAATCAAAGATTTAGTAAAACGCTTGGAAACCAAATTTGGTAAAAAAGTAGAAGCTAGTGTTTCTGTAGACTCAGAGATTATTGGCGGAATTAAAATTATTGTCGGCGATACTATGATAGATGCCTCAGTTAAAGGGCAATTACAAAATTTAGCCTATACGCTAGCAGCATAAGCGCAGTAGAAAAAACATTAGGCAAAGAGAAAATTAGGAGTCCACATGCAGTTATCAACATCAGAAATTAGTGAACTGATTAAAAGCAAACTAGAGAACTTTTCAACAAGCACCGAAGCGCGTACTCAGGGTACGGTAATTTCGGTGACAGACGGCATTGTGCGTATTCACGGCCTTTCTAACGTGATGGCGGGTGAGATGATCGAATTCCCAGGCAACACGTTTGGTTTGGCGCTTAACTTAGAGCGTGATTCTGTAGGTGCTGTAGTTTTGGGGGATTACGAGCATATTACCGAAGGCGATACTGTTAAATGTACAGGCCGTATTTTGGAAGTGCCAGTAGGTCCAGAATTGATTGGTCGCGTGGTGAATGCGCTAGGTCAGCCGATTGACGGCAAAGGCCCAGTTAACGCGAAGATGACTGATAAACTTGAAAAAGTGGCGCCTGGCGTGATTGCACGTAAATCTGTGTCACAGCCAGTGCAAACTGGTTTGAAATCTGTGGACTCAATGGTGCCGATTGGTCGCGGTCAACGTGAACTGATTATTGGTGATCGTCAAACAGGCAAGACAGCTGTAGCAATTGACGCGATTATTAACCAAAAAGGTCAAAACATGACCTGCGTTTATGTGGCGATTGGTCAAAAGGCCTCAACTATCGCTAACGTAGTGCGTAAATTAGAAGAAAATGGCGCGATGGCTTATACCATCGTTGTTGCAGCAGCAGCATCGGACTCAGCAGCCTTGCAATTCTTAGCGCCTTATGCTGGTTGCAGCATGGGCGAATACTTCCGTGATCGCGGGGAAGATGCCTTGATTGTGTATGATGACCTGACCAAACAAGCGATTGCTTATCGTCAAATTTCATTGTTATTGCGCCGTCCACCAGGCCGTGAAGCTTACCCAGGCGATGTGTTCTACATTCACTCACGCTTGTTAGAGCGTGCTGCTCGTGTTAACGAAGAGTATGTAGAAAAATTTACCAAAGGCAAAGTTAAAGGTAAAACGGGTTCATTAACCGCATTGCCAGTAATTGAAACTGCCGCTGGCGACGTTTCGGCATTCGTGCCAACTAACGTGATATCAATTACCGATGGTCAAATCTTCTTAGAAACCGACTTGTTTAACGCGGGTATTCGCCCAGCGATTAATGCGGGTATTTCAGTTTCTCGCGTGGGCGGTGCAGCGCAAACAAAAGTCATTAAAAAATTGGGTGGCGGTGTGCGTTTGGCGCTTGCTCAGTACCGTGAATTAGCTGCGTTTGCACAATTTGCGTCAGATTTGGATGAAGCAACCCGTAAACAACTAGACCGTGGCCGCATGTTTACTGAGTTGATGAAACAAGCACAATATGCCCCATTAAGCGTTCCTAACATGGCGATTACTTTGTTAGCCGCGAATAAAGGCTACTTTGACGACGTGCCAACCAATAAAGTATTAGCGTTTGAAAGCGCTTTGCATGGTTTCATGGCTTCAAAATACAAAAAACTCATGGATGACATTGAGGCCAGCAAAGACTTAAGTGGTGACGCAGAAAAAGCGGTTGAAGCTGCAATTCAAGACTTCAAAGCGAATAATGCTTATTAAAGCTACTATCTAGGACAATGCTTGTTTAGGGAAACATATGGCTGGCAGTAAAGAGATTAGAACCAAGATCAAGAGTGTAGAAAATACACGCAAGATCACCAAGGCGATGGAAATGGTAGCGGCTTCTAAAATGCGCAAGGCGCAAGATAGAATGCGTGCCAGCCGTCCATATGCTGAAAAAATCCGCAACGTTGCAGCACATTTTTCATTTGCACAATCCGAGTACAAACATGCATTTTTAATTAAACGGGACGTTGTGAAGAATGTGGGTTTGATTGTGGTGAGCTCAGATAAAGGCTTATGCGGTGGTTTAAACACCAATATGCTACGTTTATCAGTCAATCAAATGAAAACTTGGGGAACCGAAGGCAAAAAAATTGCTGTAAGTGCAATTGGTAATAAAGGTTTTAGCTTCATGACCCGTGTAGGTGCTGAAATTAAATCACACATCACAGGTTTGGGCGATGTGCCACATTTGGAAAATTTAATTGGTGCTGTCAAAATAATGTTGGACGCTTATACAGCCGGGGAAATTGATCAGCTTTATATCTGCTACACCAAATTTATCAACACCATGAAACAAGAGCCGACCATGCAACAACTGTTGCCATTAAGTGGTGAGCAACTTGGTAGCGCAGAAGGTCATTGGGATTACATTTATGAGCCAGAGGCCAAGCCCGTGATTGATGAATTGATGACGCGCTATGTGGAATCGCTTATTTACAATGCCGTGGCAGAAAACATGGCTTCAGAGCAATCATCTCGTATGGTGGCAATGAAATCAGCCTCTGATAACGCGAAGAACGTGATTGATGAATTGAAATTGGTTTATAACAAGGCACGCCAAGCGGCGATTACCAAAGAAATTTCAGAAATCGTCGGTGGCGCGGCGGCTGTAGCGTAAAGAAGCAGCGATAGCTGCAAGAATTTAATTAAATCTGACTAAAAACGAAGTTAGGAATAGAAATGGCAAAGGCAAATCAAGCAATTGTAGGTAAAGTAGTGCAATGTATTGGTGCAGTGGTGGACGTTGAGTTTCCACGTGATCATATGCCAAAAGTATTTGACGCACTGATTATTGATGACGCAAGCTCCCAAGCAGAAACTGGCTTAACGCTAGAAGTACAACAGCAACTAGGTGACGGTATTGTGCGTACCATTGCCATGGGCTCATCCGATGGTCTTGCGCGTGGCACATCATTCAAATCTACAGGCTCGCAAATTACTGTTCCAGTAGGTATTGGCACACTAGGCCGTATTATGGACGTCCTAGGTCGCCCAATTGATGATGCGGGGCCAATTGATTCTAACGAGCGTCGTTCAATTCACCAAAAAGCGCCTAAGTTTGAAGATCTCTCCCCTTCAGTAGATTTGTTAGAAACAGGCATCAAGGTGATTGATTTGGTTTGCCCGTTTGCTAAAGGCGGTAAAGTGGGCTTGTTCGGTGGTGCGGGTGTAGGCAAAACTGTTAATATGCTTGAGCTTATCAACAATATCGCAAAACAACACTCAGGTTTATCCGTGTTCGCAGGTGTGGGTGAGCGTACCCGTGAAGGTAATGACTTTTACCACGAGATGGCAGAAGCAGGCGTGATTAAGCTGGATAATATGAAAGAATCAAAAGTAGCCATGGTGTTTGGACAAATGAACGAGCCACCAGGCAACCGCTTACGCGTAGCGCTTTCTGGCTTAACGATGGCCGAAAAATTCCGTGACGAAGGCCGTGACGTGTTGTTCTTTGTAGATAATATTTATCGTTACACTTTGGCAGGTACAGAGGTTTCAGCATTATTAGGCCGTATGCCTTCCGCTGTGGGTTATCAACCAACATTGGCCGACGAAATGGGTCGTCTACAAGAGCGTATTACTTCCACCAAAACAGGTTCTATTACTTCTATTCAAGCGGTTTATGTACCAGCGGATGACTTGACTGACCCTTCTCCAGCTACCACTTTCCAACATTTGGATTCAACCGTTGTGCTGTCTCGTGACATCGCGTCCCTCGGTATTTACCCTGCGGTTGATCCACTCGATTCAACATCGCGCCAATTAGACCCTTTAGTTGTGGGCGAAGAGCATTACAACGTAGCGCGTAGTGTGCAGCAAACCTTGCAACGTTATAAAGAATTACGCGATATTATTGCGATTTTGGGCATGGATGAGCTCTCTCCAGAAGATAAATTGGCCGTAGGTCGTGCACGTAAAATTCAACGTTTCTTGTCACAGCCATTCCACGTGGCGGAGGTGTTTACTGGCTCGCCAGGCAAATATGTGCCACTAAAAGAAACCATCAAAGGCTTTAAAGCCATTGTTGCTGGTGAGTACGATCACTTGCCGGAACAAGCGTTCTACATGGTGGGCGGTATTGAAGAGGCTGTAGAAAAAGCCAAAACTCTGAATTAATATGGTACATACTGTTCACATCGATGTAGTCAGCGCGGAAGAGAGCATTTTCTCTGGCGAGGCTGAATTTGTTGTCGCGCCCGCCAGTGCTGGTGAAGTGGGTATTTACCCAAATCATGCGCCGTTAATTACCACCATTAAACCTGGCGCTTTGCGTATCAAGCAGCCAGATGTGGTCGAAGAAACCTTGATTTTTATTTCTGGCGGCATGTTAGAAGTGCAACCACGTTTAATTACTGTGCTGGCTGATACAGCAGTGCGTGGTCACGATTTAGATGAAGCTAAAGCCATCGCAGCGAAAGAGGCAGCTTTAGAAGCCATGAAAAATCGCACGTCTGATATGGATTACGCAAAAGCACAAGCCGAATTGGCTGAAGCGATTGCGCAAATTCAAGCGATTGAGCGGCTTCGTAAAAAGCATTAATTAAAAGAACACACTAATTTGAATGTTGTGCAAAAAGGCAGCTTAGGCTGCCTTTTTTGTTATACTTTCTATATTAAAATTGACCAAGGTTATGAGTAATTTAAATATCGTCATTCTCGCTGCGGGCAAAGGCACGCGCATGTACTCCAATAAACCAAAAGTGCTGCACGAAATTGGTGGCAAGCCTATTTTGGCACATGTGATTGCTTGCGCCAAAGCGTTGAAGCCACAAAAAATCATCGTGGTGTATGGTTTTGGCGGAGAGACTGTGCGCGAAGCTTTTGCACACGAGGATATTATTTGGGTGAATCAAGCCGAGCAGCTTGGCACTGGCCATGCCGTGCAACAAGCCGTGTCACATTTGGATGCAGATGCGAAAACCTTGATTCTATTGGGCGATGTGCCATTGGTAAGTGCTGGAGCTTGCAAAAAATTAACCGAACAAGCAAAAAATAAACTGGCCATTCAATCGTTTAATAAAGCATACCCAACGGGTTATGGACGCATTGTGCGTAATAACAAATTGGTGACCGCGATTGTGGAACACAAAGATGCGACTGAAGCACAGCGCAAAATTACTGAAGTAAATACTGGCATCATGGCTATGCCCAATGCGTACTTAACAAAATGGTTATCGCAACTCACTAATAAAAATGCACAGGGCGAATATTATTTAACAGATATTGTGGAGCTTGCCGTGAAAGACAAAGTTGAAGTGGTAGCTGAATTGACAGAGGATGAGTGGTCGGTAACCGGCATTAACTCCAAAGTGGATTTGGCGCAAATTGAGCGCGAACATCAAACCCATATTGCACAAACATTAATGCAGCAAGGCGTTACCCTAAAAGACCCTGCTCGTTTGGATGTGCGCGGAAATTTATCAGCAGGTCGCGATGTAGAAATAGATGTCAATTGCCTATTTGAAGGTGATGTGATTTTGGGAGATAACGTAAAAATTGCTGCGAATTGCGTGATTAAAAATGCTGTGATTGCAAAAGATACACAAATTTTGCCGTTTACGCATATTGATGACGCAAAAATCGGCGAGAATAGTCGCATTGGACCATATGCGCGTTTGCGGCCTGGTACTACACTAGCTGCAGAGACTCATATCGGCAACTTTGTGGAACTTAAAAACGCACAAGTGGATATTGGCAGTAAAATCAATCATTTAAGTTACGTGGGGGATACTACGGTCGGTAAAAACGTTAATATTGGCGCGGGTACCATTACCTGTAATTACGATGGCGCCAACAAATTTAGAACGGTTATCGAGGATGAAGCGTTTATAGGTTCCGATACACAATTAATTGCTCCTGTTACTGTTGGTAAAGGTGCGACAATTGCGGCAGGTTCCACCATTACTAAAGATGCGCCGGCAGACGCTTTAACTTTTTGCCGCGCTAAAGAACAAAAATCGATTGTAGGTTGGAAACGGCCTACCAAGTTAAAAAAGTAACTTATTAAAAAATATAAATTATGAAAGATTAAATATTTATGTGTGGCATAGTAGGCGCAGTTGCAAATAGAAATGTAGTTTCAACTTTAATCGAAGGCTTAAGCCGCTTGGAATATCGCGGCTACGATTCGGCTGGCATAGCCGTTTTGAGCGGTAACAATATCGAGCGTGTGCGTGCTGTGGGGCGTGTTTCTGCGATGACAGAAAAGGCCTTAGACGCAAATTTAACAGGGTTGGTTGGCATCGGCCATACGCGCTGGGCAACGCATGGCGGTGTAACTGAGAGCAATGCGCATCCGCATGTTTCAAAAGGTGAGATTGCTGTAGTGCATAACGGCATAATTGAAAATCATGATGAACAACGCACCCGCTTAAAAGCACTTGGTTACGAGTTCACCTCGCAGACCGATACCGAAGTGATTGCTCACTTAATTCACTATTACCATAAAGATTTAGCACTATTAGCCGCAACACAGAAAGCAATGGCAGAACTGACTGGCGCGTTTGCCATTAGCGTGATTTCGGTTAAAGAGCCAGAGCACATGATTACCGCACGTTTGGGCTGTCCGTTGCTGATTGGCTTGGGCGAAGGCGAGAATTTCATCGCCTCCGATGTTTCCGCAGTGCTATCTGTCACTCGCAAGGTGATTTACTTGGAAGATGGCGATGTGGCCGATATTCGTCGTGATGGGGTCACTATTTTTGGCCACGATGGCAAACAGGTAGGACGCAAAATCCACGTGAGTGATGTCTCACTTGCCAGCATGGAGCTTGGCCCCTACGCGCACTTTATGCAAAAAGAGATTCACGAGCAACCACGTGCGCTCACAGATACCATTGAAGCGCTGATTGACAATAATAAATTCTCCGCCGAGTTATTTGGCGATAACGCAGACGATGTTTTCAAACAAGTGGATAGCATCTTGGTACTTGCCGCAGGCACCAGTTATTACGCCGCACTCACCGCTAAATACTGGTTAGAGGGAATTGCTAAATTGCCGACCAATGTCGAAATTGCCAGTGAATATCGTTATCGTCAATCTGTACCCAATCCAAAGCAACTCATCGTCACCATCTCACAATCCGGCGAAACGCTAGATACGATGGAGGCCTTAAAACACGCAAAATCGTTAGGGCAAAATCTCACCTTGGCAATTTGCAACGTACAAGAGAGCGCCATTCCGCGCGCTTCGCAGCTGGTTTTTTATACTCGCGCGGGTGCTGAAATTGGCGTAGCCTCTACTAAAGCCTTCACCACACAATTGGTGGCGCTATTCACGTTGGCTGCTACACTCGCCAAACAGCGTGGCTTATTAAGTGCTGCAAACGAACAAGAGCATTTGAGTGCTTTGCGGCAGTTGGCTGGCAGTGTGCAATACGCACTAAATTTAGAGCCGCAAATTCGCGAATGGGCAAAACGCTTTGCCGATAAAGAACACGCGCTGTTTTTAGGTCGTGGTGTGCACTACCCTATTGCGCTGGAAGGTGCACTTAAACTAAAAGAGATTTCCTATATCCACGCTGAGGCTTACCCGGCAGGTGAGCTTAAACATGGGCCGCTGGCGCTGGTGGATAGCGACATGCCGGTGGTGGTCATCGCGCCGAATGATGCACTGCTAGAAAAAGTAAAATCTAACATGCAAGAAGTAAAAGCGCGTGGCGGTGAGCTATTTGTATTTGCAGATGCAGATAGTCACTTTGCCGAGAGTGAGGGAGTGCATGTTATCCGCACACCGCGCCACGTGGGCGTGCTTTCGCCTATTTTGCATACCATCCCCGTGCAGTTGTTGGCGTATCATGCGGCGTTGTTAAAAGGCACGGATGTAGATAAACCGAGGAATTTGGCGAAGAGTGTGACGGTTGAGTAACTCAAGTTAAAAAATATGAGTGAAAAAGACAACGATCCAATAATTGATGAAGGTCTAAGCAACCTATATAAACTTATTGATGAGTATTATTGGGTGGTGTTAGTTAATAATGATAAAAATTCTCTTTCTGATATTACTGAAAATTTAGAAGAAGATTGTAAACAATTACAAGGGCCATTCATTTCATTTACTACAAACCTAAAAGCTGCCCAAAACTTACTAAATTTGCCGTATAAGATTGCAGCGAGAAATGGCCCAGCATTGCCAACCATAGCACCGCTGAGCGATCTTGATAAATTAAACCCTGAAAAATTAAAACAATATCGAGAAGCTCTAATTGAGCAAACGAAATTCATATTAGCTCAGTACGACAAGGCGTTATCAGATAAAAAAAGTGAACTTAAATTTTTAATGTACCAAGCTTGTATTCTAATTTGGTCGGCACTAGAGAATTTTTGTAAAGATGTTTTTATACAGTCACTTAATCAACGTCCTGAGCTCTATACAAGGCTACAGAATAATCCGCGTATAAGAGATAGCTTATCAATACCACAAGCTTCTTGGCAAAGGTTACTAGAAGAACACAACTATGATTTAAACGAAAAACTTGGATATATAGTAGCCAACAACAAAGATTTTAGCTCTCCAAAACTATTACAAGAAGTTTTTCATTGTATTTTTGAAGGCTTTCCAGAAGATAAAGCCTTAATTGATTATTTTAAAGATGGAAGCCTTTGGCTTTTAGGTCAGCGCAGGAATCTTATAGTTCACAGATGTGGAATAGTTGATCAGGAATATATAAACAAAACCAATGATAATCAGCAAAAGATAGGTAATTCATTGGTTTTAAGAACATTAGATATAGAACAAAGTATGGGTATAGTTCGTCAATGCGGTATAGGCTTCTATGCCAATGCACGACATTGTTGGCCAAGACCTGAAAATCCCAAATTTTAGCTGCTTTGATGTCGGTCTCGCCCGACCAGCGAGTTACTTTCCTTTGCTTGCCCAAAGGAAAGTAACCAAAGCAAAGGGCACCCCCTGCCACGGCCTTTGGCTTCCCTGTGCTGCTCAACAAATCAGGCGGCTGCGGAACTCGCTGCGCTCAGACAGTCCTCGCCGAAAACTCCTGACTTGTTTGCGTTGCTCGGCATGGCAGCAGGGGATTAAAAGTCAAAACCACTTCAGCATTGTCATTCCGAGCTTGACACGGAATCCAGCGTCTTGCAAAAAGTCACTAGATTCCGACTTGCGTCGGAATGACAATATTGGAAGGTTTAGTAAGTACTAGGTGCTTTCAAAATCACTGGTGTTATATCAAAACTTCCACCATCATAACTCACTAATATTTGACTATCTTGAATAGTGCAACTGATATTTATACTACGGGCTGCAAGCCCTGCCAGTGCTTGTGTTTCAGGCAGGTTAATTACTGTTAAATTATTGGTTTTTAGCAGCGCTTTGCTGTTTTGCGCCCACCACATATCGGCAATTCTGCCGCCGTAAAGCACTACCATTACTTGGCGCGAGCGGCCGCAG
>JADGRO010000017.1 GCA_017880905.1 Methylotenera sp.
AACCGCCAAATAAAATCGCGTCGTTAGTACGTCCCATCGCGGTCATAAAATCTTTTGAAACGGGCGGCAATACCGCAACACCATTACCACTCACAATATTCGTCAACGAAAAATGTATCGTGTGCGCCTTGTGCAGCGCCACTTCTAGCACACGGCCAACAATTTGCACCAACCCTGCAATGCAGGTGGTTGGCGTTAATATTAGGGTTAAATTTTCGGGTTTTACCTTGGTATCATTGCAGACTTTTTCGATAACTGCCACAGGGGGAATTTTGTCGGTTTCCAGCACCAATACTGTAGTTTCCGCGCTATCTTTATAGCCAAGCTCTTTAAATAACTCCTCACGTTGTGCGATCGCACGCGCTGGGCCAGAGCCCAGTGAAAAAAACTTTTCGTGCTGCAAACTCCAACCCGCATACTGGCTGGCAAGGCATGCCAATACTGGGTTTTGCGATTGCACATGAATACTGGCAGGCCAGCCTGCAACATTAGCACTGTCGTCCAATTTCACTTCGCCCAAACCACCCATGCAAATCTCTGCAATCAAGCGCCCTGCTTCAGCGCAGCCCGCATGCTGTATGCCTGCATCGATAATCACGCAGCCAGCCTCATGCTTGGAAACGCCAATCTGTAATGCATCTGCATTCTTAATTAATTGTTGCACCATTGGGCTGGAAAGCCCATTAATGCTAGGCCATAGCTTGGTATCTAATAGTTTAGTCATAAAATATCATTTCTCTTAAATTTTTTGCTCTTTGAAAAACCAGTGCTTGCGCCGATTCTGCATTTTCCGCCTCGGCAAGCACTGTACAAATTGGTGCATTTTGTTCGATTTTAGCACTGCTTGCCCCTGATTCAGTAGAAGGGACATCACCCGCCCACTCTGGCCAAGCAAAATTCGATGGGATTTCCAGCGCCTCATTCGCGTACAAAATCAATTGCGCACATGAAGATTTAAACTGTGGAGAAAACCCCGCCAAATCACCTGCAAAGCCTTGTAAATGTGCCGCAAACAAATTCGGATACAACTCAAAAGTCGCGCTTAATCTAGGATTAAGCTCTAACACCCACAGCGTTTCACCATCCAACATCGCATCTAAACTATTAATACCACGCAACTCCAGCACAGTTGTTAATTGCTGCGCCGCTTGTCCAAATTGTTGTTCGGCACTTATAGGTAGATTCACACCGCTTACCGCACCTGCAAAGCGATACGGCAATTCAGCCATTGGTGCCACAAATTGCTGGCTAAAGCCAATCTTATGTGCCTTTTTTCCATCCGCCACAAATAGCATGGATATTGGCTCTCCAGTTACTTCGCGCTGAAAATAACCACTTTTTTTCCGTTTAATTGCAGGCCGAATGTGTGTACCTCCATTGCCTCCAATTTGCTTACAAAGCCAGTTCAAAGGTTCATCAGGCATCGTCAAACGCACCTCTGGATGTGCAATTTTTAACTCGTCCAGCAATTTAAAAAAACTAAAATCTTTGGCCGCTTGCATCACTTCTGGCACATTGCCAATCAAAGGCACACGTTGCGCTACCCAAGCCAATAATTCTGGTACTGCATCAAACAAACTGCCGTATAAAAAACCGTCAATCTCGTTAAGATTTATCTGAGTAAAAACGCGTTTAAAGTCACCTTCATCAACACCGTTTTCACGCATTTTTACTTTGAAAGTTTGCGTGGCAACTTGTTGCGTATCCACGTCAGCAAAGGTATCTAGCGTGATAATCTCATACCCACATGCTACGGCAGCTTGTGCGTACGCACGCGCTGAAGTCGCGGCAATAATTAAAGGTTTTTTGTACACTAAACTTTAAGTAAGCTACGCGCCATTTCAAATGCTGCCATAAACTCTAAATAGAGCGGTTTATCGGTCTCCAGCATTTGTTTAAGTAAATTGTGTTGCGTTTTATACTTCAAATCGCCAATGGCCAGCGCTCCGATACCAAGCACTCTAGTTTCTGCAACTTCAACGCCGTCCATTTTCACATCCACACCTTCCGCACCTGTTGGTGCAACTGCGTTCACATCAGCAATCACTCTTAAAGTTTTAGAATGTGCAATCTGCGCTGCTGAAATCACACGTACACCTGCGGCGGCGGCGCAGAGCGCCACAGCCGCCCTATTCAGCACCTCTTGTTTTGCCGCTTCGCTGATACCATCCACATAACCGATACTTACACCATAACGCTGATTGTAGCTAAACGCCTTATTGCGTGCGTCTTCCAAGCTGCCATGCGCGACCAACTCAACCTGCGCGCCCTGTTTGGCAGCCATCACCGCGATACAACCACCCACTGGGCCAGTCGCGCCAAACACAGCCACTTTTTTGCCTCTTAGGTTAGTATTAAAATGGTGTTTGAGGTGAAACTCTACCTTAGCTACCATCGCAGCCCCTGTGGTAAAGGCGCCGGAAGGATCCGCAAACATTGAAATCTCAAATGGCGGAAAGGTGCCTTTTTTTGCAGCCTCCAGCATATCCATGGTCAAATCAATATCGCGACCACCAATAAAAATAGCCTCACTTTTTTGTCCAGAGGAGCTACGCGAAAAAATCGCATCCTGCGCCAAACCCGTCACCTCGCTTAAAGTGATATTGGTGTAAGGCACAACATTTTCGAAACCCGCGTCAAAAGCCATGTTCACGTCAAACGGGCTGGCGTTTTTAGCTGCCGTAATTAAATGCAAAATAGTTACTTTTTTCATATCACTTTTCTTATATAGTTTTTCTTAATAATTTATAATACTAACGTCTGTTGTATAAATAACTTTAACTCAATTTAATGCTCGCTCCTTGGTTGCGCGCACTGCAAATTAACCAACCTAATGAGGTGTCCGAAAAAGTTAATTTCAACTGCTGTAAGCACTTTTCTGCATCCTCTAAATTTTCAAATACTGCAAAGCCGGTCGGTCCCCAAGAACTTTGCCCAAAACAGGCAACACCAGCTCGCTCTATATGTTGCAACACACTGGCCACCTTGCTACTGGCGTATCTCCCACCCTGCGCTGGTGCAAAATAATCCCCTACATGCGACTGCAACACTTGTATACTCTTACCAAAAGCGGTTAAATCACGCTCAACCAAAGCTGGCATCGCCTGCATCAGCACATGCCGACATAAATGTGCGGCCAAATTCTCAGAAAACTCCGGCAATTTCTTAAAAGCCTCAAGCTCGTTTTCACCATGAATGCCCGGGCAATTTGTATCAATAATCAATAAAATGCGCCAATCTTCCGGAAAATCATAGCGTGCTAATAATGGCGGTATGCTTGACTCCAAAGTACGCCCGCCGTCAACTAACAATCCCCCATGATCAAAAGCTGCAATGCCAATACCAGAGCGCCCGCCACGACCCGTTAGCGCCGAAATCTGCGCCGTATTTAAATTTAGATCATACAACCTACTAATTGCCGACCCTATTGCCAACGCCAATTGCGTGCCAGAACCCAAACCCGTATGCTCGGGTATGTGCTGCCGGATGTTTAAACGTAATCCCGCATTAATATTCGCCTTTGCAATAAACTGCTGCGCTATCTTAGAAGCCCTTTCCACGGCAGTTGCTGGCACTGCCTCTTCTGACGTTACTATCAGCTTTTCAAAAGGTGCTGCCGTTAACTCTATATTTGGCGCGACCAAGCTGACACCTATGCTGCCAAATTTTCGTCCCAGCCCACCATGCAAATCAAAAAACCCCATGTGCAAGCGCGCAGAACTGTTGACAGTAACGCTAGATATTGTCCCTTTCATGTTCACACTTTTGTGCATCGTTTTTTATTATCCTTCAAAATATTTTTAAGCATTTTAATGAATAGAGATGGATTTATTTAAATTAAGCACCCATTTTAGCGCCAAGAGCAGATTTTCTGGTGACAACACACGTATATTTAGGCAAAATACCTGTTATAAAAACAATTCAATTCTTCCTCCAAGCATTGATTAAACCGAAACAGCTTAAATAGTTGGGAAAATGAGCGCTTTAAATAACTTGTTTGAACATCAAGGAACACTATGCCAGTCCACGTTATTCCATTTGAAAATCTACGAAATGTAGACGTACCTTCAGTTGGCGGTAAAAATGCCTCACTAGGTGAAATGATTTCACAATTAAACGCTAAAGGTGTGCGCGTACCTACTGGCTTTGCGACCACCGCACATGCGTATCGCGAGTTTTTGGCTCAAAATAGCTTGGACAAAAAAATTAATGATTTACTGGATAAATTAGACGCTGATGACACGCAAGCACTGGCCATTTGCGGCACACAAATTCGTGAATGGATTATGGCTGCGCCCTTCCCAGCCGCATTAGACAAAGCCATTGCGGAAAATTACGCAGTTCTGACTGCAAAATCTGGCAAAGGTGCCACATTTGCCGTGCGTTCATCCGCCACTGCCGAGGACTTGCCCGATGCCTCTTTTGCAGGTCAGCAAGAATCGTTCTTGAACATTCAAGGCTTGGATAATATCTTGCATGCCGTTAAAGAAGTTTTTGCCTCGCTGTATAACGACCGTGCCATTTCATATCGTGTGCATAAAGGCTTTGTACACGCTGATGTCGCCTTGTCTGCTGGCGTGCAGCAAATGGTGCGCTCGGATATTGGCTGCGCGGGTGTCATGTTCACCATTGACACCGAATCTGGCTTTAAAGATGTAGTGTTTATCACCTCATCTTATGGCCTCGGTGAGACTGTGGTGCAAGGTGCAGTGAATCCGGATGAATTTTATGTGCATAAGCCATTATTAGCCAAAGGTAAGCCCGCTATTGTGCGCCGCACCATGGGCTCAAAGCTCATCAAAATGGTGTTTTCTGATGCCACGCAAGCAGGTAAAAGTACTATTACTGTCGACGTTGACCCGATCGATTCTGATCGTTATTCTCTCACTGACGCCGACATTTTAGAATTAGCCACCTACGCCATGACTATCGAGGCGCACTATGGCTGCCCGATGGATATTGAGTGGGGCAAAAACGGTTTGGATGGCAAATTATATATCTTGCAGGCGCGTCCAGAGACAGTGAAATCACAAGAATCCTTAAACAACGTTACCGAATCTTACAAACTTCAAAAGCATTCCGCTAAGCCATTAGTAGCTGGCCGTGCAGTGACGCAAAAAATAGGTGTTGGCCCAGTTAGAATTGTGTTAGACCCCGCAGAAATGCACGAAGTACA
>JADGRO010000005.1 GCA_017880905.1 Methylotenera sp.
ACGATGAAGCCATATTTGATTTTTATGATGCGCTATTTCATTACATCAACAATAGGGGAATGCTTTTCGGGCAATCCTTTGAAGAGCTCATTTCCGAGAAAGTATCCCTCAAAGCCCGCCATTTTAATACGCTCAAAAATTCAGGCAATCTCTATAAACAGGCGAGAGCTTATCGCCTAGCATCTGACGGTTCATTTACATGAAAGATAACGACCTGCCCCTGCCGCCTATACGTTGTCTTTCCAAAGAAGAGGCCTCGTCTTACCTAGGCATAGGTGTGACGCTCTTAACTAACCTTAATATTCCAGCGGTAAAGTTTGGTCGCCGTCTGGTCTATGACAAGGTTGACTTAGATGTTTGGTTAGAGGAATATAAGCAGCGAGGGCGGGCCAGAAAGGAGTTTATATGGCCCAAGAAACCGGAATCTACAAGCGAGATGACTCACCTTACTGGTGGCTTAGTGCAACACTCGCAAACGGCAAGAGAGTACGCCAAAGTTCTGGGACTAAAGACCGTGCAGAAGCTGAAGCATTCCTAGCTAAAATTAAGTTAGATGTGTATAGGCAAGTGCATTTTGGTGTGAAGCCCCATCGCTCATGGCAAGAAGCTGTTGTTCGGTATCTCGAAGTAAAAGCAACACTTAGAAGTTATCGCGATGTAAATCGGATATGTTTTCATTTAGATCCTTACTTAGGCAACCTGACTTTAAATCAGATTAACGGTGACGTGATTTGGTTAATCGTGCAAGGTCAACTTAAGAAGGGGAATAAAGCAGCAACGGTTAATCGTTATTTAGCCGTTCTTAGGAATTTACTAAGAACAGCGCGTGATGAGTGGCAGTGGCTAGATCATATCCCTAAGATTCGATTACTGACGGGTGAAGTAGAACGTGATCGATGGTTGACGAAGGAAGAGGCAGAGAAGCTCATCGCTGTTTGTCCTCCGCATTTGGCAGCTTTGGTTAAGTTTGCTTTAGCAACGGGGTGTCGTGCTCGGGAAATTCTTGGTTTGGAATGGAGTAGGGTGGATTTAAATCGCCAGACTGCATGGATTAATCAAACTAAGAATGGCACACCGAGAGGGGTTCCTTTAAATGCAGGTGCAATATCCGTTCTTCAGGCGCAAGTCGGAAAGCATTCTAGGTATTGTTTTACTTTTGCTGGTGAGCCGATTCGATATAACATTTCGAATTCTGCTTGGCATACAGCACTCGACAAAGCAGACTTAGAAGACTTTAGATTCCACGATCTGCGCCACACTTGGGCTTCTTGGCATCGTCAAGCAGGAACAAGTTGTGATGAACTGAAAGAGCTAGGGGGTTGGAAAACGCGTTCTATGGTTGATCGTTATGCAAAATTTGCAACGGAGCATTTAGCAAAAGCTGCGAATCGGATTGATCATTTCGGACAAGATAACGTGATTGAATTGTCACGTTTTGGTCACGTTCACCAAGTAAAAAGGGCTTAGTTAAAAACTAAACCCTTATCAATACTGGTGGCCGGGGGCAGAATCGAACTGCCGACACGCGGATTTTCAATCCGCTGCTCTACCGACTGAGCTACCCGGCCAGCGTGAAAAGTGCTTAACTATTTGCAAGTCGCGCATTATAGCAAACTTAACGATTTATTGGCACAAAGCCAAGCAATTAAATTAAAAGCTAAATTGGATTTTTTGTAAAATTAACCCTCAAAGCTAGCGGGTTTTGCGGGTTTTTCATTTAAACTTGTCGCTATGACAAATTTTCAAATACCGCCACTCGATAGCGCATTAAAATCAACTTTACAGCAAAAGATAGACCAAAAAACCAAGCCGCTTGGCGCGCTTGGCAAGCTGGAAGAACTCGCCTTACAAATTGGGCAAATCCAAAACACCTTAACGCCGCAACTTACGCAGCCAACCATGTTAGTTTTTGCTGGGGATCACGGCATTGCACAAAGTGGCATCAGCCCTTACCCGCAAGCAGTGACTGCGCAAATGGTACTTAATTTTTTAAATGGTGGAGCGGGCATTAATGTGTTTGCCAAGCAAAATAATATGCAATTGCGTATTGTCGACGCGGGGGTAAATTATCAGTTTGAACCACATCCAAATTTAATTAACGCTAAAATCGGCATGGGCACGGCTAGCTTTTTACATAAGCCTGCGATGACACAAAGCCAATGTGAGCAAGCACTCACTATTGGTGCGGGGCTAGCAAAGAAAGAGATTGACGCGAATTGCAACGTGATTGCATTTGGTGAAATGGGCATTGCTAATACGTCCTCAGCCAGTTGTTTAATGAGCGTTTTGTGCAATGTACCAATTGAGCAATGCGTAGGGCGTGGTACGGGTTTGGATGATGCAGGCTTGGCAAAAAAAACAGAAATTTTAAAGCAAGCCCTTCAATACCATGCACTAGATGCACAGGAAATTATGCGGGTACTGGTCGCATTTGGTGGGTTTGAAATCGCCATGATGGTAGGTGCGATGCTGGGGACAGCGCAACACAAAGCACTGTTATTAATTGACGGGTTTATTGCCACTGCGGCCTTGCTGGTGGCGGCGAAGTTGCAACCTAATATTCTACATTATTGTGTGTTTGCACATTGCTCTGGCGAGGCGGGGCACCGTAAGTTATTAGATTATTTAGGGGCTAAACCATTGCTAGATTTGGAAATGCGATTGGGCGAAGGCACAGGCGCGGCATTGGTATATCCAATCGTTCAGGCTGCAGTTAATTTTTTAAACGATATGGCCAGTTTTGCCAGTGCAGGCGTTAGTGAGAGCACTGGTGTGTCAGAAAAAATATAAACATGCAAAAAGAATGGCGATATTTTTTGCTGGCGATAGGATTTTTTACGCGCATTCCTGTGCCAAATTTTGTTGATTTTCAGGAAAGTGAATTGAATGGTTCGGCCAAATATTTTCCTTTAATTGGTATTATCGTAGGCGTGGTTGGCGCGTTAAGTTTCTATTTAAGCAATCTTCTTTTTCCGCAAACTATTGCTGTACTTATCAGCATGGCAAGCACTATTTGCCTTACCGGTGCATTTCATGAAGATGGCTTAGCAGATAGCATTGACGGCTTTGGTGCTGGCTGGGTACGCGAGCAAGTGCTTACTATTATGCAAGATTCTCGCTTAGGCACTTATGGCGCTGTGGCCTTAATTTTCTTCCTGTTTGCAAAATTTCAAGCGCTCACCCTAATGTTCCCTGTGCTGGTTTCGCTTGCGTTGATTGTGGGGCACGCGTTGAGTCGCTTGTGTGCAGTGTGGGTGATGGCAACGGCAAGTTATGTGAAATCCATGGGTAAATCCAAGCCGCTTGCGACACAAATAAAAAATACAGATTTGCTAGTAGCCAACATATTCGGCTTGATACCTTTTTTTGCCCTGCTTATTTTGCTGGTGATTAGCTATGATGACATGCAACTTATGATTTTGGATTTTGTATGGATGACCTTGTTGCCAGTCATCGCAAGTTGGGTATGGTGGCGCACAAAATTATTAAAACGTATTGGCGGCTATACTGGTGATACTTTAGGTGCTGTGCAGCAGATCACCGAACTCGCATTTTATTTGGGTCTGCTGGCGTGGAGCATTAAGTTTCAGGAATACTTTTGAAGCTGTATTTAATCCGCCATACTTCGCTGCAAATTGTCCCCGGTATTTGCTATGGGCAAAGCGATATTGATGTATCTGCCAGTTTTGCTGATGAGTTAAAAAAACTTAAAACGCAGCTGGATGATGTCGAGTTTCATGCCATCTATACCAGCCCATTGCAACGTTGTGCAAAGCTGGCGCATGCGCTTAATTTAGGCGATCCAGTGATAGACCATCGCTTGGCTGAACTTAATTTTGGCGATTGGGAAATGCAAGCTTGGGATGATATTCCGCGCGATATTTTTGATGATTGGGCACACGATTACGCCAACAAAGCGCCGCCAAACGGTGAAACGTTTAACCAATTGCAACAGCGCGGATTACATTTTTTAGAAGAAATTTTGCAACAACATGCGGGTAAAAATATTGTTGTTGTGACGCATGGCGGCTTGATTCGTGCGCTTCTAGCGCATGTGCTTAACATGGAGCTAAAAGGTTTATTCCGCTTTACGATAGATCACGCCAGCGTGACACAGCTGGAGCTTGGCGATGTGGTACCCAAAATAAATTTTGTAAATCACTAGAGAACTATAATTTTGTTATCTAGGCATTCTACCACTTGCCCTTTGCGGATTTTTGCAGTTTTTCGTAACTCAACTTTTCCATCTACTTTTACCATGCCATCGGCCACCATCATCTTGCCTTGCCCACCGCTTTGCACAATGCCTACAAGCTTTAACAAGTTACAAAGCTCGATAAATTCGCCATTTATTTCAAATTCCATCTCAGCCTTTCAGTTTCATCGGTAGCCCTGCGGCTACAAATACCACTTTATTGGCTAAGCTTGCCACTACTTGGTTTAAGCGACCTTGCTCATCTTGAAATTGGCGGTTTATTTCGCCTAGCGGCACTATGCCCATACCTACTTCGTTGCTCACTAAAATGATCGTGCCTTTTAGCGTAGGTAACAGAGTCAAAAGTGCTTCGCGTTCTAATTGCCAGCTTGAATTTTTAGGTGGATTGCAATCAGTGCATAGCCATTGTGCCAGCCATACAGTCAGGCAATCCACAATTAAACATTGGTTTGGCGCCGCTTCGCGAGCAAGTAATTGCGTGAGGCGATGCGGCTCTTCAACTAATGTCCAGCTGGCAGGGCGTCTATCCTTGTGATGTTGCACGCGCGCATTAAACTCATCGTCATACACTTGCGCGGTTGCAATATAAGTGACGGCTAAGCCGCTTTCTGTAGCTAGCTTCTCGGCGTAGGTGCTTTTGCCAGAACGCGCACCGCCCAAAATTAAAGTGAGGTTACTCATTTTTTAATAAAAAAACCGCTCAAAATTAGGCGGCTTTTGATATTGTTAACGCACTAAATTTTTGATGCTTGTACAGGTTTAACGCTGCGCCAGAGCGCAACCGCTAGCCAAACAATCGCGAAGTACATTGCCGCAAAGCCCATCCAGCTTGGTAGGTATTCCCAGCCGTGTTTCATAGATTCAATTAAACCCTGTGCAGGAAAACGGCCAGAGAACAAATAATAGGCTTGCGTAGAAATGACAAACGCTATAAGTGTGGTAAGGGCGCTTACGGTAACATAAGGGATAGGTGCAAATGCATCTTTTTCTTTACTTAGCCACAAGCCACCCAGCCACATGACTCCATAACTTGGAATCAAACCCCAATAGCCATTGGTTAAACAAAAGCCTTGTGCGGGATCTAGTGCGGCAGCGCCAAAATCAATGCATGTAGCCAACACGAAAAATGCAGCAAACCAGCCCCAGCGTTTGAGCAGCAAACCGCCTAATAAAAACAGCACCAAACTCGCATCTGGCAGTGCAACATTCGTCAACACATGACTGCCACGAGTGAGCAGCATGAAAAATGTTATCGAAGTAGCTATGCTTAGCTCATTTATGGACGGTTTATATTTTGAAATTGTATTCATTCTGTTTTTTCTCCAGAGGAATCACTTTGTAAAGAGTGGTTCGATTTCACAATTAATTCTACAATATGATAGCATTTTCAGGGAGTCATCTTCTCAAACGTCTTATTTAAAGTCATACCTAATGCTTAAATAGAGCGTTCTGCCATCAGCAGGGTAGTAAAAATAATCACTTTTGGTAAAGCTTGTAGCGGGATCTAATGCGTAAAGCGCATACTGAGAATATCTTTTATCCATGATATTTAAACCTGTAAGAGATAGGGTGATAGGCTTTAAATCCCAATTGGCACGTAAATCCATTGTGGTGTACGAGGGTAGCTTGTTAAGGCTATTGGCAAAGTCACCACTCGTAAACCGTTCACCCACGTAATTTAGCTGAGCGACATATTTGCCGTATATATGTGCATCCCAAAGTAGCTGAGCGTGCGCTGAGTTTTTGGGCACGAAAGGCAATGTATTACCTTTATTTATGCCACTTCTGAATTTAACATCATTATATGCGTAGCTGGCTTTTGCTTTTAAGTTATCTAGTAATTGTAAACCTAGCTCCGCTTCTATTCCTTGGTGCCGTGAGGGGTCAAAGTTGGTATTGATGCCTTGTGTGCCATCGAAACCAATCTCGTTAGCCACGTTGGTATGATACAAAGCAATTTTGCCATCCAATATATTCTGTTGGAAGCTAAAACCAATTTCCTGATTTTGCGCTGTTTGGGGTCTGATTATGTTTCCAGAAAAAACTGGTGCGAACGTAATGGGATCAAAGCCAAACAGTTCATCGGTATTGGCAAACCTAAAACTGCTACCTGCCTTAGCGTAAGCGCTCCAACTGGCTTCATGATAAATTAAGCCAAAATCATAGGCCGATTTGTATTTTTCAGCATTGCCTGAAATTGCTGCTTGTCTTGCCTGTTGATCAACTTTCTGACCACGCAAACCTGCAGAAAAGTCTATGTTTGCGCTCAGCGCAGTAATGTTTTGTGCATATAAGGAATTACTGGTCTGATGCGCCTTTTGATTCGCAAAGCTTCCATGATTATCGGCATCTACTGTGCCATGATAGTAATCAAAGCCAAAAACAGAGGTGCTAGATAAATTACTTAAATTATGCGCCCATTTTATCCTAGGTGTTAACGAGTAGTTATTTACAGTGTGATCTGATCTGAAGCTGAATGAAACGTCGTTAAAATACTGATCTTCTTGGGACACAGAAAGTTCGCTTGCAATTTCGACATTCTCAGAAAGTTTAATAGATATCCCCGGACGAATACGAAACCCATCTTTAGTCTGTGAATCAAAAGGCGTTCTTGCGCTTCTAGGGTTAGTGTTATAAGTGGTGCTGTTAATGCTACCTGGTAAGCCATTGGCTACACGATACACTGAATAATCAATGAAAATTTCGCCTGAATTGAAATTTAATCCGCCGCGACCATTAATTGACCATGAGTTGCTTGCAGTGTTTTGTCGCCACCCATTGCCGTCAGCCGTATGTACAAATGTATTAAAATAGGCATCGTCTAGATTGCCTGATACAAAGCCATCTAAGCCTTTATAGCCATAACTGCCAAAAGTCGCAGTGGCTGAGACTCGTTCATTACCAGATTTATCCGTAATAATATTAATCACACCTCCTGTTGCGCGGTCGCCATAAAGCACTGTGCCGCCACCGGGAAGAATCTCAATATGATCTATTGCTTGTAAAGGAATAGATGTCCATCGAATGTTACCCCCGTCCACACCATTTAAACGTTGCCCATCCAATAAAATTAGTGTGTTGCTAATGGCTGCATCACCAAAGCCACGCATATCCACAGTGGTATCAATGCCCTGGTTACCGTATAAATTTCTAATATTGATACCTGCTTGCATTCTTAGCAGATCCGGTATGCTGACTGCGGGTGAGGATTGTATTTCCTCTTTTGTGATAGTTTTAACATTGACGGTTACAGGTGAGCTACTCTCATTGAATCGGCTCGCAGTCACTACCACATCATCTAAATTGATATTTTCTGCTGAATATGTTGGAGTTACAAAAGCCAAACCAATCAGGCTGGCAATAGTTGATTTTTGCATTATATTTTCCCTAAATTACACGCGTCCCCGCATGCAAGTTGATAAAAACTAGGGAATAAAGAAAGGTAAAACAGACAAAAATTGCGCTCAACTACAGTAGAGCTGCAGCTTTTGACACCGTCACCCCGCGGTATTTCCTAGCGCGCCTTAACATCAAGGCTAGTGTTGCGAGGCCGGTCTCCGGGCTCGTGAGGAATTGTTTTGCGCCTTCCCATGAATAATCACAGTGGCTGGTTGCAAAACTACACTCACTTACCGTTGCGGGGGCAGCATAGGCATTGTTTTATGTCAAAAACAAAAAACGCACCTATTTCCCAGTTTCACCATGTTTAAAGAAAAAAACATTGGCACCTAACAACTAAAAGTGATTATAACGAATTTTGTTGAGATTTATAGTGCAAACATAAATTAATTTTTATGCAACAAGCATGCAAAACATGTTAAATTACTTTGAATAGCCCACGTTAGCTATTGACTTTAATAGATTTTTTCAATTATAGTGGGATTATGGAAGCTGATTTAAAAAGTTTAGAAGAAAAAATCACCAAGCTTATTTCTTTGTGCAGTAACTTGCGCGAAGAAAATATTCAATTGCGTGACGATTTATCTCAGGCGCAACAAGTTACGGATGCGTTAAAAACGAACATGTTGCAGGCTAGCAACAAACTTGAGGGTCTGCTTGAATCGATGCCACCAAGTAGTGAATCTCTAGGCATAGAATCTTAATGGGTGCTGTAAAACCAGTTGATGTAATGATAATGGGGCGAGAATTTACGGTATCTTGCACCGATGATGAGCGTCAAGGCTTGCTTGATGCCGTTAATTATCTGGATAAAAAAATGCACGATATTCGCGACGCGGGCAAAGTGGTTGGTGTAGAGCGTATTGCGATTATGGCGGCGCTAAATCTATCTCACGAATTACTCAATACTAAAACTGGCGATATTGACATTGGTGATTATAAGCGTAGGATTAGTGCCATGCAGGATCAAATTGATGAAGCTGTGGTAGCACAAACTAAGCTTTTATAGGTAGGCCTTTTCACCATCAGTTTTCATCAGTTCGTCACAAGTCAGCTTTAATATCTAGCTTGTTTTCTGTGGTGTTGCTTGAGCTTTATATTCCTTGAACTAGTCTTTGTTATAGGTTTCAGCTCATCAAGTCGCTGTGTGCGCGCTCTAAATTGGGAGTTCTTTTAAGATACCCTTGGCGAGTGTACCTAACGCGCTTTAGGTTGTTACCACCTGAACTTTTTTGGTTCAGGATAGCGGCTCAGGCAACACCAGAGAGAACAAACTATGCGTTATTGGCTAATGAAATCTGAGCCCCGTGATGTGTCAATTGACGATCTTGCGGCTATGCCCAACCAAACGGTAGATTGGTATGGCGTGCGTAATTATCAAGCACGCAATTTTATGCGCGATCAAATGAGCATTGGCGATGGGGTACTATTTTATCATTCAAACTGCGAAACACCGGGGATTGCAGGCATTGCAGAGGTGAGCTCAAGTGCTTATCCAGACCGTTTTCAGTTTGTAAAAGGCCACAAATATTACGACCCTAAGGCTACCCTAGAAACACCGCGTTGGCTAAATGTGGATGTAAAGTTTGTGCGTAAAACGCGATTATTAAGTTTAAAAGAGTTGCGTGAAACGCCGGAACTTGCGAATTTGCGTATTTTACAGCGTGGTAATCGCTTATCGATTACGCCAGTTGACCCGAAAGACTGGGAATTCATTATCAATAAATTAAAATAAAAAGCCCGCGACGCGGGCTTTTTAGCTAACCAATTCAGGTTAGTATTACCTAAGTTTGGTGTCTAGGCTACCCATCGCTTTTGGGTACGTCACTAATCCCCAAGGAGCTTGTTTTACTTCAATTTGCTTAGTGGGTTCCAGTGTTTCGGCATCTATCACCACAATCGCATCCGATTTGCCGCAAGCTACCATGATTTGCTTGTCGTCTGGGGTAAAGCTAAAGTGCCAACAGCGATTGCCAGTTGGGATATCTTTTATTTTTTCGTAAGTTTTAGCATCGTAAACTTCTAACATTTTTGCTTTGTTAGTTGCTACAAAAATACGCTTGCCTGTTTTGTCGAATGAGACACCATAAGGCGTTTGGCCAGTATCCACGGCGTGTAGCACTTTAAAATTTTTGTTTAACACCATAAATTTGTTGCCGAATTCCAGCGTGGCGATGTAAGTTTTGCCGTCTGGCGATACTTTGATACCACGCGGGCGATCGCCATAATCGTGCGTTTTAATAGTTTTGATAAGCTTGCCGGTTTTAATGTTATGCACGGTGATAGTGTTATCCGCTTCGTTGGTAATCACCAACAATTTACCGTCTTTGCTAAATTCCACGCCTTCAGTTTCTGGGCCCCCTACAATTTCACGTATTTTTTTGCCTTTTTTCAAGTCAACAATACCGATACGCGCGGGTTCCTTATCATCATCGTCATCTTTTGCGGCATCTTTTCCAGGTTCTGCACCTGCGGCTGTGCCCTGCGCCAGTGGCGGGCCTGCTTTGGCGCTAGGTTCATAAGAGACAAAAGCTAAATTGCCTTTAACCCGCACAAACTCAGGGTTTTTGCCCACGGGGATTTGTTTAACCACTTCGTTGGTTGCCGTATCAATCACCGAAATGCTGCCATTTTCGCGTGTTGCGACGATTAAAAATTTACCATCATCGGTCAAGCCTAAGCCGCGCGGACCTTCGCCTTTCACGTCTATTGTGCCAGAGGTTTCCATGGTATTTAGGTCTATCATTGTCACACCACCATCTTGGCTGGTGACATAGGCTTTGCCAGCATCAGCAAATGCGCTACTTGTCGCTAATAAACTAATCGCTGCTGTAATTATTTTTATTCTAAAACTCATTTAATTCTCCAAAAATTCAATTCATGTTGTTTGGCATGTGTACAACAGTTTGGTTCACACACTAATTTGTTAGCCTAAAAACAGCTTATATGCTGGGTTTTTGGTCTCATCCCAATACGGATAACCAAGGTTTTGTAAAAATGTCGCAAACTCCGCTTTTTCATTGGGTGGTACTTGCATACCCACCAGCACGCGGCCAAAATCTGCACCGTGGTTGCGGTAGTGAAATAAGCTGATATTCCAGTTGTGTCCCATGCTGTCTAAAAACTTCATTAAAGCACCTGGTTTTTCGGGGAACTCAAATCTAAATACCACTTCGTTTTCCGCCTGCGGTGCGTGTCCGCCCACTAAGTGACGCAGGTGTAATTTAGCCATTTCATTATCGGTTAAATCCAGTGCTGGCAAGCCATGAGCTATTAAATCGGCAACCAACTTGGTCGATTCAGCAGGGTCGGCAATCGCAACGCCCACAAAAATATGCGCTACTTTAGGGTCAGAGTAGCGGTAATTAAACTCAGTAATATTGCGGTCACCCAGCAAGCGGCAAAATGTTTTAAACGCACCTGGTTTTTCGGGAATCGTCACAGCCAATACAGCTTCACGTTTTTCACCAATTTCGGCGCGCTCAGCTACAAAACGCAGGCGGTCGAAGTTCATATTGGCGCCAGAGGCAATACCGACAAGAGTTTTGCCGTGCAAGCCCTCGCGTTCGGCATAGGCTTTTAAACCAGCCACAGCCAGCGCACCTGCAGGCTCTAAAATGCTGCGCGTATCTTCAAACACGTCTTTAATTGCGGCACAAATCGCGTCGTTATCCACCACAATCATTTCGTCTACGTATTGTTGACACAGTTTGAAAGTATGCTCGCCCACCTGCTTCACGGCAGCGCCATCAGCAAACAAGCCAACTTGGTCTAATATCACGCGTTTGCCTAGTTTTAGCGATTCTGTCATCGCCTCGGCATCTTTGGCCTCCACGCCTATCACTTTAATCTCTGGGCGCACAGCTTTTACATAGGCCGCAATGCCTGCAAGCAAGCCGCCGCCTCCCACGCAGCAGAATATCGCTTCTATTGGTTCGGGGTGTTGTTGCAGAATTTCTAACGCAATAGTGCCTTGCCCGGCAATCACGTCTGGGTCGTCATATGGGTGCACGAAAGTGAGTTTTTCAGATTTCTCCAGTTCAAGTGCATGCACGTAGGCATCAGAATAACTATCGCCAAATAAAACGACCTCAGCGCCACGGTTTTTTACCGCATTCACCTTGATGAGCGGCGTAGTTGTGGGCATTACAATAACTGCTCTGCAGCCCAGCTTTTGTGCGGCTAGCGCAACGCCTTGCGCATGATTGCCCGCGCTGGCAGCAATGACACCGCGCTTGAGCACATCAGCTGGCAAGCTCGCCATTTTGTTATAAGCACCGCGCAATTTAAACGAGAACACGGGCTGCATATCTTCGCGCTTTAGTAGCACACGGCTATTAATGCGTGCCGATAAATTGGGCAGAAATTCTAAAGGCGTTTTTTTTGCCACATCGTAAACGTGCGAATTTTCTATTTTTTCTTTGTAGTTAAGTGCCATATTTTTAATTACACCAGCGCGGTGTATCATATTGAATTATCAACATTATAAACAAAACCGTCGCGAGCGGTTGAAGTACACGGCGCACGGAACGCAGAAACCGAGATAGTACGTAATTGTACAGCGAGGTTGTGAGTACCGCACAACGCAGTAATTCAAGCGCGCAGTAGGTTTTTAAGGAATTAACATGGCATATACACAAGACGAACTTAAGCAACAAGTAGCCAAAGCGGCAGTCGCTTATGTTAAAGAAGGTATTATTGGTGTGGGCACAGGCTCTACCGCCAATTACTTTATTGAAGAGTTGGCAAAAGTAAAAGGTAAAATCGATGGCGCAGTGGCCAGCAGTGAGGCTACAGCCGAGCGTTTACGCGGGCATGGCATTAAAGTGTTCGATTTAAACAGCATCGATAGCATGGATATTTATGTGGATGGTGCGGATGAAATTACCGAGCACATGCACATGCTAAAAGGCGGTGGCGGAGCGCTAACGCGCGAGAAAGTTGTGGCCGCAGTGGCCAAAACCTTTATCTGTATTTGTGATGAGAGCAAATATGTACCCGTGTTAGGCAAGTTTCCGCTGCCTGTAGAAGTGCTGCCGATGGCGCGCAGCTATGTGGCGCGTGAGTTGGTGAAATTGGGTGGTCAGCCTGTACTCCGCGATTTTACAACCGATAACGGCAATATTATTTTAGATGTGCATAACTTAAAAATTGATGACCCCATTGCCATGGAAGCTAAAATCAATCAAATCGTCGGTGTAGTCACCAATGGCTTATTTGCTGCACGTCCAGCTAATGTGTTGTTGTTAGCGACGGCAGATGGTGTGAAAACATACAAAAAATAGACTTTGGGCATTAAAGCTTAACTTAACCCGAGTTCCTCTAGAGATATTGCTGAGCCGCCCATCTCAACAATGCAGTCTCGTAGATGTTGGTCATTTGTAACTAAGGTATATCCCCTTTTCAGTGCCGTTACGCCAATGAGAGCATCTCGGATATTGCCGCGGCTATTCTCGTTTTTTTATTTAGCAATAGCAGAATTCTGTCGTAGTCACCATTAGCATCACCCCATTCAGCGTTGCCGGATTCAGATACATCCCATACTGCGGCTGCAGTTGGAATGGTATCTTGATCGACAGCATTAAAGACTGCGAGTAGCTTGATCAAAGGCTCAGATTGTTTAGTAGCCTGAATTTCATTGAGTTGAACGTGCGTTACGTAGAGCTCGCCGCAGCGTGATAGCCTTAAAGGTTCAATGTTTGCGTCGAGTGCAGCATTGAACGCATTAGTATCAAGCATGAATTGCTTCATACCCACTAGCTTAATGTAGAGGCCAAATAATCATTCACTCTTGGGCGGCACGTACCCGCTAGCGGTATCTGCGCCTTCACCAAAAAAGTATTTTTCGGTTTGTTCGCTTAAATATTTACGTGCGGCGGGGTCTGCCAAGCTTAAGCGGTTTTCGTTCACCAGCATGGTTTGTTGCTTTAGCCATGCCGCCCACGCCTCTTTGCTCACATGCATGTAAATGCGTTTGCCCAGCTCGCCCGGGTAGGGGGGAAAGTCCATGCCGTCTAGCTCTTTACCTAATTTGATGCAATTCACTGTGCGTGCCATAAGGTTACTCGTTTGTGCCAAAAACAGTATGATAACGCATGTTAAAATTTGCGTAATTAAATTCGTTTAAATAAAAGGTCTAGTTAAATAAGAAAGTAATCATGGAAAGCCCATTTAAAAGTAAAAATGGTTTAGAGCGCATTGCCAAGGCGCTTGGTTATTCGATAGCGGGTTTAAAATCTGCGTATAAGCACGAGGCATCCATTCGGCAAGAAGCTTGGTTAATGCTGGTGTTGGTTCCGCTTGGGTTTTATTTAGGCCACACTAACTTTGAGCGCATTTTTCTAGTAGGCGTGACTTTATTGGTATTTATTGTTGAGCTGCTCAATTCTGCGGTTGAGGCGGCGGTAGACCATACTTCTATCGACCATCACGCACTGGCCGCACGCGCTAAAGATATTGGCAGCGCGGCTGTGCTGGTGAGTTTGATATTATTTTTTATGGTGTGGGGCTTGATACTTTTTGGCTAAACACGTGAATATTATACTGTCACCCTGAACTTGATTCACGGTCTTTGTGTGTTTGCGAGATTGCGGGTCAAGCCCACAATGACGACAGTTCCTATTTCTTTTTTGCTCTAGGGTGCGCTGCGTCGTAGGTTTTACTTAGGTGCTGAAAATCAAGGTGCGTGTAAACCTGCGTAGTGCTGATATTGGCGTGGCCCAGCATTTCTTGCACGGCACGTAAATCGCCGCTGGATTGCAACACGTGCGTGGCAAAGCTGTGGCGCAGCATGTGCGGGTGCACGGATGAGTTAATACCTTGCTTGATTGACCATTCTTTGATGCGATATTGAATATTACGTGCAGAAATGCGCCTGCCCTGCAGCCCAATAAACACGGCCTTCTCGGCAGGGTAGTTAATTGGTATGGTTGAACGACTCTTTAACCATTTTTGAATCGCTTCCATGGCATGGCTGCCCATTGGCACGATGCGGGTTTTGTTGCCTTTGCCTGTTACTTGTACCGTGCCTTCAGAAAAATCCAGCGCGTCAATATTCAAGTTCACTACTTCGCTTAAACGCAATCCGGAAGAATAGAACAACTCCAAAATGGCATGATCGCGAATGCCTAAAATGTCATCATCACCAATATCTACCAGCTTTACAGCCTGTTCGATTGAAAGCGCTTGTGGCAAAGTTTTAGGTGATTTTGGTGCACGTAAACCAATCACGGGGTTATTACTAAAGCCTTTGCGATTGACCAAAAAATCAAAAAACCCACGCCAACTGGAAAGCATACGCGCGATGCTTTTGCCGCCCAAGCCTTTGCTGTGCAAGCTAGCGATAAAGCGGCGTATGTGCTGAGTTTGTAGGGTGTTTAGCGCGGTGGAATCGGTTAGTTTGATGAGTTGCGCGATATCTCTGGCGTAATTTTCGCGGGTAAGCGGGCTTAAGCCGCGCTCAAAATTCAAAAACTCCAAATATTCTTTTAAAAAATCCACATTTTTTATTGTAGATAACGAGAAAGCGCGGCGCTGATAATTTCGCCAATTTTTGTAAGGTAATCAGTACCCATGTCAGCATAAAAGCGGTCGCCATTGTCGCTAGCAAGCGCCAAAAAGCCGATGGTCTCTCTATTATGCAAGGGAACGATTGCGACCGACGCCGCTGAATCGATAAACCAATCTTCAGCCACCATTTCCGGTGGCTGGCCGCAAAAGGGTTGCTCAAGCGCGGTAATCCATGTTTTGGCTTCCTCCGATACCATGCTAAACACTAAGTTGGCACGGTTCGAAGTATCAAGTGGCTCTGCCCATACGCGCAGGCAGGTATCAGCTAAATTAAATTGCTCTGGTAATTGCGCGCTCACCAGTTGCTCAAGTGCGTCAAATTTTTTGGCTTTGTGAAACATAATGTTGATTGCGTGAATTTTATTGGCAATCGCGTCGTTTTCTTGCGCGTTGAGAATGAGCTCAGCAAGGCGGTCTTCCAGCGCGTTAATTTTGTCGCGCTGCGCGAGTTGCTGCCGTTCAGCTAAAGAAATGGTGCCATTGCCATGCGGGCTGGGTAGGTGAATTTCTGCTAGTAGATTAGCATTTTGTTCAAAAAATTCAGGATGATTTTTTAAGTAGTTTTTAATGTCATCTTCTTGCATGTTAATCCCTAATTAAATTTCAATTTCGCCTTCAAACACAATCTCAGCCGAACCTGTCATTATCACCGGATGATTTTCACCAAGCCATTCAATGTTAAGTTTACCACCACGCGTGTGCACTAGCACGGGCGATTGCAAACGCCCAAGTTGAATACCGCTCACCACGGCCGCGCAAGCTCCAGTGCCGCACGAGAGTGTTTCGCCAGCGCCACGCTCATACACACGCAATTTAATTTCGTGCGAATTCATAATTTGCATAAAACCTGCATTGACGCGTTGCGGAAAGCTCGAGTGCGCTTCAATCTGTGGGCCAAGTTCCGCTATATTTGCATTTTCTACGTCGTCCACCAAGGTCACCGCGTGCGGATTGCCCATTGAAACCACTGCCACAGAAACCGTATGGTTATTGACTTGCAGAGCATATGTTTTTTGCCGTGTTTCTGCAATAAATGGAATTTTTGCAGGCTCAAATATGGGTGCGCCCATATCAACGCTCACTTGGTTGTCATCTTTGAGCGTAAGCGTTATCTGCCCGCAGGCGGTTTTAACCTTGATTTCGCGTTTTTGCGTCAAACCTTTTGCCAGCACAAAGCGCACAAAACAGCGCGCGCCGTTGCCGCATTGTTCCACCTCGCCACCATCAGCGTTAAATATGCGATATTTAAAATCTACGTTTGGGGTAGAAGTTTTTTCGACAATCAAAAGTTGATCGCAACCCACTCCAAAATGGCGATTAGCGATTTTTTTAATTTGCGCTGAAGTCAATGTAATAGGCGAAGAATAACCATCAACAACGACAAAATCGTTGCCCGTACCCTGCATTTTAGTGAATTTAAGTAACATAGTTTTTAAAATTTTAAGTTACGCTATTCTAGCAAACTTATACCAATTATTTGCGCCAACTATTTGATTTAAAGTGTACAATGCGCGACTCGAAGTGATTTTCAATATTCCTTTAGCCTTTAGTGAATATTGTTTTACTTTTTTTATTTTATATTTTTTAGGTTTTAATTTTATTTCCAAGGCGCACAATGAACCAATATCTTTTTACTTCAGAATCTGTTTCTGAAGGCCATCCAGACAAACTCGCAGACCAAGTATCCGATAGCATTTTAGATGCCATTTTAAGCCAAGACCCAACGGCGCGTGTTGCCGCTGAAACCCTCGCCAATACTGGCTTGATTGTGTTGGCTGGTGAAATTACGACCAAACCGCATGTGAATGTCGACTACATTCAGGTAGCGCGCGACACGATTAAACGCATCGGCTACGACAATACCGAATACGGCATCGATTACAAAGGTTGCGCAGTATTAGTGGCTTATGACAAACAATCGCCTGACATCGCGCAAGGTGTGGATAACGCCAATGATGATCCGCTAGACCAAGGCGCAGGCGACCAGGGCTTGATGTTTGGCTATGCGGTGAATGAAACGCCGCAATTGATGCCGTTGCCGATTTGGTTAAGCCATCGCTTGATGGAGCGCCAAGCACAATTGCGCAAAGATGGCCGCCTGCCTTGGCTGCGCCCGGATGCCAAAAGCCAAGTGACGGTGGAATATATCGATGGCAAACCGCACAAGATTGATACGGTGCTGGTTTCTACGCAGCACGCACCAGAGATGTCCGACGGTTTGAAGATGAAAAGAGAAGCCATCGAAGCGGTGATTGAAGAAATTATCAAACCCGTATTACCAAAAGAATTGATTAAGGGCGAAATTAAATATTTGGTCAACCCAACTGGACGCTTTGTGGTTGGTGGTCCGCAAGGCGATTGCGGACTCACAGGTCGTAAAATTATTGTGGATACTTATGGCGGCGCTGCACCGCATGGGGGTGGTGCGTTTTCGGGCAAAGACCCTTCAAAAGTAGACCGTAGCGCGGCCTATGCAGGTCGTTACGTGGCTAAAAATATTGTTGCTGCTGGCTTGGCAGACAAATGCTTGGTACAAATTAGCTATGCGATTGGTGTAGCGCGCCCTACTTCTATCATGGTAGAAACTTATGGTACGGGCAAGGTTTCCGATAAAGTGTTGACGCAATTAGTGGCTGAACATTTTGATTTGCGCCCTAAAGGCATTGTAAAAATGCTCGATTTACTGCGCCCCATTTACACTAAAACCGCCGCTTATGGTCATTTTGGTCGCGATGAACCTGAGTTCACTTGGGAAGCTACTGACAAGGTGGCAATGTTAAGAGCGGCGGCTGACTTGTAAAACCTTAATAAAATCATGGCGTTGTTAGAGGTTTAATTTTGACAATTGCCATAATTTCATTATAATTCTGCTTTTAGTAATACATAACCGAGGAACGTTGCAAAGCTTGCTCAAGGCTCTAGGCTCGGTTAGGGAGATGGTAAATCATCTCTCAAACGGCGTTCACCTAACCGTGCCAGACACGGGATGCGGGTGGACAAAGTATCCAAAAAAACATCCCTTCTGGTCACGCTGATTTCATTTTTAAGGAATAATTGTGACTAATTTTAAAGACTATCTCGTAGCAGACATCAATTTAGCGGCTTTTGGTCGTAAGGAAATCGCGATTGCAGAAACCGAAATGCCAGGCTTGATGGCGATTCGTGAAGAATATGCAAAATCAAAACCACTCAAAGGCGCGCGCATTACCGGCTCGCTGCACATGACTATTCAAACCGCAGTGCTGATTGAAACACTGAAAGATTTGGGTGCAGAAGTGCGCTGGGCGTCGTGCAATATATATTCCACGCAAGACCACGCTGCTGCAGCGATTGCGGCGGGTGGCACACCAGTGTTTGCGATTAAAGGCGAGACTTTGGCGCAATATTGGGATTACACGCACCGCATTTTTGAGTGGACAGACAGCGGCTATTCAAACATGATTCTCGATGACGGCGGTGACGCGACATTGTTGCTGCATTTGGGCACGCGAGCTGAGAAAGACTTATCTGTGATTGCAAATCCAGCAAGCGAGGAAGAAACTTGCTTGTTTAATGCAATTAAAGCCAAATTAAAGACTGATGCGACTTGGTATTCAACACGCTTGGCTAAAATTATTGGCGTGACGGAAGAAACCACTACTGGCGTGCATCGTTTGTATCAAATGCACAAGGAAGGCAAATTGGCTTTCCCGGCGATAAATGTCAATGATTCCGTAACTAAATCTAAATTTGATAATCTTTATGGTTGCCGCGAATCATTAGTTGATGCCATTAAACGCGCAACTGATGTGATGATTGCAGGCAAAGTAGCTGTGGTAGCGGGTTATGGTGATGTGGGCAAAGGTTCAGCACAAGCATTACGTGCACTTTCTGCACAAGTTTGGGTAACCGAGATTGACCCAATCTGCGCGCTACAAGCGGCGATGGAAGGCTATCGCGTGGTAACCATGGATTATGCGGCTGATAAAGCGGATATTTTTGTCACTGCGACTGGTAATTATCATGTGATTATGCATGACCACATGGCGAAGATGAAAGATCAGGCGATTGTATGTAACATCGGCCATTTTGATAACGAGATTGATGTAGCTTCACTGGATAAATATAAGTGGGATGAAATCAAACCGCAGGTGGATCATGTGATTTTCCCTGATGGTAAAAAAATCATTCTTTTGGCCAAAGGCCGTCTAGTGAATTTGGGCTGCGGTACGGGCCATCCGAGCTATGTGATGAGCTCAAGTTTTGCCAATCAAACCATTGCACAAATCGAGTTATTTACGCAGCAGGCTAAATATCCAGTAGGCGTATACACCTTGCCTAAGCACTTGGATGAAAAAGTAGCGGTGTTACAATTGAAAAAACTAAACGCACAACTCAGTACCTTAACCGATCAACAAGCGGCATATATTGGCGTAGACAAAGCAGGACCTTATAAATCAGAGCATTATCGTTACTAAAAAAAGGAAGACACCCATGAAATTACTTGCAGGATGGTTGTTAAATGCTCTGGCCTTATTGGGCGTGGCTTATTTGGTGCCGGATATTCATGTGTCTAGCTTATTGATTGCACTGGTGGCAGCAGTAGTAATAGGCTTGGCTAATATGCTGATTAAACCAATTTTAGTGATATTTACTTTGCCAGTCACTATACTTACTTTGGGGCTATTTATTTTTGTCATCAACGGTATGTTGTTTTGGGGTGTGGGACATTTTCTGCAAGGCTTTGAAGTGCATACGCTGAAGGCGGGCATTATCGGTGCGTTTGCATATAGTGTGATTTCGTGGGTTTTAAGCGCCATAGTGATAGAAAAAGATTAGAAAAGATTAAGCAAATTAAAGTGAAAAACATTCCACTAAGCTTTGAATTTTTTCCGCCAAAAACGGCGGATGGCGTTGCCAATTTACGCGAAACGCGGGTGCAGCTTGCCAAATTTAAGCCAGAGTTTTTTTCGGTAACCTTTGGTGCGGGCGGCTCCACCACGGACCGTACCAAAGAGACTGTGTTTGAAATTCAAGCAGAAGGCTACTCTGCCGCACCGCATATTTCTTGCATTTCTTCGAGTAAAGAAGAGATTCGAGAGTTGCTAACCGCTTACAAAAATAAGGGCATTAAGCGTTTAGTCACTTTGCGTGGCGATGTGCCGTCTGGCGAGGTGAGCGTGGGCGATTTTAAATATGCTAATGAGCTAGTGAAGTTTATTCGCAAAGAAACTGATGATTGGTTTCGTTTGGAAGTTGCTGCATATCCCGAGTTTCATCCAGAAGCATTATCGGCAGCTAAAGATTTAGCAAACTTTAAGCGTAAAATAGAGGCGGGTGCCAATTCAGCCATTACGCAATATTTTTACAATGCGGATGCTTACTTTAGATTTGTGGAGAGTTGTGTGGCTGAGGGAATTACGGTACCAATCGCGCCGGGTGTAATGCCGATTTATAACTACACTCAACTTGCGCGATTTTCGGACGTGTGTGGTGCTGAGATTCCACGTTGGTTACGCTTACGCCTAGAAGCTTATGCTGATGATATGCCGTCTTTGCGAGCTTTGGGAGTAGACGTAGTGAGTGAGCTTTGTGAGCGTTTATTGGCTTGGGGTGTACCAAGCCTACATTTTTATACTTTGAATCAAGCAGGTATTATTTCAAGCATTATAAATAATATTGGCTTAAAAAATACCTAGTATTATTTAATGAATGGTGAGTCCATGCGGGTTAAATAGCGCGTCCTCAATAAACAAATAATCTTTCTCACGGCCTTCATTCCATAGGGCTATCATGGTAATCCAGCGCATTTCTTCGATGCTGATTTGTTTTTGTTTTAGCGCCATTGCGCGGTCAATAATTAAGTCACGCTCTACATCGTTAATGACATTGGCTTGTTGTAAAAATAGAATAAAACTGATACTTTCTGTGTTTATCTTCTTAAGCTCGGAATCGGTAAACATACGTAAACTCGTGTGTTTGTGCGAATAAATTGCAGCGGGTTCGATCAACATGGATTTCATTTTGTGAAACCAATCAACCGCACCTAATATGTCCGATTGATTGAAACCAGCAGCAGAGAGCTCTTGTGCCATGACATCGTTGTCTGGAAACGCATGGTTGGCGAAATAGTTTTCAAACATGAATACTAATACTTCAAACATAGTAGCTTCCTCTCCATCTCTAAAATCTATTTTTACTTGGCATCTAAACTAAGCGCTGATATTTCCCGCCAGCCAATGTTGTAATTTTGCTTTCTAGCTCCAGCACCATAAGCATGGAGGAAAGCGCTTCTGTAGTCAACCCAGAAAGCGCCAGCAAAGTTTCAAAGTTAATCGGGTCAAATCCCATAAAATCCAATACTGTACTGGCTTCTAGGGAGGTGGATGATTTAAGGTTTAACTTAGTCATTAGCCCAGATGGGCTATCGCTTGGCAGCATATTTTTTAGTTCTTCTAATATATCTTGAGTAGATTCTACTAATTTCGCACCTTGTTTGATGAGCTGATGACAACCTTTGGCAACCGGCGAGTGAATAGACCCGGGAATGGCAAAAACTTCACGCCCTTGCTCGCCAGCCAGACGTGCAGTAATAAGTGAGCCGCTATCAATATTGGCTTCTACTACCAGGCAACCTAAACTTAAACCACTGATTACGCGATTGCGACGTGGAAAATTTTGTGCCTTGGAGGGCGTGCCAAGTGGAAATTCGGAAATAATTAAGCCACGCTCAGCAATTTTATGAGCTAAATCCCGATGTCTTGCAGGGTAGACAATATCAAGACCAGTGCCAACCACAGCAATCGTCGCGCCATTAGCTTTTAATGCGCCACGATGCGCTGCGCCATCAATGCCCAATGCCATACCGCTTATTACACATAGACCATGATTGCACAGATTTTCAGCAAAATCTTCTGCATTTTTTTCGCCCTGTGGTGTAGCACTACGGCTGCCCACGATAGCGATAGATGGGTGATTGAGCCATTGTAAATTACCAATAGCATATAGCACCGCCGGCGGATTGCTGATTTCAAGAAGTTGTTTAGGGTAAGCATCGTCAGCTAGTGTGACAAGGTGGGTATTATCTTTTTGCAGCCAATTTAATGCAGGTGAAATTACTTCAATATCGACACCTTGGCTAATTTTATGCGCAATCTCGTCATCGACAATTTCACGTAGCTGATTCACACTGGTACTAAAAATTGCCTCAGGTGAACCAAATTTTGCCAATAACTGGCAGAGGCCTGCATTGCCTAAACCAGGTGTTTGATTAAGTGCAATCCATTGCGCAATGTCGTTATGTTGTTTATCGTCAATAGACGCCATTATTAAGGCGTATGTACAGCGTCTAATGTATAAACGGCATCTGTAGCACTCATTATCAAGCCATAAGACACTTTGTCAAAGGTTCTGAAAATCATTAGTAAGCCTATACGCTCGTTGGGCAACTGTACATTAGCATTTTTTGAGTCTTTAATTTCAGGATCCTTAATTACGCGGCCATATCGGCTGATCTCAAGTACATGTCCTTCTTCTAGGCCATCATTCTTGCCGCGATTAATTGAAACTACTGTATTCGGCCCACCCTCAGCCACGCCGCCATAAATACGCAAAATGCGACCATTTATTTCAGTGTCCGGTGCATGAGGTATAAAGTTATTTTTAAATTCGTCAGGTGAAACCACTAAACGGTCTTTAGTAAAAATCTCCTCCTTAGCGCGCACAATATCGCCAGTTGCCGGAGCACCATAGCGTGCGATGTTCACATCGCCCAAATATATAGCCTCAGTACCAAGTACTTCCTTGCTATCAGGATCAACTAATTGTTCACCCGGGCGATAAATGTTCCAGTGCGCACCATCGCCTTCCTTGATATCGTTAATATAGACGCGGGTGCCAGGGCTTAAAACAACACGATTTTCTTGACCTGCAATAATACGCGGAGCGTTATCAAGTTTACCGTTTTCGATGAGTAATGGCTGGCTTAAAAATGGCCCAATCACATTGGGGGCAATTGTTCGAATGGCTTCATTTTCAAGTGGCTCCTCACGAATGCCAGGCTCTAGCGTAGTGGTTTCGTGCAACAACCTAAATTGCGGATCTTTACTACTTGTATCCAGCACAATCACATCGCCTGGGTAAATCCAGTGCGGATTTTTAATTTCCGCACGGTTCATTTTCCATATTTTTGGCCATTGCCAGGGGTTTTTCAAAAATTTGCCAGAAATGCCCCACAGCGTATCGCCTTTCACCACCACATAGCGATATGGATGATTTTTTTGCAGTTGTGCATCTTCTGCAATTGCATTGAAGCTTAAGCAGCTAAGTGCAAGCAGCGCTATAATATGTTTATTCATGCGTTGACCTCGGTCAAAATAACGGAAAAAATCCGCGAAACAGCATTAAATTTATCACGTAATTCATTCAACAATCAAGCTTTTTTGCTAAAAAACACTGACTTTATGGCAACTTTAACGATACTTAATTACCCAGACCCGCGTTTGCACAAGCTGGCAAAGCCTGTTCAAGATGTTGATGCAACGATTAAGCGTTTGGTGGACGACATGGCCGAGACCATGTATGCCGCGCCAGGCATAGGTTTGGCGGCCACACAGGTTAATCAGCATATTCAGCTAATCGTCATTGATACCTCAAAAGAGCAAAACGATTTGCTGGTTTTGATTAACCCAAAAATTGTTGTAAAAAGTGGACGACAAGAATATGAAGAAGGCTGTTTATCAGTACCAGGTATATATGAAACGGTTGCCCGCGCAGAAAAAATCACAGTTGAAGCGCTTGATAAGCATGGTAAAAAGTTCAAATTAGACGTCGAAGGTCTGCTTGCGGTGTGTATTCAGCACGAAATGGATCATCTGCTGGGCAAAGTGTTTGTAGAATATTTATCGCCACTTAAGCGCAACCGTATTAAATCCAAAATGCTTAAGCTAAAACGCGAGAAAGCCAAAGCGTGAAAATTATTTTCGCTGGAACACCCGAATTTGCTGTGCCAGCTTTGGCTGCGCTTATTCAAGCCGGGTACGATATCGCTATGGTACTTACGCAGCCCGACCGCCAAGCCGGACGAGGTATGCAGCTTAAAGCCAGCCCGGTAAAAACATTGGCTTTGCAACACAATCTCAAAGTTTTTCAGCCTGAAACGCTTAAAACAATAGAGGTTCAAGCACAAATTGAAGCCGTGAAAGCCGATGTCATGATAGTGGCGGCTTACGGCTTGATTATTCCAACAAAAGTATTAAACATGCCAAAGCTTGGTTGCTACAACATTCATGCTTCGCTACTTCCCCGTTGGCGCGGAGCGGCGCCTATACATCGTGCCTTGTTGGCGGGCGATACCGAAACTGGCGTGACCATTATGGAAGTCGTGCCTGCGCTGGATGCTGGCGCGATGGTGAGTAAAGCTATTGTGCCGATTACGGATGCCGACACCACACAAACTTTGCATGATAAATTAAGTATAATGGGTGCAGATTTGATGGTAAAAGCGTTATCTGAATTGGCCAAGAATGTCGTATTACCTAGCGTCCAGCAAGATGAAAGTTTAGTCACTTATGCGCACAAACTTGAAAAAAGTGAAGCCGTGATTGATTGGAAAAAAAGCGCAGTGGAAATTTCGTGCCAAGTACGCGCTTTCAATTCTTTCCCCGTTACCACAGCGCTGTTTAGAGGTGAAACTTGCCGCATTTGGTTTGCGAATGCGCTAAAAGGCAGTGCAAAAAAAGGTGAAATCATCAGCCTGAAAGCCAATATCTACGTGGGTTGTGGCGATGGCATTTTGGAAATAACCGAACTACAAATGCCGGGCGGAAAACGTCAAACCGCACAACAATTTGTGCAAGGACAGCATGTGAAACTAGGCGAGTTTTTTTGCTAATATTCACTTAAATACTTTGTTAATGTGTATTCGAGTAAAATCCAAACAACTTGAATTTGAAAGTCTTCTTTGTACATTTCCCAACAAATCGCCGCAAACGCAGTCGCAGACGTATTGGCGGGCAGCAACCTCACATTGGCGTTGCCAGATGCGCTTAAAAGCTTTTCGACAGCAACGTCGCAGCAACGCGGCGCAGCGGCGGATTTGGGCTACGGCACATTACGGTTTTATGGTGAAGTGAATGCCTATTTAACCCAATTGCTAGAAAAACCGTTGAGTAATGACCACATCACGGCACTTTTATTGGTCGCGATTTATCAGTTGTTGCACGACAAGGCTGATGATTTTACGGTAGTGAATCAAGCGGTTAAAGCTGCGAGTTACGCCAAAGCACGCTGGGCTAAAGGCTTGGTAAACGGCGTTTTACGTAATTTTTTGCGACAAAAAAATCAATTGGTTGAAGCTGTAAAAAATGATGAAGTCGCGCTTTATTCTTACCCACTATGGTGGATTAACAAGCTGAAAAGCCAATATCCAAGCACTTGGCAGGGTCTATTAGAAATAGGCAATCAACATCCGCCAATGACGTTACGGGTGAATATTAAAAAATCTAGTGCGCAAGAATATTGCCAACTGCTAGCGCGACAGGATATTGAAGCAACGCCATTGGGCGCACAGACGGTGATGCTTGCTAAACCGATGCCAGTAGAGCAATTGCCAGGTTTTTTAGATGGAGTGGTTTCGGTGCAGGATTACGGTGCGCAGTTGGCAGCACATTTCCTAGATTTGCAGCCAGACATGCGTGTACTGGACGCCTGTAGCGCACCGGGTGGCAAAACCGGGCATATTTTAGAGCTGGTAGATGTTGACCTTACCGCGCTGGATAATGATGCCAACCGTTTAAGTCGGGTGGAAAGTAATTTAAAGCGGCTTAATTTAAACGCAAATTTGCAACTGGGTGATGCGAGCACATGGAGGGCTGATAAGCCATTCGACCGCATTTTGGCAGATGTGCCATGCACCGCATCTGGCATAGTGCGTAGGCATGTAGATATTAAATGGTTGCGGCGAGAGACCGATATTGTCACTTTTTCACAACAACAATTGCTAATTTTGCAACAATTGTGGCAATTATTGGCAAAAGGCGGTAAATTACTCTATGTAACTTGTTCGATTTTTAATGAGGAAAATCAACAGCAAATTGATAGTTTTTTGCAAAAAAATGGCGATGCAACTCAATTACCGCTTTTGCTGACTAAAGACATTGATAAAAACGTCCAAATAGTAAATGGTCAACTTATTCCAACCAGCCTACATGATGGCTTTTTTTATGCGCTACTGCAAAAAAACTAGTCTTTTTTTGTGCCTAGTTTGTATGCTTTCTATTGCATTTGCGGGGGAAAGCAGTATTCAAATTAAGCATGCAGAATTGCTGTCGCAAGATGATTATTACAGCCTAAATGCAGATGTCGATATTAGTTTTGATGATGAGATCGAAGAGGCGGTGAATAAAGGTGTACCGCTTAATTTTTTAATTGAATTCCAAATTGTGAGCCCACGTAAATATTGGTTTGACGACGAAATTGTCACCACATCTCATAGTGTGACATTGAGTTATCACGCCCTGAGCCGTCAATATTTGGTGAATCGCGGCTTACATCAAAAATCATTTGAAAGTTTAAGTGAAGCCAGACATGAATTGGCGCAAATAAACGATTGGAGAGTGGTAGATAAATCCTTGATTGATAAGGGTGGAAATTACAAAGCAGCTTTACTTTTTCGATTAGACCAAAGCAAGCTACCCAAAGCGATTCAGGTGGATACAATTAGTTCAGAAAAGTGGAACTTAACCTCGGAAAAATTTGAGTGGACTTTAAAAGAATTAACTGGCAAAGAGCTTAATAAATGAGGTGGTAAATTAGTAAGCCATGAGATATGTATTAATCGTAAGTATGTTGCTGGGCTTGGTGTTGTTATTCCTGCTATCTCTCGCAAGCGCGAATACGGCCATTTCTGGCGACTATTACAAAATTTTGCTGTACATCAATATTGCTTTAGCTGGCGCATTGATTGTACTCATTGGTTTTCAGTTATGGCATCTCTATAAAAAAATCAAAAATCGCGTGATGGGTAGTCGTCTCACGCTGCGCTTGTTAAGTACATATGCTTTGATGGCAATTATTCCGGGTCTAATTGTATATTTGGTTTCGGTGAATTTTTTAACACGTTCTATCGAGTCTTGGTTTAACGTAAAGGTGGAATCAGCGCTTGATGGTGGCTTGAGTTTAGGTCAACGTGCCTTAGATATTATGTTAGCTGATGTTGAGGAAAAAGCTGAAAATATGGCTACCACGTTGGCTTTTCAGCCAACGCGTAGTCACTATAGCCTGCTAAACGATTTGCGCGAAAAATCAGGCATACAGGATGCCACTTTGCTTTCGCTACAAGGGCGCATCATTTCTGTTTCAAGTAGTGATTCGAATAGTTTTTTGCCGGAATTGCCTAGCATTCCGCAATTACGCCAAGCGCGAAATCGCATGTATGGAAAAATTGAGCCAATTCCTAATAAAGGCTTATATTTGCGTGTGTTAGTGCCAGTGAACGTGCAAGAAATTGCTGGTGAGACGCGTATTTTGCAATTGTTACAGCCTGTACCAAAGTCGCTATCTAACACGGCAGAGGCGGTGCAAGATGTATATCGGGACTATCAAGAGCTTTCGTATAGCCGTAACTCGCTCAAGGATATTTTTGCGCTTACGCTCACTTTGGTGCTAATGCTCTCCATGCTATCGGCATTGGCCATTGCCTTTGTGCTAAGCCGCAGATTAACGCAGCCATTAACAGTGCTGGCGGAAGGCACACGCGCCATTGCCAGTGGTGATTACAGCACTATGTTGCCAGAACATGGTAAGGATGAATTAGGTATATTAGTGAAATCATTTAACAGTATGACGCGCCAACTAGACGATGCCACCAAGGCCGCAGAAAGAAACAGGGCGCGCGTTGAGGCGGCGCGTGGTTATCTGGAAACCATTCTAGCGCATTTGTCATCAGGGGTGCTGGCAACAAATGAAAAGGCCAAGTTAGCCACTTATAATGTTGCGGCAAGCAATATTTTGGGTATTGATTTATCGCCATTTGAAAGTCAACCATTTGCGAAAATTGCAGAAAGCCAGCCTTTTTTGGCAGAATTTATCCAGATGTTGCAATCTCATTTTGAATTTACAAAAACTCAAAACCAAGAAAAGTTGGAGTTGACTAGACAGCTTGAAATTGTGCGGCCGCAAGGTAAGCAATTATTATTGGTACGCGCTACCCGCTTGCCTAGCAACCCGACAACAGGTAGAGCTGATAACGGCTTTGTGGTGGTTTTTGATGATGTGACAACTATGGTGCAAGCTCAGCGCGACGCGGCTTGGGGTGAGGTGGCGCGGCGTTTGGCACATGAAATTAAAAACCCACTTACACCAATTCAGCTATCAGCCGAGCGTCTACAACATAAATTGAGTACAAAATTAAATGAAGATGATGCCAATGTGCTACAACGCGCAACCAATACAATTGTGAATCAAGTCAGCGCGATGAAAAGCATGGTTAACGAGTTTAGCGAATATGCACGCGCACCCTCGGCTAATTTAACTAAACTCAATATTAACAAACTGATTAAAGATGTATCGGCGCTGTACGATAGTGCGCTAGCTAAAATTACGTTTGATTTAATACCCGATATACCCGTTATGAGGGGCGACGCCACCATGCTACGGCAAGTGCTGCACAATTTAATGCAAAATGCGCAGGACGCGCTAAAGCAAATTGAAAATCCAGAAATTTTGGTGCAGACCAGCTTTGATAAAACTTCTATTAAACTCATAGTGAAAGATAATGGACAAGGTTTTCCGCTAGATTTGCTTGCACACGCATTCGAACCTTATGTAACGACCAAAGCGCATGGCACAGGCTTGGGTTTGGCGATTGTTAAGAAAATGATTGAAGAGCATTTTGGCCAAATTAAAATAGAAAACAACCAAACAGGTGGGGCATGTATTACTATTGTATTACCAATAGAAAAGCCAATTGAAAGTAATCTGAAACTTGAAAAAAATGTGAAAATACGCACTAAGAAACAAGTAAGTAACAGCAGTAACAAACAAAAAATGGCAAAAGAAATATAAAAAACAAGGCATAAAAAAGGAAGTGTAAACATGGCGTCACGAAATATTTTGGTGGTGGATGATGAAATTGGCATCCGTGAATTATTAAGCGATATCTTGCTTGACGAGGGGCATCAGGTGTCGTTAGCTGAAAACGCACAAGCGGCGCGCGATTCGCGTATAAAACAGCGCCCAGATATGGTGCTTTTGGATATTTGGATGCCAGATTGCGATGGCATTAGCTTGTTGAAAGAGTGGGGTAATGCGGGGTTGCTCACCATGCCTGTGGTGATGATGTCTGGCCACGGAACGATTGACACCGCGGTAGAAGCAACGCGCATTGGCGCATTTGATTTTTTAGAAAAACCGATTGCCCTACAGAAACTGCTTAAAACAGTGACTGCGGCGCTAAAACATTCAGAAAATTTACCCAAAACAGAAATGAATTTAGCTAGTTTTGGTAAAAGCTTGGTGATTAATGAGTTAAAACAGCGTCTAGAACAAATTTCTCGCACCAAAAATGCCTTGTTGCTTATCGGCAAAAAAGGCGGCAGCATTGAGTTGTGCGCACGCTTTTTACATGGGGTTGATACTCCTTGGGTAGGTTTAACTGAATATGAGAAATTAGCCACGGCGCCTTTGGAATTATTAGAACAAGCGCGCGATGGGATTATATTTATTGATGAAGTTTCTGCGTTGAATAAAACCGAGCAAAAGGGTTTGCAATTATTACTGACAAAAGCCGAAAAATATCAAGTACGCGTGGTGTGTGCTAGTTATTCAAGCCTACCGCAACTTGCCGAGAATGAGCAGTTTGATAACGCCTTAGTACAGGCACTTTCAGTTAGTACGCTAAAAGTGCCAGCACTTAATGATCACCGTGAAGACATTCCTGACCTTGTCACAGCAATGGCCAATTTGCTGGTAGAGACCTCTGGCTCAAATTATAAAAGCTTTGATGTGGCGGCGTTGAACGCTTTGAGAAATGCTGAATGGCCTGGCGATTTAGCAGAGTTAGAAGCGGTGGTGCAGAATTTAATATTAAGTAGCTTAGAAGAAAAAATTACGCTGAGTGATGTGAGTCGAGTACTGGAGCAATTTTCTGCAAGCCCAGAAAATCAGGCATCAAAACTGCAATCTCTGCCAGTTAATTTGGCACTGCCCCTACGTGAAGCGCGCGATGATTTTGAACGTTTTTACTTTCAGCATCATATGGCTGTGATCAGTAATAACATGAGCAAATTAGCCGAAATTTCAGGCTTAGAGCGTACGCATTTATACCGCAAACTCAAACAGCTTGGGATTAAAATAAAAGGTTAACTTGCTGGCTTAATTGGCGAGTGTTAACACTACTGGGGCATGGTCAGAAGGCCGTTCCAGCTTGCGTGGTGCCTTGTCAATTACACAACTCGTGGCTTTATTTTTCAGGCCATCACTAATTAAAATATGGTCTATGCGCATACCCAAATTGCGTCTGAACCCCGCCATGCGGTAATCCCACCAACTAAAGTGTCCTTCGGCTTGCTCAAACAATCTAAAACTATCGTGTAGCCCCAATTTTGTGAGCTTTTCAAAGGCTTCGCGTTCGCGTGGACTCACCAAAACTTGGCCAATCCAAGCCTCAGGATCATGGCAATCACGGTCTTCGGGCGCAATGTTGTAATCACCCAGTAACACTAAATTCGGATATTTTTTAAGCTCTTCTGCAAGCCAGCAGTTAAGCGCCTCTAGCCAGCGCATTTTATAATTGTATTTTTCAGAATCGACTGCTTGGCCATTAGGAATATAGGCGCAAACGACGCGAATATCTTGAATTGTCGCACTGATGACGCGCTTTTGGTCATCCGCAAACCCAACAATGCCATGCGTAATATCGGCTAAAGCATGCCGCGTTAAAATGGCAACGCCATTATAGGTTTTTTGCCCACTATGAATTGCTTCATAACCCGCTTGTTTTAATTCGGCATAAGGAAATTTAACGTCTTCCTGTTTGGTTTCTTGCAGACACAGCACATCCGGTTGATTGTCGCGCACCCAATCCAATACGTGCGGCAAGCGCACGTTGAGAGAATTTACATTCCAAGTAGCAAGTTTCATGAAGATTTAATTTTAATTCATTCCATTATGTCGTAATAAAGCGTCGATATTGGGTTCACGCCCACGGAAGGCTACGAATGACTCCATTGCTGGGCGTGAACCACCCTGCGCCAAAATCTCGTGCCAGAATTTTTGGCCAGCCTCTGGGCTTAGTACGCCGTTTTCCTCGAATAAACTGTAAGCATCGGCCGAGAGTACTTCTGCCCATTTGTAGCTGTAATAGCCTGCCGCGTAGCCGCCGGCAAAGATGTGCGAGAAGTTATTAGGAAAGCGGTTCCAGCTTGGTGGGCGTACTACGGCGACTTGGTCGCGTATTTCTTCAAGCAAGGCAAGCGGTGTTTTTTTGCCAAACACATCAAAGGCACTGTGTAATTTAATATCGAACAACGAGAACTCAATTTGTCGCAGGGTTTGCATGCCTGCTTGAAAATTTTTTGCTGCTACCATTTTGTCGAATAATTCGCGAGGCAGTTGTGCACCAGTGTCTACGTGCTCTGTCATGTGGCGTAGCACGTCCCATTCCCAGCAGAAGTTTTCCATAAACTGGCTAGGTAACTCGACCGCATCCCACTCCACACCCTTAATGCCAGAAACGCTGTAATCGTTTACCTGAGTGAGCATGTGGTGCAAACCGTGTCCAAATTCATGGAACAAGGTGATGACCTCATCATGCGTAAATAAAGCCGGCTTACTCCCAACAGGCGCTGAAAAGTTGCAGGTTAAATAGGCGACTGGCGTGGTAAGCTTGTCTGCTACGACGCGACGTGTAATTGCCTCATCCATCCAGGCACCGCCGCGCTTGTTTTTGCGAGCGTAAAGGTCTAAATAAAACTGCCCAATGAGTTTGTCGTTAGGGCTGGTAATTTCATAAAAATGCGCATCTTTATGCCATGTGGGTGCGTTTGATTTTTTAACAAATACACCAAAAATGGTTTCAACTACTTTAAAAAGTCCAGCCATTACATTGGCTTCTGGAAAATATTGCTTTACTTCTTGGTCAGAAAACGCATATTTATCTTCACGCAATTTTTCTGAAACATATGAGACGTCCCAGGCTTGCAGATCGTCAATTCCAAGCTTCTTGGCATAAGCTACCAATTCACGCATGTCCTGCTCTGCATAGGGCCTGGCGCGGCTTGCAAGTTTTTGTAAAAACTCTATCACTTGCTTGGGCGTATCGGCCATTTTGGTCGCGAGCGAGAATTCGGCAAAGCATTTAAATTCGAGTAACTTTGCCGCTTCATCGCGCAATTTAAGAATTTGCGTGATAATGGGCGTATTATCAAATTCAGGCTTACCAAATTCACTCGCACGTGTGGCATAAGCGCGGTAAAGCGTTTCGCGCAGTTCACGGTTATCGGCGTATTGCAGTACAGGTATATAACTGGGGAAGTGCAAGGTAAATTTGTAGCCGGCATTTTTATCTGCTTTAGCAGCTTCTTTTGCAACTTGTAATACGTCTTCGGGAATTCCGGTCAGTTTTGTTTCATCTTGCTCATAAAGCGCGTATTCATTGGTGGTATCGAGTACGTTTTCTTCAAATTTTGCAGTGAGTTTTGAGAGTTCTTCATTAATCGTCTTAAAACGTGCCTTTTTGTTGGCTGGCAATTCGGCGCCACCTAGTTTGAAATCACGCACTTCGTTATTGATAATTTTTTGTTGCGCGCTATTCAGTTTGGCAAAATCATCACTATTTTTTATGGCTCGATATTTTGCATAAAGTCGCTCATCTTGCGCTAAATCACTATAAAAATCGGTTAACTTCGCCAAATTATCGTTATATGCCTCGCGCAATTCTGGGCTATTCACAACCGCATTCATGTGTCCCACTTGTGACCAAGCACGTGATATTTTTTCGTCTAGATCTTCTAGCTTGAGTGCAAAATTTTGCCATGAAGGCGTATCTTTATTACTCGCCAGCGCATCAATAGTTTTTCTGCCCTCGCCTAAAAGCGCATCCAGTGCAGGTGAGACGTGTTCAGGTTTTATTTTATTAAAATTAGGTAAACCTGCAAAATGCAACAACGGATTTGACACAAAATCTCTTTCTAGTTAATTAAACGCAAACAAACAGGATAGCGATAAGTTTCGCCTTTGCTAGAAGAGATGGCGGCAATAATGCAAAAAACAACATTAATCATCCAAACAAACGGAACTAAGAAAAAACCAATTAACACCCACACTAAAATGCCTGCAATAGACTGTGCAATTAGCATAGTAATTTGAAAATTTAGCGCTTCTTTGGATTGGTCGGCAATATAAGTGCTATCGTCTTTTTTGAGTATCCAAACGATTAAAGCGGGAATAAATGAAAATACAGTGCCGCCTAAATGCGTGACGGTAACGATGTTTTTATCATCGTTACTAGGCATTAAATTATTAGATTCGGTGGTTTCGATAGACATGGCTGTTCCTTTCCGAATTAATGTAGATTAAATTTTGCGACAAGGGGTTCAATTTTTTCAAGGTCCGTGTGGCTCAGTATTTTGCGAGCATTGCTACTTAACTTAGCGATCTGGCTATGCAACACCTGTTGTTTCACGCTGAGTACATTAGAAGGATGCATGGAAAATTGACGCAAACCCATGCCTATTAACAGTTTCGTCAACTTAGCATCGCCTGCCATTTCGCCGCATACTGCGACTGATTTGCCCAATTTTGCACCCGCTTTGATGGTGATTGAAATCAGCTTTAAAACCGATGGATGTAACGGATTATAGAGGTGTGCAACCGCATCATCAGTGCGGTCTATAGCAAGCGTGTATTGAATTAGGTCGTTGGTACCGATAGATAAAAAATCCAGTTCTTTAGCAAAGGCATCCGCATTAATTGCAGCCGCCGGCACTTCGATCATACCACCTAGCGCGATGTTTTCATCGAATGGTACATTCTGTTTACGTAGCGATAATTTTGCGCGCTCTAATAATAGTTTGGTTTGACGTAGCTCACCTAAAGATGAAAGCATCGGAACTAATATTTTGATATTGCCATAGTGCGAAGCGCGTAACAAGGCGCGTAATTGCGTATGAAAAATTTGTGGCTCCGATAAACATAACCGCACTGCACGTAGTCCCAGTGCGGGATTCGCGCAATCAGAAACACTATCAGGATTCATTTGCTTATCAGCACCTAAGTCTAATGTGCGGATGGTAACTGGCAAGCCATGCATGGCTTCTGCCACTTGTTTATAGGCTTGAAATTGCTCTTCTTCATCTGGCATTTCGCGTTTATTCATAAACAAAAATTCAGTGCGGTATAAACCAATCCCGGTTGCGCCGGAAGCTTTTACCGCATCTACGTCTTCAGGTCCTTCAATATTGGCGTATAGATCAATTGCCGTACCATCCATGGTAACTGCTTTTGTCGATTTAATGCGCTTAAGCTTTTGTTGTTCCAGCACCCACTGATTTTGGCGGAGTTCGTATTCTGCCAAAATTTCTTTGGAAGGATTAACAATTACCACACCCAAACTGCCATCGACAATAATCAGCTCGCCGTCATTAATTAAATCGCGGGCACGTTGCAGAGCTACAATCGACGGGATATTCAGGCTTCGCGCTAGAATAGCAGTGTGCGAGGTTGCACCGCCAACATCGGTGATAAATGCCGCAAAGTGGTGCTGCTTAAATTGAATCGCATCGGCAGGCGATATGTCATGCGCAACCAGAATAATGGCGCTTTCCTGTTGCTTTACGGGCGCTTGTCTAGGGTGACCAAGCAATACTTTAATCACCCGCTCTACCACTTGCACCACATCGTGTTGCCGCTCACGCAGGTATTCGTCCTCAATCGCTTCAAATTGTTCAACAATGTCGTCCATTTGCTGCTTAATCGCCCATTCGGCATTGCAGTGTTCTTTGCGGATGATATCTTTGGGCACTTCAGAAAGCGATTTATCGGCCAGCATCATCAGGTGGGTATTGATAAATGCACTGAGTTCGGCAGGCACATTTTTTGAGAGTGAACTGCGGATAACCTCTAAATCTTTTTTTACCGTGAGAATGGCGTCATCAAAACGTGTAACTTCATCTTTAATCAGATGCGGTGGCAACTGATAATGCACTACTTCCAACAGTGCATTGGAGACCAAATGTGCTTGACCAATGGCAATGCCGCTGGATACGCCGATGCCATGAATGCTAAAGCTTGACTGTGCGCTAGACAAGCCTATTCGCCTTCACCAAAATAATCGTTAATGAGCGCTTGCAATGCATTGATTGCTTCGGCTTCATCGGCGCCATTGGCTTCTAGCATAATGCTCGAGCCTTTAGCAGCAGCTAACATCATCACGCCCATAATGCTTTTGGCGTTGACTTTGCGGTCGTTTTTTTCTATCCAAATGTCACTGGCGAATTGGCTGGCCGTTTGCGTGAGTTTGCTGCTGGCGCGTGCGTGTAGGCCAAGTTTGTTGATGATTTCAATTTCTTGTTTAATCATGGTGGATTTCAGTTACTTATTTTTTGTCATGATGGTCACAACCCAACTTGGTAAAATGCACCACACCATCACGCCCACCGCTAACTGCTTTTTCAACGCAGATTTTAATTGATTTAGTGCGATAATTAAGTACACGAACTAACATAGGAAGATTAACTCCTGCAACCCCTTCTATTTGGTCGGGAGAGAGTAACTTAGCGACTAAATTGCAGGGCGTGGCGCCATACATATCTGATAGCACGATGACACCTTCGCCGGTATTGAGTTTTTCTACCAATTGCTGTGCCTGCGGCAACAAATCGGCTGGATCATCATTGGTTCCAACTGCTAAATACATTAATTGTGGCGGACTTTTGTCCAGCACATGGCTTACACAGTGAATCAAGCTTTCGCCCAAGCCACCATGTGCGATAATTAAAATTCCTATCATGTTACTTTTACCTTTTTAAAAAAATCAATTTGGTTTGCGGTCAGTCTAGCTCACGGTGTCGAATAATCACTTTTTGTTTTTGTTGCTTAAAATGTGCGCTTAATTGTTCTACAAAATAGACAGATCGGTGTTGACCGCCAGTACAACCTATCGCTACCGTCAGGTAGTTACGATTGTCTTGTGCAAAGCTTGGCAACCATTTTTCAATATAATGCTGGATGTCGGCTAGCATTTCAATCACGGCAGACTCCTTTTCTAAAAACACTTTTACGGCTTCGTCTTTACCCGTAAGTGACCGCAAAATAGGGTCATAATGCGGGTTAGGCAAGCTACGCACATCAAATACAAAATCCGCATCTAATGGGATACCATTTTTAAAACCAAACGAAGTAAAAAGCAGTGTGAGGTTGTTATTTTTTTGGCTATTGCTAGGCTGCGAAATAAGCACACGTATGTGATTGCGAAGCGTGTTGGCACTTAAATTGCTAGTGTCAATATGATACCCTAGGCCAACTAAACCCGCCAAAAGGTCACGTTCGTGCGAGATGCTTTCGGCTAAAGTGGTATCAGCATCGCTCAATGGGTGTTTGCGTCTGGTCTCGGAAAAGCGTTTCACAAGCGTTTCTACCGATGATTCCAAAAAAAGTACCTTCACCAATGTGCCGCTAGATTTCAGCATTTCGATGGCGTTGGGAAGTGCCTCCAGAGTGGCACTGCGGCTATCTATACTGATGGCTACCTTATGCTGGTTTGTCGCATCCAAATGATGCGAAATTTGCGGCAATAAGGTTGCTGGTAAATTATCAATGCAGTAATAACCGCTATCTTCCAGCACGCGCAGTGCAATACTTTTACCAGAGCCAGAGAGGCCAGTGACGATAATAAGCTCCAAATTTAGCCTTTCTTTCCTATTATTTTTACTTTTTCTTCTTTTTGCATCATTTGTTTTTGTCGTTTGCTAAATTGTTGCGTCGCGTTTACACCACGTAGCAATAGTATATGGTTACGCACTGCCACTTCTACCAGCACCGAGATATTGCGCCCTGCGGCAATAGGGATAATCACTTTCGAAATATCCACATCTAGTACGCGCTCATATTGAGTTTTTACGTTAAGACGATCTAAGGAAAGTTGTTTTTTTAAATCAGCCAATTCAAGCTGGATGATTAAATCCAAGGGTTTGGTCGGTTTAACCGAATTGTCGCCAAACAGCGCGCGGATGTTCAAAATACCAAGCCCACGTACTTCTAAAAAATCTTGCAATAATTCAGGACAGCGACCTTCAATGCGCTCGGGAGAAATGCGATAAAAATCGACAACATCATCTGCAATTAAGCGATGCCCTCGCGAAATTAGCTCTAATGCAAGCTCACTTTTACCAATCGCGGCATTGCCTTTAATCAGGACGCCAAAGCCCTGTACTTCAATAAATACGCCATGCAAGCTGGTACTTTCTGCCATGGCTTGTTGCAAATAATGGCTTAATAAATCCATTAGTTGCGGGCTTTGCATGGGCGAAGTGAAGAGTGGAGTATTGTGCGTATTGGCTGCATTAATAAGTTCTTTAGGTGGTTTTTCTCCATTGGCAACTACGACAGCAGCTAAATCAGTCGAATACAAATTGTTAATAGCCTGTTGCATGGCAATAATGCTTAAACTGCGCAAATAATCCATCTCGGCGCAACCCAGTACCTGTACGCGGTTAGGGTGCACAAAGTTAAGGTGGCCAATCAGCGCCAATGAAGGCTTGGTGACTTTTTCAGAATGGAGTTGATTAGTGCCGCCATCAAGCCCAGCAACCCAATTGAGTTTGAGCTTGAGGCGGGTTTCTTTATAGAGTTCGGCTACGTCTATTTTAGCCATTATTTAGCCATAGATGAGCCATAAAAAAGTAGAATTAATTAGGAGTTTGGTGCTTAACCGCGCCATTGGTTTTATTATGATTGCCATGTTTTTCTTTATGTTTCACCACTTGACGGTCTAACTTGTCTGTCAACATATCAATCGCGCTATACATATTTTCATCTGCGCATTCGGCATGTAAATCGTTGCCTGGCACATGTAATGTAGCCTCTACCTTTTGGGCAAGTTTTTCTACACTCATGGTAATTTTCACATCAATCACATGATCAAAATGATTGCTGATTCTAATAAGTTTGCCTTGCACGTAATCGCGTAATGCAGGAGTAATTTCTAAGTGATGCCCGGTTAGTTGTAAATTCATGACTTGCTCCTTTTTGAAATTGTTTTAGAGATTTATCGGCCAAATAAGTAGATCAACGAAATCTCATCGGACAGCTTTGAGTTTACACCTTTGGTAAGTGTGTGCAACTAGCCCATGTGGCTATTCTCATATTTTTTTGTAATTTTTTTATAATGATTTACGTAAATTCGCGGGTGGAATATTGAGCGATTCTCGATATTTGGCAATGGTGCGTCTTGCCACTACTATGCCTTGTTTAGCTAAAACCTCACTAAATTGGTTGTCAGAAAGCGGTTTTTTAATATTTTCTTCATTCACCATTTGTTTAATCAGCGCGCGAATCGCTGTAGCCGAGCATTCTCCACCCGCGTCGGTTGCCACATGACTACCAAAAAAGTATTTCAACTCAAAAACGCCACGCGGGGTGAGCATGTATTTGTGTGTAGTGACGCGCGAAATGGTTGATTCATGCAATTCAAGTTCTTCTGCAATTTCGCGCAATACCAATGGCCGCATGGCGATTTCGCCGTGCTCAAAAAAGTTACGTTGTCTATCTACAATGGCTTGTGAAACGCGCAGAATGGTTGAAAAGCGTTGTTGGATATTTTTAATCATCCATTTGGCTTCTTGCATTTGCGTTTGCAAATATTGGCTTGAGCTTTCGCGGTTGCGTTTCAAAATATCCGCGTACAGTTGATTAATACGCAGTTTAGGCATAACGCCATCGTTTAAGGTCGCAATCCAAATGCCTTTTACCTTTTTAACAATCACCTCATGTTGGATAAAGTGATTAGAACTTAACTGTGCAAATTCGCTGCCTGGACGTGGATTTTGTTGCTTAATGAGATTTTGCGCGCCTTTCAAAGCAGTCTCATCACAATTAAGTAGCTTACGCAATTTGACAAAATCTTTGTTGGCGAGTACGGCCAAATGATGGCTGACAATGTTTTTGGCTAGGTCTAGGTATTCGGTTTCATCGGGCAACGCATTAAGCTGCAACATGATGCATTCCTGTAAATTACTTGCGCCTATGCCAGGGGGGTCTAAATTCTGAACGTACTTCAGTACGGTTTGCAGTTCGACCAATTCTATCTCAAGCTCTAATGGAAGTGATTCAACTAACTCTTCTAATGACTCTTCTAAGTAACCGTCTTCATTAATGCTGTCAATGAGAAGAAACACTAAATTCTGGTCGCGCTCAGAAAGCGGCATGAGTTTTAGCTGGTTTAATAAATGGTCTCTGAGGCTAATCGAAACAACTTCTTGACGCATGTAATCGTCGTCATCGTCGTCGCTATTGTTTTGGCGGCTACCTTCGTCCCAATTGCTGGCGCTGCCATATTCTTCGTAGTCTTCATCAAAATCGGTAGCTGAGAAATCATCCACCGTACTTGATATTTCCAAGGATTTTTCTTCGACGTTATCGGGCGTTGTGTTGGCGATTTCTTGATAATCAATATTGCTAAAAGCATCAAAATCATTGCTGTCAGTGGATGTTTCACCATCGGCGGCAATCGGGTCGCTATCTGCGCCATTTGCCTGTTCGGCTTGCTCAGTTTCATCGTCCAAATCAGCATCAGGATTATCACCGTCCACCAGCTCTAATAATGGATTTTCTTGCAAGATGGTCTCTAGCTCTTGGTTGAGCTCAAGTGAAGAAAGTTGCAGTAAGCGAATAGACTGCTGCAGTTGCGGAGTAAGCGCTAAATTTTGTGAAATTCTTAGTTGTAAATTTTGCTTCATTGGCACGATATCAAAGCCTGAAATCTTTACCTAAATATACCTCGCGTACTGCTTCGTTTTGCACAATCTCATTGGGGTGACCAGAGGCGAATACACTGCCGTCATTCACAATATATGCTCTATCACAAATACCTAAAGTTTCGCGTACATTGTGATCAGTAATCAGTACACCGATATTTTTAGCACTTAAAAAGCGAATAATTTTTTGAATATCCAGTACGGCAATTGGGTCAATACCTGCAAAAGGTTCATCTAATAAAATAAAACTTGGGTTGGTGGCTAAGCAGCGCGCGATTTCGACGCGGCGACGCTCGCCACCAGATAAGCTTATTGCCGGGCTATTGCGAATATGCACGATGTGCAGTTCTTGTAACAGCGATTCTAGCTGTTTGTGCATTTCATCTTCCGTTAAGTTTTGTAGCTCTAACACTGCGAGTATATTTTCTGTAACGGTAAGCTTACGAAAAACTGAAGGTTCTTGCGGTAAATAGGAAAGCCCTAAGCGTGCACGGCTATGGATAGGCAAGCGACTCAAATCCCTTCCATCGAGCACAATACGACCGGCATCCAGTGGTATTAATCCCACTATCATATAAAAACTGGTGGTTTTGCCAGCACCATTGGGGCCGAGTAAACCGACTACCTCTCCGCTTTGGATTTCCAGCGAAATATCATGCACCACCGTGCGTGTTTTGTATGATTTACGTAGATTTTCTACAACAAGTTCGCTCATATTTTTGCTTTTATCATTTATTTGACTTATTGATCTGGTTGTAACTCAAGTTTGTTGCTAAATCTTAGCGTTTTGGTAACACTTGGTGCGGGGCCAGTAGTAGCTGGAGTTTCGGGCTGAGACCCTTCTGATTTGGGTGCCTGTTTATTTTTTGGCTGGATAATAGCTTTTACACGGCCACTAGTGCCGCCGTTTTCAGATTTAACGCCACCGATTACTTCGGCATATTCAGCATTGGCGTCATAGCTAATATATTCACCATGTACAATATCTTCGCCACGTTTTACCCAAGCGCGAGTGTATAACTGTACTTTATCCATACGACCATCGTATTCAATGCGTTGCGCGTTGCCTTCCATGTATTCATTTTTGCCCTCACGTTTTTGTTTGAAGGTGGTCGGGTTGCCAGTGGAAGTGCTGTGCTGAAAGCCTTGTTCATCTTCACGTACGATCAATTTATCAGCATGTATTACCAGTGTACCTTGCGTTAAAATCACACTACCAGTGTAAGTGCTAATTTGCTTGGCGTCATTTACCGTTACAGTATCTGCTTCTAATTCAATGGGTTGATCTCTATCAGCTTTTTCTGCGAATGCGTTTAAATGCACGCAAAGGCCTATACATAGGCATATACTTAATACATTTGTGCGAATGAAGTTATTCATTTTTACTCCGCGATTTCACTCTAATAGATTGCTGTTTTTTTGATGACGTATTAATGTTTGTTTTGGTAATTGGAGCGGTAGCCGAAACTGCATTTAAGGGTTTTATTTTCGGCTTTACACTTTTTACAGTAGGGTCAGCTGGCCGTTTATAGTGCACTTTTACTTTCTTAAGTAACTTGACCGTTCGATTTTTTTTATCATATACCATGCCAGTGGCGTTAATCACTGTCTCAGGCGCTTGCGTAATTACAACAGGACTATCAGTTTTTACCAAATCTTGGTCGGGTAAAATCGTCAATTTTTCGGTTAATACTTGCATTTCACCCTTACCTTCAAATGCTTGACGCACCACTTTTACGTTATCAACCAGTTCTACTTGCTCGCCATTACTAGAAATATAACCGCGCAAGCCTTCGATTTGCGTGTAGGGCCTATCTGTTGTGTATTGCGTAAAGCGTGGGCGTTGCAGCACAGTGCTATCATCATCTGGATAGTGCACCATTTCGGTCGCTGCCAGAATATAGCGCAATTTCCCGGCGATATCGGTTTGTGTCGTTACAAAATTATTCATTGAATAGTCAGGGTCATGTCGATTACTACCATCAATTTTAGGGCCTTGTTGCTCCACAGTTAGGTTGATCCAAAACGTAATTACCGCTAACAATATTGCCAATATTAGAGGGAAAAATATGGTGGAACGTGCTAGCATACTTCACCGCAACTCACTTAAAAAACTGCGCCATTTGCGCTTCAAAAGTGCCTTGCGCTTGCATAATCAACTCGCACGCCTCACGTACGGCGCCTCGTCCAGCATGCTTTTGGGTTACATAGTGCGAGCGTTTTTTTACAGAATCTGGTGCAGAAGGAACTGCAATCGCTAACCCACAACGCAACATGGGCGGAACATCCACCACATCGTCTCCCATAAAAGCTGCTTCTCCTGGCCTAATATTGAGTTTTTTAATCAAGTCATTAAATGCAGCTAATTTATCTTCCACGCCTTGATAAAAATGCATGATGCCTGTAGTTTCGGCGCGCTGCATCACCACCTTAGAAGTGCGCCCAGTAATTATCGCCATTTGCACGCCAGTCGCGCTGAGTAGTTTCATTCCTAAGCCATCATGCGAATTAAAAGTTTTGTATTCCTGACCATCATCACCAATCATAAGGCCACCGTCAGTCATCACGCCATCCACATCAAAAACTACTACTTTAATGATTTTTGCACGCGTTAATACTGCTTTAGAAATTATCATTGTTTCTTAGTTTCCTTTTATACGACTTTCGCTTTTAGCAAATCGTGCATATTAAACGCGCCCACCAGCTTGCCTGTATCGTCCACCACCAGCAAACCATTGATTTTTTTCTGCTCCATCATTTCTACCGCTTCAACCGCCAGTTGGTTCACATGAATAGTGTTAGGGTTGGCGTGCATTACGTCATTAATTTTGGCAGTTTTGGTAAAAATGCCTTTGGCAAAGGTACGGCGCAAATCACCATCAGTAAAAACGCCAATTGGCTGCTTAGCCCCATTAATAATGGCTGTCAGGCCTAAACCTTTTTTGGTCATTTCGGTTAAGGCGGATGATAACAATTCGCCATCCTTAATACTGGGGATCGCATTGCCGGTGCGCATGACGTCTTTTACGCGGGTAAGCAAGCGCCTGCCGATATTACCGCCTGGGTGCGAGCGTGCAAAATCTTCGGCAGAAAATTCACGGCGATCCAACACGCAAACAGCTAGCGCATCACCAAGTGCTAGCGCAGCAGTCGTGCTGGCAGTGGGCGATAAGCCTAGTGGACAAGCCTCTTGCGATACTTCCGCACTTAAATGCACGTGTGATTCTTTAGCCAAAGTTGAGTTTTTAGCGCCAGTAATACTAATAATTTTCGCACCAAGCCGCTTAATGGTGGGGACGATGTTGATTAGCTCGTCGCTTTCCCCGGAGTTTGAGAGGGCAATCACTACATCGCCCGCGGTAATCATACCAAGGTCGCCATGACTCGCCTCGGCTGGGTGCATAAAAAATGCTGGTGTGCCAGTGCTGGCAAGCGTAGCGGCGATTTTACCACCAACGTGGCCAGATTTGCCCATACCGCTTACCACAACACGGCCTTGGCAATGTAAAATAAGTTGCACGGCGGCCTCGAAATTAGCGTCAAGCCGCGCCGCTAAAGCGGTAATTTCATGCGCTTCAATGTTCAAAACATCGCGCGCTAGTTCCAGAGTGCTCGCTTTTGGCGCATGTAAACGCCCAGATTGTAGTAATGTTGGTGTCATAAGCACCAAGTATAAAAGGGATTACGCCATGAATAAAGCAAAAAAGTTAAGTTTATGAGTAAAATGATGAAAGTAGGCACAATTTTTGCCTAAACACCCCAATAACAAGAACAATTTCTAGAAAAAATAATGATAAACGAGCCAAATGTTTGATTCTTTAGCCAGTGTTTTACTCTTACTTACCAGCTCGGTGTTGACGGTAGCGCTTTTTCGTACTTTGCGCTTGCCTGCCATGCTGGCCTATTTTATGGTGGGCGTATTATTTGGTCCGTTAGCGTTAGATTTATTACCCAGTACCGAGTCAGGTCGCCATGTTGCAGAGTTCGGTATTGTGTTCCTGATGTTTAGCGTCGGCCTAGAATTTAGCCTGCCTAAATTGTATGCCATGCGCAAAACCTTGTTTGGTTTGGGTGGATCGCAGGTGCTTATTACCTTGCTGGTAGCCATGTTAGTGGGTAAGTTGGCGGGGCTAAGCTTAACCACAGCCTTTGTCATTGGCAGTGCACTCACCATGTCTTCTACCGCGATTGTGTCTAAAATTTTGATGGAACGCGTCGATTTAAATTCTCGCCATGGCCGTTTAAGCATTGGTATTTTGCTGTTTCAAGATTTAGCCGTTATCCCTATTTTGGTGCTGATTCCCGCACTGGGTGCGCAATCTGGCAATTTAAGCGTCACATTGGGCTTATCGTTCATTAAATCTGCCGTATTGCTATTTTTGCTGTTTAAATTTGGTAAAACCATTATCAATTTTTGGTTTAGTTTAGTGGCGCGCCAGCGCTCGCGTGAGCTATTTGTCATGAACGTGCTGATGGTCACCTTATTGCTGGCTTTCGCAACCAAAACAGCGGGTCTATCTTACGCGTTAGGTGCGTTTATCGCGGGTATGCTGATTTCTGAAACACGTTATCGCTACCAAGTGGAATCCGACATTGCCTCGTTTCGCGATATTCTGCTGGGCTTATTTTTTATTAGCGTCGGCATGCTGCTCGATTTTCACTATCTTATCAATCACATTGGTTTGGTACTGTTACTTTTAGCGGGATTCGTGCTATTCAAGGCGCTGGTAGTGGCTGCGCTAACGCGCGTTTTTGGTTTTGAAACTGGCGTAGGTATTCGCACCGGTATTATTTTGGCGCAAGCAGGTGAGTTCAGTTTTGTTATTTTGGCTTTGGGGTTGGAGCAAAAACTGATTGGCGGTAACGAGCTGCAATTGGTGCTCGCCGCATCGCTCATATCTATGGTGATTGCACCGTTTATCATTCAATACAATGGCCGCATTGCGCGTAAGTTGGTGAAAAGTTACACGCGCAATAGCCGTCAAGTGGTTGAAGAAATTAGTGGCGCAAGTAAAGATTTAAAAAATCATGTGATTATCTGTGGTTATGGGCGTAGCGGCCAATATTTAGGCCGTTTTTTGAAAGAAGAAAATATCCCTTTTATTGCACTGGATATCGACCCAACGCGCGTGCAAGACGCAGCAGCAGCAGGCGAGCACGTGATGTATGGCGACGCTGGGCGACGCATTGTGCTTGAGGCAGCGGGCGGTGCGCGTGCCAAAGCACTGATTGTTAGTTACGCCGATATGCGTGCCAGCATGAAAGTGCTGCATGTGCGGCAAGAGGCATACCCCAATTTGCCTGTCATCGTACGTACCTTCGATGATGCGCATATGGATGAATTCCGCGCGGCAGGTGCGACCGAAGTAGTGCCGGAAGTGCTGGAAGGTAGCCTCATGCTGGCTTCGCACGCGCTGGTGTTGCTAGGCGTGCCGCTTAACCGCGTGGTTAGACGCATTCGGCTGTTTCGTGAAGAGCGCTATAAAATGTTTAAAGGTTATTTCCGAGGAGTTTCAGATGCTGAGACCCAAATTACCGATGCGCAACAGGTTAGGCTACATTCAGTTGAGATAGGCAAAAACTCATACGCCAGTAAGTTGCGCTTGGATCACATCGACCTTGCTAGATTTAATGTAGAAGTGCAATTAATCCGCCGACCTAATATGCTCGAAGATATTCCTCCGCGTGGCGATATTGTACTTGCCGAAGGCGATGTACTGGTGTTGCTGGGTAGCCCGCAAGATTTAATCGCGGCCGAAATCTATTTGATTTCGGGCAAATAATTTTGGCAAAGCAAAAAGTAATCGTAGTTGGCGGTGGTATTGTGGGCTGTTTAACTGCGCTGGCACTGGTTGAGGACGGTTGCCAAGTCACGCTGGTAGAGCGCAACCAAATCGCTGCACAAACCTCTGGTGAATCATCATGGGCAGGTGCGGGCATTTTGTTTCCGTTATTGCCATGGTTTTACAAAGATGAAGTGAATTTGCTCGCTTTAGCGGGTGCCAACCTATACCCCGCCTTGTGTCAGCGCTTGTTGACTGAGACAAAAATTGACCCGGAATATCTGCAAAGTGGCATGCAAATTTTGCCGCCTTTTGATGTGGATAGCGCGATAAACTGGTGCGAACGACATCAAATTTCAACCCTAAAAAATACAAATGGTTTGTTCCTGCCTTCTGTTGGACAGGTCCGGCCACCGCACTTGTTGCAGGCTTTAAGGCAGCTGTTAATTCGACAAAATGTTACTTTGATGGAACACACGCAGCTTGAACCATTACAACAAATAGAAAAAATAACTGGCTGGAAAGCCAATAACGGTGTAGTGCTAGAGGCGGATGCTTTTGTTGTGACTTCCGGCGCATGGAGCTTTGAATTGCTGAAAGATACCGCCGCAAATCTCAATATTAAACCCATGCGCGGGCAGATTTTGCTGTATCAAGTGCCGCAAAATAGCTTAAAACATATCGTGTATCAAAACGGTTTTTACCTTGTGCCGAGGCAAGATGGCTACTTGCTGGCAGGCAGCACACTGGAGGATGTGGGTTTTGACCCGCGCACGACAGAAGAAGTGAAGCGGGAGCTTAAAACCAAAGCAGAAAGCATTTTACCTAGTTTAAAGCATGCGCCTATACTCAAGCATTGGAGCGGCCTGCGACCTGGTACACCGGATAATTTACCAACTATCGCGGCACATCCGACTATTAAAAACCTCTTTCTCAATACCGGGCATTTTAGGTATGGTTTAACCATGGCGCCAGCCAGTGCTCAGCGAGTGGCTGCACTGGTTTGCGCCTAACGTTTTAATTAGGTGTTTTGTAAATTATTTTCTATGAACAACATTTTGTCCAATATTATTAAATCATCTACATTGTGTTTTAAATCAGGGTTTAATCCATCAGAGAGCGCCCAGCATTGAACCATTTTCCCTCTAGACATGATTTCACGCAGAAGTGGAATATAATCACCGTCACCTGAAATTAGAATTATTTGATCAATCGAATTTCCATATGCGTAGCGTAGTGCATCAATTGATAAATTGATATCAACGCTTTTTGTTTTCGCTTTTTG
>JADGRO010000018.1 GCA_017880905.1 Methylotenera sp.
CGATAGTTTCGGCATTCACTGGTACGGCTTGATGTATTTATTTGCCTTTTTAGCCTGCTTACTTCTTGGAAAATACCAAATCAAACACAAACCCTGGTTTGACTGGAACAATCAAATGCTTGATGACGTCATATTCTACGGTGCTTTAGGTGTGATTTTAGGCGGGCGCATTGGTTATGTGTTGTTTTACCAATTTAGTAATTTTATGCAACACCCTTTGGATATTTTCAAAATTTGGCAAGGCGGCATGAGCTTTCATGGTGGATTTTTAGGTGTGTTAATCGCCATGTTTTTCTTTACGCGCAAATATCCTCAGCCTTGGCTAAAAATTATGGATTTTGTCGCACCCCTTGTACCTACTGGTTTAGGCGCTGGTCGTATTGGTAATTTTATTAATGGCGAATTATGGGGCCGAGCGACCAACTCAAGTTTTGGCATGATTTTTCCGCAAGTCGATAACATTGCTCGTCACCCTTCGCAACTGTATGAATTCACGCTAGAAGGTGTCGCCTTATTTTGCATTTTATGGTGGTATTCACGCAAACAAAGACCGGTGGGCGCAATCTCAGCGCTGTTTTTAATAGGTTATGGCAGCTTTAGATTTTTGGTGGAATTTACGCGTCAGCCCGACGACTTTTTAGGCCTGTTGCAGCTCGGTTTAAGCATGGGGCAATGGTTGAGCTTGCCTATGCTATTAGTTGGAATTTGGATGTGGTCTCAGTCACACAAAAATCGCTTTAATTAAAGTCGAAAATCCAACATTGTGATTAATTAATCGTCACCAAAATTCATTTACTTTTTACATAAAAATACAATATCAATTTAAATCAATAAGTTAAAATTATTTATTTCAATATTTCAGGCCAAAAATTTGGCACATACTATGCTGTTAGTTAAGCATAGACATTTTTTGGATTGAAATAAAATGAAAAACTTATTAGAAAAATTTTTTAAGAAACAACCGCAATTTAATTACATTATTGCGGAGTATCCACCTGCTCGGATTGTTCCGCCAAAAGGGAATTTAACCATTGCCGAGTATGACATTGACAAACCTGATGCTAAAGACGAGATGGAAATTGATAAAATCTATCAAAGTTCGTAACAATTAAGCGCTGTTGCTAGCAACAGCGCCGTATGCCTTCCCATTTGCTCTCTTGCCACTTTTTAAAATAAGCTTCGCGGCTCAAAGTTGGCTCCAAGCTTTCCTTAGTATGAACCTCAGCATAATGTTTTAAATAGCGCTCATAGGCATCATCGCCAGAAAGCTGGCGAACAAGATGCCAAAAATGCTTGATTGTTTTTAGCACTAGTATTTCCCCCAAACTTAGTCTCTCACCCACAAGTTATCTAATTGCGTTGCACTATGTGGCACTTCAGAAGATGGCAATACTGGCTTACTCTTTAAGCAACACGAGCAAACTGCCAACATATCAATAATCACCACCCACAGCACCACTACAAAAAACATGGTTAAATAAGCATCCAAATGCTGGTTAAATATTAGCTGCGGCGCAACAGTTGCCTTGTCTACAGGCAATGCACCACTCGCCAATTTCGCGCTTAAATCATTAGCGGCGGCAAAAAATCCTAGGCGAATATCGTCACTAAATATTTTTTGATACGCCGCAGTGGTGGTAATTGTTACCAGCCAAGTCAATGGCAGCGCGGTTACCCAAGCATATTTCAATTTACCCGATTTCACCAAAATGCCCGTCGCCACGCACAAGGCAATCGCAGCCAGCATCTGGTTCGCGATGCCAAATAGCGGCCACAGAATATTTACGCCACCATTCGGGTCTATCACGCCAATATACAAAAAGTAACCCCAAGCTGCCACAACTAAAGAACTGGTAAATATCACAGACGGCGTATACGATGTTTCACCCAGTTTTTTGTTGAAATTGCCTAGCATGTCTTGCAACATAAAGCGCCCGACGCGAGTACCAGCATCCAGCGTGGTAAGGATAAAAATCGCCTCAAACATAATCGCGAAGTGATACCAAAGCGCCAACAAATGCTTGCCAAACGCGCTACCAAAAATGCTTGCCATGCCCACGGCCAGGCTGGGAGCACCGCCTGTGCGAGCAAACAAGCTACTTTCACCCATGTCTTTTGCCAGTTGCTCCATTTGCTCAACGCTGACCGCGAAGCCCCAACTGTTGATTTTCGCCACCGCGTCTATCGCTTCTTTACCCACCACTCCCGCTGGGCTATTAATGGCAAAGAAAACGCCAGGCTCTAGCACTGTGGCGGCTATCATGGCCATAATCGCGACGAAAGATTCCAACAACATCGCACCATAACCTATCATGCGAATATCGCGCTCGTTAGTAAGTAATTTTGGCGTGGTGCCAGATGAAATTAGCGCGTGGAATCCGGAAATTGCGCCGCAGGCAATGGTAATAAACACAAACGGAAACAGCTTGCCGCCAAAAATGGGGCCGGTGCCATCGGTAAATTGTGTGAGTGCGGGCATGTGAATCGTAGGCCGCAAAATTACAATCGCAATCGCCAGCGCGATCACCGTACCAAGCTTCATGTAGGTAGATAAATAATCTCGAGGCGCGAGCAGTAACCATACTGGTAGCACTGCAGCCGCGAAGCCGTACACAATAATCGCATAAGCCAAAGGCAAACCTTCGTGGTCGAACAACACACGTAAAGTCTCGTTGTGATCTATCCAGCCACCCGCCAATACAGAAAACAACAACAACGATACGCCAATCGCAGAAGCCTCAAGCACACGGCCAGGACGAATGTTGCGCATATAAAGCCCAATAATCATGGCGATTGGAATGGTCGCTGCGACGGTAGAAGTCGCCCACGGGCTATGTTTCATGGCGTTTACCACCACCAACCCCAGCACGGCGATGAGGATAATCATAATTAAAAAAGTACCAATTAGCGCGGCAGTTCCACCAATGACGCCAATTTCATCGCGCGCCATTTGCCCCAAGCTACGACCATCGCGACGCATAGAGAAAAACAGCGTTACCATATCCTGTACCGCGCCACCAAGCACTGCGCCGATGAGAATCCACAACGTGCCTGGCAAATAACCGAACTGCGCCGCCAGTGTTGGCCCAACTAACGGTCCTGGTCCGGCAATGGCAGCAAAGTGATGTCCAAATACAATCCATTTATTTGTTGGCACAAAATCGCGCCCGTTATCTAGCCGCTCCGCAGGCGTCGCGCGCGTTTCGTCAATCACCAATACTTTTGCAGCAATCCAAGCTGCATAAAAACGATATGCAATGGCATAAATACACACTGCGGCGGTAATTAGCCACAGCGCATTAATGCTTTCACCGCGATTCAGTGCGATGGTATCTAATGCAAACGTACCCAATATACCAACAGCTAGCCAAACAATCATTTTGAAGTTTTTATTCATAGACTTAAGTATAAATCAACTCGCGAATAATTTAAGTAATTGCGTAATTTAATTTTGGTACAATATTAGACTCAATTATAGCGCCAGCCTTAGTTCTAGCGGTAAAAAGCAAAAATATGACAACCCATAAAGTAGGTCGAAACGACCCATGCCCGTGTGGTAGTGGCAAAAAATATAAGCATTGCTGCGAGCAAACTGGTGCAAAAATTCAAGCTGCACCTGACCAATTTTCTAATCAAGTCTCGCCACAACATGCACTGCAAACCGCTATGGCACAGCATCAAGCGGGCAACTTGTCACAAGCCGAGGCACTTTATAAACAAGTGCTACAGGCCGCACCAAATCAACCAGATGCCTTGCATTTATTAGGGCTTATCGCCAAACAAAAAGGCGACCATAAAACCGCCATCCAGCTCATGCGCAAAGCACTTACCGTTAACCCCAATTATGTTGAGGCTTATGTGAATTTAGGTGCAACTTTGCAAGAACAAGAAAAATTGAACGAAGCCGCCGATTGTTACCACAAGGCAATTGCACTAAGACCAAACTATGCTGAGGTGCATAGCAACTTGGGTGTGGTTTTAAAAACGCAAGGCAACGTGGCTGAAGCAGCGCAAAGTTTCATCCACGCGATTGAACTCAACCCCAACTATATCGAGGCTTTTACAAACTTAGATGCGCTATTGAAAGAAATGAGTGAACCTGCTGAGGCATTAGGGTATTACCGCAAAGTGTTGGCAATATCGCCAACGCTGATTGCGGCGCAGCAAGGCACTTATCAGGCACTAAGCCGCATTGTGCCCGAATGGCATGTGCCGATGATGAACGAACAGAATCGCAACCAAGCTTATTTTGATGCGCTTAAATCTGTGATTAAACCTGATTCAAAAGTATTCGAAATCGGCACTGGCTCTGGTTTATTGGCGATGATGGCAGCTAAACTTGGTGCCAAGCAGGTAACAACCTGTGAAACCGTGCCGCTGATTGCAGAAACCGCCCAACACATTATTAAAGACAATAAATTCGATAAAACCATTAAAGTCATCGCTAAAAAATCAACTGATATCGAGATTGGTGATGACATGCCCGAGCAAGCAGATATCTTGATCTCAGAGATATTTTCCAGCGAATTATTAGGAGAATACGTGTTGCCCAGCTTAGAAGACGCCAAACGTCGCTTGCTTAAGCCACAAGGCCAAGTGATTCCCGCCGCTGGTAGCATTATGATTGCACTGTTTACGGGCAACGATATTAGACGAAATTTAATCGTGGACGACTCGTTCGGGTTTAACTTGCAACATTTTAATTCAATCGTCTCAAGCAAACGCATGATCGCCAGAAACGACTTGAATATCGAGCTGTTAAGCGATGGCGTTGAAGCGTTCAGCTTCGACTTTGAAGGTGAAGATTACTTCCCAGCCCAAAGCAAACGCCTGCGCATCCCCGTCAAAACAGCAGGCCGCTGCTATGGTCTTGTGCAATGGATGCGCCTTGACATGACTGACGATAAAAAAGTGATGTTCGAAAATCACCCCTCGCAAACATCAATAGTCTCTAACTGGCAACAATGCGCTTATTTATTTGATGCGCCAATTGATGTTAAAGCTGGACAAGTTGTGTTTGTTAATGCCGCGCACAACCGTACTGTGCCTTGGTTTTGGCTTGACAGAGTTGAATAATGAGCAGTGAACAAGACAAAGCTTTGATGGAACTAAAGGTTTTAAAGAATTCACTGAAAAAGCTCAACTATCTATTAAACCTGAGAGCATTAAAAAGCCAGGAGAGCGATCTGATCCAGACATTTTCTGTACATTTCATAATGGAGAGCATGTCGCCTTTGAGCTAGTCGAAATTTGCGCCTCAGATATCGCAATTCAAATATCGAAGCTTAAGGAAGAGGTTATACGTACATCCGACCCAACTGAAGAAATCGTACGAAACAAACTAGCCAAAAGTAAAACCTATAAAACTCAATTACCTATTGAATTACTTTGCTACACCAACGCCAGAGTTGTGTCACCAGATGATCTGATTATTGCAGTAGCAAGAAGATGTGCCAACTCAACTCAAGGACGGTTTAGAAAAATCTGGCTGCTTGGCGAAAAAGGAGTTTATGAAATTTGGAAAGCAAATTAAAGCAATCCACGTTCTGAAAACGAAAGTGTATTATTCCCTGCCACAATAAAATGATCCAGCACCCGTATATCTACTAGCGCAAGCGCTTGTTTTAATTGCTTAGTCAGCAGTTCATCGGCTTGGCTTTGTTTAGCAATGCCAGATGGGTGATTGTGCGCAAAAATGACCGAAGCAGCGTTGTGATGCAAGGCACGTTTCACCACTTCGCGCGGGTATACGCTGGTCTGGGTAAGCGTACCTGCGAACATTTCCTCAGTGGCTACCAAATGATTTTGCGTATCTAAAAATAGTACCAAAAACACTTCGCGCGTAAGACCACCCAACTTTAACACCAAATAATCACGCACTTGCTGTGGCGATTTAAATACATCGCGTTGCTGTAATTGCTCATTTAACGCACGGCGGCTCATTTCAAATATCGCTTGCAACTGCACGTATTTGCTGGTGCCTATACCATGTACTTGGCTAAGCTCATGCTCCGTCGCGGCGAATATGCCATTTAAACTACCAAACTGATTGAGCAAATCGCGTGCTAAATCCACCGCGCTTTTGCCAGTGACGCCGACGCGTAAAAATATGGCCAGCAATTCGGCATCAGATAAGGCTTCAGCACCGAGCTCAATCAGTTTTTCGCGCGGTCTCTCGGCCTCTGGCCAGTCCGTTATAGCCATATATAGTCCGTCACTATTTCACCCATCCAATCTCACGCGCCGTTTTATTGCCAATCAGGGTTTGCGCTAGGCTTTTTGGTATTTCTGCTTTTGTTTCACTAATCGGCACGCGGCCGCCCATAATCTCGGCAAAATCTTGCGGATAACGAGGCGATCTATCTGGTTCGGCAAAGCCATCGGGGTAGGCTGGCAAATTGGTGCTTAAATCATATTTATCGGTTGCAGTTAAAGTGTGCAATAACTCATGCCCCAAAATCACCAAATTTTGCTTGGCATAGCTTTTATCGCCAAACAAATTTACGCGACCGATGCGGCCTTTATAAAGCGCGGTAGAGTGTGCCAATGAGGGGCTAGTGACAGGGTTGTAATACAGCAAATAAAGACGAATATCAGGCTTAACAGGTACTTTGGGGCTGTTGTTCCATGCAAACCAGCGGAATTTTAGGCTCCAAATAATGGTGCTGAAAATGCTACCGCCATTGGGTGGCGCGGGCGGGATTTCATTCACAATATCACCCAACTGTACTTCGATTGGATGACGTAAGCTCACATTGTAACGCGCACTTTCTTCGGCATAATATTCGACTAATGGCTCAAAGTCGTCGCGTGTTAAGGTTTTAATGTAAGCACCGACTTCGCCGCTGCCATCCACATTCACCGGATAAACCGCCACGTAAAAATTATGTTTCCAATCCAAATCGGCTTTTTCCAGAAACGTTTGCTGAGCGACTGTTGCTAAAATCAGTAATAGAATAATAATTCTTAAGTTGCGCCACATAAATTTGATGGGGTTCTAAGCCTAATTTCGTATTAAAATGAAAGCATTACATAAATCATAGCAAAAATGCAAAAAAACAAATCATTAGTATTAGGCATCACGGGTGGCATTGCGGCTTACAAGTCGGCAGAGCTGGTGCGCCTATTAGTCAAAGCCAATATCGACGTGCAAGTGGTGATGACCGAAGCCGCTTGCCAGTTCATTACGCCTGTGACCATGCAAGCATTGTCCGGAAGGCCTGTATTTATTGGCATGTGGGACAGCAGCATTGATAATGGTATGCCGCATATTGAGTTAAGTCGCGAGGCGGATGCAATTTTAATCGCGCCAGCGAGTGCTGAATTTATTGCCAAACTAGTGCATGGTCGAGCTGATGATTTGTTATCTACCTTATGCCTAGCACGCGATTGCCCATTATTGGTCGCGCCTGCAATGAACAAACAAATGTGGGGAAACGCGGCAACGCAACGCAACATTACACAACTTAAAACCGACGGCGTAAGCATTTTAGGACCTGACAGTGGCGACCAAGCTTGCGGTGAAATCGGCCTAGGGCGCATGCTAGAGGCAGAAGAGTTGTTGGGGGCCGTGAACGCGCACTTTACACCTAAATTATTGACTGGTAAGCGCGTTCTTGTTACTGCTGGTGCCACGCTTGAGATGATAGACCCTGTGCGCGCAATCACAAATTTAAGCTCAGGAAAAATGGGTTATGCTATTGCACAAGCCGCATCAGATATGGGTGCGGAAGTAACTTTGATTAGTGGGGAAACTGCAATTGAACCACCTAAAAACATCAACAATATTAGTACAAAAAACGCAGATGCAATGTACCAAGCAGTGATGAAAAATATCGCCAAGCAGCATATTTTTATTAGCGTGGCAGCGGTGGCAGATTACTCGCCAGCTAAGCCAAGTATGCAAAAAATTAAAAAACAAGAATCTTCGCTCACGCTAGAACTTAAGCCAAATAAAGATATTTTGGCAGAGGTCGCAAGCTTGCCTAACGCGCCATTTTGCGTGGGGTTTGCAGCTGAAAGCGAAAACTTGTTGGAATATGCGGAAGTTAAACGCAAAGCAAAAAAATTGCCACTGATAGTGGCAAATTTGGCGGCTGACGCGATGGGGAGTGACGAGAACAGTGTCACCCTACTAGATAAAAATGGGGTGCATCCAATAAAACGCGCACCCAAAATTGAGATTGCAAGATCAATCCTGCAACATGTGGCAAAAATGGTGTAAGCAAATTACAAGCTAAAACTCATACGCTGCATTCAGGCCGAAAAGCCAATTACGCGTTGGTGCTGGCTCGAAAAAACGTTGATTGCCATCTGCTACACGTACCGACCCCACGTATTCTTGATCAAACATATTTTCTATGCGCACAAATTCGGCAAATTTCCAATTATTCATAGTTTGACTCAACCCACCACGCCAGTTAAATACCGTATAGCCGTCAGCCTTGCCGTCCGCAGCGTTAAAACTGGCATTGGTATCACTACTTTTGCGCATTTCTAAGGCGGTGCTAAAGCCTGTAGGCTCATGTTTCCAAGAAACCTCACCGTACAAGTTGTAACGATAAGTACCAGGTATTTTACTACCAGAAGCAATCGTCTCGAAATCGCCAGGGATGCCGAAGCGGCAGCTAGTGCCATTAGGAAACGGTGTTTGACAGGTACTAAATGAATCTGTAAATTTCGCATCTAGTAATGTATAGGCTAAGTACAAACGCACATCATTAGGTAATTGACTATCTAGACTTAATTCCAAGCCTTTTCGCTCGGAAGTAGGCACATTACGATAAGTCGTACGTCCGCCTTGTGAGGTAGCAACAACAATCTCGTCATCCGTATCAATTTTAAACAAGGCTACATTCACTAAAGTATTAACCCCAACAAATGCCTTTGCACCAATTTCATATTGACTACTCGTTGAGGGCTTGAGGTCGAGGTTCAGCCCAGATTTAGTAAAGTCTGGGTTATAAGCCATTTCCACAAATGTCGGCGTTTCAAAACTTTCGCCTGCATTTGCAAATAAATTAATGCTATCGGTTAATTTGAAAATGGCGCCTAGCACAGGTGTCGTTTCTGAAAAATCAACTGAGCCACTATCATCACCATTACCAGTTGCAATAAAATGATCCTTGGTTTTAAAACTTACCCGACTATGGCGCACACCACCACTCACAGACCATCTCGGGTGTATATCCCATGTAGCTTGAGCGTACTGATCAAAGTTTTTCGCCTCATTTTTTTCATCGCGACGTAATTTACCTTTAACTCCTAATGTTGTGCCAATAAAGTTTTCATATCCTGTACGGTCGTCATTCATCAAATCATAATTTAGGCCCACTGTAAAATTGAAAGGGCTGCTAACAAGCTCACCTTTATGTGTCCAACGTGCGTCCACACCACCAAAACTACGATCAATCACTGCAACACCCCCGCCGCTTCCTTGAAAGCCTGGTGCAGTTGTTTGCGCAGCAACAGACACAGACTGAAATTGCTCATTATCCCGCTGCCCGTAATATGTCATCAGACGCGCCGTATCATTTGGCGTAAAGTTGTGTTCTAAAGTTGCACCCACTTGCTGGTGATCACGAGAAACACGTGTATTAAACAATTCTGAGTTTGTGCCCGCTTGTTTTCGATCAGCTTTAAGTTGCGCCGCAGTCAACCCTTGTGGATCTTTGTTATCCGGCTGATCCAGCGCTGTAGCAACTAGTGTCAACTTAGTATCATCGTTAATCTTAAAGTTTATTTTGCCATGCAAAGTATCGCGGCGAGTATCTGATTGATCTCGGTAACCATCGCTACGATAAGTGTTTGCATTAATAATATAATCAAAGCCATCACCGCTATTGCTAAAACCTATGCTTTCGCGGCGTGTGTTGTAACTACCAAAAGTGGTACTGCCTGAAAGTGTTGGATCTTTTTCACCATCTTTGGTAAAAATCTGTACTACTCCACCCGATGAGTTACCATAAAGTGCAGAAAACGGACCGCGTAGGTATTCAACACGTGAAGCAGTATCTAAATTGAATGTGCCCGTTTGGCCTTGGCCATCTGGCATAGTCACCGGAATGCCATCCGCATACAACCTTACCCCACGCACACCAAAAGCAGAGCGCGCACCAAAGCCGCGGATCTGGATGGCCAGATCTTGCGCAGGATTATTGCGGTTATTCACCACCACACCAGGGACGCGACTTGACGATTCAGACAAATTTACCTTGAGCTGACCCTCTTGAATTTGTTCAGCATCGGTCGCATCAATCGACATTGGCAAATCAAAACTATTTTGCTCAACACGGGTACCAGTCACAACAACAGGCGCTGCAACTATGTTAGTTTCTACAGCCTCATCAGCTATGGATGGTAATGACAACCCAAACATACCTGCCATAATCAACTGGTTACGCAAGCAACGTATGGTAAAAATATTATTCATGGTAATTACTCTAATCAAGTTAAAAAAGACTTAGCACTAAGGGTAAGTGCCAGAGCAACAAAGCGCTATAATGATTTTCATGAGTAATTAGTGATTAATACCTATAATTTATATAAAATTGATTTATATCAAATCGATCAATAGAAAATAACCCCATGAGCTTAAATGTTGACTTAAAAATATTAGATACTCGCTTACATCATATGATGCCCGCTTATGCTACGCCTGGTTCTGCTGGGCTTGATTTGCGTGCTTGCATTGAGCATACACAAACCATCCAACCAGGCGAAACCACTATGATTCCCACTGGTATGGCGATACATATTGATAACGCCTATTACGCCGCACTGATTCTCCCGCGCTCTGGCTTGGGACACAAACACGGTATTGTGCTAGGTAATTTAGTGGGGTTGATTGATTCGGATTATCAAGGCCAGCTCTTGGTTTCCTGCTGGAATCGAAGTAAAGAAGCGTTTCTACTTAACCCAATGGAGCGCATTGCGCAATTAGTGATTGTGCCAGTTGTACAGGCTGATTTTCATGTCGTAGATGAATTTACCGCAAGTGAACGTGGTGATGGAGGATTTGGAAGTACAGGCAAGCATTAATGGCTAAATCACTAGAAAAATCCGCTATTTAGGTTGAAATAAACTTGCATTTCATACTATAATTGCGGTCTTTCGCTAAAAGCAAAGTATTTGGAGATAACCATGGCACGTGTATGTCAGGTAACAGGCAAAAAGCCGATGGTGGGCAACAATGTTTCTCACGCACAAAACAAAACAAAACGTCGCTTTTTACCCAATTTACAAAACCGTAAATTCTGGGTTGAAAGCGAAAATCGTTGGGTGAGCATGCGCATTACTAATAATGCCTTACGCACGATTGACAAAAACGGTATTGACTCAGTACTTGCAGAGATGCGCGCCGCTGGCCAGAAAATCTAAGGATAAAGTATCATGCGTGAAAAAATTAAATTAGAATCAAGTGAAGGTACAGGCCACTTTTATACCACAACCAAAAACAAACGCACCATGCCTGAAAAAATGGAAATCAAAAAATTTGACCCTGTGGCACGTAAGCACGTGATGTATAAAGAAGCTAAACTTAAATAATTATAGTTTCCCCAAAAAACCCGCTTACGCGGGTTTTTTTACATCAGCCACCTATCTGATCAGGCCTAGTTACCGCTTTTGCAAAGCTAATTTTATTTTTCTTAAATAACTTCCAAATATCCATATAGAGCACTGACTGCATTGAGGTGGCTCCATTTTCTGGATCTGCGACCCAAACTGTTAAGCTAATCGCAACTCCACGTTCATTAAAACCCTTAATTTGCGCCTCAGGAAGAGGTGTTTGCAGTATACGCTTGTGTTGTTTAGTCGCATCTCGCATTAACTGAATGGCAAGTTCAAGCGGGCTATTAAAATTTATTGTTAGGTCAATTTGTACTTGCCCCTTGTGTTCAATAAAGGAGTGGTTGACCACCGCCGTGGTAATGAGCGTTTCGTTAGGAATAATCACATGCGTACCATCGAGCTTGGCTAAAACCATGTAGCGCGCGCGCAGGTCATGTACCACGCCATAATGTTTGTCGACTGAAACTACATCGCCAATCTGCATGGATTTATCTAACAGAATAATAAAACCGCTCACATAATTGCTGGCAATACGTTGCAAACCAAAACCCAAACCAACGCCCAGTGCACCACCAAACACTGAGAGCAAGGTGATATCTAAACCAACGGCAGATAACGCCACCAAAGTTGCAATAAATAGCAATACAATACGAATAAGTTTGGTTAGCACAACGCGCAAATTGACATTCACTTGCTCGGCGCGCATCAATTTATTTTCTAATAAACGACTCAGCCATAATGCAATAAAAATGGTACCGATTACGGTGAGCAAGGCTTGCAATACCAACAGCAAATTAACAGGGTTTTTGCCAATATTGAAGCGCATGTCTTCCAAGCTTTGAGTAATTTGAGGGAGCACGCCCGTCAAATACAAAGCCAATAAGCCCCAAATACCCCAGCCAATGATACTTTCAAGTGCTTTAAGCCATCCTCCTGGCGAAAATAAATAGCGCAACAAATAAACAATTAGGCGAATGGCCGCCATGGCGAGAAACAATCGACTGGCTAGCTGCAATAAGCTAGTGTGCTGCCAGCCCGATAATATTAATTGACTAAACAAAACAAATGCTAAAGAGGTAAGCGGAAACAACATGCGATTAATGCTACCTATCGCGAGTTTCCAGTGTTCCGGCGCGTGTTGCATTATATAATTGCGTAGTGCACCGTTTATCTGCCCTGCTGTTGCTACAGCAGCAACAATAATAGCCAATTGCCATATCGCGGCTGTGGTTTTTATATCGCCTTGCAATTCCTGCCAAATGAGCTGGAGTTCGTTGTTCATGATTTATTTAAACAAAAAAATTGTCGCCAAACCCAAAAATATAAAAAAACCGCCGCTATCGGTTACGGCAGTAATCAACACACTAGAGCCTACAGCTGGATCGCGCCCAAATTTAGTCATCCCCAACGGAATCATTACACCCATAATTGCAGCGAGCAGCAAATTTAGCGTTATCGCTGTCATCATCACCAAACTTAACTGATAGTTCCTGTAAAGCGCATAAGCAATCAAACCAAGCACGCCGCCCCAAAACAGGCCGTTTAACAAGGAAACACCTAATTCTTTTTTGATGAGTGACTGCATATTGTGTGATGAGATTTGACCCAAAGCCAAACCACGTACAATCATGGTGATAGTCTGGTTTCCAGAATTACCACCTATCCCCGCAACAATCGGCATCAACGCGGCTAAAGCAACAATTTTCGCAATTGAGCCTTCAAATAAGCCAATCACACGCGAGGCCACCAAAGCAGTCACAAGATTTACGGCCAACCATGCCCAACGGTTTTGCACCGATTTCCAAATTGAAGCAAAAAAGTCTTCCTCTTCGCGTAAGCCCGCCAGAGAAAGCATATCGGATTCAGACTCATCGCGAATAAAGTCCATCACCGCATCCACCGTGACACGCCCTACCAGTTTATTATTGGTATCCACCACAGGCGCGGTTACCAGGTCATATCGCTCAAAGGCTTGTGCCGCTGCATCGGTAATATCTTCAGGGTGAAACACCACCGCATCGGTCGCCATTACATCCGCTACACTGGCCTCTAAATCGTTTACCACCATACGTTTTAGCGGCAATACACCTTGCAGAATATCGTTTCTATCCACAACAAATAATTTGTCGGTCAATTCAGGTAAATTGCCCAAACGACGCAAATAGCGTAGCGCGACTTCTAGGGTAATGTCTTCACGAATGGTGACAATATCAAAATCCATGTGTGCGCCCACCGCATCTTCAGGATAGGAAAGTGTGGATTGCAAACGCTCACGATTCTGCGCATCCAAGCTATCCATCAAATCTTGCAACACGTCTTTAGGCAAGTCTGGCGCCAAGTCTGCCAACTCGTCCGTATCTAGCTGCTCGGCGGCGGCCAGCAATTCATGCGAATCCATATCGGCAATCAAACTTTGCCTTACAGAATCCGATACTTCTAACAGAATATCGCCGTCTCTATCGGCCTTAACCAGCTCCCAAAGATTTAAGCGATCTTCTAGCGGCAGCGCTTCGAGAATATGTGCAACATCCGCTGGGTGCAGCGCATCTAATTTCTTCTGTAACTCACCTATGTCCTGATCGTGAGCAAGCCTTTCTCTTGGCTCGTGTTTCTCCAAAAGGGAAATCACCAGCTGTAGGTTTTCACTTAAACTTTCTTTGGCTTCTTGTAAATCAGACATGCTTAACCTTGATAATGACAAAACAGCATAAAACGTTATTATGATTTATTTTTGTGATTTTTTTGTTATTTACGAGAAAATTTGCGCTTAAAATACTAGGAATGATTAAACAGCTTAGTTTATATTCCACTTCACACTGTCATTTGTGTGAATTAGCGTATTCACTTGTAATGGAAATGGCTAACTGCATTGCGCTTGAAATCATAGACATTGCAGATGATGAGACGTTATTGGCGCAATATGAATTGCGAATTCCAGTGTTACAGCGGAAGGATACAAAAACCGAACTCAATTGGCCATTTGGTGAAAAAGATATTCAAAAATTTCTAAAATAGCCAATAAAAAAACCAGCTAGATGCTGGCTTTTTTATTAATTCAAATAATTGCTTTTTTTGGGTTTTATTCGGTCACTACCGCTTCAGTGCTTGTATCTGGGCGGTCTACCAACTCTACCAAAGCCATCGGGGCGTTGTCGCCATTACGGAAACCGCATTTTAAGATACGTAAATAGCCGCCATTACGTGCATTGTAGCGTGGGCCAAGTTCACCAAATAACTTACCAACAATATCGCGATCACGTAAGCGACTAAATGCAATACGACGATTGGCCAATGTTGCAGTTTTGCCCAATGTAATCATAGGTTCTACAAATCTACGCAACTCTTTCGCTTTTGGCAAAGTTGTTCTAATAATCTCGTGACGCAACAGTGACGTCGTCATGTTGCGAAACATAGCCGCGCGATGACTACTAGTACGATTTAATTTACGATTGCTATTACCGTGACGCATAGTAATTCCTTAATTTGCTTTAATGTTAAGCTTTTTCTAACCCAAC
>JADGRO010000006.1 GCA_017880905.1 Methylotenera sp.
ACTGGGGCAATGTTTTTTAGCGGCCTGCTCGGTCTGAAACTGCTGAAGCGCATAGGATTGAAATGGGGTAAGACTAAATAAGAAGCACAGGATGACCAGAAGGTATTTCATTTATTTAGTTCTCTAAAGAGGGTGTCCTAAATTTTGTGTAAATAGCAGTTAATCAAACTTGAGGCATCCTCTCCTCAAACTGGATACTAAACCTATTTAAGGAAAGCTTCCACCTCGCAGTGGCATCATCCATCTTTTACTGGTATTCATCAGGGCTAAATAGAGCAATTTCATCACTGCCTCATCGTCCGGAAATGCACCACGGCTTTTACTGCTTTGTGTTGTCGTTAATTTTAATCACTTTCATAAATGCACAGTTTCCTACAAAATGACTATTTATACAAAACTTTTTACACTCCCGTTAGTCGCCGCTATACAACAACAATTACTTATCGCTCAGCTCAAGCAGTTTCCAACTGATTGAACTGAGTTGTTCAGGGTCAACCACTTAAGTATCCCTAAATAGAATAGCAATGTAAAATACATCAGATACGTGACCCATTTTAGTGGCACACATTTTTTTAATCGCCTTTGATGCTTAGGAAAAGAAGCCTTAGTAAATAAGAAGTTAGAGAGTTTATTCCGGTCGGGTTCGATTCCCGTTACCCGCTCCAAGAAAGCAATTTTAGAAAGAAAAGCATGATACCAACACCGCCAACCGTAATGACTTTTTCCGCAACAGACCCTAGTGGCGGCGCGGGTTTGCAGGCCGATATTCTGGCGCTAGCCAGCATTGGTTGCCATCCCTTATCGGTGGTTACCGCAATCACCGTGCAAGATACAGTGGGGGTTGAATGCGTGATGGCGCTGGATGCCGATTGGATTAATGAACAGGCGCGCACCATTTTAGAAGATATACAAGTTTCAGCTTTTAAATTAGGGCTGTTAGGCAGTATAGAAAATGTTGCTGTTATCGCTGAGATTGTGGCCGATTATCCTGATGTTCCTTTGTTAATAGACCCGATTTTGACGTCCGGTCGTGGTGATGAATTGGTTAATGAGGAGATGCAAGCGGCGATATGTGATTTGTTGTTTCCTCAAGCCACATTAATTACGCCGAATAGTTTTGAGGCGCGTCGCTTGGCATTTTACGATGATGCTGACGAAATTCAACACACAACGCTGGATGAATCTGCACTACGCTTGCTTGAAATGGGTGCTGAATACGTGCTGATTACCGGCACTCACGAACGTTCTACCGATGTTGTCAATTCACTTTACGGCAGTAGTGAGTCAGGCGCAAGTGGCTTGATTAAAGCTTACCATTGGGAACGCTTGGCAGGCAGTTATCATGGCTCTGGCTGCACACTCACCAGTGCCATAGCGGCTTGCCTCGCGCATGGCTTGAGTATGGAAGAAGCGATTCAAGAAGCGCAAGAGTATACTTGGCAAACGCTTAAAAATGCCTTCCGTCCCGGCATGGGACAATATATACCGGATCGCTTTTTTTGGGCGCGTGACGAAGATAGTATAGAAGATGAAAAAACCTCATACATTCAACATTAGTGGTTTATACGCTATTACGTCCAATGAGTTTGGCACGGATTTGCTATGCAAGCAAGTAGAAGCGGCCATGCAGGGTGGTGCAAACCTAGTGCAGTATCGCAACAAGATCGCCAGCGCTAACTTGCGGCTTAGGCAGGCAACTGCTTTGTTGGCGCTGTGCCGTAGTTATAAAGTGCCGTTAGTGATTAATGATCACCTCGATTTATGCGCGCAAATTGATGCGGATGGTCTGCATTTAGGCACAACCGATTGCGATTTAGGCGCCGCGAGGCGTTTGTTAGGAGATAATAAAATCATCGGTGCTTCTTGCTACAATCGACTGGATTTAGCGGTTAAAGCCGAGCAAGCAGGTGCTAGCTATGTGGCGTTTGGTGCGTGTTTTGGCTCGGTGACCAAGCCTGATGCAATTCAAGCACCCCTCAGTTTGTTTGCAGAGGCCAAACAGAAACTTGCGATTCCGTTGGTAGCGATTGGGGGGATTAATCTTGAGAATGCGCAACAGATCATAGCTGCTGGTGCAAATGCAATTGCGGTGGCAGGGGCATTATTTAACGCAAACGATATTTTAGAAACCAGTCAACAATTTACCAATTTATTTAAAACAGCTTCTATTTAAGCCAACATCATGACATCACAAAATCAAATTTTATTTGAAAAATCTTTAGCGTTAATTCCTGGCGGCGTTAATTCACCAGTGCGTGCTTTTCGTAGTGTAGGTGGCACACCTATATTTTTCAAAAAAGGCTTGGGTTCTAAGTTGTGGGATGCCGATGGTAAGGAGTACGTCGATTATATTAATTCGTGGGGGCCAATGATTGTTGGCCATGCGCATCCGGAAGTGACCAAAGCGGTGCAAGCTGTCGCGGCGAATAGTCTATCATTCGGCGCGCCTACTGGTTTAGAGTTAGAGATGGCAGAAATGATTAACAAACTTGTGCCTAGTATAGAACAGGTACGGCTCGTAAGCAGCGGCACAGAAGCTACCATGAGCGCTATTCGCGTGGCACGCGGCTTTACCAAACGCAATAAAATTGTCAAGTTTGAAGGTTGCTATCACGGCCATGCCGATGCGCTGTTAGTTAAAGCAGGTTCTGGTTTGCTTACATTTGGCGAACCAACTTCGGCGGGTGTTCCAGCCGAAGTGGTTGCTGATACACTTACTTTGGAATACAACAATACGCAATCACTCAAAGATTTATTTGGCAAAATTGGCGATCAAATTGCTTGTGTGATTATCGAGCCAGTAGTTGGCAATATGAATTTAATTGTGCCGAATTTGGAGTTTTTGCAAACCTTACGTGAGCTTTGCACTAAACACGGAACGGTGCTGATTTTTGATGAAGTGATGACGGGCTTCCGCGTGGCCTTAGGCGGTGCGCAGGCACTTTATAATATCAAGCCAGATATGACGACTTTGGGTAAAGTGATCGGCGGTGGTTTGCCTGTGGGTGCGTTTGGTGGGCGCAAAGATATTATGCAATGTCTAGCGCCTTTAGGTGCGGTGTATCAAGCAGGTACGCTGTCAGGCAATCCAGTAGCGGTGACTGCGGGTTTAGCGACACTTAAATTGATTCAAGAAAAAGATTTTCATGAAAAACTCACAGCGCAAACTAAAAAATTGATGGATGGCATTGTGCAAGCAGCGAAAGAAGCAGGAGTTGCTTTTAGCGCACAGAGCGTAGGCGGCATGTTTGGATTATATTTTTCTGCGATTTGCCCAACTTCATATTATGAGATGATGCAATCTGACAAGACAGCATTTAACAAATTTTTCCACAGCATGCTTGAAAGCGGCGTCTATCTTGGCCCTTCTGCATTCGAGGCGGGGTTTGTGTCGGCAGCACACACAGATGCAGATATCGCATTTACGATTGAAGCTGCAAAAAAAGCATTTGCTGGTTTGTAGTTAGTGAATCATTTGCAGTCTAGTATTTGGCGTTAATTCTGTGCTGGACGTAGCGATATGGTCTAGCTGTAAACTTGCTTTCATCATGACATTGGCTATTTTTTGAATCACGTCTGGGCAAAGTCTGACGGAAATAGCGCCAATTTCAAGTTCTACCGCTTGGCAATCTTGACAATAAATAAGTCGCACACCGCATGAATTGGCGAGCTCAATTTTTTCACACGCTTTGTTATCTTGCATATCTAAACCTTTTAGAAATCAAAATTTATATATTTAAATGATAATGATTCTCATTTAAAAAGTCAACAAAATGATAACTTTATTTCAAACAAAGGGTATTTGCTCGAACAAATAATTAAATAGAGGCTAGAATTTTTTACAAAATGTAATTGTAAACAGCGCTATGTGATTGATATTGCCTTGATTTAACGGTAGTATTAAAGGTTCCGCTTAACGTTTTGAAATTAGATAACTTTAAAATAAGATAAGATTACTGGGCAATGAATATGTCAGTCGCGAAAGCAAGTAAAATTAAGGGTCTTGCACCAAAAAATCAAGGTTTATATCACAAACGCAACGAAAAAGACGCTTGTGGCGTAGGCTTCGTGGCGCACATCAAGGGGAAAAAGAGTCACGAGATTGTTCAACAAGGCTTAACGCTTTTAACCAATTTAACGCATCGTGGCGCTACGGGTTACGACCCCAAACTAGGTGATGGTGCTGGTTTACTTATACAAATGCCAGATGCGTTTATGCGTAGTGAGGCGAAAAAACTCAATATCAACCTACCGGAAGCAGGACAATATGCGGTGGGTAGTCTATTTTTGCCGCAAGATGCTAAAAATCGCGTTACTTGTGAAGCACTAATTAACAAAATTATCGCAGAAGAAAAACAAACCTGCTTAGGCTGGCGCGATGTGCCAGTAGATAACAGTAATATTGCGGATGCCGCGCGCGATGTAGAGCCTTGCATGCGCCAGGTATTTATCGGCAGTAACGTTAAGGACCAAAATACTTTCGAGCGTAAATGTTTTGTGATTCGTAAACGCATCGAGCATGTTGTGCGGGCCTTAAACCTGAAAGACAACGCCGCGTTTTATGTGCCTTCATTTTCAAGCAGAACAATCGTTTACAAAGGCATGTTGTTGGCCAATGAAGTGGGCATTTACTACAAAGATTTAGCCGATAAAAACGTGGTCTCTGCGCTCGCTCTTGTGCACCAGCGCTTTTCTACCAACACCTTCCCCGCTTGGGATTTAGCGCACCCTTTCCGCATGATTGCGCACAATGGTGAAATTAACACCGTGCAAGGCAATGTCAATTGGATGGCGGCGCGTCACGAGACCATGAAATCTGCGGTAATTGGCGAAGATTTAGATAAGCTTTGGCCGCTTATTGCAGAAGGTCAATCAGACTCAGCTTGTTTTGATAATTGCTTAGAGTTGCTTGTAGCAGGTGGCTATAGCTTGCCGCATGCCATGATGTTACTTATTCCAGAGGCTTGGAATAATAATGCGCTAATGGATGAAGAGCGCCGCGCCTTTTATGAATACCACGCAGCGCTGATGGAGCCTTGGGATGGGCCGGCTGCTGTGGCATTTACCGATGGCAATATGATAGGCGCTACGCTGGATAGAAACGGTTTGCGCCCAGCGCGCTACTTGGTAACGGATGATGACATTGTGATGATGGCCTCTGAAATGGGCGTACTTACTTTTCCGCAAGAAAAAATTGTAAAAAAATGGCGTCTACAGCCAGGCAAAATGCTGCTGATAGATACGCAACAAGGCCGCATTATTGATGATGCAGAAGTAAAAAGTGAATTGGCTTCGGCCAAGCCATATAAAGCCTGGATTGAGCAATCACGTTATTTTCTGGGTGATTTGCCAAAAGCTGAAGGCCGCTTAGAAATGGCAGAATCATTATTGGACACTCAACAGGCTTTTGGTTACAGCCAAGAAGATATTAAATTTGTGTTGCAGCCGATGATAAACACAGGTGAAGAAGGTGCTGGATCAATGGGTAACGACGCGGCTTTGCCGGTGTTATCTAACAAGCCAAAACTACTTTACAACTATTTTAAACAGCTATTTGCGCAAGTGACTAACCCGCCGATTGATCCTATTCGTGAGGAATTGGTGATGTCGTTGGTGACATTTATTGGCCCAAAACCAAATCTACTTGGCGTAGATGAAACCAATCCGCCATTGCGCTTAGAGGCCAGTCAGCCTGTGCTTACCTTAGGTGAGTTAGAGCAGCTAAAAAATATTGGTGCTGCAACTAAAGGTCAATTTAAATCACTAGTCTTGGATATAACCTTCGAGGCCAAGCTAGGAAAAGCGGGGTTAGAAAATGCCATTACCAATTTACATAAAGCAGCAGAACGTGCGGTAAATGATGGCTTTAATGTACTAATTTTGTCGGATAGAGCAATTTCAAAGAATCGCATCGCCATTCCAGCGTTATTGGCGTGCTCGGCCACACATGAATATTTAGTAAAAACGGGCTTGCGAACAAGCACAGGCTTGGTGGTTGATACTGGTTCGGCGCGTGAAGTGCATCACTTTGCTTTGCTCGCTGGTTACGGAGCAGAGGCTGTTTGCCCTTGGCTGGCATTCGAGACGATTAATCATCTGACGGGTGATGGTTATGCGGGCGGCAAGAATTTCGTTAAAGCCATCGGCAAAGGCTTGTATAAAGTCATGTCCAAAATGGGCATTTCAACTTACCAATCTTACTGTGGGGGACAGATTTTCGAGGCGATTGGCTTAAATTCTGCCTTCATCAAAAAATACTTTACTGGAACAGTTTCGCAGATTGAGGGTATAGGTATAGATGAAGTTGCCGAAGAAACCTTGCGCTTACATAATTTAGCATTTGGTAACGATCCTGTGTTGGTGAACCAGCTAGATGCAGGGGGTGAATACGCATTTAGAGTGCGTGGCGAAGAACATATGTGGACGCCAGAATCTATATCAAAACTTCAACACGCAACACGCACCAATAAGTTTGATACATACAAAGAATACGCTAAACTGATTAACGATCAAACACGCCGCTACAAGACCTTGCGTGGTTTGTTTGAAATTAAACCAGCTAACGCAGCCATTCCGCTGGATTCTGTTGAGTCCGCCAAAGAAATCGTCAAACGTTTTTCGACGGGCGCAATGTCGCTTGGCTCTATCTCAACCGAAGCACATGCAACTTTAGCGATTGCCATGAACCGCATCGGTGGAAAATCGAATACTGGCGAAGGCGGCGAGGATGCAAAACGCTACATTCCGGTAGCTACAGATACCACCATGGCAAACGTGATTGGCAGCAATTTAGTATTCAGTAATATCCCACTGAAAGCCGGTGATTCGATGCGCTCTCGCATCAAGCAAGTAGCTTCTGGCCGATTTGGCGTTACGGCGGAATACTTAGCGAGCGCGGATCAAATTCAAATTAAAATGGCACAAGGCGCAAAACCAGGTGAAGGCGGGCAATTGCCAGGCCATAAAGTAAGTCCATACATTGCAAAATTGCGTTTCAGTGTGCCGGGTGTAGGTTTGATTTCACCGCCGCCACATCATGATATTTACTCAATTGAAGATTTGGCACAATTAATTCACGATTTGAAAAATGCCAATCCAAAAGCATCAATTTCAGTCAAATTGGTATCGGAAACTGGCGTGGGTACTGTCGCTGCTGGTGTTGCAAAGGCTAAGTCCGACCATATCACGATTGCTGGCCACGATGGGGGCACTGGTGCATCACCCGTTTCATCTATCAAGCACGCAGGTACGCCGTGGGAATTAGGCTTGGCAGAAACACAGCAAACGCTGGTGCTCAATCGCTTGCGCGGTCGCGTGGTGGTGCAAGTGGATGGTCAAATTAAAACGGGTCGAGATGTATTGATAGGCGCGCTATTGGGAGCAGATGAATTTGGCTTTGCGACAGCGCCATTGGTGGTTGAAGGCTGCATTATGATGCGTAAATGCCACCTTAATACTTGCCCCGTAGGCGTGGCGACGCAAGACCCAGTATTACGTAAAAAATTTACCGGTCAGCCTGAGCATGTAGTGAATTTCTTCTTCTTTATTGCGGAAGAAGTGCGCGAACTCATGGCTTCAATTGGTATTGCTAAGTTTGATGATTTAATTGGGCGCAGCGATTTGCTTGATATGAAAGCAGGTATTGACCATTGGAAAATTCATGGTTTAGATTTTAGTAAAATTTTCCATCAGGTTGATATGCCAGCAAGTGTCGCGCGCAGAAATGTGGAGAGACAAGACCATAACTTGGTGAATGCATTGGATAATAAGCTCATTGAACTTGCAAAACCAGCGCTGGAAAAACGTGAAAAAGTGACGATAGATTTGCCAATTATCAATACCAATCGCACAGTTGGCACGATGTTGTCTAACCAAATCGCCGTGCGATACGGTAATGCAGGTTTGGCAGATGACACCATACACGTGAATTTTAACGGTACTTCGGGTCAAAGTTTTGCAGCATTTTTAGCCAAAGGTATTACTTTTAATTTAACTGGTGAAGGCAACGACTACGTAGGCAAGGGCTTGTGCGGCGGACGCATTATTATTAAACAACCAGCGGCATTTAAAGGTGTCTCGCATGAGAATATCATTATCGGTAACACTGTAATGTATGGCGCTACTATCGGTGAAGCTTATTTTAACGGCGTGGCGGGAGAACGTTTCTGCGTGCGAAATTCTGGCGCCAGCGCGGTGGTAGAAGGTGTTGGCAACCATGGTTGTGAATACATGACAGGCGGCACGGTGGTTGTTTTGGGCCTAACAGGGCAAAATTTCGCAGCAGGCATGAGTGGTGGCGTGGCATATGTGTATGACGAAGACGGCATGTTTGCAAAACGTTGCAATATGAATATGGTGGCGTTAGAAAAAGTTGAAGTTGCTGAAGCCGATGTTGGCAAAGTGCAACATCTAAACCAGCCAGATGAAATTACGCTTAAAACCATGATTGAAAACCATGCTAATTACACGGGGAGTCAACGTGCAAAAGTAATGCTAGCAGATTGGGCAAATTACCGTACAAAATTTGTGAAAGTAATGCCAAGCGAATATAAACGCGCATTGATTGAACTTGCTGAAGATAAGGTATTGGTGGCTGCATAATGGGTAAAGTAACTGGGTTTATGGAGTTTGAACGGTTAGCAGAAGCGAATTTGCCAGTCGCTGACCGCGTTAAAAATTACAAAGAATTTGTATTACATTTAACCGATGATCAAGCCAAGCAGCAAAGCGCGCGCTGCATGGATTGTGGCATTCCGTTTTGTACTACAGGCTGCCCGGTCAACAATATCATCCCCGATTTTAATGACTTGGTGTATAGCCAAGACTGGAAATCAGCTATTGAAGTGCTGCATTCTACCAATAACTTTCCAGAATTTACAGGTCGACTTTGCCCAGCGCCTTGCGAGGCTGCTTGCACGCTCAACATCAATAATGACGCGGTGGGCATTAAATCGATTGAACATGCCATTATTGATAAAGCATGGGAAAACGATTGGGTAAAATCACAAATTAACCCTAACAAAACCGGCAAAAAAGTGGCAGTTGTTGGCTCAGGCCCATCTGGATTAGCCGCCGCGCAACAACTGGCACGTGCGGGTCACACCGTTGTGGTTTTAGAGAAAAATAGCCGAATTGGCGGTTTGTTACGTTACGGTATTCCAGATTTTAAAATGGAAAAATCGCATATAGATCGTCGCATGGTACAAATGCAGGCGGAAGGCGTAGAATTTCGCGAGAACCAGCATGTTGGCAAAAATGTAAAGGCTGAAGAACTTATTAAAGAATTTGATGCAATTGTGTTGGCTGGTGGTGCAGAGTATCCACGTGATTTGCCGGTGCCAGGTCGTGAGCTTGATGGCGTAATGTACGCGATGGATTTTTTGCCAGCACAAAATAAAGTGGTGGCTGGCGATAGTGTGCTTAATCAAGTAAAGGCAACCAATAAGCACGTGGTCGTCATTGGTGGCGGAGATACTGGCTCCGACTGCGTGGGCACATCCAATCGCCATGGCGCATTGTCTGTGACGCAATTCGAATTAATGCCGCAACCTCCCGAAAAAGAAAACAAAGAATTAGTGTGGCCAAATTGGCCGCTCAAGTTGCGTACTTCCAGCAGTCATGAGGAAGGAGCAAATCGTGATTGGTCAATCACTACCAAAAAGCTCATTGGAGAGAATGGCAAAGTTACACATTTGGTGGGCGCCAAAGTCGAGTGGAAAGATGGCAAAATGAGTGAGATTGCAGGTTCTGAATTCACAATTCCTGCTGATTTGGTGTTGTTGGCGATGGGTTTTGTTTCGCCTGTGCAAGCAGTATTAGAAGCCTTTGGCGTAGAAAAAGACGTGCGTGGTAACGCAAAAGCTACTACTGATGGTGAGGGTTGTTATAAAACCAATGTTGGCAAAGTGTTTGCTGCAGGGGATATGCGCCGCGGGCAATCACTGGTGGTGTGGGCAATTCGCGAGGGTCGCCAAGCAGCGCGGGCTGTGGACGAGTTTTTGATGGGTTCAACCACACTGCCGCGTTAATTAATGACAGCTTTACAAAACGACACTTTCCTTCGTGCTTTGTTGCGCCAGCCCACAGATTACACGCCTGTGTGGATGATGCGCCAAGCGGGGCGTTATCTGCCAGAGTATCGCGAAAGCCGTAAAACTGCAGGTAGTTTTTTAAGTCTATGCAAAAGCCCAGATTTTGCGACAGAAGTTACGTTGCAACCGCTAGATCGCTATCCGTTGTTAGATGCTTCCATATTATTTTCAGACATTCTCACTGTGCCAGATGCCATGGGTTTGGGGCTTTATTTTGAAGAAGGTGAAGGCCCTAAGTTCGAGCGCACAGCCTCAGATGAAGCTTCGATTCGTGCTTTGGAAGTGCCAGATATGACGAAGCTACAATATGTGTTTGATGCTGTAAGTCAAATCCGCAAAGCCATCAATGGTCGTGTTCCCTTGATTGGCTTTGCGGGTAGCCCATGGACACTGGCGACTTACATGGTAGAAGGTAAAGGCGGCACGGATTTTTTAAACACTAAAAAGCTAATGTATGCGCGTCCAGAGTTATTGCATCATATTTTAGAAGTAAATGCACAAACTATTATTCAATATCTCAACGCGCAAATTGCTTCAGGTGCACAAGCGGTAATGATATTTGATTCATGGGGTGGCGCTTTGTCACATAAAGCTTACATTAAGTTTTCGCTCAACTACATGCAAAAAATCGTTGCAGGATTAACTAAAAATAATGATGGTTGCAAAGTACCTAGCATCGTTTTTACCAAAGGCGGCGCGTTGTGGCTTGAAGCGCAAGCGGAGATTGGTGCAGACGCATTAGGGCTAGATTGGGCTGTAGATATTGGTCAAGCGCGTAAACGTGTGGGTGATAAAGTCGCGTTACAAGGCAACTTAGACCCGGCCATTTTGCTGAGCACGCCTGAGGCAATTGAAAAAGAAGTAGTGAGCATTTTGGCAAGTTATGGCAAAGGCCACGGTCATGTGTTTAACTTAGGGCATGGCATTACGCAGTGGACGCCGCCAGAGAATGCTGCGGCTATGCTGGCAGCGGTACGGAAACACAGCAAGCAATATCATCAATAAAAAAGCCCGCAATCGCGGGCTTTTAATTATTTTAGCAACATTCGCTTTAAAGTGTCATCTTTATCAATAAACTTGTGTTTGAGCGCGCCTAGAATGTGCAGACCAATCACAATTAAAATAATAATGCCGATGACTTCGTGTGCTTCTTTGTAAAAATCACGCACAGCTTTGTCATCTACACCCGCAATAAAATCCATGCCAAACCATTTCACACCGTATTTGCTATAGATAGCTGTTTTCAGACCAGTAAAAGGCAGGGCAATCATTAACAAATACAATAAATGATGTGCTCCAGCGGCAAGTTTACGTTCTATGTCTTTGTAAGAGCTTAATAGCGCGGGGGGCTTGTGGGTAAAGCGCCATAAAATACGGATAATGATTAAAGCAAATAGAGTGATACCGATGGATTTATGCAAATTGAAGTAAAAACTGCGTGGGCTTACCGCTTCAGGTAACCGCCAAGTGTATACGCCCAAATCAAATAAATCAAAGGCCATTTGTTTGGGCGCTTCTTTAGGCAAATCGGCCATGTACCAACCTATCGCAAACATGCCAAAAATACCAATAGCAATTAGCCAATGAAATATCACAGCGGTTTTAGTATAGCGTGCTGAATCGTGATTCATAGTAATATCCTTGAAGTATAAATAAGCGCTAATGTGACACGTGTCACAGCGAATAATTGCACAATACTACAACATTGTAAGTAATAACTTTAGCAGAAAAAACAAATGATGCGAATTTTAATGATAACACTTAGTATCTTGGCGCTGATGGGTTGTACTCACTTACAAACCGCCGCACAAACCACGCAAAATAATTTTGCGATTGAAGACTTAGGCGGCGGCATTTACACACACCACGGGGCGCATTTGGATATTGATACAGGCTACCAAGGTGACATTTGCAATATTAGTTTTGTAGTGGGCAGCAAAGGTGTGGCGGTGATAGATACAGGCGGCAGCTTTAAAGTGGGCAATCAACTGCGGGATGCGATAAAAAAAATTACTAACCTGCCGATTTTATATGTGATTAACACGCATGTGCACCCTGATCATATTTTTGGAAACGCTGCTTTTGTACAAGATAAACCACAGTTTGTAGGGCACGAAAAATTGGCTGTTGCTATGCAATTGCGTCAAGAAACTTACGATAAGCTCAACATCAAGTATTTGGGGGACGATGCCCAAGGAAGCGTAATGGTGAAACCTACGATTTCTGTAAATGACACATTGGAGTTAGATTTAGGTGATAGAACGCTTAAAATCAACGCATACCCGCCCGCGCACACTAATACTGATATTTCGGTGATTGACTCTAAAACCAGCACTTTATTTACAGGTGATTTACTGTTTATTGAGCGCACGCCTGTGCTGGAAGGTGACATCAAAGGCTTAATAGCTGCGATAGATACCTTAAAAACTTACCCCGTGAAACAAGTGATACCGGGCCATGGCCCAGCAGCTAAAGATTGGCTACAAGCGCTCAATAATGAGCAACGCTATTTGAATGTGCTGTTAACTGATATTCGTACAAATATCAAAAAGGGCATAAGTATGGAAAATACCATGGATACGGCAGCGGCTAGTGAAAAGGACAAATGGCTATTGTTTGATATTGCAAACAGACGCAATGTAAATGTGATTTATCCTGCGCTTGAATGGGAATAACCTAACAATTACTTTTTGAGATTGTCCAGGCTACAAGCAGTTACAGGGCTTAAATACAAGAGCAATAAACCGCCCGCGATAGCTAAATATTGCAACACTGGCAATTTAAGCAAGAAAGAAATAATCACTGCATAAATCGCCATAAATATGGCGAAAAACTTGGTCTTATAGCCAAAAAACAAAGCCAAACCGCCCACTAAATTGATTAGAATGATTAGAGGGGCAAAAATACCTGGCAAACCAAGGCTACCTAAGCCCATTTGATATTCTTGATAGCCGTTGGGGTTGGTAAAAAAACCATATATGAGCATTACAATTTGCAATAAAAAAATTTGCGCGAGTAAAATACGTGCAAGTGCTGATAAATAACGTTGCATTGTTAGCCTTAAATAATCTAAAAATATTAGCCTGCATAATGCACCGAACACACCAAATCTGCAAGCATTGCCATCATGAAGCCACGATTATCTAACATTAAAATTAAGCAAGTGACTTGGCGCGAAGCTGAAAATCATTTACGTATTGTGAGAACAAAAGTGTTTATTGAAGAACAGCTGGTAGCGCCTGATTTTGAGTGGGACGCGCTAGACGAAAGTGCAACACACTTGCTCGCAATGTTTGAAAATCAGGCAATTGCATGCTTACGTATTATTAATTATCAAAAAATTGGCCGTATGGCTGTATTCAAGCACTGGCGTGGCATGGGGCTGGGGATGACTTTGCTATTAGAGGCAATTAACATTTGTAAATCACATGGTAGCAAAACTATTTATTTAACTGCACAAACGCATGCAATTGGTTTTTACAAGCAAGTAGGTTTTAAAGTGGTAAGTGCTGAATATTGTGAAGTACATATTCCGCATGTAGATATGCAGTTAACGCTTGTGGTTTAAGTTTAAGGATTAATTGATGATTTTCGCTAGCATTTGTTAAAATGTAGTTTTAATTCATTATCAACTAGAGAACATTATGTCAAAAATCGTTTTTAAAGCAGGCGAAGCTACCGTTTATACCGAAGGCAAAGACGTCACTGCGGCAATGCCAGAAATTTTAATTGGGTCAGTAGATGGCCCTGTGGGTGCAGCTTTTGCCAATATGATGGCGCAAAGCAAAGGCCACACCGCCATGTTTGCAGTGCGTGACATTAACCAGCTAGTACGCCCAGCCTGTATGATGGTACCAAAAGTAACCTTGAAAGATTCTGCGAACATCGAATTATTTGGCGGCTTAGTGCAAGCCGCAACAGCAGACGCTATTTTAGATTGTGTGATTGAAGGCATTATCCCTAAAGATCAAGTGAACGATTTATGTATTATCAGTTTGATATGGATTGACCCAGGCGCAGCTAAAGAAGACAACCTTGACAAGGCGGATATGTATAAAAATAATTACGATGCGACCAAACTTGCAATTAAGCGAGCGCTCAATGACGAGCCAAGTATTGATGAGCTGATTAAAAATCGCCATAAAATTAAACACTGCATGTGGGAAGATTCCTGGGATCAAAAGTAGTTATCAAAAATAATAAGTTGGGAACAAACACAATATAACTCTTGCCAAACCACTCGAAGGTTTTTACTATAAACCAATTAGATAAAATTTGGAGGGACTATGGCTGAACGTAATGTATGTATGGAGGCATTCGAGCGGCTTTGCGCGGATGTGAATACCGACAAAAGATCGGCGATTAATCAAGATGATTATTGGTTATTCGAGCTAGGTTTTAGGTCTGCAATTGAAGAGCTGCTGAATATTGCAGATGCAGGTTCGCAAAGCAGAAAATTTGTTTCACCACGCTTTCAAATGCTGGCAGATAAGATTTTGCAATCTCGTTTGCATTAAATAAAAAGCGGCTTATGCTGCTTTTTTTGCTTTAAGACCTTGTAAAATTTTGCGTACGGGCGTGGGAATTGCCGCACCAATAGCGTCATCCAAGCTCAGCCATATGGTGCGCGGCTCGCTGGCTTGTGTATTTTTGTTTGTGTGTACAAGTTGCGGCTGAATGTGCAGTTTAAAGTGGGTAAACGTATGCGTTAGTTTAGTTAGTGGCGACGCATTTTGCAGATTGATGTCTATAATATTTGTATCATTATTTACTTCAGGCAAGCTCCACAAGCCACCCCAAATGCCGATAGGTGGGCGCTTTTCAAGCATTATTTCATCGCCATTCATTAATACCAGCATAGTTGTATTTTTCTCAGGAAGTACTTTGTGCGGTTTTGGCGTTGGAAGCGTGCGGATAAGGTTTTTTTCTAATGCCACACAACTAACACTGACGGGACATACATTACATTTAGGCTTGGTGCGCGTACATAGGGTTGCACCTAAATCCATTAAACCTTGCGTGTAAGTTATGGCGTCTGCAATTGGATTTTCACGCACTACAATTTCCCACAATTGTTGTTCTATTTTAGGTGAGCCAGGCCAACCTGTAACGTTGAAGTGTCTCGAAAAAACACGTTTCACATTGCCATCTAATATGGGCTGTGGCGTATCAAAAGCAAAAGTAGAAATGGCCGCTGCGGTAGTGCGACCAATGCCAGGAAGGCTTAAAATATCATCAAACTGTGTGGGAAAAGTACCAGAAAATTCATCCACAATTTTTTGTGCGGCATTATGTAAATTACGTGCGCGCGAGTAATAGCCCAGGCCGCTCCAGCATTGTAAAACCTCTTCTTGGCTTGAGTTTGCAAGTGCAGTAATGGTGGGGAAGCGCTGCATAAATTTAGCGTAATAGTCAATAACGGCGGCCACTTGTGTTTGCTGCAGCATTATTTCAGAAACCCAAATCGCGAATGGATTTTTAGTGCCTTGCCAAGGCAAATCGTGACGACCATGCACTTTTTGCCAAGTAATAATTGCATCTGCAAAAGCTACCATGATGTTTTTAATTTACTAGAACTTAAGTAGTTTTTTAAGTTTTTTCTCGGCCTTTTCTTTGGCTTTATCTTCTACAGATTTTGGTTCTTCAGCGGGCGCTGCGGGCTGTGAAGGTATTGCTTCGGAACCTGCAACTGGTGCTGTAGGCGTAGGAGCGGGTGCTTCAGTAGGTCTTTTCTTACCTAATAAATCTTTCAAGGCATCCACTTTGTTGTCACCTTTAATTAGCTCTTTTGCAGCAGCACCTTTCCCCCCCCCTATTTTTTCTAGCAATTTCGATTGCGCTAATGCGGAGCCAATTGCTGCGAAATCCATGCCATATTTAGGGTCAGAGAATGTACCTGTAATTTTTACAGGAATTGCAATGCCACTTAAATCATCAAGTTCTGCGCCACCTTGCCCTTTAAGCGATTTCACAATGGTAGGCTTGGCAAGATAATTGATTTTCTCGTTACCGATATCAATATCACCTTTACTATCGCCTTTTGCCAGCCGCAGCACAGGCGCTTTCATAGCCAGGTCTTCATTATGCGCCACGCCATTTTTAATATCGAAAGTTGCTGCAAGCTCGCTAAAGTCTGTTTTCTTAGTTTTATCGGCACTGGCGTCTTTAGTTTTGAGAATGTTAACCTTATTTTTGAGTTCACGAATTGACCCAGCAATATCCACACCTTTTAGCGCACCATCAGCCAAACTAAGAGAGGCATTTCCCTGCAAACCTTTTTTGAGTGCGCCTACACTAGCGCCTTGCGTGGTTATATCAATATTAACGGTGCCTGTGCCAGAAAGCATGTCGTTATTAATCGCATCTACCATCAACGGGCCAACAGAAACGCTTTTCATGGTTTGTTTAAAAGCGATATTTGGTGTGGTACGAGCATCTACCTTGAGTGTACCGCTCATGCTTCCTTGATATAAATTGGCTGAGAAAGGTGAAAGCGTTGCGATGCCATCACCTGCTTTTAAGCCTAAATTCACGTTTTCGGTTTTAACATTGGCGAGTTTAAGCCAGCCAATTTTGGCTTCGCCAGTCGCGTTCAACTTTTTTAGCGCGCTCAAATCTATTGGCGTATCGTCAGTACTTTTAGTGTTACTTTTAGTGATGTATTTATCAGCGTCAAGCTTATCAATTTTGATATCGAAATTGTAAATGGGATTGCTAAATTGGCTAATGCCTAAATTGGCGTCAATCTGGCTGTCATCTACTTTGGCAATCAGTGGATTCAAGCTCAACTGTTGACCATCGGCTTTGAGTCCGGCTTTGAGATTGGATATTTGATATTTATCATATTTCAAATTACCAATACGCAAATTGCCATCTGCAAGTAAAGTTTTGAGCGCGCTCAAGTCGAGAGGTTTGTCACTCTTTGAGGCACTAGCAGGGCTTGGAGCCACGTATTTATTGACATCTAGGTTATCGATATCTAAATCAAACAAAAACTTCGGTTTGCTAAATTGCGCAATACCAAACGAGCCTTTAATTTGGCTATCATCTACTTTGGCACTTAGTGGGTTAAGGCTAAGTTTTTCGCCATCACCTTTCAGATTAATGTTGATGTTTGAAGCTTTAGTTTTACCATATTTTAGATTGCCGATGCGAATTGTACCGTCGGCATTTAAGGCTTTAAGTGCGCTTAAATCGAGTGTTTTGTTCGTATCCTTTTTAGTCGTTGCATCAGCTACCACATATTTATCAACGTCCACGTTATCGATATCTAAATCAAAAGTGTAAAGTGGTTTGGCAAAATGGCTAATGCTTAAATTGCCTTTAATTTGGCTGTCGTCAACCTTGACGTTTAAGCCGCTCAAAGCCAGTTTTTCGCCATCAGCTTTAATGCCAACGTTTAAGCCAGAGATGCGATATTTGTCATACAAAATACTACCCACATTCAGCTTGCCATCTAGCGTTAGATTTTTAAGTGCAGACATGTCAGCCGGTTTATTACTACTTTTGGCTGGTGTGCTAGATTTAGCGAGTAGTTTGTTCAAGTCTAGCTTATCGGCATTCAAGTTAAATTTAATGTTTGGCTTTTTAAAACTGGCCACAGCAATGTCTCCGTTAAGCTTGGTTTCAGCGATGTTTAAATTAAACTTGCTGTTAACGAGTTCATTTTTAATATCAGTGTGAGCGCCTAGAATAAAGGTGCCTTTCATGCCGCCATTGGGCAGGCTTGGGTCTTTAATATCTAAATTGCCCGCGAGTTTTGGAATATCAAAAATCAAGTTTTCAATGTCGCCACTAAAAGGTGAGGAGAATGTGCCAGTCACCGTACGCTTGCTTTGCACGGCAGATAAATCGCCAGTAATCCCAGAACTTTGCAAGGCTCTGGGTGAACCTTTCATGTCGGCCAGTATCATGTTGGCTTTGAAAATGTCACCGGCTTTTTCTTGGCCTAAGCTAACAGTTAGTTTTTTGCTGCTTACTTCATCTTTTTGAATGGTGAGTGCTGGTGCGCTTAAATCAATGCTTTGTTTGGTGCCACTATAGTTGCCAGAGGCTACCAACTTTAATCCATCAACTAAAAATTCCTTTTGTTCAGGTTTCGCATCCACATTACCGCTGGCGACAATATCCATATTTGTGCCGCCAAGTAAATCACCCACAATGTGGCTATCTAAGCCTTTTACATTAAAGTGTTTAGTTTTCGGATCAATCAAAAAATTGCCTTTAAGATTAACGTTGGCCGTAGCTTCGGGCTTATTTGAAGTAAGCGTAAAACTTGTATCTAAATCGACAGGTTCGGCCAAAGCAATGTGACCAGATTTCATGTTGAGTTTGGTGATATTGTATTTCGCGTCAGTAGCTTCATCCGTATATCTCACTTCGGAATTACTGATATTAACGCCATCAATATCAAATTTAATGAGCTTTGATTCTTCTTTGCTCATCAAATCATCAAAGTTAGTGGTGCCGTCTTTGTATTTGACGATATTGGCTTTTGCGCCGTCTACATAAATCGTATCTACTACCAGTTCTTTTTTAAGTAGCGGCATTATGGCGAGCGCCACTTTTACGCTGTTGACAGAGGCAAATTCTTTGTCTGAATTGTGTTCAGAAATTGATAGCTTGCCAAGATTGGCGCCGATTCTTGGCCAGTAGCTGAGTTTGATGTCACTATCAATATGTAGCGCGCGTTCTTTTTTTTCTTTGACTAATTTTACAATTTCGTCTTTATAGTCGTTGGGGTTAAAAGTCATCGCAAAATAACCCGCAACCATCAGTACTATAGCGATGATGCCGCCAATGCCGTACAGCACATATTTGATTAGTTTTGACATATTATTTCTTTCTGCGAGCTAACGATTATTGATATTCTATGCCAATGACCTAATTCTTAGCCAAAAATATTGGAGTTACAGGCTAATGGATAGTTCAAGCGTTTAAGTCACCAAAAATAAAGTAATACGGCTAAACCAAAAATGATACGATACCAAGCAAAAGTTTTGAAGTCGTGCGTAGAAACAAAGCGCAGCAAGCCTTTTGTCACTAAAAGGGCGCTAAAAAATGCAGTTATAAAGCCAACCGCAATGATGTCTAGATATTGCCAAGTGTATATGTTGGGGTTAGTAAATATCTCAAGGCCTGTTGCTCCAAACATCACAGGGATTGCAAGAAAAAAAGAAAATTCTGTGGCGGCGTAGCGAGATAATCCAAAAACGGTACCACCTAAAATCGTTGCACCAGAGCGTGACACACCAGGAATGAGTGCTAGAGTTTGCGCAAAACCTATTTTGAGTGCATGTTTCCAGTCCATATCATCCACTGTGATGGTATCAGGCTGTGGTGCAAAGCGCTCAATCAATAAAATGGCAATCCCACCAACAATCAACCCACACGCAACTGTGATGGGCGAAAATAGATATTGTTTAATCAAATGATGCAATGGTAAACCAATGATGACCGCTGGCATTAAGGCCAATGCTAGATTTACTACGAGTTGTTGAGATTTCACTTCCGTAAAAATGTTTGTAACCACATGCCCGATTTTGGCTCGATACTCCCAGCATACTGCAAGAATCGCCCCTAGCTGAATGACGATCTCGAAAATCTTGCCATTTTCGTCATTAAAATTGAGTAAATCGCCCACAATAATTAAGTGCCCGGTACTGCTAACCGGCAGAAATTCGGTTGTACCTTCGACTATACCTAATATAAAGGCTTTAATAAGTATTAATAAATCCATATTGTTATTTTACTGCTTATAAAAAACTAAAGGGCAACAGTGCGCCCCTCAATTCTAAGTTATAAATACTTAAACTTTTGTGGCAGATTAAGCAAAATTTATTTAAACATGCCCAAAACAGTTGAGAGTAAATTACCAGAATCAGCTTCTACTTGACCGTTTGGCGTCATTTTATCAATTATGGTTGGTAAATGTTGCGCAATTTGCGCACTTAAAACTTCGGGTGAAATGCCAAATTTAGCTGCCATCTCTGCAATTGTACCACTACCTAATATGCTAGAAATTTGGTCGGCTGAAATCGGTAAATTTTCACCTTTGCCAACCCACGATGCAGCTACATCGCCCAAACCGCCTGCTTTAAATTTATCTAAAATGCCGCTTAAGCCGCCGCGTTGGTTGAACATTTCCATAGCAACTTGTGCCATGCTACCCTGTTCACCGCCTAATTTTCCAAGTACTGCGCCCGCTACGCTATCTAATAAACCCATGCCATTTCCTTAATTGTTAAAGTTAAAATCGTTCGTTAGCCCGCAAATAACGCCATTGACCAACCGGTAGTTTGCCTAGTGTAATACTTCCAATACGAACACGCTTTAGCCCGACCACATGCAAGCCCACCATTTCGCACATGCGGCGAATTTGGCGTTTTTTGCCCTCGCGTAACACAAAACGTAATTGATCTTCGTTCTGCCAGCTTACTTTTGCAGGCTTTAATTTTTCGCCATCCAAACTTAGGCCGTGATTCAAGCGCTGCATATCTGCGTCGCTTAATTCGCCTTTTACGCGTACTAAATATTCCTTTTCTACACTCGAATCTTCGCCTATTAAATGTCGTGCAATGCGCCCATCTTGGGTTAAAACAAGCATGCCTGTAGAGTCAATATCTAAGCGGCCTGCAGGGGCAAGACCATGCAAAAATCCGCGCTGAAATTCTTTGGTGTTATGTGCGTTTAACTCGGGGTCATCCAACCATTCATTATCGGGGTGCACCAACACAATCGCGGGTTGGTAGTCATCTTCGGCTTGCCCGCTGACATAGCCCACAGGTTTGTGCAGCAGAATAGTCACCTGCTCGGCTTGCTGCTCGTAAGCATAGCCACTAATGATTATTTCAGCGTCGGGTTTAATGCGCGTGCCAAGCGTTTCTATAATCACGTCATCTACTTTCACCCAGCCATTCACTATCCATTCGTCGGCCTCGCGCCGTGAGCAAAGTCCGCGCTCTGCCATCACTTTAGAAAGCCTTGGTTGTTCTACATTCACTGGCGATGATTTATACGCTGCTTTTGCTGCAGCACCATATTGCGGCGTGGCAACTGCGTTATAACCATCGCGCACTTTGCCGCCGCGGCGCGGCGCTTGACGGTATTGCGGTTCGTTTTTATCTGGGCGAGGCGTAGTGCGCGTATCAATGCCTGCGGGCTTGGTTTGCTTGTGTTCATCATCGTGTGGCTTTCCATCAAAACGATGATTACGTTGCGAAGTCGCAGGTGTTGTTTTTGCTAGCGTGACTGTGCGATCACGCTTGGCAGGGTTAGCACGCCTGATGGGCGCTTTGGTCATGTTTGGCGTGGTGCTGATTTTGTCTTTATTAATTTTTAGGGTTGCCATAATGGCATCAAAAAGCGGTGCTAAAAACAGCTAAACTTTTTGATATACCTCGCTGCCTTTTTTCACAAACTCTATGGCTTTTTCATGCATGCCTTTTTGTAGCGCTTCTTTTTCGTCTATACCAAGTTTATCGGCATAGTCACGTACATCCTGCGATATCTTCATGGAGCAAAAATGTGGACCACACATGGAGCAGAAATGCGCGAGTTTAGCGCCTTCCTGTGGCAAGGTTTCATCGTGAAATTCTTTGGCTTTTTCTGGGTCTAGGCCTAAGTTAAATTGGTCTTCCCATCTAAATTCAAAACGCGCTTTTGAGAGCGCATTGTCGCGAATCTGTGCCCCAGGATGACCTTTGGCTAAATCCGCTGCATGTGCCGCGATTTTGTAAGTGATTATGCCAACGCGAACGTCTTCTTTGTCGGGTAAACCTAGATGCTCTTTTGGCGTCACGTAACACAGCATCGCGCAACCATACCAACCTATCATCGCGGCGCCGATGCCTGAGGTGATGTGGTCATAACCTGGTGCGATGTCTGTGGTTAAAGGTCCCAATGTATAGAATGGCGCTTCACCGCAATGCTCAAGTTGTAAATCCATGTTTTCTTTAATCAAGTGCATCGGTACGTGGCCAGGGCCTTCAATCATGCATTGCACGTCATGTTTCCAAGCGATTTGTGTGAGTTCGCCCAAAGTTTTCAATTCTGCAAATTGCGCTTCATCGTTGGCATCGTAAATCGAGCCTGGACGCAGGCCATCACCTAGGCTAAAGCTCACATCATAGGCTTTCATGATTTCGCAGATGTCTTCAAAATGCTCGTAGAGGAAGCTTTCTTTATGGTGCGCTAAACACCATTTCGCCATGATAGAACCGCCGCGTGACACAATGCCTGTCATGCGTTTTGCGGTCATGGGGATGTAGGCCAAGCGCACGCCAGCGTGGATGGTGAAATAATCTACGCCTTGTTCGGCTTGTTCAATCAAGGTATCTCTAAAGATTTCCCAAGTTAAATCTTCAGCTTTGCCATCGACTTTTTCCAGTGCTTGGTAGATAGGTACGGTACCGATAGGCACGGGTGAATTGCGGATAATCCACTCGCGCGTTTCGTGGATATTTTTGCCGGTGGATAAATCCATCACGGTATCGCCGCCCCAACGCGTGCCCCACACCATTTTTTCAACTTCTTCACTGATGGATGAACATAGTGCAGAGTTACCAATATTGGCGTTAATTTTTACCAAGAAATTGCGACCAATAATCATAGGCTCGATTTCTGGGTGGTTAATGTTGGCAGGTATAATCGCACGACCACGCGCTACTTCGTCACGCACAAATTCTGGTGTAATCACTTTAGGAATGCTCGCGCCAAAATCATGGCCCTTGTGTTGTGTTTGTAGTAACTCGCTCATGTTCTCGCGGCGTTGATTTTCTCTTATAGCAATAAACTCCATCTCGGGCGTGATAATGCCTTGACGCGCGTAGTGCATCTGAGACACGTTCATGCCTGCCTTGGCGCGCAAAGGTTTACGTGTGAGGTTAAAGCGCATTTCTGCTAACGACGGGTCATTTTTTCTTTCCAAACCAAAAGCAGAGCTGGGGCCATCTAATTGCTGAGTATCGTTACGCTCTGTAATCCAACCGGCGCGCAATGCAGGCAAACCATTACGGATATCAATGTTGGTAGTAGGGTCAGTATATGGGCCAGAAGTATCGTAAACGATTACCGGCGGATTTTTTTCTGCGCCAAACGCTGATGGTGTGTCACTCAGGCCGATTTCACGGAACGGTACTTGAAGATCAGGGCGAGAACCTTGTACATAGACCTTACGCGATTTGGCAAAAGGCTTGGCAGCAGCAGCGTCAACCGTGGCTTCTGAGTTAACGAATTTGATGTTTTTATCAATGGCGTTCATAGTGCATCCTTGTGGAAAAGCGTGGGATGCATACTTAAAATGCATTCCCTACGGCGGCATGACCCGCATCAGGTTCAAAGGGTGTTTCTCACCGCCTCCAAAATTATAAAAGCAGACCCCTAGCAATACGTCGAATCTACGCGAAAACGGCCTAAAAAGCAAGAAGCCATTTATAATACCAAGCAAACTTAAGCACTAAAAATTTTTTTAAATTTTAGGTATTTTTGATAAAAAATGTTATAAATACACTAATTACACAACTCTAACGTAGGTTTACTTATGGTACTCATTTCAATTTATTACGCTCTAGCGATTGCGGTACTCACCCTTCACTTCACAGGGCATCTCGAACGTTGGAATATGGAGTGGCTGGTGTTCGTGTTTGCATTAACGGTATTCCCTGCTGTTTTGTATCTGTAATTATCTTTGGGTATTTCTGGTTTACCTCTAAAAGGCCTAGGACAACTGTCATTTGGCCACACATTAATGGTATAAATCCAATAGCTTTGAAGAAGAAAGTCTTATGAGTAATTCTGCCGAGAACGCTTTAAGCAAAGTCCCAGAGCTTACTTTAATTTTTTGGGTTATTAAAATCTTGGCAACAACACTCGGTGAAACAGGAGGTGATGCTGTTTCTATGTCCATGAATCTGGGCTATCTTATTGGTACGGTTATTTTTGCAATAATCTTTCTCGTTGCCGTAACTGCGCAAATTAAGGCAAAACAGTTTCATCCATTTTTGTACTGGGCAACTATTATTGCTACGACGACAGTGGGGACAACACTTGCAGATTTTGCAACCCGCTCCCTTGGCATTGGCTATACAGGTGGTTCTATGCTGTTGTTTGCGTTTTTGTTGACTTCGTTAGCAGTTTGGTACAAAACAATGGGTTCGGTTTCAGTGAACACAGTGAGTTCTCCGAAAGCAGAAATGTTTTATTGGGTCACCATCATGTTTTCACAAACCTTGGGTACTGCGCTTGGCGATTGGACAGCGGATACAGCGGGGCTTGGCTATGGTGGCGCGGCGATTATTTTTAGCGTGCTTTTGATGGTCGTGTTAATAGCTTATTTCTGGACAAATTTATCTAGAACGCTGCTTTTTTGGGCAGCGTTTATTCTCACGCGTCCGCTAGGTGCGGTGGTGGGCGATTTTCTTGATAAACCAATAAGTAAGGGAGGCCTCGATTTGAGCCGTTATA
>JADGRO010000019.1 GCA_017880905.1 Methylotenera sp.
TCTTGAGCGGCCTTGTTATCATCTTTTTTGGAGGGAAGAACCCTTACTACAACAGGATTGTTTTCAGTTCCTTGCTTAGCTTGGTAGGTTTTATTATTGCCCTGTTTGGAATCTGGTTCGGCCTGCAATTGTGATTGCATTACTAATTGAGCAATCAATAGCATTATTAAAAATAATGAGGAGCGTATATTTAACACGCTTTTACCGCTGTTCTGAAATTATCAGGGGTCATGCGTTTATTGTAGCGGAACCCGAACTCATTATCATATAACGGAAGATACTTTTTACTAACTTTATGATACGTGCCAACAATCTAACTGCTGCAACAAATGGCGTATTTAATGATACGAAATCCTGCTGTTAGAACGTAGCATCCTCTACATTTGCTTTACCCGCTTCTAGCCGGTATAACCATGCCAGAATCTCGGCAATCGCCTGGTACAGCGCGGGCGGGATGTGGTCATCCAAATCAACCTGCATCAATAGTGCAACCAAGTCCTTGGATTCATGCACAAACACATTGTTTTCTTTGGCTTTGGCGATAATCTGCTCTGCAATCAGGCCGCGGCCTTTGGCCACCACTCTAGGCGCATAATCACTGGATTCATAAGCCAGCGCAATCGCTTGCTGATTCGCATTGGGCTTTAAACTGGCTAGCGTTTTACTTTTGTTAGTATTATTCATGGGGCGTGATGGTCAACCTATCTAACTGTTGACCATTTTTTTCGATCGCCTGCGCGAGGCTTTGCCACTGGCTTTTAAGGATATCAAGTGTGTGCACTTGCTCGGCTGATATGCCTATTCGCATCCGACCATCAATAATGCTTAATCTGGCTGAAACCTTGCCCAGATGCGGCAAATGCAGGGTCATTTCACTGGCAATAGGTCTATCTTCACCAGTTTGTTGCGCATAAGAAGATTGTTGACTGCCATCGCTTGCGGCATTGTTTTGCTGTAGATAAACATCCCAGTTCATCAGTTGTCCAGGCCATATTTCACCATGCCACGCCATGCGCTGATTTTCTAAAATGGCTAATTGTTGCGACATTAACCCTGCAAGTGCTGAGTTAGTTTGATTTTGCGGCTCTTGCCTGATAGCCGTCAGAGTTTGATTGCCTTGTACTAAATCACTCAAGTGCGATTCATAAAACAGGCCACTACTACTTACCGCTTGTTTTAAATCATGCGCCACGATTTGGGCATTGCCAGGTGTATGCGTCACAATTGAAGCCGCCTCAAAGCGGGTGGGCACGCCTTCACTATCTGCTTGCTTAAGAAAATGCCCAATAAGCTGGGCAGCCGGGCTGATTTCTGCGGCACTGCCAGCCTCATTGCTTGGGCTGGGTAAGAGCAAAAACGTTGGCGCTGGGCTCGCATGCATATAGCGCAATAACAGCGTCTGCCCTGCCTGCGCGGCAGACCCGAGATCCATTTTTAGAACAATGTCTTTAAAGCCTGTGCCATCTACTTTTACGTTGTATGTGCCATCACTTACTTTTGATAGTACTTGAGCAAAATACTCCTGCCCTTTTACTAATTGTGTGGCTCGGTCGCCAAGCTCTTGCGTAACGCTAGCTATGCTGTCCACAGCCAGTACAGGTGTGATTCTGGATACTGGGTTGATGCTAGCTCTATTGCCTAAGCTATCAGGTTTATTAAGTATATCCATTCAAATAAATCACTGACCCTATAGTTTACTGGCTATAGGTGCGTGTCAGCTTCTTTCCATTCTGGGTGCTGTTAATCAACGAGCTCAGTTTCGCCATTTCAGGTGAGACTAAATCACGTATTTCACGGTCATCGGCAAGAATACGATTGACACTCGCCACCTTGCGCTCCGATGCATTGCGAGAAAGCGGTAATACATTCTTGTAAAATTTTAGGGTTTCAACATGCTGAACGCGGCTAGGTTCCAGCCCTGTCAATTTGTCCCAATCCCCTTGTTTAGCTGCTATCAGCATTTGATTTGTCAGCTCAGCAATCACCTCGTAGATGGCGATTGTGTTTTGATATTCCATGGCTCAAGCTCCTGCGTAACTGGCAATATGCCGATTTACAGCAAGCTGATTTGGGCTTGAGGGCACCGATACTGCCACTTGAGAAATGGCTGCGGTCTTAGCCTGTTCATTACCAATCGTTTCCCAAGCGCTTTTTAAATCAGCTAAAAGCTTAATCACTTCTAGCACTAGCTCTGGCTGGTTGCGCATATTGGCCATCGTCAATCTGTGGCTCATGTAGGCATAAAGGTTATCTAGGCTTACGGCTATCTCACCGCCGGCTTGTTTATCAAGGCTCAATCTGAGGCCACTTTCGATAATCATAATCGCTTTTGACAGCATGATCCCTTTGTTTTGAATGTCCTTTTTCTGCATGTACACAATTGCGCTTTGGCATGCAGTAATAGCGCCTTCATATAGCATAATGGTCAATTTATTCGGGCTTGCTGCAAGCACACCTGTTTCAACACTCATTTGTGCATAAACATTAGTCCCTTTTTGAATTAATCCAAACATTAACTTGTCCTCTATTTGTTATTATTTTATTTGTTATTATTTGTAACGCCATTGGCATTGATTTGTGCGATTTGCTGCGTTAGGAAGCTACTGGTTGAAGACATGCTAGATAGCAAGGTATCAAGCTTAGCATACTGGGCACGATAACGCGCTTCAATTGTAGTCAAACGTGCATTGATATCATCCGCTTGTTTATTTAAGCGCGTTATTGAGTTCTGAATACCGTCTGTTCTGGCCGCCAAAAGTCCACCGCTACTCAGCATACTAGTAATCACGTTATTTAGCTGTGCTGCATAGCCTATAGTGTAAGTAACCGTACCGCGCGCACCCAGCGCACCACCGTTCACCTTAAGGCTTAAGCCTTCACTGGCATCCCCTACTGCACCAACTAGATTCGTAGTGATACCAGTTGCAGCAACGCCATTGATAGTGCCTGTGGCATTGGATAAGTTTGTACCCAATTGACTGACCGTGACTGCATATGTACCTGCTTGTGTTTTACTGGTGCTGCCTGAGTACGCAATCAAGGAATCTGTCGCTTTTGCTGAAGTAGAGAATAAAGTGGCGATATCACTGAAATTAGATGAAATCGCTGCCGTTAATTTGGCTGAATCCAGCGCCAACGTTCCATCGCGTTGAAACGCAACACCGATCTGACTCAGCGAATTGATGGTCCCACCACTAGTGATTGTTTTAGTCATCACTGTCTTAATCTGATTGATAACTGACCGAGCAGTGGCATCTCCCAGTAACACACCATTAGTTTGGCCTGTTCCGGCAAAATTGGTTAGGCTTCGCAAAGTTGTATTTAGTGTATTGTAAGCATTAACATATGCGGTGACTGATTGATTCACCACGCTTTGGTTAGTCGCAATGCCTAAATTCACGCTGGCGCTATTGCTGGTTGTCAGCAGGTTAAGTGTCACGCCATCAATTGCATCGGAAATTGTGTTACCGGCTTTAACCACCGCAATACCATCAATATTTAAAAGTGCATTTTTTGCTGCTTGAAGTTGCGTTAGATTTTTACCATTCCCGAGTGTTGAAGTAGGATCATAGGCCAATTGCGATAAGCCAGAGGTATCGGTATTATTGGCATCGCTATCAGCCACCGAAATTTTCAAACTGTTAACTTCACCAGTATCTTTAGACGTAATGACCAAGTTATTGGTCGTGCCATCATTCACAATAGTAGCTACAACGCTAGAGCCCGTGGCATTTATCGCATCGCGTACTCCAGTCAACGTATTATTGGAGCTATTAATTGCGATAGTCACGTCGGTTTTAGCCGTATTTGGCGTAAATGAACTTGGTGTCGGAGGTGCAATCACCGCAGGCGTAAAAGTGCCAAATGAAATGGTTAATGTACCAGTACCAACAACATCAGACACATTTGCAAAGCCAGTTAAAGCAAGTTTTTGTTGCTGTGCTAACTGACTCACAGTAACTGCATAATTACCCACTGGTGCCTTACCATTTGCTGTTGCCGTAAATACACTACTATCACCAGGGGTTGCTGTTTGCGCATTAAACTTATCAGGGGTAGAAAGCGCACTTACAGCGGTTTGAAATGTTGAGAGTGCACTCTTTAATGTGCCATAAGCCGATATCTGTGTTTGATAAGCCGATTTTTTCTTTTGTACATCAACTAATGGTTGTTGCTCAACCGTCATTAACTGACTCACTATTGAATTAACATCGAGGCCAGACCCAATTCCTGGTGATGAAATAGTCATATGTAAATTCCTCTTATTGGCTACAAATCAATTAATATCAATTATCAATAAATATCAGGCTGTCTGCCTAATCACTAAGCCTTGCAACTTGTCGAGAGTTTTAGACATTGCCACTACTTCCTCATTCGGAATCTGTCTCAATACTTTTTGTGTAGCTGTATCCACGACTTTAACAACCATACGTTTCGATTCTTGGTCGAGTGAAAACTCAATTGTCTGTAATGCAGGTGCTACATATTCATTCAATTTTTTTACCGCATCAGTAAGCACTACCTGATCAACTTCTACTGCTTGCTTATTTTCTACTTTATCAACTACCTTAGGACCTGATGGGTTTACTAATGCAACTTGGCCGGCGGCAATATTATGCGGGCCAGCCGGTTTTTTTACCGAACCATAAGCATCTAATGACGAGTTAAACATGATGAACTCCTTAACAAAAGTCCACAGGATTATCGCTAGCCCTGTGGAGGTTGGATCAATATACCTTTACTAAGATTAGCCTTTTAACAGCGCTAATACACTGTTTGGTAATGAGTTAGCTTGTGCTAGCATTGCAGTACCTGCTTGTTGCAAGATTTGACCGCGTGTCATGTTGGCTGTTTCTGCAGCAAAGTCCGCATCCATAATGCGTGATTTAGAAGCTGTGAGGTTTTCCACTGAGCTTTGCAGATTTGAAACAACGTTGCTGAAACGGTTTTGTGTAGCACCCAAACCAGCACGGGCACTATTCACTTGTGCAAGTGCAGCATCAATTTGTGTCAGCGCTAATTGTGCACCAGCGTATGAAGAAACACTTAAACCAGTAATACCAGTAGTTGGGGCAGCAGCTACAGTACCAGTGGCGTTTGTAAAACCAGCAACAGTGAGATCGTTTGTAGTACCAGTCATAGTAATGCCACCGCTAGAACTACGCAGTGTGATTTGGCCTGTTGCGTTATCGTAGTTAGCGCCTACATTGGTTTGACCAGACACTTGGTTAATTGCATTCACCAATTGGCCAGCGCGTTCTGCGGCACTACCTGCAGCACCAATGGCACCAATATCTACACCATTAATAAGCACGCCACCCGCAGCAATCGCAGTAGCAAAGCCAGTGATGCCGCTAGCTGCAGCAGAGGTTGTAGCTACGTTTACTGTACCGCCTAATGATGCCAAGTTAGCATTAACAATTGAACCTACAGCAATGGTTTCTGTAGCATTTGCGCCAACTTGGAAGTTAGCGCCAGAGAAGGTACCGTCAATCAATTTTGTGCCATTGAATGATGATGTGGTTGCTAAACGGGCAACTTCAGCTTTAAGTTGCGTTACTTCTGAGTCTAGTGAGTTACGGTCTACTTGCGTGTTAGTAGCGTTTGATGCCTGAACTGCTAGTTCACGGATACGTTGTAAGCTGTCGGTTACTGAAGATAATGCGCCTTCAGCCGTTTGAGCTAATGAAATGCCGTCGTTAGCGTTACGAATCGCTACAGATTGACCACGAATTTGTGAGTCCATACGTGTTGCAATAGATAAGCCAGCAGCATCATCTTTAGCACTATTGATACGCATGCCAGATGATAAGCGTTGAATAGCGGTTTGCAAGCCTGCTTGTGAAGCGGATAAGCTGCGTTGCGCGTTTAATGAAGCTACGTTGGTATTAATTACTGAAGCCATGATAAATCTCCTAAATATAAGTTAAGTTTCAATTACAACCTACTGCTTAAGCGTTACAACCCCCTCGGATTGCGTTGCAGTTAAAGTATTATCGGTAAGCTTTTGAGAAAATTTAGGGTAAGCTCTAATTTTTGTTCCAATTACAATTTTTCTCATGAACTTTACTTTCGTCTCTTACCGAATAAGCAGTCCCGATGTGAATGATGTCGGCAGTAATTTTTAATACTTTAGGGTCATACAAAATACCTTTGGCTTTTCTAATCAATTAATTCATTAAAATTCAATCACGCAAATACCCCCTTAACAAGCCTGGCTTTGCTTGCATAAGTGCCGAAGGTGAAACTGCTACCTTGAGCTTGAATATTGCATATCAGCTATGATATTCAATATTTTTTGATAATAAAGAGGTAATACAGGGGGGAAAGCAGGTTAAATCTTGACTTGGCGGTGAGCGTATTTACTTGCGCTCGTACTGTTACAAAAAAATCAATATACTAGGTTGTTTTTTATTGCGTAATGGGTAAGTTCTGCATTGTGGCGCAAGTGCATTTTATCCAGCAAGCGTGCGCGATACATACTCACCGTTTTAACTGAGAGCGCTAGTTGATTAGCTATTTCACCTACAGAAAAGCCGGAGGAAATCATAATCATGGTTTGGAATTCACGGTCTGAAAGTGTTTCATGCGGGGATTGAGATTTTTGCATGCCAACTTGATCAGCCAATATTTCTGCTACTTCTGGCGTAATAAACTTTCTACCTTTTGCCACGGTACGAATTGCATTGAGTAATTCTGAAGAGGCACTTTGCTTACACAGATAGCCTGCAGCGCCCGATTTCAGAGCCCGCACCGCATATTGTTCTTCCATATGCATGGATAGCATTAACACAGCAATGCTATTATTTTCGTCTTTAACGTATTTAAGTACTTCCATGCCACTACGGTCAGGCATCGAGATATCCAATAACATTACATCTGCATTAAGCTGACGAGAAAGTTTAATCGCTTCATTACCATTTTGCGCCTCAGCAATCACTTCAATATCGTCAGTCACCGATAATATCTGATTGATTCCCGCTCTCAAAATTGCATGGTCATCTACAATGATAACTTTGATTTTACGATTCATCATATACCGCACCTCTTAAAACATTTAAATTACGACTATAAAAAATAATTTGTGTTGCTATACTTAAGTACGTTGTTATTATTTGGACACTAGTGTGCATTTTTTCATCAGCAAAATTTGTTTTTTTACAGTTTTGTTTCAGCATGGTTTGATACTCGCAAACAGCATGCCAACTTTTAATGCACTCATTAGTTCATGAAGATTGGTACTTTAAATAACGTAGAGGCTACGATTTGAACTACTAGATTGGCAATTTGACAGTAATCATGGTGCCGTGCTTTGTTGTTACAGGTTTAGAGATTCTAAAATTACCATGCAGTGCGGTTGCTCGCTCCCGCATTCCCCGCAAGCCAAACGAATTGGCTTTCAGTTTATCATCCGCTTTTATGCCAACCCCGTCATCACTAATCGACATTACTACGTCATTAGCACTGGCACACAAGTCAACATTCACCTGCGTTGCATTTGCATATTTGGCTATATTGGACAAAGCCTCCTGACAAATACGAAACAACGCCATCGCCTGATCTTTCGACATTGAAATCTCTGCTTGATTACATCTAAACTGACTTGAAATGGCTAATTGCTTTTCGAATTCTTTAACTTGCCACTCTAATGCGTCTACTATGCCTAAATCTAAAATGTTAGGCCGTAAATTACCTGAAATTCTATGTACTGTCTCAAACGTATTATCAACAACGGCCAACAAGCTTTTTGTGTGTTGCAGAAATGCGTTTGGGTCTATTTTCTGCTGATCTATAATGGATGACAGACCCATTTTAATCGCTGTCAAATTTCCACCCAAATCATCATGTATTTCGCGTGCTATCTTGGTACGTTCGTCTTCTCTAATAGTATTGATGTGCGCTGTCAGCTCAGCCAAATCACGGCGCGATTGTTCTAGCTCAAACTTCTCTGTCTTGCTTTGCGTAATATTGAGCATGATGCCATCCCACTGAATCACCCCATTGCTAAGCTTTCTAGGCGTTGCCCGCATATTGACCCACTTGGTATCTTGCCAGCCATCAATCCACATCCGACCTTCCCAATCCAACGCGCTAAGCTCCGCAACAGATGCCCTTATACGGGTACGCAGTGTGGCATGATCTCTTGCATTCATCATCGAATAAAATTGTGCGGGATTCTGACATAATTCCTCTGGCGCTAATCCAAGTAAGGCTTTACTTCTATCACTCAAATATACAAAGGATATTCCATCATCATCATCTAGTTGAAACTGAAATACCATGCCTGGCGTATTGGAAACGATAGCCTGAAAACGCGATTCGCTCTCGTCCAATGCCTTTACAGTTTTTTCGTTGGGAGTGATGTCACTCTTTATGACTAGAACGTACTCTTTTTTATCTGCCTTTAAGAGCATAACCCGCAACTGAAATTCTTTAGAATTGCTAATGACAGGGCTTTGATCCAGGTACATCTCAATAAAGTGCGCCTGGCTGCGGCTCTGCTCAGCTTGTGTCTGAAGCTCATGCTGACTCACTCCCAGCAAGCCATCTATACTTCTTTTATTTAAACTCTCAAGACTATGACCAGTATTCTTTTGTGCATTTTCACTCATATACACTAACTGCATGGTTGAAGCATCTACAAGATACACTTCATCCGACGCGCCTAGCATCATGGCATTTAGAAATAGCCTGGCATCAACTAAAGGGAGCATTGAGTAGCCTTTATATATTAAATTTGTAATTTATAATGTTGCAATAGCACTTTTCCGGTATTACTTAAATATATATCACATACGACTTAATTACATTGTACTCAAATTTTCTTGAAATTTAAGCTGTGTCAACGCTCAAATCCATTTCGGTCATGACGCGATTTTTACCTGATCTCTTAGCTAGATACATTGCTTGATCTGCGCGTTTCAACACTGCATGTTCGGTTTCATCATTTTTAAGTAGCGCAACACCAGCACTAAAAGTAATTAAAAGTCGCTCATTATTATTCATAAAAAACTGTTTTGTCAGTGCCCGTTGCAAACGCTTAACAGTCGTTACTGCTTGTGCAATACCTGTATCTGGCAATAATATAACAAATTCTTCACCGCCGAGGCGTGACACCACATCTGTAGGCCTTACGGTTGCTTGCATTACTTTAGCCAAGTGTTGCAATGCTATATCCCCAGCATTATGACCATAGGTATCGTTCAACTTTTTAAAATTATCAATATCTAGAAAAGCAACACTTAGCTCGTTGCCACCACGCTGGGCACGTGAAATTTCCTTAAGCATAGCTTCATCTAGACCACGCCGATTAAGCACGCCAGTTAGCTGATCTACCCGCACCGCTTCGCTAAGCTGTGATAACTCTTCTTGCAATTTGCGGATTTTTTCTTGTGAAGTGTCAACATTTTCACGTTGTTGTAACAATGCCTCACGCGAACGCACAATCTCACCTTGCATGGTGTGCGTATCTTTCATCAAGTTTTCTAGAAGCACATTAATTTGTAAAATATCTTCAGTTTCTGATAACTTTTCAGCGTAATTTCCAATTTTTTCTTGATAGCTGCCGCTTGAATCGGTCATGTGACCTAAACGATCAACGAAGGTAGCAATCATATGTTTAAAAGAATTTTTGGCTTCGGTCAAACTGTGTTTTAACATGCCTTGCTTGAAAATAACTTCTTTCAAGCTCTTTTCGGCGTCATGAATCAATGCTCTTTCAAGCGGACTCGATACAATGGTTTGCACCACTGCAATCTGTCCGCGTAACCATTGGTCATCGGCAACTAATTCGCTGATATTATCAATTAACAATTTAAGTAATCTCAATAAATCTTGTTTCATGCCTTCTTCATTGGCACCAATCAGTTCAACACGCACCAAAAGCGCTCTGAACTGTTTGGCCATAAACTGCCAATCTTTTAACTTGCGTGCTTTTTCGGTGAGAATAAAAATCTCACGTGCTTCTTCTTTAAGTTCAGGATAACCGTCCAATCTTGGAATAAGCCCATGATTCAGCGATTGCTTGAGCATATCTTGCAAAATGCGGAAAGTTTCTTGAAATTGGTCTGTATCATATTCAGGCATTACTGCCAATGCTGTATCTGCGCTTGTAGCAGGGCCAGTAGTAGAAGGTAGAGCACTGGTAGACTCAATTTTAGGACTTTGGACTATAGCTTCTGTTGAGCTTTCGGTGGAGCTAGTTTGTAAATCCGCACCAGTGTTGCCATATTGTCCCCAGCCATTAGCCATCGTCCGTATTTTTTGTGGTAAAAGTGGGTCGCTACCAAAATTAATGAGCACGCGTTCTAATACTTCTTTTTTTTGCTGTGCATTCAGCCCTTTATGTTTAGCTTCCCAACCATTCAGAAGATCACGAATAGCGTCCGGCCATTGTGTTGAAAGCGTTACACTGGCATCCATGCCTTCACCCAACAATGCTGGCAACTCTGCCCAGTTGTTCTTTTTTAATAGTTTTTCCCAACGATTAATCCAATTGTTTTGTTCCGGTGTTTTATTTGGCAGTTGCCTGAGAGCCTTTTTAACTGCGCTTTCAAGGTTTTCTGTTGCAGGTGCGCCAGCCACTTCGTTATAAATAAGCTGGTAATTATCTGGTGTAGGTTCCACGCGACGCATCGTCATCTGCTTGATGGTTTCACGAGCAATATTGATAGGCACCAAATTGGGTTTATTTCGTTGACTAGTATTTAACATAGCATTCATTAATTGGTTAACTATTATCAAAAAATATATAAGGTGTATTTTTCTATATAAAGTGTAAAATCAATGGCAATTAAAGGGCTACTTTTACCCCTCTATTCTTAAAATAACGCATTAAACACTACGGTAAACGCTTCGAATTAAGGTAAAATCATGGTTGGCGGGCCTCCCCGCATTGCAAAGTAGCCAACCTGGTCAGATGCGGAAGCAAGCAGCCACAACTATTGAGCAAGTGCCGGGGGCAAGGCTCGCCTCCTATCACATTCCATTTCTAAATCAAAAATAACCGTGTTGTCGCGCCTTACTGTACGAACATGTACTATCTGCGGCGCCAAAGTCTATTCTTACGGCCTTATTTTTTTGATTTATCAACGGAATGATGTCGCCACTACCACACAACATTTAATCTTTATTTAGTTTTAGATGTATTGCTGATTTTCAGCTAAAATTTAGTCTATGTCATATCAAGTTCTAGCGCGTAAATATCGCCCCAAATCTTTCGAAACCTTGGTCGGGCAAGACCACGTTGTGCGAGCGCTAACTAATGCGCTGGAACAACAACGCTTGCACCATGCCTATCTTTTCACCGGCACTCGTGGTGTGGGTAAAACCACCCTTGCCCGCATCTTGGCTAAATCACTTAATTGCGAAACTGGTATTACCGCCGTGCCTTGCGGTGTTTGTAATGCCTGTACCGAAATTGACCGTGGCCGTTTTGTTGATTTGTTAGAAGTAGATGCCGCTAGCAACACGCAAGTAGACGCCATGCGCGATTTACTCGATAACGCGCAATATGCCCCTACTGTGGGCCGTTTTAAGGTGTATATCATCGACGAAGTGCATATGCTGTCGAAAAGTGCCTTCAATGCCATGCTAAAAACGCTAGAAGAACCCCCAGCGCACGTTAAATTCATCTTAGCCACAACTGACCCCCAAAAAGTGCCTGTAACCGTGTTATCGCGCTGTTTGCAGTTTAATTTGCGGCAAATGGCCAGCACTACTATTGCGGAATATTTGCAAAACGTACTCAATCAAGAAAATATCCCGTTTGAACCTGCCGCAATCCACCTCATTGCACGCGCCGCGGCGGGCAGTATGCGCGATGCGTTGTCACTCACTGACCAAGCCATTGCTTACGGCAACCAAACTGTGAATGAAACTGAAGCACGCAGTATGTTGGGTGCGATTGACCAAAGCTATTTATATGAAATACTACATGCTCTACAAGCTAATAGCGGCGCAGAGCTAGTTGAAAAAACCAAACAAATGGAGGCGCGTAGCATTTCGTTCGATGCTGCGTTAAATGACTTGGCTAATTTGCTGCACCAAATTGCCATCGCGCAAACCGTTCCGCAAAGCATTGCGGATGATTTGCCTGAACGCGCAACGCTACTAGATTTAGCGCAAAAATTATCACCTGAAACTTTACAACTTTATTACCAAATTACACTACTCGGCCGCCGTGATATTGGCTTGGCGCCAGATGAGTTCGCTGGCTTTACCATGACTTTGTTACGTATGCTGGCATTTGCACCACAAGAAGGTGAAAAAATCAGTAGGCCCACCCCACAAACTACCGCCCCAGCAAAGCCAGTTGAAACGCCTAAACAACTGGTACAAGAAAAAATAGCCGAAACAATTACTCCGAAAGCCCCGCCAATGCTTACCCCCAGCACTATTAATTTTGATGGTAATTGGCGAAATTTAGTTGAAAACAATCTTAAACTCGGCTTGGCACGCGCTTTGGCGCAGAATTGCGAGTTGGTCGCTCATGATGAAAACAGCATTACATTACGCGTTGCTGAAAATCAAAAACACTTAGTCAGCGCCAATTATCAAGAAAAGTTATCCAGCGCGATTAACGAGCATTTTGGCAAAAAAATTCGGCTAAATTTTGAAATAGGCTCTGAGGCTAACACTCCAGCCAAGCAGAATGCTGCCGAAAAAGCCACCATACAATCGGGCACTGAAACGGCAATTCTACAAGATAGCTTCGTACAAGCGCTGATTAATGATCTTGGTGCGCAGATTATTCCCAACAGTATCAAACCCTTATAAAGGAGATCACGATGATGAAAGGTGGCATGGGCAATATGATGAAACAAGCCCAAATGATGCAGGCCAATATGCAAAAGGCGCAGGCTGAGCTTGCGGTAACCGAAGTGGAAGGCATCGCTAGTAACGGCATGGTAAAAATCACCATGGCCTGCAACAACGCTGTGAAGCGTGTGCTGATTGACGCTGCGGCGATGGACGACAGAGAAACACTGGAAGATTTATTGCTCATTGCCTTGAACGACGCCCGAGCCAAAGCAGAGGCGACTTCACAGCAGCGCATGAGTGGCATGATGCCAGCCGGTTTTAAACTGCCATTTTAGGCTAATTACCTTTTAACTTTTTTGTGAAAAATCCCCCTGCCTTAGAGCAACTCATCGAATCACTGCGCTGTCTGCCCGGGGTTGGCCCGAAATCAGCGCTGCGCATGGCTTACCACTTGTTGCAGCGCGATAGAAATGGCGCCAATAGTCTCGCCTTATCGCTCGAAAATGCGCTGCAAGCGTTGGGACACTGCACACTGTGCAATAATTTTTCTGAATCGCCCATTTGCCCATTATGTACTTCAGAAAAACGCGAGGCTTCCCAGCTGTGCGTCGTCGAAATGCCTACCGATTTGATGATGATGGAACAAACGCAATCTTATAATGGTATGTACTTCGTGCTAATGGGTCGATTATCGCCCTTGGATGGCATTGGGCCTAAGGAAATTAATTTGGATAAACTCATCAAACGCGCGCAAGATGGCGTGGTAAATGAAGTGATTTTAGCCACCAATTATACGGTGGAAGGCGAAGCGACTGCGCACTATATCAGCGAGCTTCTCAAGACGCGCGGAATCGCTGTCAGCCGTATTGCACGTGGCTTGCCGATGGGTGGAGAAATTGAATACGTCGATAGCGGCACACTAGCTCAGGCCATATTAGAGCGCCGAAATATTTAAAATATCCAAAAACGCTTGCGGCGTTTCTATCAACGCATCCGCACCCCATTCATGCGGTTTATCATTTTTATCAAGATAGCCAAAAAGCGCGACTGCCGTTTTCATGCCTGCTGCTTTGCCTGCTTCAATATCGCGCTCCGCATCACCTACATAAACACAGGTTTGTGGCTTTACACCTATCTGCTTACAAGCTAATAATAATGTTTCCGGCGATGGTTTTGGTTTGGCTGCATCATCACCGCTAACAATACAAGCCGCGCGCTGATGCAAACCTATACTTTCAACCAAACGTTGCGTAAAACGGCGTGGTTTATTGGTGACAATTCCCCATTTTAATTGTTTATTTTCAATAGCTTGCAATAGATCACTCATGCCTTCAAATAATCTAGGGCTACGCGTAAACACTTGGTCATAGATATCCAAATACTCTTCGCGTTTCACTAAAAAATCCGCATCATTTGGCGTAATGCCAAAACCCAAACCAATTAATCCACGCGAGCCATGTGAGGCAAATGGGCGTATAGTTGCATCACTTAAAGCTGCTTTGCCATGGCGTTCAAGCTGAATATTCAGTGCGTAGCCCAAGTCCGGCGCGGTATCCACCAGCGTACCATCAAGGTCAAAAAATACAGTATTGATCACTTCAAGAAATCACAAAGGCTTAATGAAATGCATTAAATAATTGACCGAAACGTCGTTGGCCAGCCAAAAATGCTGCGTAATTGGGTTATAACGCATGCCAATTTGATGATTAAGTGACAGGCCTGCAACTCTTGCCCAGCTTGCCAATTCAGAGGGTTTAATAAATTTTTCATAATCATGCGTCCCACGCGGTAGCATATTCAGCACGTATTCCGCGCCAATCACCGCTAATAGATATGATTTCGGATTACGATTAATGGTAGAAAAAAACACGTGTCCACCAGTCTTTACCAGCATGGCGCAGGCCTGCAGCACGCTGGCAGGGTCAGGCACATGCTCCAGCATTTCTAAGCAAGTGATTACATCAAAACTTTCTGGCTGTTTTCTGGCCAACTCTTCCACTGCAATTAACTGATAATCGACTGCAACGCCACTCTCTAAACTATGTAATTGCGCCACTTTCAGCGCTTTTTCACCTAAATCGATACCTGTGACTTTCGCGCCTTTTTGCGCCATTGATTCACTTAAAATACCGCCTCCGCAACCCACATCCAGTACCGTTTTATTTTTAAGCGAAACTGCTTTATCAATGTAATTAAGTCTCAATGGATTAATGTCATGCAACGGCTTAAACTCGCTGGTTTTATCCCACCACTTATGCGCTAATTCACTGAATTTATTGAGTTCTGTTGCGTCAACGTTAGTCATGATTTAAATTCACCTAATTTAGGTTGCCATTTCGTCACAATTTCACTAAGTTCCTGTGGCTCAATATTGCTAAACACACCTCTACTATCAGTCGCTTTGCAGTATTTCAAATCGCCATTCACCCAAGTATGGCTTACATGCTCGCGTCCAGACACATAGACTAAATGTGAGATTGGATCAAAACAAGGTTGGGTTTCAATATTATCCAATTTTACCGCGGTTAAGTCCGCCAATTTGCCAAATTCTATTGAGCCTATTTTATCATCCAAACCCAAGGCTTTGGCGCCATTTATGGTCGCCATTTCTAGCGCTTGATGAGCAGAGATTGCAGTCGCATCACCACTCTGTCCTTTTGCTAGCAAGGCTGCTAGTCGCATCTCAGTAAATATATCCAAACGGTTATTGCTAGCAGCGCCGTCCGTGCCCAAGCCAATATTGATATGGTGTTTGGCATATTCCGTAATTGGCGCGATACCTGAGGCTAATTTTAAATTAGAGCTTGGGCAGTATGCAACGTTGCAACCATGTTCGGTCAGCAATTTGATCTCAGCAGCATCCAAATGTACGCAATGTGCAAGCGTGAGTGTGGGACTCAATAAACCTAAATTCGCAAATCGGCTTAATGGCCGTAAGCCATGTGTTTGTTCACTTTCAGCAATTTCCTGCAATGTTTCATGCATGTGGGTGTGCACGCCAATATCAACTTGTTCCGCTAAAATCATAATGCGCTCGAACGTAGCATCTGCAACGGTATAAGGCGCATGCGGCGCAAAGCTAAAGCTGATGAGTGTCTCTTCACGCAAATGATCACGTGCCTCCAAGCCTTGCTGAATATAGCTTTCTGCATCATTGGCATATTGTGTCGCGAACTCAAGCACCACAAGACCTAAATTGGCACGCATACCCGCTTTAATGCTTGCTGTTGCGGCAAGTTCCGGATAAAAATACATATCATTGAAAGTAGTAATGCCGCCGCTCAACATTTCCGCGCATGCTAGTAGCGTGCCATCATGCACAAAACTTGGCGATACTAATTTAGCCTCAGCAGGCCAAATGTGCCTTTCTAGCCAAGACATGAGTGGCAAATCATCTGCCAAGCCGCGCATGAGGCTCATGGCGGCGTGCGTATGCAAATTAATTAAACCTGGTATCAGGACATGCTCATCTAATTGCACAGTCTCGTTTGCCTCGTACTCCTTGTCAGCATTGGCAACTGGGCAAATATCGATAATTTTTCCTGACTGAATGACTACTGCTTGATGCTCTAGTAGCGTATTAACTGGAACAACGGGACAGAGCCAACGTGTTTCGATGATTAAATCAACTTGTGTTAAATCGATTGGTGATTTCATATACTTATTATAACGATTTAAACCAGTTCTTTTAAAAATGCAGACAACAAAAAAGCCCCGCAAAGCGAGGCTTTTTTACTTAACTAGACTTAATTACAACCTGTTTCTTTTTGAGCTTCGGCACGAATTTCTACGCGACGGTTAGGTTGTAAGCAAGCAATCAACTTCTTAGTAACTTTTTTACCACTACATTGAACGACTGGGTCTGCTTTACCTTTACCAGATGAAGAGATGATTGAAGAATCTACCCCCTGTGCTACTAAGTAATCTGCAACTTGTTTAGCACGACGCTCTGAAAGTTTTTGGTTGTAAGCATCGGAACCAATACGGTCTGTATAGCCCGTCACAATTACAGCCTTGAGTTCTGGGTTAGCTTTAATTTTAGCCGCTGCATCGTCTAGTGCTGCTTTACCTTCTGCTTTCAGGTTAGCTTTATCGAAACCAAACAGTTTTTCAGCACCTACAGTAATTGTATCCATTTGCGGAATACATTTTACTGGTTCTGGCTCTGGAGCTGGCGCCGGTGCTGGTTCTGGAGCTGGTTCAACCGCAGCAATTGGAGCCGGCTCAGGAGCAGGCTCGGCAACTACTGGAGCTGGCGCGCCAAAACGGATAAGGCCGCCTAAACTCAGCAATGTGTTTGCAATTGTGCCATTAGCATCTACGTTACCGGCGTTTGGTACTGGATTCGTTGTAGCTTTACTCCATTGCTCACGTAAATCAGCCTGTATCCCTATATTGTCAGTGAACAAATATTGAGCACCCAAACCAATGTTACCTAGCCAAGAGGTTTTTGAACCATCAGTGATACCGACACCTGAGTAATTTGCTCTATTACGAGCCGCCCCCAAACCCGCGAGCAGGAATGGGCGGAATTTATCACGGCTGAACATGTATAACGCGTCCAAACCTAAAGTTGTTTGTTTGTAGCGGCCACCGGCACCAGCGACGCCAGTATCTTCACTTGCAGTGTTGTAACCCAAGCCACCTTGCACATCCCAGCTAGGGCTTAATTCCTTGCCTAATTTGATAAAAGCACCGTAGCCACTACTATCTGCTTGCAAATCATTATCAGCGTGCATATAGCTAACACCCGGCACTGCGTACCACGCGCCGCGAAACATATCTTCAGCAGACGCCGCAAAGGCTGTGAGGCTGAGCGTTGCAGTTATAGCAAGACCGACTATTTTCTTATTCATTGTAAAACTCCTCGTAAATAAACATCAAACCATCCAATAGTTAAACTATACTTAATCTACTTTAACTATGCAACGATAACTCTAAGATTCCTTGAGCTTTTACATCAAATTTGTTGTGCATACGCAACATATCTTTGACTTCGATGACTTTGCCACTTGATAATGCTTCAATTCTACTCGAATTTTCGCACACACCGCCTCTAAAACCAATGTATGTAGGATTTATTTTGTGAAGCAACTCTATATATTGTGGTTTTAATGAACCCGCCAAACCTGACTTCAAATGATTTTTTTCGCACAGGTCTACAAATTTTTGCAACACCTGTATTGTTTGCACTGTCAACAAGTCATTGTGCTTAGTTTTGGTATCTAACATCGCGCCATAAAAATCTGCTTTTTGTAATATCGGTAATAAATTTAAATCTAAAGCATCATCAGCAAAAAATACCGCGACAATTTTTATACCCACAATGGTAAGTTTAGCCATTTCAATCAAAAAATTTTCATCGTAAAATAGCGGGGATACCGCAATTTTAATGAGGTCAATGCCCATTTCCGCGCGCGCTTCGATATCCAAAATCAAGTCATTTAATCTAACATGCTGCTCTCCTACCGTTGCACTTAAAATGCAAAAACCATCAATCGCTGCAATAATTCGCCCGGTTTCTTCTACATCTAAAGCACCCAACGCGCCCACACCGGGGTCTTTCAAATCAATAATATCCACGTTGGCGCTAAATGCCAGTAAGGCTTCTTCGACATTTTTTACACTGATTAATAATTGCATCATGCTTGATTTTCTCCGGTTTGATCCGCATAAAAATTATCGATTTTTTCTATCAACCAGCCCCAAGCTTCCTTTTCACGCTCGCCAGCGGTTTTATCAATAGCAATTTTTAGATATTGCAATTCGGTTTGAATTTTCTCGCGCGGTAGCATATGCAATCGGCTTACCAGTACCGCCAATTCTATCACTGCAGCTTGTGCGCGATTAAACCCTGCAAAAGGCTTATGATTGAATTCTGCCACTTTCATCATTACTAATTGCGGGCGCATCGCATCATCGCGCACTTCATCCAACGCTAATTCAACATGCGCCAGACAATCTACAAGCCTAAAACCCTCGATTATATTGGTCTCTACGAGCTGCCATGGCTGCCTTTTAGTGAGCGCCCCAGCAAAAACGCGCACGTCGTCGGATAAATTCATTACTGCACACTTGGTTGCTAGAATATTGTTTAATGAAGTTGATGGCTTATAGGGCGAAATGACAACACAGCCAGCTTCGTGACGTACTCCAAATGGCGTTACATATGGCTTCCCATCTTCATCAACACTAGTCACAATTGTTTCAAAAATCATTTTTTCTTAGCCTGTTTTTCTTTGATCGAAGCTTCGCGGTGTGCCACTTTTGCGCGTTTATCCTGTATCGTTGCGATACCCCACTGCAATTCTTCGTCTTGCACGTAGCGTTTGCCCAATTGATGTGCAATTTGCGCACGTGCCAGTTCCACGCCCAAATAAAACGCGTGCGAGGCATCGTTTTCAATGCCCAATTTCGCATAAAATTTGAATGGGTCAACATCTAATTGCAAGCCATCTCGGTTATATACATGCACACCCGCTTCACTCACCATAATACGAAAGCTGGGATCTTTAATTTGCGCTGCTATTTCTGCAATTTCGTTCTTGTTATACGAAAATGGCTTTCTATCGTGCAAACCAAGCAATCCATTGCTATACCCGCGTGGCAAACGGCTATCTAATTTGGCACGATACATCACCCGTCTAGCATTATCAGCTTCTGCAATTGCATTTATCGCGTGCGGACTCACCGAAGTCGCAAGCACCGCATTAATATTGAGCTCGCTAATTAAACCAAACAATACCGCATTAACGCCCGTCGTGTCGGCATCGGTCAGCTCGATCACATTGCCGATGCCCATCATAATTTGTATCTGCGGATATTTTTTACGCAGTTTGTGATAGCGCACAACTGATTCTGTCAAACCAAAATGAATCGGGTCTAAAATCGCATCCGATATAAATGGTTTGCCTTTTTTAAGGCAAATTTCAATCGCACGATACAACGAAGGTAAATTACCCGGCTTGCTAGGAATCAATACTGGTATGGCTTTTATGGCATCGGCAACCCATAGCGTTTTTTCGGTTAAACTCAATAAATAATCTGCCCCTGCCTTGCCCGCCAACAGTAATTCGTCGGTGTTCATACTATCCACACTCACCTGAAAACCTGCTTTTTTTAAACCCTTGATGGCATCTGTCAAATGCACAAATGGTTTATTCGGCAAACAACCCAAATCAATCACATCGGCGCCTTGCGCCTTAAACTTTTTCGCTTTGGCAATAATTTGCGGTACGGTTAAATCGGGAGCATCCACAATCTCAGCAAAAATCTGCACGCTGTGCTGACTCAAATCGGGCGCTTTACCGCCTTGGCCAAAATATTGCGGCAAATCCTTCAAATCCTCTGGCCCGCGTTCTACCGGAATGCCATATTGACGATGCAATTGACTTAAATCGCCCTGACACAGGCCGGGCAAAATCATTTTATTGGCTTTGCCCGTATTTTTGAGACGGCGCGTAATCATTTCCGGCGTCATCAACGCGGCCACGGAAACACCAATTTGTTCGACGCGATATTTGAACTTAGGTGTTTTTGGATTGGCTTGAACCTCGCTAAGCACCTTGTTCAGGCTTTTTTCGGCCAGCTTGCCTGTCAAAAATAATAAGCATTCGGTTTTCACTTGATTTGGTTTAGTCTAGTATGAATAGCATGCGTTAATTCCGCCATATCGTTCACTACTGTTGTTGCCTCAAAATGTGCCAATTTTGCTACATTATCCAGATCAATTTGGCGCGGATACACTTTTACCATGTTATCACGCGGTGCTTCAGATTCTAGTTCTGGCGTAGTATCGCAAGCAAATATAATACTGGGAACACGTGTTTTTCCTGCCTGCGCAAATAGATTGGTTACTAAGCTATCAGAAAATCCATAGGCCATTTTTGCGATGGTATTTGAGGTGGCTGGCGCAATCACCAAGGTATGGTATTTACCTTCGTAAAACAGCTCAACAGGCACGCTACTGGCGGTTTTATCCTGATATACACGATGCTTTGTCGCTTCTAATTGTGGCTGAAAACCATATTGCTTGATGATTTCTGCCGCTGCACGGCTTAAAAAAACATCCGCATTTTCAATAGATTGCAGAATTTCTAATGATTCGCGTAAATAATGGCCAGAACCGGTGATGGCCCATGCAAGGCGTTGATTTGGATAATTAGCCAATTTTAATCAAACGGATGCTGTAGAACGATGGTTTCGTCACGTTCCGGGCCTGTTGATATAATTGCAATCGGCACGCCACATAAGGCTTCCAGACGTTTTAAATAATTTTGTGCATTTGTCGGCAAGCCATCCCAGGTTTTAACCCCAAAAGTGCTCTCTGACCAGCCTGCAACCCGCTCGTAGATTGGTTTACAACGTGCCACATCGTCTGCTCCGACAGGCAACAAATCCAATTTTTTGTCATCCAATTCATAACCCTTACAAATCTCCAATGTTTCGATGCCGTCTAACACGTCGAGCTTGGTGATGCACAGACCTGTAAGACCATTGATCCGCGCTGACCGGCGCAATGCAGCCGCATCAAACCAGCCACAACGACGCTTACGCTTGGTGACCGTACCGATTTCCTGACCTTTGGTGGACATTTGATAGCCCGGGCAATTTTCGGTTTCGATATCCAGTTCGCTAGGGAATGGTCCGCCGCCGACGCGCGTGGTATAGGCCTTGGTGATGCCTAACACGTAATGTAGCATATTGGCGCCAACACCCGTGCCCGCTGAGGCTTGGCCTGCAATGCAGTTACTGGAAGTCACGTACGGATAAGTGCCGTGGTCAATATCCAACAAGGAGCCTTGTGCACCTTCAAACAGCAAATTTTCGCCTCTAGCATTGGCAGCGTAAAGCTCAGTGGAAACGTCTGCAATTAAAGGCTTGAGTGCGATTGCGTGTTGCATACTGGCATCATATTGCTGATTAAAATCAACAGGCCGTGCACCAAGATAATTAGCCAGCACAAAATTATGATAATCCATCACTTCGCGTAATTTTTCGGCAAAACGCTCAGGGTAAAACAAATCATAAACCCGCAAGGCGCGGCGCGCCACTTTATCTTCGTAAGTCGGACCGATGCCTTTGCCGGTCGTGCCGATTTTTTTATCGGCGCTCCGTTTGCCCTCGCGCGCAAGGTCTATCGCTATATGGTGACTTAATATAAGTGGGCAACCTGGGCTGACTTTAAGGCGATTTTTAACTTCTAAACCACCTTTTTCCAACTCCGCAATTTCGCTTAATAAGTGCCCAGCATCCAGCACCACGCCGTTGCCGATATAGCAATTGACACCACTACGCACAATGCCGGAAGGCACGAGGTTTAATTTATAAACTTTTTGTGCAGCGCCTTGGCCGACGACTAGCGTATGGCCTGCGTTGTGACCGCCTTGAAAGCGCACCACGCCTTGCGCATGATCGGTCAGCCAATCGACAATTTTACCCTTGCCTTCATCGCCCCATTGCGTGCCAATCACTACTATGTTTTTTGCCATAATTACTGTTATTTTTAATTAATTTTTAAGCGCTTCAATTAACCACTCGCTATCGCGCAATACGAGTTGACTATCGCAATTAAGCTCGGCTACGTTGCTTTGTGAGTTAGGTAAAGCCTGAATCACCACCAAGCCATCTGCACGTAAGGCTTCGATTTCATTGAGTAGCGCTTTGTCATTGCCTTGTGGCGCCAAAATGGCTTTAGGCAAGCTGGCAGGGTCAAGCGCCGTCACAACACCGCGCAAATCCAAGCTAAAACCTGTTGCAGGCCGTGCGCGACCAAACGCAATGCCAACTTCATCATAACGTCCGCCTAGTGCGACTGGGCCCGTGTAGCGCTGTGCGTAGGCCGCAAACACGATGCCGCTGTGGTAGTGATAGCCGCGTAATTCGCTTAAATCGAAACCTACTTGCACGTTTAAATCACTCAAATTAGCTGCAACAGCACGCAAATCAGCCAACGCCTCGCTTATTGACGGTAGTTTGGGTAACATTTTTTCAGCTTTTTCTAAAATAGTGACATCCCCATTTAAGTCGGTTAAAGCAATCAAAGCCTGCTGAATTGGCTTGTCTAAGGCATCCGCCAATTCAGCCACAACTGCTTTATCTTTACTTTGTAGCGCGGCGTAAAGTGCTTCTTCCAAATCAACATTAATGTTGCCCGCCTGCACCAAACTTTCAAAAATCGCAACATGACTAAAATCGATGTGCATCTCTTGCAAACCCAATAACTGTAAGGCTTTAATCATCAAACGTTGAATTTCGACGTCGCTCTCGATACCCGCGTGACCAAATAGCTCCGCGCCTACTTGCAGCGGCTCGCGTGTGCGGGCAAGGCCATCTGGCTTGGTGCGCAGCACGGTGCCTGCGTAACACAAACGACTCACGCCTTGTTGATTGAGCATATGTGCATCGATGCGGGCGGCCTGTGGTGTCATATCAGCACGAATGCCCATAAGGCGACCTGTGAGCTGGTCCACTACCTTAAACGTGGCCAAATCGAGATCGTGGCCAGTGCCGGTGATGAGCGACTCTAAGTATTCCAACGTGGGCGGAATTAAGTATTGATAACCGTGAACTTTAAATAAATCCAATAAGTTGCGGCGAAGCTGCTCTATGCGCGCGGCCTCAGCAGGCAGCACGTCTTCGATATATTCAGGAAGTAACCAGTTACGCATGCCGCTATTATAAGCTAGCGGCCTAAAAACATCAGCAATAAACCAGCAATAATTGAGATGAGGCCAATAAAACGTAACTGACCATCCTTGAGTTCAATAAAGCGTTTAAATGTTTCACGCCAAGCTTGTGGAGCGATGAATGGCAGTAGGCCTTCAAACACCAGCATCAAGCCAAAAGCTAATAAAATGGTGGAATTCAAAGCGAAATCTTATTTTGCTAGTTTATTTTTCTGGCCGCCAGCGCTGCGCATATATTTGAAGAAATCAGAGTTTGGATCTAACACCATGACATCCGATTTATTTTTAAAGCTATTTTTGTAAGCTTCTTGACTACGGTAAAACGCATAAAACTCGGGATTTTTGCCGTAAGCTGCAGAATAGGTCTCTGCCGCGTTAGCATCACCGTCGCCCTTCACTTTTTGCGCATCTCGAAAGGCTTCAGCAATAATCACCTCGCGTTGTTTATCAGCATCGGCGCGAATCTTCTCAGATGCAGCAGCACCTTCTGAACGCAATTGTTTGGCAATACGTTCGCGTTCAGAAATCATGCGGTCATACACCGACTTACTGATTTCCTCTGAATAATCAACACGTTTCAAGCGCACATCGACCACTTGAATGCCAATTTGACGTGCTTCTTTATCAGCTCTTTTACGTAAATTATCCATAATAGCATCGCGTTCTCCCGCAATGACATCATGCACCGTACGCTTGCCAAATTCATAGCGAAACCCTGCATTCACCACCTTAGAAAGCCTGTCTTCTGCCGCAGCTTCGCCACCTTCTTTAATCGACACATAGTATTTTGCAGGGTCGATAATGCGCCATTTAACGAACGAATCGACCATCATATATTTGTTTTCGCTGGTGTTAAACTTGGCTGGGGCTTCCCAATCCAGCGTGACAATACGTTTTTCAAAATACTTTACATCTTCCACCAGAGGTGTTTTGAAATATAATCCGGGCTCTGTTTTAACTGCCACAATTTCGCCCAACCTAAATACCAAAGCGTATTCACGTTGGTCGACAGTAAAAACCGTCATGCTAAGCAGCACCAATACTAAAAACAAACCGATTAAGAATATTCCAATATTTTTCATCATTTCACTTTCGCTCTAGCGATTATCTCTTTCACGATTGCGCAACATTTCACGCGATTGCTCTGTATTCAATTCGGTTTCTTTATTGCCACCACTAGCCCCAGCTGGTGCTACAGTACTTGTGGCAGCTGGCGACGCATTGGTTGTCGCCATTAATTTATCTAGCGGTAAGTACAGCAAACTGCCACCTTTTTGGTCAACAATCACTTTACTGGTGTTAGATAAAATCTGCTCTTGCGCGTCTAAATATAAGCGTTGGCGGGTCACTTCCGGCGCTTTGTTGTATTGTGCTAGAATTTGTTCAAAACGACTGGCGTTACCTTTGGCTTCGTTTTCCACTTTTAGCTTATACCCTGCTGCCTCTGCCGCCAGGCGTGAGGCATTACCACGCGCCTTAGGAATCACATCGTTGGCATAAGCCTGACCTTCGTTAATTTGGCGCTGATAGTCTTGATTAGCGCGATTGACGTCTTCAAACGCCTCTTGCACTTGCTCGGGCGGTTGCGCACTTTGCAGCGAAACGCTGGTAATGGTAACGCCAGTTTTATAACTATCTAAAATCACTTGCATGCGCTCTGAGGTGTCTGCCAAGCCCTTTTGCAGCAAGTCGTCTAGTTTACTTTTGCCCACCACTTCACGAATCGCCGTCTCTGCAGCCGACATCACCGCATCATCGGTAGAACGATTGTTAAATAAATAATCTTTGGCATTTTTGAGCTTGTATTGCACCGCAAATTGTAAATCGATAATGTTTTCATCTTCGGTCAACATAAGCGCCTCTCTGGGCACTTTGGTTTTGCCACCTGTGCCTTCGCCATTGGTTCTATAACCCACTTCCAAGCGGCGTACTTGCTCCATATTCACCACATTGACGGTCTCAACTGGAAACGGCCAGTGCCAACGCGGACCAGGCTCGGTAGTTTGTGTGTAAGCGCCAAAACGTTGTTCCACACCAAGCGAGCCTTGATCGACTATGTAGAAGCCTGTCGCCATCCAGATTGCCGCAATAAGTGCCAAAATAGGGATAATTGGCACATCGAAACCCTTGCCCTCATCGGACCGATTGTCGCCACCGCTGTTACCGCCTCGGCCAAATAAACTATTCAGTTTTTGGCCTAAGTCGCGCAACACCTTATCCAAATCGGGTGGTCCTTCGTTGTTACGTTGGCCAAAACCAGGAAGCTTAATCATTTACAACTCCGAACAGTATTTTAAACTTACATTAGGCATATGCGCTTTCTTCTGTGCTTAATTTTTTCTGTAATTGCTGATGTTCCAACAAAGCCAGTTTGATAAACTCTAAGCCGGCGCCAGTCTTGGCAGATACACGCACTTGGTAAATTCTACCATATTCATCACGCTCAAAACCTGCCCCATCACACAACGCTGGATGATCTAGCCTATCGATTTGGTTTAATACTAGAACTTGCGGCACGCTGGCTGCACCGATTTCTTGCAACACCAAATTAACTTGAGCGACTTGCGCCTCGCGATTAGTGCTCGCCACATCCACCACATGCAATAGTAAATCAGCTTGCGCAGCCTCTTCTAATGTAGCACCAAATGCTTCAATCAGAGTAGTTGGCAAATGTTTAATGAACCCAACCGTATCCGAAATAACCAGCGTGCCGCCACCAGAATGATAATCTTCACCCAAATACATTTTGCGCGATGTCGTATCGAGCGTGGCAAATAACTGATCTGCCGCATATACGCCAGATTGCGTTAAGCGATTAAATAATGTGGATTTCCCCGCGTTGGTGTAACCGACCAATGACACTGTCATTGTATTTGAGCGCTTTCGTGCCCTACGCTGCATGCCGCGCTGCTGCTTGAGCTTAGCCAGCTTCTCGCGCAATTGCTTAACGCGATCTCGCAAGATGCGCCTATCCATCTCGAGTTGCGTTTCGCCTGGGCCACCACGCACTCCAATACCGCCTTTTTGCCGCTCTAAGTGGGTCCAACCACGTACTAAGCGCGTGGATAAGTGCTCTAACTGAGCCAGTTCAACTTGTAGCTTACCTTCGTGACTTTTTGCACGTTGTGCAAAGATATCTAAAATTAAACCCGTTCTATCCAACACTTTAGCTTGCAAAAAGCGCTCTAAATTGCGCTGTTGCGATGGGCTTAAATCGTGATTAAAGGCAACTAGACTGGTCTCAGACGCTTCAAGCATTAATTTTAATTCATCGGCTTTGCCACTACCAATAAAAAGTTTTGCATCTGGAGTGCTTCGCTTACCTTCAACCGTGGCACGCACTTGCATGCCCGCTGATGTTACCAATTGACGCAACTCTTGCAAGCTTTCTGCATAATCTGGCTCGCCGAAATCGATACTCACCAATACCACCGCACCATTAGATGCGGCAGTTAAGACAGATGGATTCGCTAAGGTATTTTCGCCGTAACCAGAGGGTCTAATTGACAAACTTTATTCTTCCGAATGTTCTGGCAATGCCATGCTCACCGCACGCGCAGGCACAATAGTAGAAATGGCGTGTTTATATACCATTTGTGTCACGGTATTTTTGAGTAAAATAACGTATTGATCAAAAGAATCCACTTGGCCTTGCAACTTGATGCCGTTAACTAGATAGATAGATACTTGTACGTGTTCTTTTCTGAGGGCGTTTAGGAATGGATCCTGCAGCATTTGTCCTTTGTTATTCATGTTGTGCTCCTTGTAGTTTTAATAAAGTTGGAGTAGCTTTGCTGAAATAATTTCCGCATAACCAGTTCTGCCTTGTATACGACTATGATTGCGCCTTTTTGTTCGCTTTTCAAGTGCCAATGATAAGTTTATTAAACTAAATTGGCTTTAATTCTAGCCAACGTTTCTTCTTGACCAAGCAAGGCCATCACTTTGTCAATGCTGGGTGACTGCGCAAAGCCTGTGAGCGTCACGCGTAGGGGCATAGCGACCATTGGGAATTTTAACTGATTTAGTGTGACAATTTCATTAATTTCCGTATGAATATTCGCCACAGTCCAATCAATCGCTGTGAGTTTTTGCGTCAAAGCGCTAATGACAGACTTAATTTCAGGCGTGATGTGCTTTTCCACGTCTTCTATGCTGACTTTTGGCGGGACATAAAAATAAGCCACATCAGCCGCAAGCTGATTTAAATTATTGGCGCGTTCGCGGTACAAACCAAGCACATCTTGCAATTTTGGCTGCAATTTTACTTCTACACCGGCTTTAGCAAGCCTAATTGCAATATCGCTGGCAAGCTCGTCAATATTAGCTTCTTTAATATAATGCGCATTCAGCCAATTGAGTTTTTCGGTATTAAATTGCGCAGTGGATGGCGTAATGTGATCTAAATCGAACCACTCACAAAATTGCTGCATATTAAAAATTTCCGCATCACCGTGACTCCAGCCCAAACGCGCGAGATAATTCAGTACGGCCTCTGGCAAATAACCATCATCGTGATATTGCATCACGCTCACCGCACCGTGGCGCTTAGAAAGTTTTTGGCCATCATCGCCCAATATCATCGACAAATGCGCGTATTGCGGGATCGTTGCGCCTAGCGCATTAAGCATATTAATTTGACGCGGCGTATTGTTGACATGGTCATCGCCGCGAATCACTTGCGTAACGCCCATTTCCCAATCATCCACTACCACGCAAAAGTTGTAAGTTGGCGTACCATCAGCGCGGGCAATAATCAAATCGTCCAGCTCCTCGTTACTAATTTCAATGCGGCCTTTCACCAAATCATCCCAAGCCACTAAACCTGTTTGTGGGTTTTTAAAGCGCACCACGGGCGGAATATCTTTAGGAATCGCAGGCAAGGTTTTGTCTGCTTCTGGCCGCCATTTACCATCGTAGCGCGGCTTTAAGCCTTGCTGCATCTGATTCTCGCGTAAGGCTTCCAATTCCTCTTTGCTGCAATAGCAATAATAAGCCGTGCCACTATCCAGCATGGTTGTGAGTACCCTTTTGTAAGTATCCATGCGCTGCATTTGATAAAATGGGCCTTCGTCGTAATCTAAACCCAGCCAAGCCATGGCGTCTAGAATGGCTTGCACAGCCGCAGGTGTAGAGCGCTCTACATCGGTATCTTCAATACGCAAAATAAATTTGCCGTGATGCTTTTTGGCATATGCCCAAGAAAATAGCGCGGTACGCGCACCACCGATGTGTAAAAACCCTGTAGGGCTGGGTGCGAAACGGGTGCGAACTGTCATGGACTAATAGCTTTGATATTAAAACTAAGATTTTAACATGCAATCAAGCAGACTAAATTAGCTATAGAAATATTAAATTAAACTTGATTATTCAATGATTTATTATTATATTTTATCAAACATGTTTAATTTGAATAAAATAACAGTTCCAATTTGGTTTTTTAGATGAAAAAAATTATTCAACATCTTCTTGCTTCAAAAAGCGCAAAGAAAGCCAATAAACTTACTGCTTGGCTGGATGAACTTGCAGACATGGAGGATCTTGCTGCATTGCAATTTTCTGCCAAGCATTTAGCCCAAACACTAAATCAAACAGAAGGCCAAGATGTTCTAGACCTTCAGCAGCAACTTGATTTAATCCTGAAAATTGAAGCACTTAATCAAGTGCATTTAGAAAAACTTTCTACTCAGTTTTCCAAGGTAGAAAACATGAAAGCCGATCTAGAAAATGACATCGTCGAGACATGCTATAACTACTGTCGGCAATCTTATATTTGTCATCTAAAAATTATTGAAAAGGTGTTTGATACCAATAGAATTATTCTAGAAAATGATTTTAAGTTGGAAGGTAATACGCCCATTATTCTGATAGCACGTGCGCTAAACACCGCATTTAATATGATTAAATGGCGCCTATTTAGCCAAGCAAGCCCGCCCGCCAAAGTGTGGCTACAAATTAATGTGCTATATAGAATTGCAGCGCGGCAATCACTGTTAAATAGTGCGGTAGAGCTATTTAATATGTCGCCCTCAACCACACTAGCAGCCCATTTTATACAAACTTATATGCTGGGACAATTGGCACAAGCAGGCATGCAAAAATACCGCGTTGAAATTGCTGCGCGCATTTTAAACACGCTGCTGACGCGTGCGCGCATCAGCAATATACTTACGCCCGAGCAATACTTGTTTTATATTGACTTAGAAAAGGATACGGGCGCTAAACGTTTGCGCGATATTATACCTAACGAAAGCTGCCGCTATTGGGAGTTGAACGAGTTAGAAAAACAATTAACAGTAGGTATTACGGTATCAGACCGTGGAGAAATTCCACAAAGTTTAGCTTTCTCAAAAATTGACGATGCAATAATACTCAATGAAACGCTCAGAATTTTATTCGAGGAATGGAAAAAAACCGGATATGTACGGCAACGCCGCAAATTGGCCAGGCAGGCAAGCTCAAAAACTGCCAAAGTCAATGCCGGCATTGTTGATATTTGCAACCAGGTGCATCGGGCAAATCAAATTAGCGGTGGCTTTAGATTATCGCGAGATGGCACTTCTTTAGATGAGCGTTTAAGAGCGCATACTGTATTAAGGCAAACTGGTAGCCTATCTGCCAGTAGCGGCTCGCTCGATACCTGGATTATTACCGATGAAAGCCCGCGCGGATTGGGAACACGTGTCAACAGGTATTCTAATATTTTAGCTAGGCCGGATAAACTGATTGGGTTGATGCTTGATGACGATCCTCGCCATGTGATTATCGGCATGATTCGCTCGGTTAAACCTACGCAAGGCAATCAATTAAGAATAGGTATCGAGATTCTTTCACATCACCCCACTTGGGTGCAATTGCGCCAAATACGCACTACCGAAGCTTTTCCTAATACCGAAGTCAATATTGAACAGTTCGCAGGAACAAACGCAAAAAACACTGCCAAAGTAGATATTGGTGTATTTTCAGGCATTTATTTACCGATTGAAACGGGAATATCAGATTTATCGATGATGATATTGCCCAAAATGAATTACCATGCAAACACTAACTACACCGTAGCCATCGATGGCTCAGCCAAGCACATCTTGCTTGGGGAGGCTATAGAATCACACGATGATTGGGTAAAAGTGGCGTTCCCATTTTAGTTGGGTTACGGCTGTGTCGCAGCCGGAACATCACCTCTCCAATCACCAGCTAGCACTTTAAATAATTCTACTGTCGCTAAAAAACTGGCTTGCTTCGCTTGCACTACTGCAAGCGAAGCGTCGTTATGCACACGTTGCGCATCCAATACCTCCAAATAGGCTGAATAACCTGATTTATAGCGGTTTTCAGCCACGGTCAGCGCTTTTTTGGCTGATGCTTCACTTTGTATTAATGCTTGCTCACGCTCTGCGTTTAAGCGTCTAGTTATTAGCGCATCATTCACCTCTCTAAACGCATTTTGTATCGCGGTTTGGTACTGCGCCAGCGCTTGTTTCTGGCGTGCTGTGGCTTGCTCAACACGTGATTCGCGTCTGCCAGAATCGAAAATTGGCAAATCCAATCCCAGTCCAAGCGTCCAAATGCGCGCACCCGCTTTTAATATGTCGCTTAATTCTAAACTCTCGCCACCAAAGCTACCTGTGAGGCTGATGCTTGGATAAAGTGCGGCTTTGGCGATGCCAATTTGTGCGTTTTCAGCAATGAGTGCTTGCTCGGCTTGACGAATGTCAGGGCGATTCTCTAATAAGGCTGAAGGCAAGCCTGCCGGTGGCGTTGGTGGCAATGGCAATGTACGAATATCCAAGGCTTCTAGCTTTAAATCGAGCACGCCTGTGAGTACTGCCAATTGATGCAAACTTAAAGCACGTAAACGATTTAGCTCAATTAATTGTGCCTCTAAATTACTCACTGAAACTTCTGCTTGGCTTACTTCCAAAGCGCTCGCCACACCGCCAGCAAGGCGACGCTGGTTTAAACTTAAGGCCTCTTTGCTGCTCACTTGGTTATCATTTGTCACCGCAATTTGCGCGTCTAACCCGCGTAATTGCAAGTAATTACTGGCAACCAAGCCGATTAATGAAAGTTCAACTGTTTCTTTAGCATCGCGCGTAGCCAAGGCGTTAGCCGTGGCGGATTCTTTAGCGCGTCTGATTTTTCCCCAAAAATCCAACTCGTACGAAGTATTTAAACCAAACGAAAAATCATTACGTGTTGGGCTACCGAAAGTTGGAAATGCGCCTAATTCTGTGACTCTGTTCCTTTTAGCATCCGCCGATAAATTTACTTCTGGGAACAACGATGCCCCGACTTCACGCATACTAGCATCGGCTTCTTCTATGCGCGCCACAGCCAATTGAATATTGGTATTATTTTTTAAACTAAGCTCGACTAATTCGTTTAGTTTTTCATCTTGGTACTGTTGCCACCATTTTTTTAAAACATCGTCAGCGGCACTTGAGATTGTATCAGCCTCGGCAAAAGTTGCAGGTAAATTGGGCTCAGCGCGCTTGTAATCTGGCCCGACAGCTTTGCAAGCGACCAAAAGCAGTAACAACAAAAGACTTATTTTTTTCATAGGGTAGGCTCGTGCTTTTCAAGAGTAGGGTTATCGTCATGATGACGGTGCACATTTTTTCTAGATAGCCATGAAAAGAACAACGGAATAAATATCGTTGCTACAAATGTCGCCAACAACATGCCGCCAAATACGCCTGTTCCCATGCTGCGACGTGCTGCAGAGCCCGCGCCAGTCGCCACTAACAGCGGTGTAATGCCTAATACAAAAGCCATGGATGTCATGACAATTGGCCTAAATCTTAGTCGTGCCGCTTCTTCTGCCGCTTGCAATATCGGCTTACCCTCTTCCATTTTTTGGCTGGCAAACTCTACGATTAATATTGCATTTTTTGCAGCTAAACCAATCAAGGTAATGAGCCCAATTTGGAAGTAAATGTCATTTGGCATGCCACGCACCAAAACAGCCAGCAATGCGCCTGCAAGGGCAAATGGCACCGCCATAATCACCGCTAACGGCAGAGCCCATGTTTCAAACTGTGCTGCCAATATTAAAAACACCATAATCATGGCAAAACTGAAAGCAAATATCGCCGCTGAACCGGTGCGCTTTTCTTGATAGGCCTGACCTGTCCATGCAATTTGGTAACCCTCAGGCAAGTTTTCTTTAGCTATTTTTTCTACTAGGTTAATCGCATCACCTGAACTCACGCCTGGCGCACCGCCACCAAATACTTTAGCGGATAATAGCCCGTTATAACGCTCAAGCTGCTCAGCACCAATCTCATTAGTAACTTTGCTTAATGAGGATAGTGGGATCATTAAACCAGCCGGATTTAAATTACTTGGCTTCGCGCGCACATATACTTTGCCAATATCTTCTGGTTTCATACGAAATTGCGGTTCAGCCTGCAACTGCACTTTATAGGTACGGCCAGATTTATTAAAATCATTCACGTAAAGCTGTCCCATGGTGCTTTGTAGCGTGGCGTAAATATCCGTGATTGGCACACCAAGCGACAAGGCCTTGGCCTCGTCTACTTCAATGTGAAGTTGCGGTACAGTCGGCCTAAAAAAGCTATTAATACCCGTTAGCTTGGGGTTTGCACGCAAGCTATCCATAAAAGCATTCAGCACTGATGCTAGTTTTTGTGGGTCGCTATCTGTACGGCTTTGCACATAGACTTCAAAACCTGCCGCTGAGCCTAAACCCCTAATAGCAGGCGGATTCAATGCAAACGCTAAGCCATCAGGCTGACTCATACCAATCCCTATCAGCTTACCAACGATTTGATCAGCAGTTGTGGTGCGCTCTTCCCAATCTTTTAGTCGCACAAACATGGTTGCAGAACTGGTTTTATTTCCGCCGCCAATTAAATCAAAACCATTCACGACGAATTCAAATGCTGCTGCAGGGTCTTGCGCAATGGCTGCACGTATTGCTTCGGTGGTTTTTTCGGTTCGGTTTAAGGCTGCGCCATCAGGCATTATTACAGCTGTGATGACATAACCTTGATCTTCCGCTGGGACAAAGCTACCGGGTACATGATGCAGAAGAAATGCACACAAGCCAATAATCGTGGCAAAAACAGCGGCTCCAATAATTCTATGGTGCAGCGTGATATCGACAACACGAAGATAAAAACGTGTCACTTTATGAAACCCTTGGTTAAACATCTTAAAAAACAAAGGTTTATCATGTGAATTTTTTAATAAAATTGCACATAAAGCCGGGGTAAGTGTAAGCGCCACCACTCCGGAAATCACTACTGCAATCGCCACAGTCACCGCAAACTGGCGATACAGCGCGCCTGCTATGCCGCCTAAAAACGCCACAGGTATAAATACCGCACACAACACCATCACAATCGCCACAACAGCGCGAGACACTTGTTGCATGGATTTAATAGCTGCTTCTAGCGGCTTTAAATTTTCCTCTTCCATCAGCCGCTCAATATTTTCCAGCACTACAATCGCGTCATCTACCACGATACCAATCGCCAAAATCATGGCAAACAGCGTGAGTAAATTAATGGTGAAACCTAATAAATACAAGCCGGCGAAGGTTCCAATCAGCGAAATTGGCACGGCAATGATAGGAATAAGCGTCGCGCGCCAGCTTTGCAAGAACAAAAACACCACTAAAACCACCAAAACCAAAGCTTCACCCAGTGTTTTGAACACTTCTTGAATGGTCGCTTTAACGAAATCACTGGTGTCATATGGAATGGTAAATTGCATGCCTTTTGGAAAGCGATGTTTCAGCTCGGCCATTTTAAGTTTGATATTTTTTGCGGTTTCTAGCGCATTGGCACCCGTTTGTAAAAATATGGGAATCGCCACGCCTGGTGTGCCGTCTAGCGATGAGCGCACATTGTAGCTTTGCGCACCAAGCTCAATTCTAGCCACATCTTTCAGATACAAAATACCGCGTGGGCCATCAGCCTTAATGATGATATTGCCAAATTGTTCTGGCTCCAACAAACGCCCTTTGGCCGTGACGGTATAGACAATTTGCTGATCATCTGGCGCAGGGTCTTGACCGATTTTACCCGCCGCGTATTGTGCATTTTGGGTTTGAATCGCTTGCGCAATATCCGTCGTCGTCACGCCCAATTGCGCCATTTTGTCTGGCCGCAACCACACGCGCATGGCGTAATCTTGCCCGCCAAAAATTAAGGCATCGCCCACACCTTGCACGCGTTTTAATTCATCCAATACGTTCAAGGTGGCGTAGTTGCTTAAATACAGCCTATCGTGCTTTTTGTCTTGGGATGTCAGCATCACCACCAGCAAAATATCATTGGATTTTTTCTGCACGATTAAGCCATTTCGGCGCACTTCGTCAGGCAAGCGCGGTGTAGCAATATTCACGCGGTTGCTCACGTTAAAAGTCGCTTGGTCAATGTTGGTGCCAATCTCAAACGTGGCAGTAATGGTGAGTGTGCCGCTAGAATCCGCACTAGAATTAAAATACAGCAAACGCTCAACCCCACTTAGTTGCTCTTCGATTGGTGCTGCTACGGTTTTAGAGAGCGTGTCAGCACTCGCACCTGGGTAAACCGCGGTAATCGTTACCGTTGGTGGCGCAATTTCTGGGTACTGCGCAACAGGTAGCTTTATCGCAGCCGCTAAGCCCGCCAATACAATAATAATGGACAATACGCCAGCAAAAATAGGACGCGTGATGAAAAATTTAATCATAGGTTTTTAAAGTGTTAGTTTCTTATTTTTTAGCTTCAGGTTTTGCTGTTGGAGCAGCTGTAGGCATTACTGGTGGCTCACCTAGCTTATGTGGCGCTACTGGCGCGCCTGGTGGCATCATATTTAACTTAATTATATTATCCACAATTACCTTATCGTTGGCTTTTAAGCCACTTAAAATAATCCAGTCTTTGCCCTTCCACTCGCCCGTCACCACAGGACGCCGAATCACTTCATTTTTCTCGTTCGCAATAAAGACATAAGTTCCTTGGTCGTTTGTTGATACTGCGGTTTGCGGCACTAAAAACACACCTTCATGCGAGCCAGTAGTGACGCGGGCACGCACAAACTGGCCTGGAAGCAATTTTTTATCAGCATTTTCAAACGTAGCACGTAACTCTTGTGTACCTAAACTTGGATTGATTTGATTGGCAGTAAAATTAAGTTTACCTTTTTGTGCGTACTCGCTGCCATCAGGCAAAATCAAACTCACCTCAGTCACATGCTTTTGGTCCAAATGTCCGCCCAAACTGGCAAGGTCAGTCTCAGACAAACTGAAGCGCACCCAGATGGGTGATACCTGAATAATCGTGGTCAACAAGCTGGTACCCACCGCAACCAGCGCGCCTTCAGAATATTGGAAACGTCCCGCAATGCCAGAAACTGGCGCCGTGACTCTGGTATAAGAAAGATTCAGTTCAGCCTCTTTGATGTTGGCTTGCGCCTGCATCATGCCCGCTTGAGAAATACTGGCGTCCGAAGTCGCGTTGTCGTATTCGCGCTGGCTAATCGATTGGGTTTCGAGTAAATCTTTTAAGCGGCTAGATTCACGAGAGGTTTGCGTAATACGTGCACTTTGTCCTGCAGCCTGTGCCCTTACTTGGGCTAGTGCGATTTGATACGGCGCCGGGTCTATCTGAAACATCACCTGCCCCGCCTTCACTGGCGTGCCTTCCTCAAACATTTTCTTCAAGATAATGCCACCCACACGTGGGCGGACTTCCACTTCGCTCGCACCTTCTGTTTGCGCTACCGCTTCTATACTCATCGGCACTGATGTAGGTTCTACAGTAATCACACTCACCGGCATTGGTGGCATTGCCATGCCTGCCGGCGGCGCAGCACCTTCTGGTTTTTTGTTACAGGCAGCTAGACTCATCAACAATAAAACCAAAAATACTAAATTTAAATTCTGTAACTTATTCTTCTTTTGAGATAAAAATGCTGCCATAGAAAGCTCCGTGTTTTTTATATTTTCTTGCTTACATACACATTTGAATGTATATTATATACAAACATGGATGTATGTAAATAAAATTTATTAAATTTTAAGGATTTAATTCGCAACATGGTAAGAAAAACGAAACTGGATGCAGAACTTACGCGCCAGCGCATTATTGACGCTGCACGCGAAGTGTTTTTAGCGCGCGGGGTTAGTCGTTCCACTTTAGAGCACATTGCCACACGAGCCGAAGTCACACGTGGTGCCGTTTATTGGCACTTTAAAAACAAAACTGAAATTTTTCATGCAATTCGCGATCAAGTTTTTTTACCATTAATAGACCGCATGGACGACACGCTTACTGTTGAAAATAGTGATGATCCTCTCACCCAGATTGAAAACAGTCTGTGCGATACCATACATGAGCTTAATAACAACATTCAAATGCGTCAAACTTATGAAATTATGATGATGAAATGTGAGTATGTAGACGAATTTGCTACGGTATTGCAACAAATTCTTAATAATTGCAGCAGTATCACAGATAAATTTGAACTCGCTTATAAGCGGGCAAAATCAAAAAAAATATTGGCTGGCCCACATACTCCGCGTGCATTGGCGCTTGATACACACCTATTTTTTAGTGGTTTATTGCATATGTGGGTTAAAGATACTGATGGCTCTAAATTTCGCTTTCAAGCAACCGTCCTAATCAAATCACACATACAGCTTCGCCGAAAGTAGTAGCTTTACAATCCTCCACTTAGCGAACTCGTACAGTTCGCCTGTCTATACTGTTCTTGCATTTTTAACCCTGTTTATGCTAGATTTTGCCTGTTATCGCTCAATCCTCAAATAAAGGAAAATGGGCGAAGGAAAAGGGTTTGGCAAAAATGAAAGACTCTTCGGAAACGGTAGTGCGGTTTGCAAAAACTAGCTCTGATTTGGCTAGAGGCATTTTGCACCGTATATTTCGTGATTTTAAAGGCAATGTTCTCGTCCGCTTTTGGGATAACACTCAATTGCGCATTGGACAGAATTTGCCTGAACTCACATTGACCTTCCATAGTGCAAAAACTTTCCGCAAGCTCATTTTGTCACGCAAACCTTTACACTTTTTAGAATCTTATATTCATGGATTTATTGACGTTGAAGGCGACTTATACATTGTCCTTAAATTACGTCACTATCTCACCTCATTGCTGCTATCGCCATTAGAAAAGGCCACGCTTGCGGCTAAAACGCTCACCGTTAAAGATAGTAAATTCACGCCTAAATTCGAAATACCTTCCAAATGGAAAAAGAAACTCAGTCAAAAATTAGGTATCAAGCCCAGCAAAGAGCTTAATCGTGATTCCATCGCCTTTCATTACGACGTTTCCAACGATTTTTATGCGCTTTGGCTGGATGAGCAAATGGTTTACTCCTGCGCCTATTACGAAGATGCGAGCCAGACTCTGGAACAGGCACAGCGCAACAAACTAGATCACATTTGCCGAAAACTACGGCTTAAACCCGGCGAAAGTATGCTTGATATAGGCTGCGGCTGGGGGGCGCTTATTTGTTGGGCTGCAGAGCACTATGGCGTGCACGCTCACGGTATTACCTTAAGCCAAAATCAGTTTGAATATGCGCAAAAAACAATCAAAACGCGTAGGCTGGAGCAAAAAGTGACCGTTGAGCTACTTGATTACCGAGATCTAAAAGGTGAGGCCAAGTACGACAAGTTGGCTAGCGTGGGTATGTTCGAGCACGTGGGGCTCAAAAACCTGCCAACCTACTTTTCCATTGCACATCGGATGCTAAAACCTGGCGGACTATTTCTCAATCACGGTATTACCAGCGAAGAAGGCGGCTGGGAAAAAGGTCTTTCGACTGAATTCATTAATCGTTATGTGTTTCCGGATGGACAGCTCGAAGCTATCGGCATAATTCAAACTATTATGGAAGATAGCGCTTTTGAGATTCACGATGTAGAAAGTCTGCGCCAACACTATGCGCTAACGCTACGCGAGTGGGTAAAACGCCTTGAGGCGCATCATGGGGCGGCATTGAAGCATGTGTCCGAGCCAGCTTACCGCATCTGGCGGCTTTATATGGCGGCCTGCGCGCTGCAGTTTGAGGAAGGTAGCACCGGAATTTACCAAATATTGGCCTCCAAGCGGGAACCTTTTTCTAGCCCTATTCCACTCACTAGGCGCGATCTTTATAATTGAGTAATTTATTTGCCACTTGTGAAACGCCAATCAAGGCGCTATTATGCGACCATTACGGCTAGAAAGAGCAATAATGAGCGTTCATACTGGTGAGATTTACGGCAAACAAACATCCAGCAAATTTGTGATGTATAACGTGCTTAAAGTCAGCAAAGCTAAAGGTGGTAGCAAAGCCAATAGTGAAAACCAAGAGATTGTCACCCTGCAAAACATTGACAATCTGCTCAGCCTATTTGAGACCACCGCACAAAAACTAGCCAGTTCTGGTTATATCCTTATTAGCCAAACCCCCTATATCAATACAGAAGTTACAGGGGCTAAAAAGCATAAAGTCGTCCGCAAACCCACACGCTGCCCTTACACACTTGATTTTTTTGAAAACCGCGCTGATAGTCAACGCCCGGCACCAGTTAAGTCTGATTTATTTAAGTAGTTTTAAACCTTAGCAGCAAACTCCGCCACACGCACACCCAACAATCTAGCTGTTTCCAAATCGCCCTTGTTTACTTCATCTGCTGAGGAATCACTTGGTGATGTCATCAACGCTCCGGAAAAACCACCCACATAGTTCACATCGCCGTGTTTAGCCGCTTTGCTATTAGAAGGCATTAATGCAGTGCCCACCCACACGCCAGAATGCTGCATGGCAAGTGTGATTAAATATTGAATCGTAGAGAATTTGTCGCCATTCATGGTGGCAGAATTGGTAAACCCGGCAAATATTTTGTTTTTCCAATTCTGCGTGGACCAAACTTTTGAGCTGGCATCAGCAAACTTTTTAAACTGCCAGCTCACAGTGCCCATATAGGTTGGCGAGCCCATAATAATTGCCTTCGCCGCGTCCAGTTTCGCCCAATCCACCTCAGCAATATCACCATTTGCGTCAATGGTGATTAAATCCGCTTTTGCCCCTGCTGCAATAGCTTCGGCTTGTTTTGCGGTATGGCCGTAACCACTGTGATAAATCACTACTACACTACTCATCAAATACTCCTCAAGTTAATTTTTAAGCATGACACATAATTATGACATTTCAGTACCTGCCAGTTTGTGTGTTACCTAACATTGCCAATATTTTTATTTCCTTTTGCTACGCGGGAATGACGGAATTTGAGAGGTTTGTTAATAAAACACACAACAGTGAAACTTCACTGGTTTACTAATCCCCTTTGCCGCGCCTTCGGCTTGAGCGACAGATGGGTAGCGGCGATGACTGTTTGAGCGCTAAAAGCGCGAGTTCCGCAGCCGCACAGATGCGGCGCTAAGAACGAAGGAGGAAAGCGGCAGCGGGGTAACCTTTTCTTTGGTTTCTTTCTTTTGGCTACGCAAAAGAAAGAAACTCGCCTAGAGGCGAAAAAACATCTCCATTAACTTTATGAGTAAGTACTTAGGATTTTGTAGCTTAAACACATCCCCCACACAAAAAATCCGTAAGAAGATAGGGCAAGTACAATACATGCGATATTTAGCTTAAAGCCTATATCCCACTCAATAACTTTTTGATTAGAAGAAGCATAAAACCATTCTGATAGATACGTTAATCCAGACGTAACTGCAACTGCTAAAACTCCATATGTAAAAGGTAATAGACAGGCGCTAAATACTGCCACTTTTTCTAAATTAAATTGAACAAGATGTCCAATAAACGCAAGCGTTGCGATAGCTGCGCCGCCATTTAACAAAAAAGATGATTTAATTGCACTTTGTCCAGCGGTAATAACTGAACGAAACATTTCAATGTCACGTTCGTGCTGATATTTATTTGATTCAATCCAATTTTGAAGGTCTGCTTTATACCTTTCTAATTCCGCAAGCGTTAATTCCACTTCTGGCGAGTTCTCAACTTCTTTCAAGTAACTAATTAAATTATCACAATAAATTGCTGCTGTGCCTTTAGATTTAATATCTTCAATTAGCAGTCGCATTTGTGTAGCAAACGATTTTGCACTCATAGTAACTCTCCAAAAATTTCAACCCTCTAACCCCTCGGTGGCCCACCTCTCAAATCATGGCCATCTGCACTATAAATCTCGACTTCAACAAAATCCCCTGGGCTTAAACCCTCTGCATCTTCCAAATACACCACGCCGTCAATCTCTGGTGCATCGGCTTTGCTGCGGCCGACCGCTTCAATATTGCCTTCAGCATCCGCCACAATTTCATCGACTAATACTGTTTGCATACTGCCAATTTTGGCATGCAGTTTGGCGGCGCTAATGCGCTCTTGCACCGCCATAAAGCGGCTTAAGCGCTCTTGCTTTACTTCTTCCGGGACATGGTCTGGCAATTCATTGGCTTTTGCGCCATCTACGGCTGAATAGGCAAAACACCCCACTCTATCTAGTTGTGCTTCTTCCAGAAAATCCAGCAGCATTTGAAAGTCTTCTTCCGTTTCCTCTGGAAAACCCGCGATGAACGTACTTCTAACCGTAATATCCGGGCAGATTTCGCGCCAAGCTTTAATGCGCGCTAGGTTGTTCTCAGCATGGGCTGGGCGTTTCATTGCCTTAAGAATACGCGGGCTGGCGTGTTGAAATGGTACATCTAAGTACGGTAAAATCAAGCCATCTGCCATCAGCGGAATCACTTCATCCACATGCGGGTACGGGTACACATAATGCAGGCGCGTCCACACGCCTAGCTCGCTCAAGCTTTGGCAAAGCTCTGTCATGCGCGTTTTTACTGGGCGGCCGTTCCAAAAGCCTGGGCGATATTTCACATCAACCCCATAAGCCGAAGTATCTTGTGAAATCACTAAAATCTCGCTTACACCAGCATCGATAAGATTTTCCGCCTCGTTCATCACCTCACCAATCGGGCGGCTTACCAAATCGCCGCGCATGCTAGGGATAATGCAGAAGCTGCAACGATGATTACAGCCCTCTGAAATCTTTAAGTAAGCATAATGGCTAGGCGTGAGGCGAATACCTTGCGGCGGGACTAAGTCGGTATATGGATCGTGCAATTTGGGCAAATTAGCATGCACTGCTGTCATCACTTCTTCCAACGCATGTGGGCCGGTCACCGCCAGCACACTGGGGTGCGCGTTTTTGACTACATCAACCTTAGCACCTAAACAGCCCGTAACAATCACTTTGCCATTTTTATGCAACGCTTCACCAATTGCATCGAGCGATTCTTCTACCGCGCTATCAATAAAGCCGCAGGTGTTGACCACCACCAAATCAGAATCTTCGTAACTTGCACTTATTTCGTAGCCTTCGGCACGGAGTTGCGTAAGAATGCGCTCGGCATCAGAGCCTGCTTTGGGGCAGCCGAGCGACACGAAGCCGACTTTTGGTGCCGATGAAGATATTGGCGTAGATGTTTTCATTTGTTATTCTAAAAAGTAGCCGGTAAGCCATATCGAGCCAACGCCACATACAATTAACACTAATTGCGAAATAGTGGCGCGTAATTCGGTGCGTTTGTGTAAATTGGGGATTAAATCGGCCACTGCCACGTAGAGCATGCTGGAAGCCGCTAAGCCCAATATTGTTGGCACCCAGCCCTGCACGTGCTGCAGCGCAAAATAAGCGATAGTGCCACCGACAACAGTGGCAAAACTGGAGACCAAATTAAACGCAAACGCCTGTTTTTTACTGTAGCCTGAATGCAGCAGAATTAAAAAATCGCCCACTTCTTGCGGAATTTCATGCGCGATAATCGCAATCGCCGTTACGATGCCAACTTTCACATCCACCATAAATGCGGAGGCGATTAAAATGCCATCGACAAAGTTATGAAAAGCATCACCTATCATCACCATCATGCCGCTGCGCCCGTGGTCGTGTTCATGTGAATGGGCATGATGGCCCATGGCATGTAAGCTCATTGAAGGTTGCTTATCGCTAACTGGCTTATATTTGTTGGTGTGAGGGTGAGTTTCCGGGCATTCTTCCTCAGTATGAATGGCATGCACCTCGCAATGGTCGCCATGACAATGCCGCCAAATTACTAGTTTTTCGAGTGTAAAAAATAGCAAAATGCCAAACAGCACGGTTGCCGTCATCGCGTGTACATCGGTAGCAACTTTAATCGCTTCTGGCAAAATCTCTAAAAACACCGCCCCCAGCATCGCACCAATGGCATAGCTAATCAACATGGGTACAGCAGCGCTACGTGCCCTTAGTGCAACTAAACCGGCACCCGTTACACTTAGCGCACCGCCAATGAAACTAGATAAAATGATCCACGTTAGCGTGGAAAATTGCGAGCTTGTGATTGCAAAGTTCAACATGAATTTTTCGGATATTGCCTTAAATGTTCTAAACTAACAAAGTGTGTATTATAAACGAGCAAACGCCTTGACGCGCTTTATGCTTGTTAAATGCGCTAATCGCCCCTATATAAAATGATGAATTCCAAAACGCCCCCAAATACTGCAACACGCATGCCAGCCTTGTTTATTGGTCATGGCAGCCCGATGAACGCGATTACGCAGAATCCATTTAGAGATACTTGGATAAATTTAGGTAAAACACTACCGCGTCCTAATGCAATTTTGTGCATCTCTGCGCATTGGCAAACCAATGGCACTCAGGTTTGTATGGCGGAAAAGCCCGAAACCATTCACGATTTTGGCGGCTTTCCGCAAGAATTATTTGCGCAGCAATACCCAGCACCGGGTGCGCCTGATATTGCACAAATGACCTGCGATTTCTTTGCCGATGGTACTATTACACCCACGCTGGATTGGGGCTTAGACCATGGCGCTTGGACCATTTTGCAATCACTATTCCCACTTGCGGATGTGCCTGTGTTTCAGCTAAGTTTAGCTATGGATTTGAGTTTCTCTGAACATTTTTCTCTCGCACGCCGACTGGCAAGCTTGCGTGAAAAAGGCGTGATGGTGATTGGCAGCGGCAATATCGTGCATAATCTGCGCTTACTTAACCAAAAATTCGACTGGGCGATTGAGTTTGACAATTACATTAAATCCGCGCTAGAAACCAACAATGAAGAAGCATTGATTCACATTGAACGTGCCGGCAACGCGGCTAGGTTAGCGGTGCCCACAAATGAACATTATTTGCCCTTGTTATATATTGCGGCAATTCGCCATGTGGACGACAACATGCATTTTTTAACGGAAGCATTTGATTTAGGCTCACTCAGCATGCGCAGCGTCATTTATCAATAATTAAGCCAGCCAAATCATTGTTGCCATACGCCCCGTGTCGCCATCGCGGCGGAATGAAAAAAATCGTTCTTCGTCTGTAAACGTGCATAAGTCGCCACCGTAAATTTTCGTCACGCCTAGCTTATTCAGGCGCTGCGTGGCGATTTGAACAATATCACCAAGCCATTTGTCACCGTGAGCTTGAAAAGCCAGCTCTGCTTGCGCGTCTTTGGTGATAAATTGTTCGCGCACTTCATCACCCACTTCAAACGCATTGGGGCCAATGGCAGGGCCAAGCCAAGCCAATAAATCTGCTGGTTTTGCGGTTAATTTGCTAACAGTTGCCTCAATCACGCCATCACATAAACTGCGCCAACCCGCATGGATAGCTACCACAACTGTACCCGCTGTATCACAAAGCAATACAGGCAAGCAATCTGCTGTCATGGTCACGCACACCACATTTTTGCGCATTGTATAGCTGGCATCGGCACCTGGTACGCAGATAGTATTAGCGGCATCCACCACTGATATGCCATGTACCTGATTGAGCCACGCCGGCTCGCTGGGCAAGTACAGGCTTAATAATTGACGATTATGCGCCACGTGCATGGGATTATCTTTTACATGCTCGCCAAAATTCAAGCTGTCGTAAGGCGCTTGGCTGATACCCCCTGCACGCGTAGTCTGCAGCGCCTTCACATTGGCTGGTACTGGCCAATCTGGCACGATAAAATTGAGTTTATTCATTTTCTAAATCATCATCTTCCAAATCGAAATCGTCCGCTTCGCCGCCATAGTAGTCGCCCTCTTCATACGCCCATTCAAAAGGCTCTTCAGTTAACGGGTCTTCGTGGCGCATGGCTTCCAGCAAGGCTTTCATGTCATCAGCCAGTTCAATCTGCCATTCCATAGTTTGGTTAGTTTTGGGGTGAATTAAACCTAATTTGATGGCATGTAAGGCCTGTCGCTTAAAGCCAGCTACTACGTCTTTTAAGGTTTGTGTCATGAGTTTATGCGGAATAATATTGCCGATGCCATACACAGGGTCACCCAACATCGGCGCTTTTAAAAACTGCAGATGCACGCGAATTTGGTGCGTGCGGCCAGTTTCTAGCACACAGCGCAAATAAGTGTGCACACCAAAACGCTCCAGCACCTCATAATGCGTCACGGCGGGTTTGCCCGTACGGGTGACCGCCATTTTGGTGCGTGCATGTGGGTGCCGTCCAATGGGCTGGTTCACCGTGCCGTTACGCCAAATTTGTCCCCACACAATGGCGCGATATTCGCGCTTAACCGTGTGCGCTTGAAGCTGGCGCACCAAACTGGTTTGCGCCTCTAACGTTTTCGCCACTACCAACAATCCACTGGTATCTTTGTCTAATCTATGCACAATGCCGCAACGCGGAATATCCGCCAACTGTGGCGCGTGATGCAACAAAGCATTCAGCAAAGTACCGCTCCAATTGCCCGCTGCGGGGTGCACCACCAAGCCTGCGGGTTTGTTAATCACCAAAATCGTGTCATCCTCAAACACAATATTGAGCGGAATATCTTCTGGCAAAAAAGCTTGCTCTTGCGGATTAGCTTGCGGCGTTACACTGACCTCTTCACCACCCCAGACTTTGGTTTTAGCGGTTGTAATTTCATTATTAAGCGTCACCAAACCCGCTTTAATCCAAGCTTGTAAACGGCTACGTGAATGCTCTGGCAACATTTGCTGCAGTGCAATGTCCAACCGCTCGCCCCCCATGTGCATGGGAATCTTTAAGGAAATTTCTGTCTTAGCTTGCATCGGTTATAATGTCACAAATTAAATTTAGGTTTTCATTTTGAAATATATCGCAAAACGTATTTTACCGCTTTTATTCCCCGGCCTTTTAGCTTTATCGCTATCTTTATTTTTAAGCGCTTGCGCTATTTTCGGTGACCCGAAAGAAATAGATGACACCAAAGGTTGGCAAGCCGAGCGCATTTATCAAGCCGGTGAAGAAAAAATGTCCGACAAGGATTACGACAAAGCGATTGCTTATTTTCAAAAGCTTGAGTCGCGCTTTCCACACGGCAAATACGCAGCACAGGCGCAGCTTGAAATTGCTTATGCACAATATAAAAAACAAGACCCTGTCTCATGCGTGGCGGAAGCTGACCGTTTTATCAAATTGCACCCAAATCATCCAAATGTGGATTATGCCTATTACCTAAAAGGCCTTGCCAGCTTTAACGAACGCGGCATTGTCGAAAAATATACTGGCCAAGAAATTAGCGATCGCGATCCAAAAGCGCTTAAGCAATCATTCGCCGCGTTTAAAGAACTCACCGAACGCTACCCGAAAAGCCGCTATTACAAAGACGCCACACAGCGCATGGTATATCTCGTCAACACGCTAGCACAATACGAGTTGCACGTAGCGCGCTACTACATGAAGCGCCAAGCTTACTTGGCTGCACTCAATCGCGCCAAATATGTGCTGGAATATTACCCAAATTCTACTTCCGTCGAAGAAGCCTTAGTGATTATGGTGAGTGCCTACGATTACATGGATCTACAAGATTTAAAAACAGACACCATACGTATACTTAAAACCAACTATCCGCAAAACCCCCTGATTACTGGCAAAGTAAAAGAGGATGAAAAAGTTTGGTGGAAATTCTGGGAGAGTTTGTATTAAAAAGCGCTAGCGCTTTTTATTCTCGGCATCTTTTTTGGCTTTTAATTCAGCGCGTTGTGCGGTTTTACGGCGGCGCATGCTCACAATGCCCTCGCCCGCTTTGCGCTTGTCTTCGGGCTCTGCAAACGGGTTTTCGCCTTGTTTAAATTGCACGCGCAGCGGCGTACCAACCAACTGAAAAGTTTTGCGAAATACGCCTTCTAAATAACGTTTGTAGCTGTCTTTCACGCCATCAACATGGCTGCCATGCACCACCACTATTGGCGGATTCATGCCGCCTTGATGCGCGTAGCGTAATTTAGGCCGTATTCCTTTGCTGACCGGCGGTTGGTGCTGCTGTGTCGCTTCAAGTAACACCCTTGTCAATTGTGGTGTCGCCAATTTGGCCATGGCCGCCTTAAACGCACCATCCACTGAACTAAATAATTCAGGCAAACCTTTTTTGCGCAGTGCCGAAATATAGTGAAACTTGGCAAAATCCAAAAACTTCAATTTGCGGTCGATTTCATTTTTAATCCAGTCGCGCTCATCTTCTTTCAAACCATCCCATTTGTTAATCGCCACCACCAAGGCACGTCCGGCATCCAATATATATGCAGCCACGTGGGCATCTTGCTCGGTAATGCCTTCTTGCGCATCCACCACCAAAATCGCCACATTAGCATCTTCAATGGCTTGCATGGTTTTCACCACAGAGAATTTTTCAACCGATTCAAATACACGCCCACGCTTACGCACACCAGCAGTGTCGATAATCACGTAATCTTTACCGTTTTTTTCCAGCTCAATTTCTATCGAATCGCGCGTAGTGCCAGGCTCGTCAAAAGCAATCACACGCTCTTCGCCCAGCAAGGCATTTACCAGCGTCGATTTACCCACGTTAGGACGACCGACAATAGCCACTTTGGGCACTTTATTATTGTTTTTGGCCTCGTCATCTTCTTGTGGCTCAGGAAAGTTTTCAAGTGCCAGTTCGATTAAATCTTTTACACCTTCGCCATGCGCGGATGAAATAGAAAGCGGCTCGCCAAGGCCTAACTCGAAGAAATCGGCCGAGACAATAGCTTTTTGCATACCTTCTGTTTTATTCACCGCCAGTAACACAGGGCGTTGTGCACGACGTAATTTATCGGCGATGATAGTTTCTTGTGGGGTAATGCCGGCGCGGCCATCTACCATAAAAATAACCACGTCGGCCTCGTCAATCGCTAACAAAGTTTGACGTGCCATTTCTTTTAAAATACCACTCTCAGCAGTGGGCTCAAAACCGCCCGTATCAATCACCAAATAAGGTTTACTCGCGCCAATGCCGCGTCCGTAGTGCCTATCGCGTGTAAGACCAGGCAAATCTGCCACCAGCGCGTCGCGGCTTTTGGTTAAGCGATTAAATAAAGTGGATTTTCCAACGTTGGGACGACCAACGAGCACGATGGTGGGAAGCATTATTTAACTTGGCTATTTGACACTTATGGCGTAAATACCGCCGTCGCGTGTTGCGGCAATGAGTTGTGTTGAATTGGTACCGGGGATGAGCGACATGACGGCGTTGCTATCTAGTTTTATGCGTGCGGCAAACTTGCCTTCATCGCGCGTTAAAAAGTGCACATAACCTTCCAAATCGCCCACAGCAATCAAGCTACCCATAGGCAACGGCGCGGTAAGGCGGCGATTTGACAATGCCCCTTGACGCCAAAATGTTCTACCTGTTTCGTAATCAAGCGAATACACGGCGCCTAGTGTATGCGAAACAAATATTTTAGTGTCTTCAATACTTAGTCCCGAGTAACTTGAAATATCGCGATTCCACACCACTTGCCCATTCCTGCGATCAACTGCAGCGATTCTACCCTGATAAGCCACCGCATAAACCACTGGTCCATCCACCACGGGCAAGCTGGTAATATCAGCAATGCGCTCAATCTCGGTCACACCTTTAGGCTGTGCAACGGTGGCTTCCCACAATAATTTGCCATTGTCGGCTCGTAGAGCAACCAATTTCCCGCCTGCAAAACCTGCGTAAACCGCACCACCATCTACGGCAATGCCAACGCTGCTGCGTAGCGTAAGTGCTGGCGTGGTACGTTCATAAACCCATTTTCGGCTGCCATCGGTCGCATCAAGACCAAAAATATGATTATCACCAGCACGTACGATGACCATACCATCAAAATAGCGCGGGACACTCAAAATCTCGCTGGAAACTTTAGCTTTCCACAACGGCTTCCCGGCCATATCGTAAGCATGCACGTTCCCTTTATTGCTACCTACTAATACAATCCCAGAACCAATACCAACGCCGCCACTGATCGGCTCACCTACATTCACGCGCCAAATTTGGTTACCTTTAGCTGCGTCTAACTTGATAATTTCACCCGCTATATTTGTAGCATATACTGCGCTGGAATCCATAGCTGGTGTGTAATCGTATTTTTCGGTTTTACCTGCATTGCTAGACCAATCAATTTTTGCGCTATAGCTTGGCTTGATTTCCTCAAGTGCGGCAGGCGGATTAGGCGGCTCACGGCCGAATACCCTGTCCGCGAAATCCTGTCTCAATTCAGTAAGTGTGCTGCAGCCTATAAGACTGCCCAAGGTTAGCAATGCACCTAACATTAAGAAAAAGCGTAACTGTTTAGAAAGTACCATAAGTGTCGATGCTTATTGCCAGAGGTTGAATTAAACGCCCAGTGATTCTAGTTTTTGTTGTGTATATTGATGCAATTTACCTTGTATATCCAAATTGTCTAGCGCAGTTGTGTAAGCTTTTTTAGCTTCAGCTTGTTTACCTTGTGCTAGCAAAATATCGCCCTGCAAGTTTGCCTTTAATCCTTCGTAGCCCTTATCGGTAATGGCCGCAAGTACTTTGCTCGCATCGTCGTAATTTTTTTCTTCATACAAAATGCTCGCCAACTGCAGGCTGGCAATGGCTTGTACCGCGCTTTCTTTAGCGTTTTTAATGGCCCACTCAAGCTGCGATTTAGCGCTTTTGTTGTCGTTAGCCGCAAAATTAGCTTTTGCCGCGAATACTGCGGCGCGACCTGCGTAAGGCGTGCCAGAAAAGTTCTCCATTAATTTGGCCGATTGCGCTTTAATTTCAGCAGTTTTGGTTAAATCCGTTACTACTAAATTTTGATATATAACCGAAGCTTCTACGGCTTTTTTATTTTGAAAATAATGATAACCTTGCCAGGCTGAGTATGTCACCAAGGCTGCCAATGCTAGGTTGATGACCATATTGCCATTTTTCTTCCACCACGCTTTAAATTCGTCTAACTGTTCTTGCTCTTCTAAATCATATGCCATGTTTTATATCCTAAAACTTTTTCACTAAACTAAAATATCAAGCCGCTTTTCGACCCGGAATTGCATTTAATAACTGCTGTGTATAAGGCTGTTGTGGCGCATTATAAATGTCCACAACTTTACCCTGCTCTACAACTTTACCTGCGCTCATCACTACCATCTCATCGGCAATATGCCGCACTACACGTAAATCATGACTGATAAAAATATAGCTCAAATTCATTTCTTGCTGTAACGCCTTAAGCAGTAATAAAATCTGTGCTTGCACTGAAACATCTAACGCAGAAACCGGCTCATCGCACACCACCACTTTTGGCTCCAGCACCAGCGCACGCGCAATGCCTATACGTTGCCGTTGCCCGCCCGAAAACTGGTGCGGGTATTTTTGCACATCAGTGATTTCTAAACCAACACGCTCCAGCATTTGAAGTACTTTTTCTTTTTGTTCCGCAGCACTGCCCAAACCGTGTATCAACAAACCTTCGCCAACAATTTCGCCCACTTTCATACGCGGATTGAGTGATGCAAACGGGTCTTGAAACACCATTTGCAAATGCTTACGTATATTACGTAAGGCTTCGCCACTTAATCTGGCGAGGTCTTGCCCCTGAAATAGCACTTCGCCGCTATCAAAAGGGTGCAATTGTAACAGACAACGCGCCAGCGTGGATTTGCCACTGCCAGATTCTCCCACCACCGCCAAGGTTGTACCTGCCTTCAACGTTATACTAACATCGTCCAAAGCCTTGATTTGCGTACTGGCAAAGCCAAAACGTCCGCTACGCTGCGTGTAGGTTTTAACTAAGTTGTTGGCTTGTAGAATAACTTCACTCATGCCGCGTTCTCTAGCCACGAATAGTCAATCGGTTTTAGCTGCTTTTTGCCCTCTGCATCAGGCACACAGGCCAGGAGTGCCTTGGTATATGGATGTTTTGGCTTGGTTAAAACTGCATTTTTAGAGCCGGTTTCAACGATCTCACCCCTAAACATCACAATGACATCATCGGCAATATCCGCCACCACGCCAAAATCATGTGTGATAAACAGCATGGCCATATTCATACGCGTTTTAAGTTCATCTAAGAGTTGCAAGATTTGCGCCTGCACCGTCACATCTAGTGCGGTTGTTGGCTCATCTGCAATCAGCAGTAACGGCTCGCAGGCGATACTCATGGCGATCATCACGCGCTGGCGCTGCCCGCCAGATAGCTCATCTGGGTAACTATTGGCACGCTCAAAGGGGATGCCAACTTGCTGTAATAAACTTTCAACGCGCAATTTTAACCCTGCGCCTTTTAAACCTAAATGCGCTGTCAAGGTTTCACCAATTTGGTAGCCAACGGTTAATACAGGGTTTAAGGACGTCATGGGTTCTTGAAAAATCATACCTATTTTTGCACCGCGTATGCTCTGTAAGGCTTTATTATCAAGCTTGGTAAGCTCGCTGCCTTGAAATTGTATGCTGCCTTGCGCTTGTAGTTGCGACGACAACAAACCCATGATGCTCAACGCAGTTAAACTTTTGCCGCTACCCGATTCGCCCACAATACAAGTGGTTTTGCCGGCCGATAAAGTGAGCGAAACATTATTGACCAATAGGCGATTTGGCGCATTTTTTGGTGTAATGGTTAAATTACTAATATTTAAAATTGACGTGTTTAAAATATCGTTCACTATTTACTCGATGTTATACGCAATGGTCACTACCACGCGTGCGGTTTTGTCGATAGTCGATTTATCGTAAACCCCGCCGTAGCTATCATCACCAGCGGTGATAGATTGCTGGCCAGATACTACGCGCTTGGCTTGCACGCCCAAAATAAAGGCAGCGGTTGCCATGTCGATGGCCAATAACAATCCCAACATAACAATGGCTTTGGGAAATTGATTATGATCCATCTGTTTATCTTCGGTCATATTGTTCTCCAATACGTTTCGCTACTTCACTTAGCTTGCAACGTACCTGCTCACCCGCTTGCAATAAGGGTTTCAGCGATATTTCATTCGCCGTAACTTCATCATTCCCCAAAATCGCCGCGAAACGTGCGCCGCTTCTATCGGCCTTTTTCATCTGCGATTTAAAACTGCCGCCACCCACATGCAACACCACGCTCAAGCCCCTGCTACGTAAAATTTCTGCTACCGAAAATGCTTGTTTCTCAGCCAATTCGCCCACGTTCACCAAATAAATATCCGGTGCATTATTTGCCGTCACACCGTATTCCTGCATCAGCAGAAAAACACGTTCTAAGCCAATACCAAAGCCACATGCAGGTGTGGATTCGCCGCCTAACCGCTTGACTAAACTATCATAACGCCCACCGCCGGCTATAGTGCCCTGCGCGCCCAGTTTGGTGGTCACCCACTCATACACGGTGCGATTGTAGTAATCCAGACCGCGTACCAATCGGTTGTTAATACTATAAACAACGCCTGCATCGCCCAACAATTGACACAATTTTTCAAAATGCATTCGGCTCGTTTCACCCAAGCTTTCCATCAGCTTAGGTGCGGCCTCACACACGGCCTGCATACGCGGATTTTTGCTGTCTAGAATACGCAACGGATTGCTATGTAAGCGGCGTTTGGCGTCTTCATCCAGCACATCCATATGCCTCTCGAAATAAGCAATCAAGGTTTGACGGTATTCAACGCGTTCATGCGCATCGCCGATGCTATTAATTTGCAACGCTACATCATTAATACCGAGCGCTTCCCAAAGCCGCGCCAATAGCACAATTTGCTCGGCATCCACATCTGGCAATTCAAAACCAAACGCTTCTGCGCCGATTTGATGAAACTGACGCTGACGACCTTTTTGTACGTTTTCGTGGCGAAACATCGCGCCCGAATACCAAAGCCTTTGTGGTCCATTATAAGTTAAGTTATGCTCAATCACCGCACGCACGCAACCCGCCGTGCCTTCAGGCCGTAGCGTGAGTTTGTCACCATTTAAACTATCTACCCAGGTGTACATTTCCTTTTCGACAATATCCGTATGTTCTCCCACGCTACGCACGAATAAATCCGTAGTTTCTACCAAAGGCATACGAATATTGTTGTAGCCATATTGCGTCAACATGCGGCGGGCAGTGTCTTCCAGCTTAAACCATAGCGGCGTGGTTTCCGGCAGAATGTCGTAGAAACCCTTAATACTCTGGAATTTCGTATTAGGAAATTTTTCAGCCATTATTAATTAACCGATTGAATTGGAATGGTTTTTTGAATTGGCGCAACTCGCAATTTACCGTCTTCAGCATAGTTGCTTTGCACGTAATTTTCGACAATTTGTTGAAATTCTTGCGCTATACTGTCACCCTTCAAGGTCACGGTTTTTGCACCATCCACAAACACGGGTGCGACGGGCACTTCACCTGTACCGGGCAAGCTAATACCGATATTCGCCAGTTTGGATTCGCCCGGACCATTCACCACGCAGCCCATCACCGCCACGCTCATATTCTCCACTCCCGGATAACTTTTACGCCAAACCGGCATTTGGTTGCGCAAATAAGTTTGAATTTGCATGGCAAGTTCTTGAAAATAGTTGCTGGTCGTACGTCCGCAACCAGGGCAGGCAGTAACCAAAGGTGTAAATGAACGAATACCCATGGTTTGCAAAATTTCTTGTGCAACTGTAACTTCTTTGGTGCGTGATTCATTCGGCTCGGGCGTTAAACTGACACGAATAGTGTCACCTATACCTTCCTGCAAAAGCAAGGACAATGCGGCTGTTGAAGCGACAATGCCTTTGGAACCCATGCCCGCCTCGGTTAAGCCTAAATGCAGAGGATAATTGCAACGTTTAGCGAGCTCGCGATAGACTTTGACTAAATCTTGCACGTTACTGACTTTGCATGAAATGATAATTTGATTGGCCTGCAAGCCAATATCCACAGCCTGTTGCGCGCTTTCGAGTGCAGATTGAATTAAAGCCTCGCGCATCAATTCATCCGACGACATTGGATTGACAGACTTGCCATTGTCATCCATCATTTGCGCCATTTTGGCTTGATCTAAGCTACCCCAATTCACCCCTATACGCACCGATTTTTGGTACTTGATAGCCGTTTCAATCATGGCAGCAAATTGCTCATCACGCTTGCTACCTTTGCCCACATTACCAGGGTTAATGCGGTATTTGGCCAAGCTTCTAGCGCAATCCGGATACGCCGCAAGCAGCTTGTGACCGTTATAGTGAAAATCACCCACCAGCGGCACGTTGCAGCCCAAATCATCTAAGCCTTTTCTAATAGTCGCAACCTGCGCAGCTGCCTCAGGCGAATTGACCGTAATTCGTACGACTTCACTGCCCGCTTGCCATAGTTCGTAAACTTGTTGAATGGTAGTTTTTGCATCGGCGGTATCAGTGTTGGTCATGCTTTGCACGACGACAGATGCGGCCTGCATGGCACACAGGCCGCCACCCACAGGCACATGACCTATCATCACTTGCAAAGAATTACGCCGCATAAAATTAATTGTCTAGTTTGATGTGTGCAACATTGTTGCGTGAATGCGGTGCTAGGTCGACCGGCTTGCCATTCAAGCTCAAACTGGTTGCGCCGGCATTGCCCACAGTCACACTCACAGGCGGTGTCACATCAATACTTTCACGGCTGCCGGCAAATATCGTCCGGCTGTATACCTGTTTGCCATTGGCATCAACAACATTCACCCAAGTTTCTTGGCTGGCACTAAACTGTAAGTTGGCTCTGTTTGGCTGCGTTGCAGAGGGCGCCGCTGGTGGTGGTATGATGTTTGGCGCTAACGCTAGTGTTGGTGTGGGAACAGGCGTCTTCTGCACACTATTTGTTGGCGTTGTACTATTCACTTTAGCTGTAGCAGCAGGTGCTTGGTTAGTAGCAATTGTAGCAGGCGACTGACTTGTGGTTGCTGGAGGCAAACTCAGTTCAGTCGTTTGCGACTCGCCTGTCCGCTCAGCCGCTGGTAAAGCCGGTTCAGGCAGAGGCTCTACAGCTTTCACACTCGCGGTAGGCGTGATTGGGTTAGGTTTCGCAACGTAATTTTCATAAAATAGCCAAATACCTAGACCAAGCAGCACAGCTAACCCAGCCCAAGCGTAACTGCCTGTTTTGTGCTTTTCAGAACTAGTCATCTTCATGTTAGCGGTAGGCTTTACGATAAGTTCATGTGGTTCGGCACTTGGCACAATCACGCTGTAAGCGTCTAGCAAAGGTTCCGAGTTGATTTTAAGTTGCTTGGCATAATTGCGAATAAAGCCTCTGACGATAGTCGGTTCTGGCAGAATGGCAAAATTATCCGCTTCAATCGCCTCAATTTGCTTAGAACTCAACCTTAACCTAGTTGCGATTTCTTGAATACTCAAGCCTTGATTTTCGCGCGCTGTGCATAAGGCACCTCCGCAGCGAGAACGATAGGGAACGCCATATTCAGCCTGTGTTTCATCTGATTGAAGGTGTGCCATTTCTGCTTCTTGGCCAGTATCTTGGAAGAACTCTTTGGTTTTGCGTGCCATACTTACCTCGTCAATTCAGCTTATTTTTGACCACTTAACAACAAACGCGTTTGCTCAGAATTAGGATATTGTCGGCGCAACTGCAGGGCATAGCTGGCCTCAGCATCCTTACCACCTAAGACGCGTTCAATTTTAATGCCTATCCATAAGGTCTCTGGGCTAGGCGAGGCTACCAATGCATTTTGTAACGTTCTTCGTGCCGTTTTTACGTCACCGCGTTTAAACTGGATCTCCGCCAACTGTGTGGCTGCAGAGTGTGTTAATGGTTCAATTTGTAGAGCCTTATTGAGATAAATTTCAGCATTTTTAACATCATCTTTGCGTGCTGAACAAATACCCGCATTGGCATACGCCAGATTAGGTGTGCTATACAGCGGATTTTTGACCGCTTCTAAAAACTGTGCGATTGATTCATCGTAACGCTTGCGTGAACACAAAAAACTGCCATAGTTGTTATGAGATTCCGAATTTTTTGGGTCGGTTTGAATAGCTTTTTTAAAATTTGCATCTGCATTAGCATCTTCGCCTAGCGCCGCATAGACCAGACCTAAGCCATTATATGCTTGCCCATAACTAGGATCTATTTGTACGGCGTGGTTAAATTCATCCAAAGCAACTTCAAGCTTATTTTGCTGATAATAAGCGGATCCCAATTCGGTATGCGAGCGCGCACGCGCAGTCAGTTTAGATTCGCCATACTCATCAGCGCCACTTTGTTGTGTGGTAACGCAAGCACTCATCAAAACAAGCAAAGCACCAACCAAGCTAAATTTTATTAAATCTAATTTCATGCAACCGCCTCTATTGGAATTTTCTTTAATGCTCGTTTTGTTTTATCCAGCACTTTGCCCGCCAATTGCCCACAAGCTGCGTCAATATCTTCGCCACGCGTTTTACGCACGGTGACCACATAACCCGCTTGCATTAAAATATCACGAAACACGCGAATATGGGAGAGCTTAGATGTTTCATAACCACTATTAGGGAATGGATTGAACGGAATTAAATTAAGTTTGCACGGTACGTTTTTAATCACTTCCAGCAATTGATGCGCATGTTCCACTGTATCATTCACGCCATCCAGCATCACATATTCAAAGGTGACAAAATCCCGCGGCGCTTTTTCTAGATAACGGTTACATGCCATCATCAATTCTTTAATGGGATATTTTTTGTTAATCGGCACCAACACATCTCTTAATTCGTCATTAGGCGCATGAAGTGATACAGCCAGTGCCACCGGACAATCTTCTTTCAACCTATCCATGGCGGGCACAATGCCGCTGGTAGAAAGTGTGACGCGGCGACGGCTTAAACCATAAGCACTGTCATCCAGCATAATCTGCATTGCGGTAACTACATTGTCATAATTGGTGAGCGGCTCACCCATACCCATCATCACAACGTTCGAGATAATGCGCTCGCCTACTGGCAACATGTCATAGCCTGCCTCCTGGCGTAGAGATTGGTTGGCAATTGCCAGTTGGCCAATAATTTCGGCCGCGCTTAAATTACGATTGAACCCTTGTCTGCCTGTACTGCAGAACGTGCACGCTAAAGCACAACCTACCTGGCTAGAAATACACAAAGTACCACGATCATCTTCGGGGATAAACACGGTTTCGATGCTGTTTGCCGTGTCTGTGCCAATCAACCACTTGCGTGTGCCATCGTTGGATATTTGCTCTGACTGCACAAATGGCAAACTAATTTCAGCCTCTGTCGCCAATTTCTCGCGCAGTGATTTCGCAATATCCGTCATTTGCGTAAAATCATGCATACCGCGCTGATGCATCCAGCGCATCAATTGTTTAGCGCGAAATGGTTTTTCGCCAAGCCCCACAAAGTACTCGGCGAGTTGGGTTTGATCTAAATTTAAAAGGTTAACCAAAGAAGTATTTAATCTCAATAGCAGCATTTTGAGCAGAATCACTACCATGCACGGCGTTTGCATCAATACTGGTTGCGAAATCGGCGCGAATCGTGCCGGCAGCCGCTTCTTTCGGGTTGGTCGCGCCCATCAGCTCCCGGTTTTTCAGCACTGCGTTTTCGCCTTCCAGCGCTTGTATCATCACCGGGCCTGAGGTCATAAATTTCACCAAATCGTTAAAAAACGGACGCGCTGAGTGCACAGCATAAAAACCTTCTGCCTCAGCTTTTGTTAAATGCGCCATTTTTGCGGCGACAATTTTTAAGCCGGCGTTTTCAAAACGGGTATAAATTTTACCAATCACGTTTTTTGCCACTGCGTCAGGTTTTATAATGCTTAGGGTGCGTTCTACTGCCATATTGACTCCAAAAATAAACAATTAAATTAACAACTTAAAAAGATGATGATTCTATCATTTTTAGCAGTTTTTATATACCATCTTTTTTGCATAATTAAATATTGCGATATGACCAAAACGAAGAATTAAGCCCGATTCATACAGCTTATAAAGCAAAGCGGCGGCGGCCAAGTTGGTTACTATTTAGGTGTTAAACCAAACAAATTTACATTAATAACACAACTATATGGCAGAATAATATTCCCATGCACACATCAAACTCAATACAACTGATAAACGTCACCTGCCCCGCTTGCGGCTTGCTTTGTGACGATGTGTTGGTTGAAAATAAAAATAATAAAATCAAAGTATCAAAGAATGGCTGTGCAAAAAGTATCACGTTTTTTGAACAAAAATTAGGCGAAATCACGCCAAAAATTGCGGGCAAACCAGCCACCTTAGTGCATGCAGTTGCGCAAGCCGCACGTATACTAAAACAGGCTAAGCGACCTTTATTTGCGGGCTTAAGCACTGATGTGACAGGCTTTAGAGCCTTGTTTAATCTGGCACAAAAAACCAATACCACCCTGCAACACATGAACGCAACCGGCACACAGCGCAATTTAGCGGTGCTGCAAAGCACAGGCTGGCAAACCACCACACTCACAGAAGTAAAAAACCGCGCCGATGTGATTGTATGCATTGGGACTGACGTTGTGACGAATAATCCGCGCTTTTTTGAGCGCATTGTGTGGCTAAAAAATAATAAAAAGTCTAACAGTATGTTTACCGATGCAAATGCGCGCGAAGTGATTTATATTGGTGAAAAGTTAAACACAAAAGCAGGAATTTCGCCTAGCGGGAGAAACCCGTCCCTATTGGCCTGCAGGACATCTGATTTACCTGAAGTTACTGCTGTGTTACGTGCTTTAGTCTTAGGTAAACCAGTAAAATCAGATAAAGTTGCAGGTATTAAAACAGAAGAAATTCAAGCTGTTGCAGACAAATTAAAAACCGCCAAATACGCCGTACTTGCTTGGGTTGCGAAGGATTTAGATTATCCACACGCCGAACTCACCATTCAAAATATCACCGAAACCGTAGCTATTCTAAACCAAACTACGCGCGCTGGAGGCTTGCCACTCGGAGGTAGCGATGGTGATACCACAGCCAACTATGCCAATACATGGTTAAGCGGCTTGGCACTAAATGATAAACAAGTTGAACATGATGCAATACTTTGGGTGAATAGTTTTAGCCCAGAAAAATTGCCAGCCAACAACCATTTACCGCTGATTGTATTGGGCGATGCAAACACAAAATTTAAAACTGAACCTGAAGTGTTTATTCCAATCGCCACGCCTGGCTTGGATTATAGTGGCACGTTGTTTCGCGTGGATTCATCAGTAGTTTTACCGCTTAAAAAATGTCGTGAAAACAAGCTGCCTACCTTAAGTGAAGTGGTTAGCCAAATTGAGGCGCAGCTCAAATGATAACCTTACTTAAAAACGGTAAAATGTACGATCCCGCACATAACAAAAATGGCGTAGTTGAGGATATTTATATTCGCGATGGTTGCATTATTGCCAAACCAAGTCAAACAGAAAAAATAGCACAAACTTTTAACTTAACAGGAAAAGTTGTGATGGCGGGTGCGATTGATATGCACAGCCATATCGGTGGCGGCAAAGTAAATATTGCGCGCATGATGCTACCAGAATTTCAAGAGACAAAAGGTTATAGCGAGCCTGAAGCGCATATTTGCACACCCAATTGCAGCCACAATGCCACACCAAGCACAACAGACGCGGGCTTTCGTTATATTGAAATGGGTTATACCGCCGCGTTTGAACCCGCGATTTTGCCCATTAACGCCCGCCAAGCGCATCTAGAGATGGGCGATACGCCAATGATAGATAAAGGCGGCTATGCCATGTTGGGTAACGACGATTACTTTTTACGCCTACTCAGTCAAAAGGCCGATCAAAAAGCCATTAACGATTATGTAGCGTGGACACTCGCAGCCACGCAAGCCATCGGCATCAAGGTCGTTAACCCGGGTGGTATTTCAGCGTTTAAGTTCAATCAACGCAGATTAGATTTGGACGAAAACAATAGCCATTACCAAGTGACTCCGCGTGAAATTTTAAAAAGCTTAAGCACTGCGGTACATCAGCTCGGTATCGCCAAACCGTTGCATGTGCATTGCAATAACCTGGGAGCAGCGGGTAACTTTGAAACTACATTAAACACCATGGGTGCATCAGATGGCATCCCGATGCACCTAACTCATATCCAGTTTCATAGTTATGGCACAGAAGGTGATAAGAAATTTTCATCAGCCGCAGCGCAAATCTCTGAAGCCCTCAATAAAAATAAACACATCACGGCCGATGTCGGGCAAATTTTATTTGGTCAAACGGTAACGGCGTCCGGCGATACAATGATGCAGCACTTAAACGCTAAGCACGCCAGCCCGAAAAAATCGGTGATTATGGATGTGGAATGCGATGCAGGCTGTGGAGTGGTACCATTTAAATATAAAGATAAAAACTATGTCAATGCCCTGCAATGGGCAATAGGCTTAGAGATTTTTCTTTCTGTCGAAGACCCTTGGCGCATCTTTTTAACAACCGATCACCCCAATGGCGCACCGTTTACCAGCTATCCGCATCTGATCCGCCTGCTGATGGACAAAGGCTTTAGAAACGAAGCTTTTGCTAAGCTGAATTTAGATGCGCAAGCCATGAGCAATCTCACAAGTCTCAACAGAGAGTACAGCCTTTACGAAATCGCCGTCATGACCCGTGCAGGTGCGGCAAAACTAATCGGCTTAAATGATCGTGGGCATTTAGGCGTGGGTGCTGCAGCCGACATTACGATTTATACTGACCAACCCGACCGTGAGGCTATGTTTGCCAAACCAGATTATGTGTTCAAAGATGGGGAATTGGTGGTAAAAGATGGCAAGGTGGTTAAAGTCGTGTGGGGCGCAACGCACACTACCAAGCCTACTTTTGATAAAGGCGTAGAAAAAGACCTAAGCGAATATTTTGAAAAATATCATACGATTCAATTGGATAACTTTAAAATTTCGGACGATGAAATGATTGAAGATGGGCGTGGCAAACTAGTCAACCATAAAGGTAAAGCACGTGCAAATTAACGGCATACAAATTGATGACACTTTTGCCGAAGCGTTTGATATGCGCGGCACGCGGGTCATTATCACCGCACAAACACTCAAATGGGCATATCATGCTGCGAATGCCATGACAGGCTTTGCCACCAGCGTCATCGGTTGTGGTGTGGAAGCGGGAATTGAACGTGAATTATCTAGCGACGAAACACCCGACGGTAGGCCAGGCGTGAGCATTCTCATGTTTGCGATGGGCAGCAAAGTCTTAATGAAACAGCTTGAAACCCGCATGGGACAATGCATACTGACTTGCCCAACTGCGGCAGCCTTTTCTGGCATCGAAAGCCCAGATAAAATTAGCTTGGGCAAGCATTTACGCTATTTTGGCGATGGATTTCAAACCTCTAAACTCATTGCTGGTAAAAGATATTGGCGTATTCCCGTGATGGACGGCGAATTTTTGGTACAAGAAACCACGGGCATGGTACGCGCTATTGGTGGCGGTAACTTTTTAATATTAGCCACTTCACAGCCTGCCGCGCTGGCTGCGGCCGAGACCGCAATTATTGCCATGAAACAAGTTCCCAATGTGATTATGCCCTTCCCCGGTGGCGTGGTGCGCAGCGGCTCCAAAGTTGGCAGCAAATACAAAACCATGTTTGCCTCTACCAACGACGCATTTTGCCCGACACTCAAAGGGTTAACCAAGACCGAACTTTCTCCGGAAATTGAAAGCGTGATGGAAATCGTGATTGATGGCATGAGCTTTGAAGACATAACGACATCGATGCGCGTGGGCATACAAGCGATTTGCAAGTTAAAAAATAGTGGCGTCAACCGCATATCTGCAGGCAATTATGGCGGCAAACTCGGGCCGCATCACTTTAAACTATACGAGATATTGAAATGACAGCCCTCACTTTTACGCTCAAAAAAAATCCATCATTTAAAGTGGATTGCCGCAAACTTAGCCCTGATAAATTGGGTGGTCTATCTGTTACTGAAATCATAAAACTAAACTTGCTAAATCAAAATAATTCACCCAAAGTCGCTGATTTTTTTGAAGTTTCTGGTACTGATACTGAGCAAATCATTTTCAAAAACAGCACTTCTCAACTTGACTATATCGGTTACAAAATGTCACGAGGCTGCATCACGATAGAAGGCGATTGTGGTAACTTTTTAGGCGCAAATATGCGCAACGGTAGCATTATTTGCCAAGGCACTGCAGGTGATAGGGTTGGCGACCAATTGCGTCGCGGTTTGATTTTGATCGACGGCAGCGCAGGCGATTATTGCGGCAGCCGCATGATTGCAGGCACCATCGGTGTCTATGGAAAAGCTGGCAATTATGCAGGGTTTGCCATGCGGCGCGGTACATTGCTCTTAACCAAATTGCCCAAATTACACGCCACCATTCAAGATTGCGGCACGCATAGTTTACCGTTTTTAGCATTGTTATTTCAATCTTTTAAGCCGCTCAAATCAGCATTCAATCACGTTAAAAGCCAGCGCGTGCAGCGCTACGCCGGCGATTTAGCCTGTGGCGGTAATGGTGAGATTTTAGTCATAATCTAGTGTGAGTGTTAAAATAGCGTTTTTGCCTAGTATTATAGAAGTATGTCAAAATATCTCACCGCCGCGCTGTATAAATTCGTCAACTTACCTGATTACGCTGCCCTGCAGACTAATATCCATGCGGCCTGCGTAGCACACCATATTAAAGGCACGATTTTATTGGCAAATGAAGGTATTAACGGCACCATTGCTGGTTTTCCCGATGATATTCACGCCGTGCTTACTTATCTGCGCCAAGATCCTCGTTTTGCCGATTTGGAACACAAAGAATCTTATGCCGACACTCACCCGTTTTACCGCATGAAAGTGAAACTGAAAAAAGAAATCGTCACCATGGGTGTAAAAGGCATTAACCCTAACAACACCGTTGGCACTTATGTAAAACCACAAGATTGGAACGCGCTAATTAGCGACCCTGATGTGATTCTGTTAGACACACGCAATGATTACGAAGTGCATATTGGCACATTTAAAGGAGCGGTCGATCCTAAAACCACCACGTTTCGCGAGTTTCCCAAGTTTGTAAAACAAAACTTAGATAAATCCAAACACAAAAAAATCGCTATGTTTTGTACCGGTGGCATTCGCTGTGAAAAAGCATCCAGCTATATGAAAACGCAGGGCTTTGAAGAAGTGTATCACCTGCAAGGCGGCATTTTAAGATACCTAGAATTGGTGGCAGAGGCCGAAAGTCTGTGGCAAGGTGAATGCTTTGTATTCGACCAGCGTGTGGCAGTCAAACACGGACTGGAAGTCGGCGATTACGACCAATGCTACGCCTGCCGTATGCCGCTTTCACCCGAGGAATTACAAAGCCCACTGTACACGCCCGGTATATCATGCCCGCATTGTTACGACAAAACCAGCAAAGAAAAACGTGCCGCACTGACTGAACGTCAAAAACAGGTGATACTTGCCAAACAACGCGGTGAAGCGCATATTGGCGAAAAACAGAGAAAATAAGGGCAGAAACTGTTTCACACAACTAACCGAGATGGTTTTGAACTTAAAGATAAATAATAATTAATGAAAATACCTCATGAAAAAGAAGCTTCCAACGCTTATTTAAAGTTTTTGCAAACTAAAGGTGCTGCTGCTGGCACCTTGTATAAACGCTCGGTATTTCTGGATAAACTAACCGCAAATCTTGCTGGCAAAGCCCTTGAGCGTACCGAATACCGGCAGGCTTTAGACGCCACCATAAAAACCATTGCGGCAGATGATAAGCATGATTGCTTAAACACGGCGCGTGAATTTTATCCATTCTGGATGAACGATATTAAGGCCATTGCAGCGTTTCAATTTCATTACGGTTTTGATATCCAGTCTATCCAATGGAAACCCTTGCCGACTTCGCTAAAATTATTAACGGATAATTTAGATACTGAAAAGTTTAGTAGGCAAGAAAATCAGGTTTTGGATGCCTATTCACGAGCGCTATTTGGCGCAGGTGCTGAAAAATCGCTAGTAGATACACGCATTAAACTGGCTAAAGTTATATTAATATGCCTAAGAGATGCGCCCATAGAAAATAACAAATCCTATCGCAAGGCTGTTGATATTACGCTGCCACTATTTAATATCAATGAAATCAAGCAGTTATTTTTAGTGGTAGTACGTGAGTTTTATTATTTTTGGTCGGGGGACTCTGATGCTCCAAGCAAAATATCGAGAAGCCGATAGCGTTAAACTGTTTCAAAAATAAAAAAAGCTGCCCATTTGGGTAGCTTTTTTTATTTAATGGTGGAGTTAAACGCGGCGGGATTGCTCGGTTTTCGCATTACATCTGCGAAAACCTAGGCCTAAAGGCCCGCTTCGCAAGCTACGCGTCCAAGCAAGCAGTACTTGCTTAGTCGAACCCAAGCGGATGCTCATCAGCCCGCACTGTTTCACAAATTAAAAAACACCCTTATTGGGTGTTTTTTAATTTGGTGGAGCAGGCGGGAATCGAA
>JADGRO010000020.1 GCA_017880905.1 Methylotenera sp.
ATTCATCTCGCAGGACGTCGTAATGGGATTTAACGTACCTGATTTAAAAGTACGCACGGATATTATCCCTAATATTAAAACCAGATTAGCGTTAATGCCTGATAAGGTAGGCGAGTTTCCGTTTTATTGCGATATATTCTGCGGCTCCGGGCATGAGGATATGTCTGGCGTGCTGATTGTTACTTAATTTAGCTAAATGTTCGATACTTCGGTAGTAAAAATTCTTGAATGGAAGCTCTTCTTCTGTCTTTTGTCATACGCTTTTCTTTAACCATGCGCCTGTTTGCGTAGATTAATTCCCCTTTTGTGTCTTGCTTGTCTCTCCGGGCTACTTCCATGCGTCTATCGTCATGGTGCATAAAAGTGCAGTTGCATTTTATGGCATCGCAACCATGTAAAGGCAATGTGGGTGCGTTATTCACTAATAGTGGAGTGGATTGATATTTACGCACCTCTTTACATGAATCAAAATCAGAGCTTATCACTACACATCTAAATTGTGGTTGGAAAAGCGTAACGTCACTGTTTTCATCTAGGGCTTTTTTTAGTCTAGCCAGAGATCTTTCAGAAACATACCAAAAGTAGCATGCGACTAAAATAAGCACAATAATCACTAAGAATAGAGTTGGAAACATTTAAATTATCTTCCCAAGCATGCAAGGCCAAACGACACGAATTGTGATTATATACCTAATTTTTTACAAAACTATTACACCCCGTTTTCAAAGTCAATTTGCCGCCATGCTTCATATAGCAATACGGCGGCGCTGTTCGATAAATTCAAGCTTCTGCTTTCAGGCAGCATCGGTAAGCGTAGCCGCTGCGCTGCCACAAATTCATTACGAATTTCTTCAGGCAAACCCCGCGTTTCCGGGCCAAACACAAATACATCGCCTGCTTGAAATTTTACATTCGCATAGTTTTGGCTGCCTTTGGTGGTCATCGCAAACATGCGTTTACCCTGCATGGCTTGTTTAAACGCATCCCAATTTTTGTGTACTTGTAGGTTGGCATATTCGTGATAATCCAGCCCAGCGCGTTTCAGTTGCTTATCCTGTAAGCTAAAACCTAGTGGCTCAATCAAGTGCAAAGCCATCCCGGTATTGGCACACAAGCGGATGATGTTGCCCGTGTTAGGTGGAATTTCAGGTTCGAATAAAGCGATGTGAAACATGGTACTTTAAAGCGTTAAAACAAGCCTTTTTGCTCAGTAACTTTTTCTTCGCGCTTGGCTTTTTTAAAGGTCACGCCGCCCGCGCTTAAATCGGGGTATTGCGCGTGCTCATTGCCTTCCATCAAACCTGCAATGGTGAGAATTTGCACTTTGGGGAAAGCCGCGCCGGTAATTGGGCTTTCGTAATAGCCAGTTTTCACGGCTTCTTCGCGCATGGGGCGGGTGGCATCGGCCAAAGTGACAAATAAGCCAATCTCGGCTTTTTCGCGCTCTACTACGTGGGCGAGGTCACGCACCATCGCCACACTCGCGTTGTCGCCGCCTTTTACCGAGACGACAATTTTCTTGGGCATTTTGCCATCGTCATTAAAATAAATCAGGCCGTCTATGCCACCATCCGCGCCTTTCTTTTTGCCTTGGTAAGGTTGTGCGCCAACCAGCGAACACGCCCACCATTGAAACTGATATTTATCGCGTAGCGCTAGATTCTGTGCGCCTTCTAGGTCTTTTGGTGTGCCTTCTACCTCAAACACAATACCGGGAAAGGCATCTTTCATGCGCTTTTCAATGAGCGAGACAGCCAAGTGCGTAATATCAATGCCCAACGATTGCCGTTTGAGCTTTTGCGCGGCATGCACCGCTGTGTCGCAACCGCAGAATGGGTCTAGTACCACATCGCCTTCGTTTGAGCTGGCGTTGATAATTCTCTCTAGAAGGCCAAGTGGTTTTTGGGTGGCGTAGCCTAGACGTTCTTGAGATTTAGGTTTTATCCAAGAAACATCTGCGTCTATACCAGCATTTGTACCAAACACTGTATTGTCAGTGTAAGGCTGGAACGACCATATGTCTGAAGTTGCTGGCCCATCATTCTCACGAATTGCTCTTTCGTAAATTGGCCAAGCAGCACCTGCTTCAATTTTTACAAAGCCTTTTTCATAAAGTAAATCCAGTTTTTCATGCTGCGTCATTTCTGAGGGGTCTATACCAACTTCATCCCATATAGCTCCGGGAATTGCCCAATGCCGATTTTTTGCCGTAGGGTCAAAACCTTGCCAGATTTTCCCAGACTCACCATTTCTAATTCCTGAGCCTGTTAATACATTTCCGTAATAGTTTGTTCTAAAACCACCATTGCCATCTGGCACAAAGTTTTCTGTTACATGCCCAAGCACGTAAGGTTGTTTAGGGTGCTTCCAGTTATATTCTGATGATTTTGTATAAAATAATATCGTGTCATGAGTTGGTGCCCAGCGAGTAGCTTTATTATGTGAGCCTGTGCGCCGCCAAATTATTTCACTTTTAAAAAACTCTTTACCAAATACCCCATCCAGCACAATCTTCAAATAATGGCTGGCGGTTGGGTCACAGTGCAGATACAAGCTGCCGGTGGGTTTGAGTACGCGGTGCAGTTCCAGCAGGCGGTTCGCCATCATGGTGAGGTAAGCCATCATGTCATTTTCGCCCAAAAAGCGGCGCAGGGCTTGCATCATCTCGCTGACATCGGTATTGCCGCAGCGCACCAGTTCGCCAAACTCGCGTTCGGCTTGCTCGTTCCAATGCCAAGTGTCTTCAAACGCCTCTATCTGCGCAGCGGATTCATGCCCTTTGGGTGTTTTGAATAAGACGTTGTAATTGGCATTGCTGTTAAAGGGCGGGTCTAGGTAGATTAAATCCACCGATTCATCGTTGATATGCTCACGCAGAATATCGAGGTTATCGCCAAAATAGAGTTTGTTCATTTTGTCTGCTTTGTGTTTTATATATATTAACTCAATCTCAAGGGTGCTTCTATAAATTCAAGTTTTTAAGCCAAACAAGGCGCAAGCAAAAAATTGCGACGCGCATATATTTGATATGTAAGGAGTCATTTTTTGTGTGCAACACAGTGTGGCGACGAAAATTGGGTTTATAGCAGCGCCCTTTATTTATGGGGCAATGTGCGTGCAACTACCCAGCATTCTATACGTGTTGCACCGGCTTTTTTAAGCGTTTTGGCGAGCTCGTTCAAGCTAGCGCCCGTTGTCATCACATCATCAATAATAGCGATGCGCTTGCCAGTTAAATCGTCATTTACTTTAAACGCGCCTTTAATATTTTTAACACGAGCTTTCAGCGGCAAACTAGCTTGCGGCGGCGTGAGCTTTTGTCGAATGACGCTTCTAAAATCTAATTTATCTGCATCATTTTTTGTTAACACTTTAGCAATTTCAAGTGCTTGGTTAAAGCCACGCTCTTTTAAGCGCGTCGGATGCATGGGCATGGGGATGATTAAATCGACATGGCTGTTATTTAAAGAGCCTAATTGCGCTTTATCTTTTAACAATTGGCCGAATGTTTCATAAAGGCTGAGCATATTGCCGTATTTGTAGCGTTGCATCATCGCGTCAATGGGAAATCCGTATAAAAATACAGCAGAAGTGGCATCGAAATCGGGTGGTGAGCTGATGCAACTACCACAAATACCACTTCCAGACGCTAAACCGCATTGCGGGCAACTGGTTTTTGGATGCCAAGGTAAATCATTTAGACATAACCCACAAAGCCCTATTTTATTGGCTTGTGGTGATGCACATAAAAGGCACTTTTGCTTAAAAATTGTATTTGTAAAAATATTGAATTTTGACAAATGATTATTATTTAACCAGTTGTTTAGCACTTGCATAAAATTTACTTTACAGCGTATAATTTGGTCTAAAATCATGTATTAAGTAAGTGATTTATATTAAAAAATTGCCACAAAAAAGGGTCAAAAAGGGAGTTAGCATGCTCGAAATTAAAGAAAAAGTCAGTCAAAAACCTGCTCAAGAATCCATTATAAACCTTGACGAGCTAAATAAGTCTTCGCTTAAACGTAGTGCTTGCGAGCCACAAATGGTGAATCGCTGGAGCGTGGATGACATTGTGGCTTTGTTTGAACTACCATTTAGCGATTTAATATATCGTGCACAAATCGTTCATCGTGAAAATTTTGACCCAAATGCGGTGCAAGTGAGCACACTTTTATCAATAAAAACAGGTGGTTGTAGTGAGGATTGCGGTTATTGTCCACAAGCGGCGCGCTACCATACAGATGTCGAAAATGAGCCTTTGATGCAATTGGACGCAGTACTAACCGCCGCGCAGGAAGCCATAGATAATGGCGCCAGCCGCTTCTGTATGGGCGCTGCCTGGCGCGGCCCGAAGCAGCGCGATTTAGAGCCGGTGTTAAAAATGATTGCCGAAGTGAAGGCGATGGGTTTAGAAACCTGTGCCACGTTGGGCATGCTAAAAGAGGGTCAAGCAGAGCAATTGAAAAACGCAGGGTTGGATTATTACAACCACAATTTGGATACAGCACCAGAATTTTACGGCGATGTGATTACCACGCGCACTTATCAAGACAGGCTGGAAACGCTAGACCGCGTGCGTGGCGCTGATATTAACGTGTGCTGCGGCGGCATTGTCGGCATGGGCGAATCGCGCAATCAGCGTGCGGGTTTGCTGGCGCAATTAGCAAATATGGAACGCCCACCTGAAAGCGTGCCGATTAATTTACTCACGCAAGTAGAAGGCACGCCGTTGCATGGTACGGAAGAATTAGACCAAATAGAGTTTGTACGCACCATCGCCGCGGCGCGTATCACCATGCCTCACAGCTTTGTGCGCCTTTCTGCTGGCCGGCAAAGCATGCATGAGGGCATTCAAGCATTGTGTTTTATTGCGGGTGCCAATAGTATTTTTTATGGGGAGAAGTTGTTGACCACCGAAAACCCGGAGGCGGAAACAGATAAAAAACTATTCGCTAAATTAGGTATTAAGAAAATCTAATGTTGATGGCATTACAACAAGAGCTAAGTCTGCTTGCACACTTACAAAAAGAACTAAATCAGCGCAAAACTGATGGCTTATTGCGCCAACGCAGGCTATTAGATTCGCCACAAGCTGAGCATATCGTCGCGAATGATAAGAAATTTCTATCGTTTTGCAGTAACGATTATTTAGGTTTGGCCAATCATCCAGACTTAATCGCCGCCATGCAGCGAGCGGCGGGCGATTCCGGCGTGGGTAGTGGCGCATCGAACCTGATTACCGGGCATCATCGCTACCATGATAATTTGGAAAAACAGCTCGCTAAATTTGTAGAAATGCCCGCAGCTTTATTATTTTCAACAGGCTATATGGCCAATATCGGTGTGATAGGTGCGCTGATGGGGCGTAATGATGCGATATTTGCTGATAAATTGAATCACGCTTGCTTGAATGAAGGTGCGTATTTTTCGCGCGCGGAGTTTTATCGCTTTTCACATAACGATGTAAATGCGCTGGAGAAGTTATTAAAAGCAAGCACTGCAAAGCACAAACTTATCGCTGCGGATGCAGTGTTTAGTATGGATGGCGATATTGCGCCTATCCCAGATTATTTGCGGCTTTGCGAGCAGTATGATGCCTATTTGTATATGGATGATGCGCATGGATTTGGTGTGCTGGGTAAGCATGGCAAGGGTAGTTTGAGCCACTTTAACTTAAAGTCACCACGTATAATTATGATGGCGACTTTGGGCAAGGCAGCAGGCGTTGCAGGTGCTTTTGTAGCGGGCGAGCAAGTAGTGATTGATTATTTAATTCAAAAAGCTAATAGTTATGTGTATTCTACCCCCGCACCGCCAGCGCTTTCGGCGACGCTTGTCGCTTCATTGAGTTTGATAGAACGTGGTGATGATTTGCGTGCGCATTTGCAGCATTTAATTCAAACCCTAAAGCGAAATTTGTATTTGAAAAAGTGGCAACTTATGCCTTCTGAGACCGCGATTCAACCTTTGCTAGTGGGCAGTAACCACGCGGCTGTTAAACTAAGTGAGTACTTACAAAAACAGGGTATTTTGGTGCCGGCGATACGTCCGCCAACTGTGCCTATGAATACAGCGCGGCTACGCATTTCGCTTTCTGCCACGCATACGGAAAATGATGTATTGAAATTTGCCCAAGTGCTTAACCAAGCAGAAAGTGAACTCGCATGAATTGCCATGTTGAAGTAGTAGGTCAAGGCCAGCCGCTGGTGATGATTCACGGCTGGGGTATGCACAGCGGCGTTTGGCACCCTTTAGTAAAGAGACTAGCCCAACACTACATTCTGTACTTAGTCGATTTGCCAGGCATGGGCAATAGTCGCCCGATTGAGCCGTATCACTTGCATGCACTTGCCGATGAAGTCGCGCAGGTGATTCCTGGCGTTTCAGATGTGCTAGGCTGGTCGTTGGGTGGTTTGGTCGCGCAGCGTATCGCACTGAACCAGCCGGATCGTATTAGGCGCTTGATATTGGTAAGTTCAACCCCTCGTTTTGTAAGTGGACCAGATTGGAAAGCGGGCGTTGATCCAGCTAATTTTAATGCATTTGCAGAAAATGTGAATCACGATTACAAGCACGCCATTTTGCAATTTTTGACCCTGCAATGCATGAAGTCTGATGACAGACGTAGCACTATCAAACAACTACGCCAAATTTTTGAAACCAAGCCCACACCCACGCAAAGCACGCTGCAACGCGCTTTGCACATTTTTCTAGAGTCTGATTTGCGCGAAGAAATCCCTAATATTCGCAAACCTACTTTACTCATTCATGGCGATCGCGACACCATCACGCCAGTGCAAGCCGCACATTGGATGATGCAGCAACTGCCAAGCGGTTTTTTGCGCGTGATTTCAGGCGCAGCACATGCGCCATTTTTGTCGCATTCTGACCAATTTATAGAAACGTTGAATCAATTTCTCGAACCGAAAGTATGACTGACGTCAGTCTTGTCGATGAATACAGTTTGGACAAAGCGCTGGTGCGCACTTCGTTTAACCGTGCGGCAGAAACTTACGATGCTGCCGCGGTACTGCAAAAGCAGGTGCGCGGGGAAATGCTCAGTCGTTTGGATTTGGTGAATATTGCCCCACAAGCCATATTGGATGCAGGTTGTGGCACAGGGCATGCAAGTTTTAGTTTGCAGAAACGATTTGGAAATGCGCAAGTATTTTCGCTCGATATTGCGCTGAACATGCTACAAAAAACGAGCTTGCAGCGACCAGTTTTGCAGAAAATATTTGGCCAAAAAAATCTGATTTGCGCAGATATCGAGAGCCTGCCAGTCGCAAGTAATAGCATGGGGTTGGTTTGGTCTAACCTCGCCTTGCAGTGGTGTAACGATTTAGATGTGGTCTTTACCGAAGTAGCGCGCGTTTTGCAGCCGGAATCGCTGTTTATGTTCAGTACGTTTGGCCCCGATACCTTAAAAGAGTTGCGTGCCGCGACCAGTAATGGTCACACACATGTGAGCAGATTTATAGATATGCACGACATTGGCGATGCCTTGATACGTGCAGGTTTTAGCACACCTGTGCTGGATGTTGAACGCTATACGCTGACATATGATGATGCAAAAAGTGTGATGAAAGACCTAAAAGCGATTGGTGCACATAACGCGACTGTTGGTCGCAATCGTGGCCTTGCGGGAAGAGGATTTTTAAGCAATTTAACGCAACAATATGAGCAATTTAGAACAAATGGAAAGTTGCCAGCGACTTTTGAAGTTGTTTATGGACATGCCTGGAAGGCAGTATCCATACGATATACGGAGCATGATGTTTCACCAATTACGTTTGTGAAACGTAAATGAAACAAGCTTTTTTTATTACGGGTACGGACACTGGCGTCGGCAAAACTTATATTGCGTGCAAACTCATTCGTGATTATGTCGCGCAAGGTTATAAGGTCGTTGGCATGAAGCCCGTCTCGGCAGGAACAGTGTTGGCAGATAGTGACTGGGTAAATGAGGATGTGCTACAACTTGAAAAAGCCGGCAATGTTATTGTTTCGCGTGAACTCATCAATCCATACAGTTTTACAGCTCCTATTGCGCCACATATTGCCGCCAAAAATGAGGGCATTAAAATTAAGATTGAGTTGATTCAGCAGGCTTTTGAAGCACTGGTAACCATGGCGGATATTGTGATTGTAGAAGGCGCCGGTGGTTTTTTGGTGCCGCTTAACAATCAACAAACCACTGCCGATTTGGTAGCTGCGCTTAACATTCCGATTATATTAGTGGTGGGCATGAAATTGGGTTGCATTAATCACGCTTTGCTCACAGTCGAGGCGATAAAAGCACGACAATTAACTTTGCATGGTTGGGTAGCGAATCAGCTTGCGCCTAGTATGGACGCTTTTGAAGAAAATATTGCGACAATTACTCAAAAAATACACATGAACTGTTTGGCAATTTACCCGTATAAGCGATGACTGCCAATGTATTCAATGACTTTTTCTGGCATTAAATAGCGCGAACTCACGTCATTTTTATATGATTCCCGAATTTTTGTCGCTGAAATATCCAACGGCGTAATTGCTTGCATGTGGATATAACCTATTGTTTTACTGGTTAAATCATCTACATTTTCTGTGTAACGGTCGTGCAATAGTGCTGTCAGTTCTTCAGGCAATTTAGGCTGATCGGCTAAATTGGGTCGTTGCACCAATATGATATGGCAGTAATCCAGCAACTCTTGCCATCTAGCCCATGTGTTAATTTTAAGGAATGCATCGCTGCCCATCATTAGGCAAAGCCTAATATTTTTGCCTAATTCTTCTTGCAGGGAAATCAGCGTATCAATGGTGTAGGAAGCGCCTGCGCGCTCCAGTTCGCGCGTATCGAGTGTGAACATTGGATTATCACTAATTGCAAGACGTACCATTTCGGCGCGATGCGCTGCAGAAACATCAGGTATGGCTTTATGCGGCGGATTCGCAGAAGGAATAAAACGTACTTCACTAAAATTCAACGCATCAACAAGCTCTTGCGCCATGCGTAAATGCCCATAGTGGATGGGGTTAAATGTGCCGCCCAGAATTCCTATCAGCTTATTCATTTATGTTGACGGCGATAATAGAATAAAAAGATTAAGCCTGCGACATTCGGTAGCCAAACATACCAATGCGACCAAGCAATGCCGTCTATTTTTAAGTCATAAATTGGCCAAAATATGGGTGTAGGGAAATATGCGAATGTATGAAAAGGGAAATCCAATACGATATGAAACGGCCAAGCCAGCATGGCGAAGGCAATTGGCTTACGCCACAAGGCAACCAAGCCAATGATAGGCAAGCAGATAACAAAGCTATGGCCAAATGAATAAGTGGTGAAAAGCCAAGCTGGAAGTGACTCCATTGGCGGCGGGCCAGCATGCCATTGACCATGAATAATTTGCATTAACATGAATGCGCCAAATGCGATTAAATCTGGCATAGCGCCAAAAAACAGGGCCAGCGCGGCATAGCGTTTGTAGCCAAACAAGCCGTAGCCCCAAAGTGCGTGGCTGAGTGTATCCATGCGTGGTTTAGGCTCTTACCTGCCCATCACCCAGCACAATATATTTAAGTGAAGTCAGGCCTTCTAAGCCTACTGGACCGCGTGCGTGCAGCTTATCGGTTGAGATGCCAATTTCAGCACCCAAGCCATATTCAAAGCCATCGGCGAACCTTGTTGAAGCGTTTACCATCACGCTGCTGGAATCCACTTCGCGTAAAAATTTGCGAGCGCTAGTGTAGTTTTCGGTCACAATCACATCGGTGTGTTGCGATGAATATTGGTTAATATGCGCAATCGCTTCAGCAAGCCCAGCGACCACTTTGCACGAAATAATAGCTGCCAAATACTCAGCATAATAGTCTTCTTCTGTTGCAACTTTGGCTTGTTTTACCAGCGCGCAAGTTTCTGCACAGCCGCGAATTTCGATGCCGTGTTTAGTCAACATTTCTGCCAGTTGTGGCAACATGGTTTTGGCGACAGGACGTGCAATTAAAAGCGATTCCGCCGTGTTACAAGTACCTAAACGCTGTGCCTTGCTGTTTTCTAAAATGGCCAAAGCTTTCGTCAAATCGGCTTCATCGTCAATATACACGTGACAATTGCCATCCAAATGTTTGATGACGGGAATGCGCGCATCGTTGCTGATGCGCTCAATCAGGCCTTTGCCGCCGCGTGGCACAATCACATCCACATATTCTTTCATCGTAATCAGTTCGCCCACTGCCGCGCGGTCAGTCGTTTCTATCACTTGCACAGCAGATGTTGGTAGCCCGGCTTTTTTTAAGCCTTCATGCACTAACTTTGCCAATGCTTGGTTGCAATGAATGGCCTCAGAACCACCACGCAAAATGGTCGCGTTGCCAGATTTAATGCACAGCCCAGCCGCATCAATCGTTACATTTGGACGTGCCTCGTAAATAATGCCAATGACACCCAAAGGCACGCGCATTTGACCGACTTGTATGCCGCTTGGGCGATATTTGAAATTGCTCATCTCGCCAATTGGGTCTGGCAACGCTACAATTTGCTGCAAACCTTCTGCCATGGCGCTGATGGATTTTTCGGTAAGCATAAGTCTATCCAGCATTGCCGCATCAAAGCCATCTGCTTTTGCGATATCTAAATCTTGCTTATTAGCAGCCAGTAACGTAGATTTTTCACGCAAAATGGCACTGGCAATAGCGTTAAGCGCTTGATTTTTGTTGTTGGTGCTAGCGCTTGCCATCACACGCGAGGCGGCGCGGGCGGCAATACCTACTTTTTGCATGTAATCTTTAATGTGATCTTTAGTTTTCATGGCGCACATTATACGTGCTTCTTAGCGTGCACGCACTTTCGCCAGCCCAAAGCATAATCGGGAAAGCTCCAACCAAGCATCGCCTTGCATCACGCCTTTGGCGGTTCTGTCGATGTCGCATAGTTTTTGCAACGCGGCTTCCAGCTGGCGCAGGCTAAGCCGTGTCAATGCGCGTTTGACGAGTGATTGCCTATCGCCATAAATACGTGCATTGGTCATGGCATTCATTACGTTTTCGCCGCGCGCTTCAGCTTGTTTAATACGTACCAAAGGTCGCAATACCCACATCAACGGATTCATCACTGCCACAGCTTGTTCGCCTTCATCTTGCAAGCCTTGCAGAATGCGCGTAGTGCGTTCTGTATCGCCCGCCAACACTGCCTCGCCGAGCTGAAACGCATCGTAGCGCGACACGTTTAAAACTGACTCGCGCACTGCATCTGCGCTGATTTCGCCCGCGGGGTATAACAGCGCCAGCTTTTGAATTTCTTGATGTGCCGCTAACAAATTGCCTTCTACTTGATGTGCAATAAACGCTAACGATGTCGCATCTGCACTTTGATTTTGTTGCGCCAATCTTCCTGCAAGCCACTGTGGCAGCTTGGTTGGCGCAATTTCTTTCAATTCAATTACCGTACTAGCATTTTGTAGGTTGCTATACCAAGCGCTGTTTTTCGCTTCGCGTTCTAGGCTGGCTAGAACGATAATAATAGTCGTATCTGCGATTAGGTTTATGGCAAGTTCAGTTAAAGCCTTGCCGCCATCCACGCCTGGCTTACCGTTTGGAATATGGATTTCGAGAATACGTTTTGAGGAAAAAAGTGATAATGTTTGTGAAAACTGGCTAATTTGCTGCCAATTAAAATTGCGTTCGACGATAAAGCTACTACGTTCATCTGCTCCCGCTTGACGCGCTGCAAGTCGAATTGCGTCCAAGCATTCACTTTGCGCCAACGGCTCGTCGCCAACCAAAACATAAAGCGGCGATAAAGTTTGAGAGAGGTGCTGTTTGAGTTGAGTTGAATCTAAGCGCGCCATGGGCTATTTTTTTAGTGCTGATAGCCTGTGCATTAATGCGCGGATCACATCACTTTGCATATCATGGTTTAATCGGTTTTCCTCATCTTGCTTTGCCAGCAAATTGGCGTCGCTAAAGGTGTAGTCGCGCCGCGATTCAATAGTTTGCACTTGGCTCCACAGCTCGGAGTCTACCCGTTTGGTGCGGTAATGCACACGGTAATAAAGCTCAAATTCGTTTACTGCGCCTGTGCCTGATAGTGACAAAATACGTTTTTCGCTCTCTTCTCCCACCATCTCGAGTAACAGTTCTGCATTTTCGGCGCTATCAAGCACCTTTACGCCATTGGTGCGCAGTGTTTTGTTGAGGTTTTTTGAGATAACAAGCGTATTACCTTGAATAAATACGCTGTTAAAGGATAGATCTTCAGCACCGCGCATATGAAAGCCGCAGCTGGTTAAGCTGACTACCAAAATGACGTAAAACAATGTGCGGAGGCTAAATTTTAACATTTGGGTTTCAGCATCTATCCTATAACGACATTAACCAATTTATTTGGCACAACAATGATTTTACGCACAGTTGCACCTTCTGTTAAGAACTTAGTAACAAAAGTTTGCTCGAGTGCCATTTTTTCAATTGCCTCTTTGCTGGCTTGACGCGATGTCGTGATATTACCGCGCAACTTTCCATTCACTTGAATTACATATTCTACTGTGTCTTGCACCATGGCTGCGGGGTCGGCATCAGGCCACTCAGCACTTAAAATATCGTCGCCGTATCCTAATTCTTTCCATAATTCATGGGTGATGTGCGGGCAAATCGGTGAGAGCAAGCGCAGTAGGATGGAAAGACCTTCTTTTGCAATAACCTGATAACTAAAATGTATTTTTTCTCCCACGAAGACTTTTTGACTTGGAATTCTCTCCAAGGTATTGAGTATTTTCATTGCCGCCGACACTACAGTGTTGAATTGCTGTTTGCCAAGGTCGTAATTGGCCTGCCCTAAAGTCAAATGAAGTTCATGCCTTACTTTTTTGTATTCCTCTGGCATATCCGAGCTTGGCTCCGGCGTGGAATTACCAATACCCTGATGCTCAAAAGCAAACATCCAGACGCGGCGCAAAAAGCGATTTGCGCCTTCAACTCCGCTATCTGCCCATTCCAAACTTTGTTCAGGTGGCGAGGCAAACATCATGAAAAGCCGCGCTGTATCTGCACCATAGGCATCTATCAGCTGTTGCGGGTCAACCGTGTTGCCTTTGGATTTGCTCATTTTAGAGCCATCTTTTAGCACCATGCCTTGTGTGAGCAAATTGGTGAAAGGCTCGTCATTTTTAATCAAACCCACATCGCGCATCAGTTTGTTAAAAAAGCGCGCATAGAGCAAATGTAAAATCGCATGCTCAATACCGCCTACATATTGGTCTACAGGCAACCAATAATTAGCACGTTCGTCTACCATTTTGGTATCGCAATCAAAACTTGCATAACGCGCAAAATACCAAGACGATTCAAAGAATGTATCTAGCGTATCGGTTTCACGCGTGGCTTTGCCGCCGCAAGTTGGGCAAGTGGTTTCGTAAAAATTTGGGTCTTTTTTAATCGGCGAACCTACGCCATCCATGGTTACATTCTCTGGCAACACCACTGGAAGCTGCTCTGCAGGCACAGGCACTTCACCACAGTCGGCGCAGTGGATAATCGGAATCGGGCAACCCCAATAACGCTGACGTGAAACACCCCAGTCGCGCAAACGGTATTGAGTACGTTTTTTGCCAAGGTTTTTGGCCTCTAAATCCGCAGCGATAGCATCAAAAACTTGCTGAAAATTGAGACCATCGTACTTGCCAGAATTGATAAGAATACCCTTCTCTGTGACGCAGCGTTGACCTCTGATTGCATCAAGATCACTCCGAAGACGAGCTATTAAAGGGGATTTTTCGATCAGTTCTGGATCTTGTGGCTGACTTTGTAAATCAGCGAGTTGTTTTTTAAGATTGGTTTCAGTATCAGGCTCGATAACTTTTATTGAGCGTAAGCTTTTCTGAAAAGCAAACTCAAAATCGCGTTCATCATGTGCAGGTACCGCCATCACCGCGCCTTCGCCGTAGCTGGCAAGCACATAGTTGGCGACCCACACGGGCAATTGCTCACCGTTTAAAGGATGCGTCACAAATAAGCCCGTATCCATGCCTTTCTTCTCGGCGGTAGCAACGTCTGCCTCTGCCACGCTACCACGCTTGCATTCGGCGATAAATTCTGCCAATTTCGGGTTGTCTCTTGCAGCCAAAGTCGCAAGTGCGTGTTCTGCCGCCACTGCCACGTAAGTCGCGCCCATTAAGGTATCCGGGCGGGTGGTGTACACCTTCAAATTACCCTCTTGTCCAACTATCGGAAACTCTACTTCACAACCGTAGCTTTTGCCTATCCAGTTGCGTTGCATAGTTTTAACTTGTTCTGGCCAGCCGTTGAGCTTATCTAAATCGTTTAAAAGTTCTTCGGCATACGCGGTGATTTTCATGAAGTATTGTGGAATGTCGCGCTTTTCTACCAGTGCACCGCTACGCCAGCCGCAGCCATCAATTACTTGTTCATTGGCTAAAACAGTGCCGTCAACTGGATCCCAATTTACCGTTGCAGTTTTTTTGTAAATCAAGCCTTTTTTGAAGAGCTCGGTAAATAGCCATTGTTCCCATTTGTAATACTCGGGTTTGCAGGTGGCGATTTCACGCTTCCAATCTACGGCCAAACCCAATTGTTTGAGCTGGGTTTTCATGTGCTCGATATTGCTATATGTCCACGCAGCAGGCGCAGTTTTATTGGCAATTGCCGCATTTTCCGCAGGCAAGCCAAACGCGTCCCAACCCATCGGCTGCATGACATTATAGCCACGCATGTGGTGAAAACGGCTTAACACGTCGCCTAGGGTGTAGTTGCGCACATGCCCCATGTGCAAGCGCCCGCTTGGGTAAGGAAACATGGATAAGCAATAATATTTTGGCTTGTTGCTGGTTTCGGTGGCGGCAAAAGTTTGATTGGACTCCCAATACTGTTGCGCTTGTTGTTCGATTTCTTTGAAAGGATATTGCTGCTGCATGGTTCTGCGAGTGTAAAAAGTTAAAACGAGATTATACTTGAAGCGTGCCTAATCGGCTTGCGTTGCGGAGAGTTTATTGATTGTTATCAGCCATTGCTGGTGGTTTAAAATGGCCACAGTGATGCCTTTGTAAGCTTGCATATATTCCACTTGGCTTTCGTTCACTGGCGTAGATCGCTTGAAATATTCGATGATACGCCCGTTGGGATGCACCGCAAACCAGGGCGCAATAGAGTTTGCATCAATAATCTCTGGCGATTGTTTGAGCCTGCCCAGAAAGTTAAAAATGCCAGGATATTTGTCGATATAAGCCACAGGCGTATTGCTTAATTCTAGTGCTTTAAGTTGTGCGCTGATTGGTCGCATGTCATAAGCCGCACCAGCCGTGTGAATGAGTACGTACATACAAATAGTGACCAAAGCGATGGAGATGAAACTTAGTTGTGAGGCGGTGTTTGAATTAGTTTTTTTTGGCAAGATATAAAGTATAAATGCTGCTGCGATGGTAAATATGCCTAGCCACACCGGAATGCGTTGAATCCAACCTGTAAAGTTGTGGTGGGCTTGTTCATAGACCGGAAAAGCCAGCAAAAAAGCGCCCAGCACGATAATGGAGATTGAGACAGGTAACACTGAAATACGCCATTTTGTATTGTTGTTTGCGTTGGGGTTGGCACTGTTTTCATGTTGGCTAAAGCGTGCAATGAGTAGCGCAAACGCAGGAAAAATTGGCAGAATGTAGTGTATCTGCTTGCCGCTAATCAGCGAAAAGGCTACAAATGCGGGTAGCGCCCAAGCGATGCAAAATCGTATACCCATTTCAGCGGGCTGATTTTTTTTACATAAACCTTTCCAAAAAGCACCCCAAAATAGCCAAGGGAACAGCAACAAGGGCAGAATGGGCAGATACCACCAAAATGGCCGATTATGCGCGAATGAATCGACCATGCGGTCGGCAGTTTGCCCCCAAAAAATGGCATGTTGATAGTCATGCCCGCCATGTATGCCTGCTGGAATCGCCCAAATTAAAGCTAGTGTCGCGCCTCCTAGCACCGCATAAAACAAGGGCAAATACCAGTTTTTAGCAGTAATTTTTTTATCCGAATTCCACCAAGATGCCAGCAAAGCGACTGGTAAAAGTTGTAAAAAAATCGTTGGTCCTTTTGCCAGCAAGCCACCACCGATGGCAATAGCAAATAACAGCCAACCCTTAATTGCTTGATGGGATGCGCGTTCTTGCGAGGCGATGAGTAAGCCCAGCAAGCCCAACACGGCGAAAAATGCAATCATCATGTCGAACATCAGTGCCGTGGTGTAAACAACCCATAAGCCGCTCCCAATAAGGATGAGAGAGGCATTATCTTTTATGTTTATTTGGTTAGGCCACAATCTTGCAGCAATACTGCGCGTGACGAAAACGCTAGCCAGTGCAAATAAAGATGGCACAACGCGCGGCCACCAATCATTAATACCGAAAAATTTCCAGCCTATATTGATCAGCCAGAAAAGTAGCGGTGGTTTGTGGCTGTAGGCAACGCCATTCAAGTAAGGCACTAAATAATCGGAGTTCAACCACATATTCCACGCTACAGTGGCGTAGCGCGTCTCGTCAATGGGCAGGTAGGAGCGGCCATTTAGGCCGAGAATAACTAAAAAAAGCCATAGCTGTAGAATCTGAAAATGAATTTTTTTGAGTGACACGAGATGCTTAAATTAGCGCAGCAAAAATATTGTCGCGAATGCTATTCATATCGCCTAAGCCATTCACTTTAACGTGCTTAGGCGCGCCCGCGACACCACTTTTTGCCCATTTGGCATAGTAGTCCACTAAGGGTTTGGTTTGCGAATGATAGACTTCTAAGCGTTTTTTCACGGTTTCCTCAACGTCGTCCGGGCGTTGCACTAAATCTTCACCGGTTACATCGTCTTTGCCTGCTACTTTGGGTGGATTAAATTTAATGTGATAGGTACGGCCACTGGCAGGGTGTGAACGGCGACCGCTCATGCGCTCAACAATAGCGCTATCCGGTACGTCAATTTCGACTACATAATCAATACCAACGCCTGCATTTTTCATGGCATCTGCTTGCGGGATTGTGCGTGGAAAACCATCGAACAAGAATCCATTTGCGCAATCTGCTTCTTTAATACGTTCACTCACCAAACCAATAATCACCGCATCTGGTACCAAGCCACCGCTATCCATGTGGCCTTTGGCCTCAAGACCAAGTGGTGTTCCGGCTTTAACCGCCGCACGCAACATATCGCCAGTGGAAATTTGCGGAATATTAAATTTTTCTTTGATAAAAGTGGCCTGCGTGCCTTTGCCAGCACCAGGCGCGCCCAGTAAAATAATTCTCATAAAAGCTCCTTAACTAGGTGCTAATTATATCAGGGGAAAAGTTTTTGCTTAACTATAGATTTCAATTACGATTTCAACACGATGATTTAGATTAATCGTTGACCAAAACCTCACTTTCCAGCATAATCGCGGTTCCCAAAAAATGGGGCGTTAGCTCAGCTGGTAGAGCAGCGGACTTTTAATCCGTTTGTCGTGGGTTCGATCCCCGCACGCCCTACCAATAAAATCAAGGAAGCTAGCGTATTCGCGATATGCTGGCTTTTCTGTTAATAAGTCGATAATAAGTCAAAACATATAATTTTTATATATTTACAGACTTTTGTTAGAGCCCAAGTTGGTTCACCAAATCTGACGAATCAAGTAACTGGATTTACATTGTTTTCATTGACTGCTAACGACCCAAAGCAGACATTCAATTAATTTTATTTATTAAGCCACCTGTTTTCAAGACCCTTTAGGAAGAATTATTTTTACCTAGAACTTGCTGTGCCAATTGCCTTACACCAGGCATGACTTTCATCAAAACATATCCGTAGCCTAAAGATAAAACCCCCGCAATAACGAATATGGGCTTTACACTTCCTATATAGTGAGCAAGGCTACCGTAAACCAAGCTGCCCACAGGCAGCATACCGATAAATGACATCGTATAAATTGCCATCACCCTACCTCGCAGATGTTCCGGAACCAGCGACTGCAAGAGAATATTGCAGGATGTAACGATCATAATAAAGGTTCCACCAGAAATGAAAAGCAACGGTAAGGCCAATGTCAGAAAAAGATTATAAGCAAAAGCTACTGAAGCAACACCCCCTACTAAACAAGCCAGTACGATGCGGTTTCCGAGGCCTTTCAGTGATTTTCTGTTGGCAAGATAGAGAGATGCCGCAAGTGCTCCGCTACCCGAAGTTCCTAGTAACGTTCCCAAAAGGTCAGGCCCGCCATAGAAAATATCCTTAGCATAAACTGGCATAAAGGTCATGAATGGAGAGACGCAAATGCTAGTAACTGCTACCGTAGTCACCAACCAGCGCGCAGGGGGAAATTGACGCAAGTATGTTAAGGCCTCTACAAATGACCCCGCAGCTCGGATTCTGATTGGTTTTCTGGTATGTATAGTGAGTAGCGTATAAATGGCGGCAACATATGAAGCTGCATTGATAGCAAAACAAGTCGATTCATTGAAAACTGCTAAAGTTAATCCAGCTACGGCCGGCCCAACCAAGCGAGCCGAATTGAATGTCAGTGAATTGAGTGCAATCGCATTGGATAATACGCTACGGTCATGAATAATTTCAGTGATAAATGCCTGTCTGGATGGCATCTCCATTGCACCAGACAAACCTAGCACTGCTGAAGCAGTAATCAGGATCCATGGGCTGAAACTTTGATGCCATGCAATCACTGACAGCATGATTGCAACCAGCATCTCGACCACCTGCGTGCAAAGTAGAATATTACGTTTGCTGTAACGATCGGCCAGAAAACCACCCAGCGGAGTAGCGACTAACATGGGAATCTGACCGGAAAACGCAACTAGGCCAAGAATTAGTGCGGAGCCAGTGATGCGGTATGCTATCCAAGACAGCGCTACCTGTTGTACCCACGTACCAATAAGTGAAACAATTTGGCCAAAAAAGTAATAACGGAAATCCCGCCCAGCAAGAGCACGAAAAGTGTTTTTCAAAATAATTCTCTAATACTCATAATGCTCACTATAGTCTCTTGGAATAAACGTTGCTGATGTATCTGTTTGCCAAAATTACTTTTTTCATATCTAATTTTATTATCACTTTTGTTATTTGATACAGGTAGTGCAAGAGCAAGATTTCTTTTACAGCTTTGTCTCAATCTCTAGCAATTATTTAAGTCTTATTACCTATGGTGACTAAGAGTAAATTAAAATTAACTAATTCGGCGAGGCGAAGTGAATCCAGCTTCGACCGACTACTACCAGTGTCAACATTGCAAGTACACCGTTAATTATCAACGCGTTGCTTACTCCCAACAGACTTACGGAAATTCCAGTCAATAAGCTCCCAATCGACAATCCGCCTCGCATAGCAAGCATAAATAGGCTGACGGCTTGACCCCGCAACTGGGAAGGGGTATTGGCTTGCAGAATAGTGTTGGCTGAAATATTACTAATACTCATCGCCATGCCCCCAAATACCAACAAAATTGAGATTCCCCAGAACCATGGGGTAAGTGCTACAAGCACAAGTAATAAGCCATATACACCAGAAAACCACGAGCATAGGTATCGCCGATCGCGTTTGACATTTACGAAAAGAAGCATAATGGCACCAAGTAGACCGCCAACACCGAATGAACCAACAGCAATGCTGAAGTGACCAGCATTACCATGAAAAGCATTTTTGATCAGTATTGGAATAAATGTGATCAGCGGTGCACAAAATAAACTAGTAGAAAATACTGTGAGAAGCGCACCACGCAGAAGAGGTATGCGAGAAATTTTCTGTACGTTGGCAAGTATGTGGCGGCGGTCAAGAAAGCTGTTAACAGTCGACGACATTTCCCGACGAGGTAGAATCCACAGCGCGACAAGAATAAAAGGCACATAGGATGCTGCGCTCACTGCAAAACACCCCACAGCACCTACACTTACTAGCAAAACTCCAGCTATGACTGGCCCTAATATGCGTGAAAGATTAAACTGTGTAGAGTTTAAAGCAAGGCCAGAAGCAATCTGCTTGGGTTCGACAATTGAGGGTACGATTGACTGAAACGATGGCATAGAAAGCGCATCCGTGATACCTACCACCAGTGAAAGTAAAATCACCATCCATGGGCTTACTCTCCAAAATAGAAGAAGCAGTACCAGCAATGTAGGACATAACATCTGGACTAATTGAAACTTAGCTATTACGGTACGGCGATCAGCACTGTCAGCCAATGCGCCGCCCACAAGTGTCAGGAGCCATATAGGCGCACCCAAAGCAAATGAGTCGAGGCCTATCAGGAATGGGGATGCACCAAGGCTAAGAAGAAGCCAAGGTTGTGCCACCTGCTGAACCCAAGTACCTATATTGGAAAGTAGACTAGCTAACCAGAACGTACCAAAACGCCTAGTCCATAGCAGATCAATAGATGCGCTAAAAGTGGTGTTTGAGCCTATTCCTATCACTATCTAATTATGGCCTTTCAGCCATTGTTGGTAAGTGATACGCTCAATTTCAAACCGATTGGTTGTACGGCAGTAAATAGAAGGCGAACCAAGTCGTCCAATTGGTGCAAAATTATTAATATGTAAATTTGAACCAATCAAATGATCGGCAACATAAAACATAACCACTTCGCCGATAAACAGCGTATTTGCACCAAGCAACTGCTCACTGAACAGTTTACACTCCATACTAGCCTGCGCCTCCGCTACCCGAGGTGTTTTAATGCGAATAGAGGGCGCGGTGTGTAAATGTGTTGCTTCCAGTTCGCTCTGCTCGGTTGGAAAGTCCGCTGCCGAAATATTCATAGTCTCGATCAAGTTCTCAGTCACCATATTGACTACAAACTCGCCATTGGCGCGAATATTTTTCGCAGTATCTTTGGCTTCGCCAGCCTCATTTAGACCAATACTAATGACTATGTACAACGGGTCAGTTCCAACTGCGTTGAAAAAACTGAAGGGTGCGAGATTAACAATGCCACTTTGGCTCTGACTTGTAACCCATGCAATCGGCCGCGGAACCACCAGATTGGTCAGAACCTTATAGTTGTCAGCGCTTGAGTGAATGGAAGGATCAATTTGCATAAGGGTTAGTCCTCTGTGAGCCATATAGGGTAACAGCTTAACTCAGACCTTAGGTTTCGATTATGCAAAAAATAGCTTCCCGTAATGCTAAGCAGCTCATTACTAGGCATAAAGTTCAGGGATAGAGCACTGTGAAATGCTAAGCTATTTCATTCTGGACGGCAGCTTGATGGTCTCGCCGTCCACCACGAACTTGCCATTGCCTTGATGATGGATTGTTCGCGGATTTTCTTGTGTGCGGTCGATCCATGCTTTGACGACTTCGCAGATAAAAATGTTGTATTTGGCAGCCAGCTTGCTGTCAATAACGTTGCATTCAAGATTAGCATAACACTCGTCGATAAGCGGCGCGCGTACACAGGCGGCAGCCGACGGCGTTAGACCAAATTTTTTGAATTTATCAAGATCTCGCCCAGAAGTGTTGCCGCAGCCCACCACTTTTTTGGCCAGCTCCACAGTTGGTATGTTGATTACGCATTCTTTGGTTTTCTTCAGGATGTCAAACGTGTAGTCGCCAGCGCTGATGACGCACGCCAAAGTGGGTGGCTCAAACTCAATCATCATGTGCCACGACATAGTCATGATATTTGCTTGCTCGCCGCTCATAGTCGAAACCAGCACCACTGGCCCCGGCTCAATCAGCCGATAGACCTGAGATAGAGGCAAGGATTGTTTTGCCACCTACATTACTTCCAGATCAAAATTTCTGGCGGCTTACGTGGTACGGGAGGTGTTTCACTGGCGGGTACTCCGACAATAATCGGCACAAAGGCCGTCATGTCCGCAGCAATGCCAAGTTCTTTCTTCCATTGCGGCGTATTGAGCGCTGTCACCGCTAAGCCAATCACGCAGGTGCCAAACCCTTGTGCGTAAGCAGCCAGCATCAGATTTTGCGCGGCCAACCAGCAATCAGCAGCGACAAATGCACCAATCGGCTTTCCGCAGATGACGATTAGTGTTGTAGCGTTGTAGAAGGTATTGAACTCAGGTGCAACGAGGTGATCGTTCAAATGGCTTGTTCCGCTAGGATGAATCGGATCAGCACCACTATTGAGGAGTTCTTTTGCATCATCCGACAAACGATTTAATAGATTTTTATCTTGCACTACTATAAACGCCCACGGTTCTTCATGTATTGCAGTGGGTGCGTGAACAGCGGCTTCAAGCAGTCGCCGAACAGAGGCTTCATCGACTTTCTTGGGCGTATAATCACGTACTGAACGGCGCCCAGTAATTGCCTCATCGATATTCATGATGTTATTCCTTCCATCAAAATTAAAATGCAATAGTTATTCATCTAACTAGGTGGTAACTTACAAGACTTTAAGTGTTGACATATCAATCACAAATCGATATTTCACGTCACCTTTTAGCATGCGTTCGTAAGCTTCGTTGACATCTTTCATGGCGATAATTTCTATATCAGAGGTAATATTATGCTCGGCACAAAAATCTAACATCTCTTGGGTTTCTTTAATACCACCAATTAACGATCCTGCAATCTGCCTACGTTTGAAGATTAAATTAAATATGCTTGGCGATGGGTGCGAAAACTCAGGTACGCCATTCAGGCACATCGTGCCATCCCTTTTCAATAACTCGGTAAAAACATCAAGATTATGCGAGGCAGCCACTGTATTCAGAATGAAATCAAAACTCTTAAGATGTTTTTTCATCTCATCTGGATTTTTAGAGATGACTACATCGTCAGCACCCAATCTTTTAGCATCTTCTATTTTATTCGGTGACGTAGTAAACAAAACTACGTGAGCGCCCATGGCATGCGCTAACTTTACTGCCATATGACCAAGGCCGCCTAAACCTACAATGCCAACTTTACTACCAGGGCCAACTTTCCAGTGCCTTAATGGTGAATAAGTCGTAATGCCTGCGCATAGTAAGGGCGCAACAGCTGCCAAATCCAGCTTGGTTGGAATTCTTAGCACAAAATGCTCATCTGTAATTATTTGGTTTGAATAACCACCATAAGTCATTTTTCCTGTGTATTTATCTGGGCTGTTATAGGTAAAGATTTCTTGGTCGCAATATTGCTCTAAGCCGTCTGCGCAATCTGGACAAACTCGGCATGAATCACTTAAGCAGCCAACGCCAGCTAAATCACCCACCTTAAATGCTTTAACATTAGCACCTACAGCGGTTACGCGGCCAACAATTTCATGTCCAGGTACAACTGGATATACAGTGTTCTGCCATTCGTTACGTGCTGTATGTAAATCGGAATGGCAAACACCACAGAATAATATTTCAATTTGCACATCCTTCGCGCCTACTTCACGTCGTTCGAAAGTAAAAGGTACTAATGCCTCTTTGGCAGAATGTGCGACATATCCGTTAACTTTACGCATAAAGCTCTCCTAGTGGTTACTTAAGATGTTAAATTTAATATTAATTCAACTGATACACCAACAACTAAGCTTTTCTTTTCGGGCATGCTAACTTTACAAGCTGGTGGTTATTAGAAGCCAATATCACCTATTTAGAAACGTTTATCCGTTCGCCAGAACACTTAAGGACGACTTTTATCTACAAATCATTAAGTATCGTATGCCACCGACAAAACGGATGCTAGCCATGAAGAACAAACTGGTATAGGTCGTATTCTGTAGCTGTCCAGCTATACCAGAACCAGAAGTTTACGAATAATATTGCTAGGTTAAGCTAGCTTGGCTTTTTGCTTAAACGCAGAAACCCATAGTGGCACTAAGGACCTAAATTTGAATAGCCTTGGATCATTTGGCTCTATTTTATTACGTGCGTATAACAGCGAAAGTCCGCTTTTGGCCGAACTTTGACCGTTCATCACATGGCGCTAAGCGACCCATTGCAGACATTCAGAGTTTGAAGTAAGGGGCACGCTTTAGCGCGTCCTACTTGATGGATTGGTCAGATGTCATAAATATTCAACCTTCACTTGCCCAAAGTTATCAGTAACGGCCTCAATAACTTGCCCCAAGAAAATAAAGTAATTACCAGACCTGTCAGATTAGTGTCCCACTGTGAGTCGAACACAGTATCAATGAATTATTCATCCCCAGAACCTCTACCGCCTAAATAAGGCTTAATGAGATCATTCACCCTATCAGAAAGTAAGCGTCTGTTTGCTTCAGCACCTTTTTTAATCCGATCAATGTTATGCCATAGTTTTTCACTATATACAAATTCTTCGAGAGACTCTTTCAGATCATTGTCATTTTCTGCCCTTATGACTAACTCCTCCGCTTCGCGTAAAAATCCAGAAATATTTGCTTCGGAAATAAAAAAATTGAGAAGCGTGTTTCGACCAGAATCTGTTTCAAGAAGCGTTTGATTAGCGATGGATTGAATATGCAAACGGTCAATACGATCCAAAAGTGATGGTCGAAGTGATCGAGTAAAATCCCTCCGCATCATTGCGAGAATGATTACTGCAATCACTGCCGAAATTGCAATGATTGCGGCGAAGATCAGAAACAAAAACTGAAAGGTTTCAGGACTAAGCAACATGACTACTCTCCTTGTGGGCAACGGATACCAATTTTGAGAATTCAGAAGATTCTACCCTAGGTATCAACACGTGGTACCGTAAATTAAAAAAATACATAGCTTTAGACTTCGCCCGCTTCGGTTGCCATACCTTAATGTCGAGCGGGATTGGAGCCGTGACCTACAAAAACCCCTATTTATAGACTATCTAAAAGCAGACTTTGGGGAACTAGCACTTTCGACCCGAAGGCGGCGGTCAGCATTTCGGATGCACATTTAAGTAGTGATGGCTAACGCGAGCGGCAACAAAGTGGCAAATATAGTTCGTTCAGACTATGCCTAATCATATGCCAGACATTGATGGCGCACGGGAGGCTCATCGCTCAACACCGATGAGTTTGTGGCAATATGTCAAGCGGCTAGCAAGGAATAGGGTATTGTTTAGATTCCATAAGATTCTGAATCAGTCAAAAATGTAATACCAAGTATATCTTGCGGCATAACAGCACCTACACCAAAGGTATCTATATCCCATTCATCAGCAAAGTCATCTGTATTACGGAACTCGGCAAATAAAATTAAATTTTGCAAATTGAGTGGCGAATTATGGTTGGGTTTCATGGCAGTATCCTTTAATAAGTTGTTTGAATATGCTTACTATGTTCTACGGCTTGCTGGTTGAAAAATTTAGAGAAACAAATTAAGTTGCCAATAAAATTGGCAATGAGTGCTAACATAAAAGAGCAGCCATCACTTTCTGGGAGCACCATTCACAAGCTCAATCTACGTGGTTAGACCAAGCAAATAAATACGTGCAAACACATATGTGATAAATGTCGCACCCCAGAGGGCGGCATTAAAACTACCTAGTAGGGAAGAGTATTAAACAAAATGGATGCATTTTGGTAGCAGTCTTGACTGACCGCTAATGGCCGATTTTAGACAGTCGTTTGTTTAAGAATTCACAACCAGTCCCGAATACCCAATATACTAATGTTGCGAGCAGTATCATTAAGTAACAAAATAAAATGTAAATAATTGTACACAATATTAGCATGCAAAATCCCCGCTACGAATAGCCAAAATCAGTGTCATGGATGCCCGCAATCGACCCAAAGTGGACAGACAACGTTTGAAGTAAGAGGCTACGAAGCAGTCCCCCTTGACTGATGAGTTAGGTGTTGTTTAAAAAAACCATTTGTAGCTCACCAATAAAATTGGTTTTTGATTTTTAAATTCGATATCACCAGTAATTTTCCATGGTAATTTGGCCAGGCAAGACTCGGCGGTTTTTAATTAATCCACGATCAATCAAAGTATTTGTTGTGTCCTTTACCATTTGTGGGTTGCCGCAAAGCATGATCTGGCTATTATCTGAAGTTATTGTTATTCCAGCTCGTTGTTCAAGACGGCCGTCAACAATTGCTTGTGGTATCCGGCCAGTCATTGTGAAATCCCTCATTTCGCGACTAAGAAAAGGTATATAGATAAATTGTTCGGTGTGCTTAGCTAGGAATTGCAAAATTTTATCCTGATAACTAAGTTCAGTTATTGTTCGTACTGCATAAACTAAAATCACACGCTCATAGCGCTGCCAAGGTTTGTCTGTTGAAAGAATTGACAGGAATGGTCCAACTCCGGTACCCGTAGCCATCATCCATAGATGTTTTGATACAGGGACCTCATCAAGGATCAAGAAACCATGGGCACGCGGTTCAACCAGAATGGTATCGCCAGTTTTAAGCTCTACAAGATGGGAAGTTAGAATTCCATTAGGCACATTGATATAATAAAACTCCAATGGACTGCTTCCAGGGGGATTGACCAAGGAGTATGGTCTTCCTACCACTTCTCCGTTGATGTCCAATCCGATTTTTACAAATTGGCCAGCTTCAAAAGGCTCAAGTTCAGACTCTACATACAAGGAATGTAAGTTACTGCTCCACTGCTTTTGTTTCACCACCTTGCCACTTTTCCAGATAGCCATTATCCCCCCTAATTCTAAGCCAAATATATTCTCCGCCTACTTGGCTTTGGACACGAATAGGTTTTAGCCGCATGAATACTAAATGATGCGTTCATAGCATAGAAAACAATAAACAACAGGACTCGCATGCCGTAAAAGAATACTTTCAAATTGATAATTCAGATAGAGAATAACTTTCAGTTTATTGTAAATGAAATAAAATGATTTTGGATTGTTTGAGAAGTTAACTATTAAATTGAATGACTGCTTATGGCCGAAAGTTGACATATAAGAGTGCAGCTTATGGTTTGAATTGTCTCACCAAAGCAGACAAAACTGAGAACTGGATCATATCAATTTTAATCACTTAAACATTACACAACTAGAATGACGGCTACCGATCCAAAGCAGCCTAATGGTTAGCGCTTTAATATCCTTTAAAACTAGCCAATTATTTTTCAAAGTTATGTGCGTTATCGAACAGAACTACTTGCGATTGAAGCATATCGTGGAACTAAAATTCGAATCAATTATTTAAGTTTCACTAAGATGGGCTTTATCCGACTAGCGAGATGTTATTAACATCCTGATTATTCGTAGACTCATACCATAAGGAGCACTATATATGATGCGCATTACTAAATTTTTACTTTCTGGGCTGATATGCACAATAGCATTACTTTCGATCGCAAATATCGCATACGCTGAACAAGGCAAGGCTGATGATGTTATATACGCCAACGGCGGCATCGGCCAAGAAGAGGCAGACGAAATGCGGGCCAAAGCTGGAAATTTTAATCTGCGTCTCTATTTGTCAGAAGGTAAACAAGGACAATCTATTACTGATGCTCAGATTACCATCACAGATAAAAAGGGTAATGTCAGGCTAGATTTATCTGGTGGTGGGCCCATGCTATTTGTGCATTTAGAAAATGGCAACTACAAAATCAGTGCAAATTATAATGGCACCAGGATTACTAGAAATGTTGCTATCGCCAGTCACCGAGGTGTAAATGTTTACCTCAACTGGAAACATGAAAATGGGGATGTTGATAACGATACGGAAGATGGATTATCGCAAGGTATTTAAATCCCGCAAAGAAAGTCTAATCCGACTCATAAAAAGAATTTTAAAAATGGTTTCAACAGTACCCAATATTGTATTTATAACCCGTATATGGGACAAAAGTGTAGATGGCCAAAATATTTTCCGCTGGCAAAATGTTACTACTGAAGATATTTTCAAAGGCAAAAAAATCGTGATTGTGGCGCTCCCAGGTGCATTTACACCAACTTGCTCTAATAGTCACCTGCCTGGTTTTGATACCAAGTATCAGGAATTTATTGATCAGGGCATTGATGAAATTTACTGTTTAAGCGTTAATGATGCCTTCACCATGTTCCAATGGAGCAATAACCTTGGTATCAAGCATATAAAAATGTTGCCAGATGGTAATGGAGACTTTACCCGCTTGATGGGCATGTTGGTAAAGAAAGAGAACCTTGGCTTTGGCTATCGCTCATGGCGCTACTCAATGCTTGTGG
>JADGRO010000021.1 GCA_017880905.1 Methylotenera sp.
CAAAGTAAGCGCTTAAACCTGCCGCGCGGTGTTCTAATTTTTCGGTGGAGAAAATCTCCAGCGTGGCAATGGCAGCGGCGCAGGCAATGGGAATGGCGCTGTAGGTGTAGCCGTGTGGCAATTCTATGCTGCCCTCAGCTGAGTTCTGCATAAACGCCTCGTAAATTTCGCGCTTAACCGCTACCGCGCCCATCGGCACCACGCCGTTAGTTAAGCCTTTGGCGCAGGTGAGAATATTGGGAATCACGTCAAAATAATCTGCGCCAAACTTGGTGCCCAGTCTGCCAAAACCTGTAATCACTTCGTCAAAAATCAGCAAAATACCGTGCTTATTACAAATTTCGCGTAAACGTTTTAGGTAGTTTTTGGGCGGAATAATCACGCCCGCTGAGCCTTGCATCGGCTCAATAATCAGCGCCGCGATTGTTGCTGGGTCGTGCAAGGTAGTAATGCGTTGTTCAAATTCATTGGCAAGCGCGATGCCGCCATCTTCTGGCACGCCTTTGGTAAACGCGTTATTGGCAATATTAAGTGGATGCCGGATGTGATCAACGCCAGATAATGCGTTGCCAAATGCTTTGCGATTGCCGGCAATACCACCTACCGAAATACCACCAAAATTGACGCCGTGATAACCGCGCTTACGGCCAATGAGTTTATTTCGTAGTGGATTGCCTGTGACGCGGTGATATGCCAGCGCGATTTTTAGCGCAGTGTCGGCAGATTCTGAACCTGAATTTGTGAAGAAAATGCGATCTAATCCTTTCGGCATGTATTGCGTAAGGCGGGTTGCAGCTTCAAATGCAAGCGGGTGGCTGGTTTGAAAAGCAGGGACGTAATCCAGGGAGCGCAGTTGTTGCGCTACCGCGACTGCAATTTCTTCGCGCGCATGCCCGGCAGGCACGCACCACAGGCCAGCCGTACCATCGAGAATTTGGCGGTCATCCAGCGCAGTGTAGTAATTGCCTTTAGCTGCCTTAAAAAGCCTAGGCATGGCTTTAAATTGCCGATTTGCAGTAAATGGTACCCAATAATGTGACAAATCGGGCAGTTTGACTTGCTTGTATTGAGACATGACGATTCCTTGCGGATTTAATTTAAGATGAGTTTCAAGTGCTTAGCATCATGTGTCAAGAATGGTTTTTAAAAAAATCAAGCTATTGATTTTATTGGTATTAATTTTATGAGTGTTATTGTATATTTAACACTTTAAACAGTTAGGTTAACGTTATGGATATTGATGTAGGATATAGACTAAAAATTGTGCGTTTGCGACATCAGCTTTCACAACGTGCCTTGGCAAAAAGAGCAGGTGTGGCCAACGCCAGTATTTCACTCATAGAATCCGGTAATACCAGCCCATCGGTCAGCTCGCTAAAGCGCATACTGGCGGGCATTCCGATGACATTAGCGGAATTTTTTTCTGATGAGTTGCCTAGCGTAGCAAGTGAAGTATTTTATCGGGCACAAGACTTGACCGAAATTAGCGGTGGTGAAGGTATTTCATATCGACAAATTGGCTCAGCCAAAGCAGGGCATGCGCTGCAAATACTCTTCGAGCGCTACGCCGCTGGCGCTGATACCGGCATGATGATGCTAGAGCACGAAGGGGAAGAAGGTGCTGTGATTCTATCGGGCAGGTTAGAAGTGACTGTGGGAGAGGCCACGCGGATATTGGGTGCTGGCGATGCGTATTATTTTAATAGTCACGAGCCGCATCGCTTTCGCAACGCGGGGAATGAGCCATGCATACTGGTGAGTTCGTGCAGCCCACCTACATTCTAGTAATTCGTGCGTTTTAGTAAATAAAAAGACTTAATCCTACAATTATTTTTAGTATTATTTCTTAAGATTCGTTAAAGTAGTAGTTGTAACTAAAGGATGTGTAATGAGACGTAAACTGGTAGTGGCTAATCGCAAAATGAACGGTAATCTGCAGACCAATAAAGCCTTTTTGGAAGGCTTGATAACAGGTACACGCGGCTATTCAAACGCAGATTATGTGGTGTGTGTGCCGCATCCTTATTTGTTTCAGGCGCAAGCGATTTTAAAAGACAGCTCAATTGCGTGGGGTGGTCAAAATATGAGCCGCTATCAATCGGGCGCGTACACAGGCTCGGTTTCGCCAAACATGTTAATCGAGTTTGGTTGTGAATACGTTATTATCGGCCATTCAGAGCGACGCCAACGGGGGTTTGATACTGATCTTTCAACTGGCGAACGCTTTGAAGTTGCTACTAAAGCGGGTTTGAAGCCTATTTTTTGTATGGGTGAAACTTTGGCTGAGTACGAAGAAGGCCTTACTGATATTGTAACTATTCGCCAACTGAATGCGGTGATTCACGAGATTGGTGTGCTAGGTTTGTCAGGAGGCATACTTGCTTATGAGCCTGTATGGGCAATCGGTACAGGAAAAGCTGCGACACCGGAACATGCGCAAAATGTATTGAGTTTTTTGCGCGGACATATTGAAATATTAGATGCCGAATTAGCTCAAAACATTCGCATTCTGTATGGTGGTAGTGTCAATGCGACGAATGCGGCCAAGCTGTTTTCTATGCCTGATATTGATGGTGCCTTGGTGGGCGGCGCCTCACTCAACACCGACGAGTTTTTAGCTATATGCCGAGCGGCTAACAATGCATAGTTATTTGCTTAGATTCCATACGACTCGGTATCATCCAGAAATGTAAAATCTGGCATATCTTGTGGCATCAAAGCGCCTACGCCGTAAGTATCAATATCGAATTCATCAGTATCAAAATCATCTTCGCTATCGAGGCCAGCGAAAAAAATTAGATTATGCAGGTTTGCAGGTAAATTTGGGTTAAATTTCATGGTCGTATCCTTATAAGTAATTGTTTGAATACCTCACTAATTATTACGGCACATTGAAAGAAATATTTAGGCTGAACTTTTTGGTTTAAACGTGAGCCCAAAGGTTGGTTTTACGTAGACTGGTTCAACAAAAAAGAGGAGTTACGATGAAAACAAACCACAACCTTGCAGTGCGTATTGTTGCTACAGCACTTGTTTTAGGCTTAAGTGGCTGTAGTGATTTAACCACACGTGATAAGAACACCATTATTGGTGCTAGTATTGGCGCTGCGGCTGGTGCAGTGCTTACAGGTGGTAGCGGCTTAGGTACAGTTGGTGGTGCAGCAGTTGGTGGCGTTATCGGTCACCAAATCGGCAAATATAAATAGCATTCGCTTGGGCGTATTGCCTAAGCTAATACGCCCTCCATATTTCTTATTCATTAATCGCCGTACGCAGTTGAGGCACTCAATTGCCTGCATTGCATGTCTTAAATTCAGCCAGATTTTTATGCTACCGTAATACGGGTGGCGTGTAATCTGGTGAGTTTGTATCTTTGCTTAATTTTTGGCGTAATATTTAGTTCATGAGCACGGACAATTTCGATGCTGTAATTATCGGTGGTGGGCACAATGGCCTTGCTTGTGCGGCTTATTTAGGGCGTGCGGGTTATCGCGATAAAGTGCTTGAGGCGAGGCATGTGATTGGTGACGCTGCTGTTACTGAGGAGTTTCACCCAGGTTTTCGCAATTCAACTTGTTCTTATGTGGTCAGCATGTTGCATCCGCAGATTCAACGTGATCTTGAATTAGCGCGCCATGGCTTAAAAAATCATCCAATTAAAGCAGGACATCACGGTGCCAACCGAAGACGGGCGCTATTTAACCATGGGTGAAGATGTTGACGCGCTTTTCAAGCAAATTGAAGCACTAGCGTCTGGCGATGGTCCGGCTTACCAAGAATTTGAGGCACTACTTATAGAAGTAGCGGGTGTTTTACGCGGCGTTGCCTTGAAAACGCCACCCAATTTGATGGGTGGCTGGAAGTCCTTGATTGAAGGGATTACCAAGGTGCTGCTGTAAGACATTTAAGCCACCCGGTAAGGAGTTTTTTACTGAACTGATGACAAGCTGCGTTGGACATTTGCTGGATAAGTGGTTTAAAGGAGATGCGCTTAAAGGCGAGTTAGGCTATCACGGTAGTGTGGGTAATTTTCAATCGCCCTACACGCCGGGCACGGCTTACGTGCTACTGCACCATGTTTTTGGTGAGGCGACAGGTGTGAAAGGCGCATGGGGACAAGCGATTGGCGGCAGGGGAACGATTTCTGAAGCCATTGCGCGGATGCGCGTTGGAAATTACCGTTTTCGCGGTTATTCGACGCCTATCGGTCAACACCACGCCATAAGCATGTCCGTTCTTCGTTATCACTTCTGCAACACGCGCATCCGCACATTTTGTTTGATAAATTAGTCGATTCTGCGCTGCTACCTGCGCCATTCAAACGTGAAATTTCAGGTTATCGCTCAGGTTCTGGGACATTAAGAATGAACGTTGCACTGTCAGATTTGCCCGATTTTACTTGCTTGCCGGGCAAGCATTTGCAGTTGCATCATCAGGGCAGTATTTTAATTTGCCCGTCGCTTGATTATTTGCAGCGAGCTTATGACCAAGCCTATCTTGATGGCTACGCACAGCGCCCCGCCATCGAAATGTGGATATCTTCCACGCTGGATAACACTTTGGCACCAAGCGGGATGCACGTTGCCAGTCTATTTTGTCAGCACTTTAACCCCAAGTTAGCGAATGGTAAATTGTGGGATGATGAGCGCTAAGCCGCGGCCGATAGGGTGATTGAGACCATGACTGAATTTGCGCCTAATTTTAGTAAGTCAATTATTGGTCAAAGAATCTTGTCGCCACTCGATTTAGAGCGCGAGTTTAATTTGGTGGGCGGTGACATTTTCCACGGCTCGCTGCATCTAGATCAAATGTACTCAAGACGACCCGTAGCGGGTTATGCAGATTACCGTACGCCGATTGCCGGTTTGTATATGTGCGGTTCCGGAACACATCCGGGTGGTGGTGTTTCAGGCATTCCAGGACGAAACGCAGCGCGTGAATTTATTAAAGACTTGAAATCCGAAAAACGGTTTTTATAGTTTCACCATCACATGCCGCACGCAGCTGTAATCTTCAATCGCGTACATTGATAAATCTTTGCCGTAGCCTGATTTTTTCATGCCGCCGTGCGGCATTTCTGAGGTCAGCATAAAGTGCGTATTCACCCAAGTGCAGCCGTATTGCAGCTCAGCGGCCACGCGCATAGCACGCGAGACATCAGATGTCCACACCGAGCTGGCAAGCCCATATTCTGAGTCATTCGCCCAACCCACCACTTGCTCTTCGTCATCAAAGCGGGTGACTGAAACCACAGGACCAAACACCTCTTTGCAGACGATTTCGTCACTCTGCTTTGCGCCAGCAACGATGGTCGGCTCATAAAAGAAGCCTTTACCAGTGCGCATTTTCCCACCCGTTGTAATCTCTATATGTTTTTGTGCTTTGGCGCGATCAACAAAACCCGCTACACGCTCACGCTGACGTGCTGAAATGAGTGGGCCCATTTCGACATTTTTTTCTTTTTGTGAGCCCATTTTAATGCTGGAAGCGGCGCTGGATAAACCTGCGACCAATTTCTCATATATTTTTTTACCTGCGTAAATACGGCACGCCGCGGTGCAATCTTGGCCTGCATTATAGAAGCCGAAAGTGCGCACGCCTTCCACTACTTCGCTTAAATCCGCATCATCAAACACAATCGCTGGCGCTTTGCCGCCTAATTCCAGGTGGGTACGCTTTACGCTTTTGGCTGCGACATCCATGATTTTTTGACCGGTTGAAATATCGCCC
>JADGRO010000022.1 GCA_017880905.1 Methylotenera sp.
CTGCTGCCTCCCGTAGGAGTCTGGACCGTGTCTCAGTTCCAGTGTGGCTGGTCGTCCTCTCAGACCAGCTACGGATCGTCGCCTTGGTGAGCCTTTACCTCACCAACTAGCTAATCCGATATCGGCCGCTCCATCAACGCAAGGTCCGAAGATCCCCTGCTTTCCCCCGTAGGGCGTATGCGGTATTAGCCAACCTTTCGATTAGTTATCCCCCATTATTGGATACGTTCCGATATATTACTCACCCGTTCGCCACTCGCCACCAGGAGCAAGCTCCCGTGCTGCCGTTCGACTTGCATGTGTAAAGCATTCCGCCAGCGTTCAATCTGAGCCATGATCAAACTCTTCAGTTTAATTCATAACTATTACTTTTTCCTCGCCCTATGACAGGCAAGGTGGTATTTCGCTTTGCTTTATTCACCTAAATTAATTTAGATGAAGCACTCAAATTCATTTCAAGGTGTGTCTTGTCGTTTACTTATTACTAAGCAAACTATTTACATACTTGTCATAAATCTAAGTGTAAGCATTTGTTATCTTGAGTACCTACTTAAACCAAACAACCAAGTCTAATTCCATCACCACAATAAAGTAATGAAGAAACGAGTTGGTTGCGTCTAAGTAAGTGTGTCTTAACCACAAACACCCACACTTATCAGTCGTTCAAATTGTTAAAGAGCAGTGCCAAAATAATAACTATTAATTTTGGCGAAGCGCGCATTATACAGAGCTTTTGAGGCTGGTCAAGGTTAAATTAAAACAATTTTTGAATTATTTAATTAACCGTGTTTTTTATATGCGTTTTTTGGTTGCGGGAACAGGATTTGAACCTGTGACCTTCGGGTTATGAGCCCGACGAGCTGCCAGACTGCTCCATCCCGCGTCCGGTTCAACGCACATTCAATAAATGTGACGCCGAGAGGTGGAACTATAGCAAGATTTGGCCTATAGTGCAACGCTTATCGCACAATTTTGGAGGATTATCGCTAATAAAATATAGAAAGTTGTTTTATGCAGCCAGATAAGTGGATTTGTGTAGTTGTAGGCTAAAAAAGAGTTTAATACATGCGGCGCGCCCTACGCGGTTAATTAATCAATTTAATAGTAGGTTAAAACGGAAACCGTCCCATCTCCAACTCTTTAGAATCCTTAACAATATGACAATTACCATCAAATTCCATATGATAATCAGTGCCCGCGATCAAATGGTCAGGAAAACTACCATCCCATTTAATGTCTCCAGTATTAGAAATTGTCTCCGAGTAATCTAAACCATGAGATTCGTATTCATCTTCAGATTCTGCCTTCTTTGTTATCTCAACATATTGTACCGATACAAGTTCAAGAGATTGGTCTACTGCTTCTGGTTTAAGAGCTAAATTGTCAGCATTCAACCTATTTGCAACAGATGGATACAACAACCCAGAGAATTCAATATTAGAAAAAACATCAGCAGGCTCTATCAGCTTTGTATAAGGATTCTCAATTTGAGGCTGTCCAATAAACGTAAGTTCTTTAAGAAATAATTCAGAAATTGCAACTGTTACTTTATACTGGTGTGCCTCATTTGGCGGAACTTTCTTAGTAAACTCTCTGTTAAAAAAGTTATGTACCAGCTTATTTTCATTAGTAAATAGAATTTCAGGGTCATCATTACGTCTCAGCGCCCACCACTTTTTCGCCCATTCGGACGATCCTGCGTCCCGAAAAATATCTTCGGCGTATCCTAAACTGTTTAAATATAAAGGCTTTATGACGCGCCATTTAGATATTGCAATTCGATCGCCAGTCCGCGGCGCAAGCTCTAAAATAGTAGAATGGCAACCAACACTACCGTAAAACATTGGTTCGTGAGGTTTGTTAACACGCTGAAATGTTTCAATAATTTCTGCAGGAGGATAACTAAATTGTTTCTTATTAGTCGGTTTTTCACGCCAAAGCACACCTCTATAAATTAATTGATCGGTCTGCGCAATGGGAGATTTATAAAAATATGAACGAGCAATTGGCAAAAGCTGCTCTTTAAGATAGTCTAGGTCTGTTACTTCAAGCTTAAGATTTTTAATTGCTTGAATACGTTTGTGTAATTCCTTAGCTTGAGGGCGGGAACTCATTAAATTTAAACCCTCAATCAACAAATAGGGTCAGCCACGATTATCTCTACTTCCCAACCGCACCAAATACCTTTTTAAGCAAGCTACTGGCTTGGCCGAGCGGATCTTTACGAATCGCCGCCTCTTCTTGCGCCACCATGTAGTACACGCCATCCAGCGCTTTTTGTGTCACGTATTGGTTAATATTGGCGTCTTCTTTTTTCACCACACCAAACTTGCTGCCCATTGCGGCGTATTTATTGTAGCTATCAGCCAGTTGTACGTTTTGTGTGGCTTTTTGCACGATAGGCAAAAATTTCTCCGCCATTTGTGCCGATGTAGTTTTCTTAAAATATTGCGTCGCCGCGTCTTGCGGACCGGTGAGGATGGTTTTGGCATCAGCCAGCGTTATTTTTTTCACAGAATCTACCAACAAGGTTTTGGCTTCCGGCACGGCGGCCTCGGCCGCACGGTTCATTTTGAGCACGAGCTCATCCGATTGCTTGCTCATGCCCATCATCTTCATACCTTTTTCGATTTTTTTCAGCGATTTCGGCAAAGGAATTTTAACCGCATTGTTACCAAAAAAACCATCCGTCGCACCTAGGCTGGCGACCGCTTTACTTACGCCTTGCGTCAACGCCTCTTTTAGACCGCCACTGGCTTCATCATTACTTAAACTAGCAACCCCTGTGGCATTGCTGCTAGTGCTAGTGGCACTAGTGCTGCTTTTTGATTTAAGCGCGTCTTTTACGTCAGACATCGTTAGCGCATTGCTATGCGTTACAAACAAGGCCAGCAAATAGCTTATAATGAATTTTTTCACGTTAAAACCCTCAAGTAATTCTTAGAATAATTATACTTGATAACGCCGAATGAAAATTCTAGTTTACGCACGCTTTTTTGTTTTTTGCTTTTCGGTTGCAGTCACTTTTAAAGATTTTACATGCCAAATATTGGCGGCATATTCACTTATGGTTCTATCACTAGAAAATTTTGCCATACGTGCCACATTTAAAATGGCTCGGCGCGACCACTCTTCTTGATCTTGATACACCTTGCCTACTTCCTCTTGCTTGGCAATATAACTGGCATAATCTGCCAGCAATAAATAATGGTCGCCTTTGTGCAGTAAATTATCAAATATCGCCTGATAACGGTCGGGCTCTTCCACCGAGAAAAAGCCCCCAGCAATCATATCCAGCACTTCTTTTAATTCAGCGTTTGCATGGTAGTAATCCCATGGGTTATAGCCATTGGCCTTAGCCTGCGCCACTTCCGGCGTGGTTAAACCAAAAATAAAGATATTATCGTCACCCACTTCTTCTTTAATTTCCACATTAGCACCGTCAAGCGTACCAATGGTGAGTGCACCGTTTAGCGCCATTTTCATATTGCCGGTGCCACTGGCCTCTGTGCCAGCGGTGGAAATTTGCTCAGATAAATCGCTGCCAGGGAATAAAATCTCCGCGGCTGAGACCTCGTAATTTGGGTAAAACACCACTTTAAGTTTGTCACCAACGGCGGGGTCGTTATTGACAATAGCGGCTACATCGTTAATCAAGCGAATAATTTGCTTAGCCATCCAATAACCAGGCGCCGCCTTGCCGCCAAAAATCACCGTACGCGGCGTGATATTTTTCACTTCGCCCTTACGAATGCGGTTATATAAAGTAATCACATGCAACACATTTAAAAGCTGGCGTTTGTATTCGTGAATGCGTTTAATCTGTACATCGAACAACGAGTCTGGATTCAACTTTACACCCGTTAAAGACTCAATTTTGTTTGCCAGCCGCACTTTGTTGGCACGCTTGGCTTGTCTAAAAGCTTTGCGGAAGTCTTTATCTTTTGCCAATGGTGTTAATTTTACTAGCTGGGTTAAATCTTTTTGGAAACCATCGCCGATTGCCTTGGCAATCAAGCCAGTCAACTCCGGATTGGCCTGATTTAACCATCTGCGTGGCGTAATACCGTTAGTCACATTGGTAAGCTTGTTTGGATAAATTTTGTCGAAATCTGCAAACAAAGTGGTTTTTAGCAACTCGCTATGTAAGGCTGCAACGCCGTTTACTGTGTGACTACCGACAACGGCCAAATGTGCCATACGCACGCGGCGGCCTTGCGTTTCATCAATAATAGAAACCCTCTTGAGCAAATCAGCGTCACCTGGAAAGTGGTGATTTACCATCTGCAAAAACTGATGATTAATCTCATATATAATTTCTAAATGTCGTGGCAATAAATGGCCAAACAGCTCTATCGGCCAAGTTTCTAGCGCCTCTGGCATCAAAGTATGATTGGTATAAGCAAATATTTTGGTGACCAAATCCCAAGCAAAATTCCATTCCAAGCCGTGTTCATCTATCAGTTGATACATCATTTCTGCCACACCAATAGATGGGTGAGTGTCATTTAACTGGATTGCAATTTTATTTGGCAAGTCTAGCCAATCGGCCTTAGTTTTTACCACTCGCGTGCTGGTATAACGCCGCAGAATGTCTTGTATCGAAGCAGACACGAAGAAGTATTGCTGTTTTAACCTTAACTCACGGCCTGAGGCAGAGGCGTCGTTTGGGTAAAGTACTTTTGAAATCGTTTCAGTTTCATTGCGACCTTCAACGGCTTGCTCGTAATTGCCTTCGTTAAAATGGCGCAAATCAAACTCACGCGAGGCTTTAGCTGACCATAATCTAAGATTATTCACCGTTTCAGTGCCATAACCAGGAACAGGAACGTCGTAGGCCATCGCAACCACATGCTCTTCATCTGCCCAATGACTTTTAGTACCATGTTCGGTAGGCACTTGCACCACCTTGCCGTAAAACTTAATGGTATAAGTGGCTTCAGGACGTTGAAACTCCCAAACATTGCCATAGCGTAACCAGTTATCTGGATTTTCGACTTGTTGACCCTGCTCAATGGCTTGTTTAAACATGCCATATTCGTAGCGTATGCCATAGCCGGTTGCGGGAATATCCATGGTCGCCATCGAGTCTAAAAAGCATGCAGCTAAGCGGCCAAGGCCACCGTTACCTAAAGCCGCATCGTGTTCTATCTCGACCGCTGCTTCTAAATTGTGACCTAATGCACTCAAACCGTCACTTAATTCATCTTGTATGCCCAAATTAAGTGCAGCATTGCTCATCATACGGCCAATTAAAAACTCTAGCGAAAGATAATAAATACGCTTAGGGTCTTGGTCATAATAGGCGCTAGAAGTCCTAACCCAACGCTCCACAACGTGATCGCGCACAGTGTGTGCTGTCGCGTGGTACCAGTCTCTGGGCGTAGCTACCTTGTCTACCTTAAAACATGAAAAAACTAAATGGTTCTGTAATGCCTGCTTAATCGGTGTGAGTTTAGGTAATACAGTACTTGTAATATGCGTTATTTTCATTTTTTGGCGGCACTTTCAAAAAGGTTACTTAGTCATTATCGGAATAATCTAGCAAATCTTAAGCCAACCTATTATGACAGGCAATAAAAAAGCCTGCTACAAGTTAAGTAGTAGGCTTTTTATTGTTTAGGTGCTACCAAATCAAGTTTGCATAGCTCAGATTTAGACAATCAGACTATTCATGCGTCGCACAAAACTAGCTGGATCATTCAATTGACCACCTTCTGCCAATAAAGCTTGATCGAATAGCAAATGTGCTAAATCTGCAAATTTTGTTTCTTCGCTTTCAGTTTCTAAGCGTCTCACTAATTTGTGCATTGGATTGATTTCTAAAGTCGGCTTGGTTTCTGGTGCATTTTGCCCCGCTGCTTTTAAAATGCGCGTCAAATTGCCCGATAAGTCATGCTCACCAGCCACCAAACAGGCAGGCGAATCAGTTAAACGATGTGTTACACGCACTTCTTTTACCTCCTCACCCAATGATGCTTTAATACGCTCTATCAAGGTTTTGGCATCTTTTTCAATTTTCGCTTTAGCCGCTTTTTCTGCGTCGTCCTCTAATTTACCCAAATCTAAATCACCTTTTGCGACCGATTGCAATTTCTTACCTTCAAACTCAACAAGGCTGCCCAATAACCACTCATCTACCTTGTCACTCATTAGCAGTACTTCTATGCCTTTTTTGCGGAAAATTTCCAAATGTGGTGAATGCTGTGCTGCCGCAAAAGTATCTGCCGTAATGTAGTAAATAACTTCCTGTTCCGGCTTCATACGGCCTACATAACCTGAAAGCGATACTGTTTGTGCATCAGTATTGGCGTGGGTACTGGCAAATCTTAATAGGTTTGCTATTTTTTCTTTGTTGGCAAAATCTTCGCCTGGTCCTTCTTTTAGCACACGGCCAAATTCTCCCCAAAATTTTGCATACTCCTCTGGTTTATCTTTGGCCAGGTCTTCCAGCAAACCCAATATTTTTTTTACAGAACCACTTTTAATGGCTTCCACATCGCGGCTATCTTGCAAAATCTCACGTGAAACGTTAAGCGGCAAATCGGCAGAATCAATCACGCCGCGCACAAACCGCAGATATTGCGGCATCAGCTTTTCAGCATCTTCCATAATAAACACGCGTTTTACATACAACTTGATACCATGACGACGCTCTCGGTCATACAAATCAAACGGCGCTTTACTTGGGATATACAACAGGGAAATGTATTCTTGCTTGCCTTCTACACGGCTATGCGTATAGGCGAGCGGCGCTTGGAAATCATGCGAAACATGCTTGTAAAACTCGCTGTACTCTTCTCCGCTAATATCATTCTTTGCACGGGCCCACAACGCTGATGCCTTATTGACAGTCTCCAGTTCATCTGTGGTGACCATTTCACCGCCTTTGCCGTCTTTACCCTCTTTCCACTCGGTTTTTCTCATTACAATTGGCAATATAATGTGATCAGAATATTTGCGGATAATGGATTTTAGTTGCCAGTCATTTAAAAACTCATCCTCGCCTTCGCGTAGATGCAAAATAACCTCCGTGCCGCGTGAGGGCTTATCTACAGTTTCCAGCGTATAGTCACCTTCCCCGCTACTTTGCCATTTCACAGCTTCTTTCTCGCCTGCACGACGGGTGATGAGTGTCACTTTGTCTGCAATAATAAAAGATGAATAAAAACCGACGCCAAATTGACCGATTAGATTTGCATCTTTGGCTTGATCGCCGGTTAAGGAATTGAAAAACTCCTTGGTGCCTGATTTAGCGATGGTGCCAATATTGGCAATGACCTCATCACGGCTCATGCCGATACCGTTGTCGGAAACTGTGATCGTACGAACTTTTTTATCAAAACCTATACTGATTTTTAATTCATTATCATTTTCGTACAGCGCACTATTCGCAAGCGCCTCAAAGCGTAATTTATCGGTAGCGTCAGAGGCGTTGGAAATCAATTCGCGTAACGCTATTTCCTTGTTGGAGTACAAGGAATGAATCATTAACTGCAGCAACTGTTTGACCTCGGCCCGAAATTCCAATTTTTCAGTTGCTAATTTTTCTTTAGTTTGCTTTGCCATTTAAAACCCCTTTTTGCGTTAAACTTTTTTAAAACAATTGTTTTATTGTAAATTGGGTCAGGTAGCGTAATTTCAAGCGGCTGTAATTAATTTGTGAGGGCAAAATGGCAACCATTAATGTAATCGAATTAGACGCACCCAACTATCGAGTCACCGTGATAGATCAATCGACCACTACGCACGATGTGAAAGTGCAGGCTGAATATGCACAGAAGCTAACTGCGGGAAAGATTTCTACTGCACAACTAGTAAAAAAATCATTTGAGTTTTTACTGGAACGCGAGCCCAACACCAGCATTTTGCGTAGCTTTGATTTAAGTGTGATTGTACGCTATTTTCCAGAATACGAAAGAATTATAGCTAGCTAATTTGGCTGTTTGTCATCAAGCCTCTAGGGAAATATGTTATAAATAAGTTATGCAAAAAATTGATTTAAACTCACCAGAAACCTTACTTGCCGCAGTTGATCTAGGTTCTAACAGTTTTAGGCTGGAAATTGGGCGTTACGAAAATGGCCAAATTCAACGGGTGGATTATTTAAAGGAAACCGTGCGACAAGGCGGTGATTTAGATGAATATCGTAACTTAACACCTGAGGCTATCGAGCGCGGCTTGAAGTGCTTGGCAAGATTCGGTGAAACGCTGAAAGGCATTCCTAAGCATCATGTGCGGGCGGTGGCCACGCAAACGTTGCGTGAAGCCAAAAACCGCGATGTGTTTTTAAAGCTTGCCAAAAAAGCCTTAGGCTATGAAATCGAAGTGATTTCTGGTGTGGAAGAAGCGCGATTAATTTACCAAGGTGTGAGCCGCTTATTGCCTCAATCAGACGAAAAACGTTTAGTGATTGATGTCGGGGGGCGTTCAACTGAGTTTATTTTAGGTCAGCATTTAAACGCAGAAACCACGGATTCATTGCGTGTAGGCTCTGTGGCGTGGTCGTTAAAATATTTTTCTGATGGGGCGTTGGCCGAAAAAAACTTTCAACGCGCCGAAATTGCTGCCGAATCATTTTTAGACGCAGTTGCACACATTTATCAACATTCGCATTGGGATGTGGCTTATGGCGCATCAGGCACCGTGGGTGCGGTAGCTGATATTTTAAACGTTGCAGGTTTTGAAGAAGGCAAAATTACGCGCGAAGGTTTGACCTGGCTACGCCACCAGTTAATCAAAGCGAAAACCACGGATAAGCTCGATTTAGCTGGCTTAAAGGAGGATAGGAAATCGGTCATTGCTGGTGGTTTATGTATTTTGATTGGTATATTTGATTTACTTAAGCTTGATACACTGATGGTTGCAAGCGGCGCACTAAGGCATGGCCTGCTCTATGACATGATGGCGGAGGAGGAACATACTGCTGAAGATTTACGCGACGCCTCTATTACACATCTTAGCAATCGTTTTGGGGTGAACAAAGCGCATGCAAAGAATGTTTGCAAAGTGGCTTTAGGATTTTTCGATGCACTTATTCCGTCGCTAGAATTACACGATGATACGACGCCTGCATTAAATAAACCTGAGCTAATTAAACTTAGACAAATATTAGGCTGGGCAGCATTAAGCCATGAAATTGGATGTGCAATTTCACACAGCGAATCGCAAAAACACGGTGCTTACATACTAGACAACACAGAGCTGATGGGTTTTGCACAAAGTGAGCTGCATCGCTTGAGTTTATTAGTATTAGGGCATAGTGGAAAACTGAAAAAACTGGATACTGATTTCAATGATGCGTATTTTGTATCACAGCTAATCGCATTAAGGCTAGCGGTTATTTTTTGCCATTCACGCAACACACCGGTATTAAAAAATGTGACATTTGAGCGTGCTGAAAACACCTTCTTACTCATCCTGCCAAGCGCTTGGCAAAAGGCTTTTCCGCAAACTTGTTATTTATTAGAAGAGGAGATACTTGCTTGGCAAAAAATCAATTGGGGCTTGGTAGTTTCTACACAAGATTGATAACAACTTATTGATTTTGCTAATTTAAAAATGGTTGACTTCTAAAATAAATGATATAAACTGTTTATACTGTTTATTAGGAGACCATCATGTCAACGAAACTACCTGCCCCCGTGCAACGTCCTAGCACTGGCGTATCTAAAACCATTGCGCCTAAAGCAAGCGCACCAAAAACAAATGTGATCAAAAGTATGCCCATGCCAGCAGCGCCTTCTGGTTCTAAAACATCGCCGACGGCTGCCTCACCAGCCAATAAACCCGTGGCGAAAAACCCCGCAGCAAAGAAACCAGTAATAAAAAAAACCATTACTAAAAAACCTGCAGTGAAGAAACCAGCCGCCAAGCCAGTAGTTTCAGCATTAGCAAGACCCATTGCAAAGGTGATGGCAAAAACTACTAGTGCGTCTAAACCAAAAGTTACAACCACAAAAGTAAATATTAAAAAAAATGCAAAGAAAGGCACTAAAAAAACCAAGTCTGAAAAAGTTAAAATGGAGCGTGATAGCTTCACGATGCCCAAAGATGAATACGCGCAAATTTCCATATTAAAAGCGCGTTTATCGAAAATGGGTCAACCTGCCAAGAAAAGTGAATTGCTACGTGCCGGCATAAAATTACTGGCTGCAATGAGCGACAATACACTTAAAACCACGTTAGCTAAAATCCCTGTGATTAAAACTGGGCGCCCAAATAAAAAAAGTTGATTTTGCTTGAGGGTGTTTTAATTAGGCAGTAAACTCGGCGCTTGTACAGCAATCACATTGTAACATGGGTTAGCAGCTGAGGATTGATCTAAAGATAGGCGCAACCACCATACTGCGCCTTTTTTTATATTGAGCTCGGCATCAGAAAACCCCGTTAAATGCGTCACTAACTGCCCTAACCAAGGCTGATGACCTACCAACAACACATTTGGTTTGGGTGATTCTAAGCTTGTCAAATCATCTAAAATTGCTTGCAAACTTGCTCCTGGTTTCAGCACTTGATTGACAGTTATTTTATGATTTAGTGCTTCAGCAGTTTGCACAGCGCGTATGGCAGGACTACACAGCAACATGGTATCTTTGGGCAAATACTGTTTTAGCCAGTGCGCCATACGCTTGGCTTGACGCTGACCTTTTGCAGTAAGGGCGCGCGCCATATCACTTTCGCCCAATTCAATATATGCATCCTCGGCCTCAGCATGTCGCCAAACAATAATATTGTTGAAACCAATTGGCATTTTTTAATTGCCCTCATAGCGCTTAATATGTGTTTTTTGTGCACTCTGCTTATTGGTTTTGCTGCTACCTGGAACTTGGCCTATTTGTAGATATTGACCTCCCTGTCCAAGCAGCCATGCGTCTTCGGTATCGTTTAAATAAGGCTCAACACATTCTTGCATGATGCGCGTTTGCATTTGCGCATTTGATATTGGCCAAGCAATTTCGATGCGTCGTAGCATATTGCGGCTCATCCAATCGGCACTGGAAAGCCACATACGTCGAGATCCATTAACCTCAAAATAAAATACACGTGAATGTTCTAAAAACCTTCCAATAATAGAGCGTATTCGAATTCGGCCGTTAATGCCCAACGCGTCAACTGGCAAGATACAAGCGCCCCGCACGATTAAATCAATTTCCACGCCTTTCTGCGCGGCACTAACTAACTCTTTCACCAGCACTTCATCTGTAAGAGAATTCATTTTAGCGATGATTTTAGCCCTACCTCCGGTCTCACAAGCACGCTTTGCCGCATTAATCTGACGCAGCATTGCACGTTGTAAGTTAAAAGGTGCCACCAGTAATTTTCGCATGACGGGTAGAGCAACTTGGCTGGTCAGATGCCTAAACACATATTCCACCTCGCGCGTAAGTGTAATATCGTTGGTGAGCATACAAATATCCGTATACAGTTTTGCAGTAGTGGCATTGTAATTACCCGTTGATAAGTGCGCATAACGCTTAATACGTTTACCCTCTTGTCGCATTACCAGCAGCATCTTAGCGTGCGTTTTTAAGCCTAACATGCCATACACAATTTGGGCACCAATGGCTTCCAGTGATTCCGCCCAATTAATGTTGGTTTCCTCATCAAAGCGCGCTTTAATTTCCACCACCACCAACACTTCTTTGCCACGTCGCACCGCCTCTTGCAAAAGGTTTAGCATGCGCGCATCGCTACCAGTGCGATAAATAGTTTGATGGATTGCCAGCACATTTGGATCATTTACTGCCTCTTCCAAAAACTGAATCACCGAATCAAAATTCTCGTATGGCCTATGAATCAGTACATCGCCCTGTTTTAGGCGTTGAAAAAATGATTCTCGCGGAAGTAATTGTTTTGGCCATTGCGGCTTAAAGGCAGCGAACGTGAGCGCTTCACCTTTTGCAAGATTAATTAATTGTATTAAGCGTCCCAAATTAACAGGGCCAGACACACGATAGAGTGAATCTTGCGGCAAACGAAATTCATTTAATAAAAATTGTGATAAGCCATCTGAGCACGATTTAGAAACCTCTAGGCGTACCGCCTCACCGTATGGCCTTTGCGCTAACTCATGGCGCAAAGCACTTGGTAAGTCACTCATATCATCTTCATCCAAGGCTATATCTGAGTGACGTGTTACCCTAAATTGTGAAAAACTCAGTATTTTTCGTCCTGCAAAAAAACTCGCCAGATGTGCACCAATGATACTTGTGAGTGTGACAAATTTCTGACTAGGGCCATTTGGTAGCGCGATAACACGTGGCAATATCCTAGGCACGCGAATAATACTGACCGTAGGCTGGTGATTACCTGCTATTGGAGCAAGCTCCACAATAAAATGTAAAGCTTTACTGGCTACCAGCGGAAAAGGATGTGTAAGGTCCAAGGCAATCGGCAACAGCAACGGTTTTACATTCGCTCGAAAATAATTGGCAATCCATTTTTTTTGCGCTGTGGTTCTATTCCCACTTGCCACAATATCTACGCCAGCAGCTTTTAAAGCCGGCATCAGCTCATTATTAAAGATGTCATATTGGCGAGTGACTAATGCAAGCGCTTGTCTGGAAACTTCATGATAAGTTTTTTCTGTGACAGTACCTTTTTTTATGCCATTACGCATCGCTTCTAATTGAGCGTCCATACGCACTTCAAAAAATTCATCTAAATTTGAAGTAACAATACATAAAAACTTTAAGCGTTCTAGTAGGGGATAATCTTGCCTTTGTGTCAGTGATAACACGCGCTCATTAAAGCTGAGAATACTTAAATCTCGATCTAAAAAATTTAGATTAGGGGTGGTCATAGATGAACATCTTATGACAGTTTATGTACTGAATTATGACAGTTTTATGAAACTTACACTTAGCAAACCAGCTCAATTTTTTAGTAATTGTTGCAACGCCAAACCCGCCGCAATAAAGCCAAATGGTGCGGTGACATTCACGCTTGAGCCATACCCAGCGCAGTTTAAACCTGTAATTGCATTATTATCAACTGCGCCAAAAGACGCATCACAGGCTGCTTCTGGCTTGATAACCTGTTCATCGGAATATACTGCAACAATACCAAACTTGGTTTTTCCACCTTTAGGAAAGTGATGGTCGCGTCGCAATAAATTGCGCATTTTTGCGAGCAATCTATCGCCCGTCACTTTAGCCAAATCAGCCACCTTTAATCTGCTGGCGTCTTGCCTCCCGCCCGCGCCGCCCGCTGTGATAAGTGATACTTTGTTGACACGACAATAGGCTGCAATTGCTACCTTGGCTTTCAAATCGTCAATTGCGTCCAACACGATATCGAAACCATGATTGAGCATGTTTTCCACATTTTCTGTCGTGACAAAATCTTCAATTTCATGCACTTTACAATCCGGATTAATGGCTAGAATACGCTGTGCCATTGCGCTCACTTTGGCCTTACCAAATTCGCCTTCCAGCGCGTGAATTTGGCGATTCACATTCGATTCGGCAATATTATCGAGGTCAATCAACGTAATCGTGCCAATTGCGTTACGCGCCAATGCCTCCGCCGCCCAAGAGCCCACGCCGCCAATACCAATTACGCATACATGTGCGGCTTGCAACTTTTGCAAACCAGCTTCGCCGTAAAGTCGCTTAACGCCACCAAAACGGCGCTCAAAATCTTCGTTATCCATTACTTTTCCAATACCACGAACGCAGCGGCTAAATTCTTCTCATCACTAATGCTGATGTGGGTTCTCGTGACTTCTTTTGCCTGTAAAAATGCTTGCAATTCAGCCGATAAAATCAAGATTGGCTTGCCCAAATCGTCATGCGAAACAGTAATATTTTGAAATGTGGCCGGCGCACGCAAACCCGTACCCAGCGCCTTTGCAAACGCTTCCTTTGCCGCAAAGCGCTTAGCCAAAAACCGAGGTTTTATATGCGACTCCTGATAGCTGGTGAACTCGCTTATCGCGAGTATACGCTCAGCAAACTCATCGCCAAATTGTTCGATTGAAGCCTCAATACGCGCTACTTCGACGATATCTGTGCCAATACCAAAAATCATCTTAAACCGGACGCCGCTTCTTTCATAAGCGATTTCATTTCCGCAACCGCGTTATCCCAACCCACAAATATCGCATGCGCGACAATCGCATGACCAATATTCAGCTCTTCCAAGCCAGGAATCACCGCGATCTCGTGTACGTTGTGGTAATGCAAGCCATGGCCTGCATTCACAACTAAGCCCAATTTTAGCGCGTGTGCTACCGCATGCTTGATGCGCGCCAATTCTTTAGCTTTTGTCGCTTCATCTTCGGCATCGGCAAAAGTGCCTGTATGCAGCTCCACCACTGGTGCACCAGCTTTTTTAGCAGCGTCGATTTGCTTAATATCCGGGCCAATAAAAAGTGAAACGCGGATACCGTTTTCTGCCAACTTTTTGCAAGCGACTTGCACCTTATCAAAATGTACAACCACATCCAAACCACCTTCTGTGGTGCGCTCTTCACGCCGCTCCGGAACCAGGCAAACATCTTGTGGCTTGACTTGACAGGCGATAGCGATCATTTCATCGGTCACGGCGAGTTCGAGATTCATCTTAGTTTGCAGCAAAGGTCGAAGTGCAAAAATATCGGCATCTTGCATATGGCGTCTATCTTCGCGCAAATGTAGCGTAATGCTATCCGCGCCCGCTTGCTCGGCGCGCAGTGCGGCCTGCACCACACTGGGGTATTTGGTGCCACGTGCTTGACGAATCGTCGCAACATGGTCGATATTAACACCTAATTTAATCATTTTTTATTTTCTACAACCCTTGTAAGTCAATGAGTAGCTGCCTTGTATACAGCGGCTTGTCTCCCAAATAATGCGCTAATAAATGACGCATCAATTGCTTGCTTTGGTTTTGTGTTACAGCATCCGCATAATCGTTTCGTGCCATATCCAACAAGGTTTTACCGCTTAATTGTACGCCACTTTTGATCGCTTTTAATTCACATGCGCCATATTCCGCCTCGTAGCGGTAGGTGTTATCAGCCATGATTTCCTGCTCATTTTCGTCTTGCAACAAAGGCACAGCGTAACCCATTTCTTGCAATAACTTCAACTCAAAACGACGTAGCGTGGTCGCTAAATCCCTGCCTTCTGTCAATGTTCGCATAGTGTTTGTATAATATTCAAACAAGGTTTCATGCGCGTCTTCACGTGGTAATAAACGTAATAAAAGCTCGTTCATGTAAAAACCGCACATCAGCGCCTCGCCTTTCAGCAAGGTCAAGCCTGCGCTCCAATCGAGGCTATGCAAGGTTTTAAGTTCGTTTTTTCCGGACCACGCGCCACTTAACATTTGAAACGATTGCAACATACCGCGCATGGCAGAATGTGGCCTGCGTGCACCTTTTGCCACCGCCGCAATACGGCCGAATTGTTGGCTGAAAAGCTCAACCACAAGACTAGTTTCTTTAAACGGATAAGTGTGCAATATATACACGGATTGATTGTCTTGACGATGCGATTCAGTTCTAATCGCCATTATCAATCGATCTCGGCTAAACTTTGTAACACCTCATCTTCAGCTTTTTGAATTAGCAGTGGCACTAACATTTCTGTGCCAGAAAATAAAATCATCGCGTATTTAATTTCGTCTTCTGCATGAATTGGTGTGAACTTACCAAAACCATAGCGTGAATTACGCACGAGCTGCCAAGCGCCTTTAGGTTCGACATATTCGGGTTTATCGAAATGACGCCTAATTTCTTCTGTAGCCAAGCTTTTAAGCGGGTAATCACCATTGTCAGCCAAAATTACCCAGCCCATTTCACCATTTTTGCTGGTGTTTTTTAACTGGTATAAATACCATTCGCCCTCTTCGTACATATCACCTTCATATACAAGGTGAAACACGTTGTTGATAGCGCCAGTTTTTTTATTTTTGGTAAAGTAAACGCCTTGGTCGTCCAGTGCTATGGGTTTACCATAAATAGGAAGATTAAAAATGTTATTTTCAGGCATGCTCAATATCCTAAACTCTTTAACGCCCTTTCGTCATCTGCCCAGCCGCTTTTTACTTTCACCCAAGTTTCTAAGTATACTTTACTACCAAAAAGCTTTTCCATGTCTTGGCGTGCTTCGGTAGAAATTTGTTTCATTTTCTCACCATTTTTACCGATTAACATCGGTTTTTGACTTTCTTTATCCACAATAATCGCCGCAAAAATACGACGTAGATTTTTTACCATCTCAAATATTTCAATTTCCACAGTCACTGAATAAGGCACTTCATCACCCAACAAACGAAATATTTTTTCACGAATCAGCTCGGCTGCTAGAAAGCGCTCATTCTTATCAGTGAGTTCATCCTCCCCATAAATGGCGGGCTGTTCGGGCAAATATTTGCGCGTAGAAGCAAGCAATTCATCTAAATGCAAACTCTTTTTTGCACTGACAGGAATGATACCAACAAAATCATGCAACAAATCAAAACCTTGAATCAACGGCAACAAATTACCTTTATCGCCCATTAAATCGGACTTATTCACCACCAAAAATACAGGCTTGTCTTTGGGTAGCAAGCTCAACACTTTTTTGTCAGCATCGCCTAACTTCATTGGCTCTATGACAAATAACACTACATCCACCTCTGTGAGCACTTGCGTAACGGTTTTATTGAGCCCTTTGTTGAGCGCATTGAGATGTTTTTGCTGAAAACCTGGCGTATCCACAAAAATGAATTGCGTGTCTTCGGTTGTGTGTATGCCGAGCAAGCGATGGCGCGTGGTCTGCGCTTTACGCGAAGTAATCGCTAACTTCGTACCCAAAATATGGTTAAGCAATGTGGATTTCCCCACGTTAGGGCGACCTACAATGGCGACTGTGCCACATCTGAAATTCTGCATCATCTACTTATTTTTTCTAAAGCTAACAGTGCTGCGTGCTGCTCAGCGATACGCCGGCTGGTGCCTTCGCCACTCGCTGTGATGTTGAGTTTTTCAATGATGCATTCTATTTTAAATATTTGCGCATGCGCCTCGCCATCGACTGAAACCACATTGTAATCCGGCAATTCAATCTTTTTGCCTTGCAAGTATTCTTGTAATTGCGATTTTGCATCTTTGTCGATAATTTTTGGATCGATATTAGCGAGTTTCTCTTCGTATAACTTGAGCACCAAAGCCTCAGCAGTTGAGAAACCCCCATCCATATATACCGCACCGATGATTGCTTCCAGAGCATCCGCTAATATAGACGGACGGCGCCAGCCAGCGCTTTTTAGTTCGCCTTCACCCAGTTTTAGCGCATCGCCAATCCTCAAGCTAATTGCAATTTCAGAGAGAGTAGATTCCTTAACTAAAGTCGCACGCAGACGACTTAAATCACCCTCTGGCAGTTTTGAAAAACGAATATAAAGTTGACTGGCGATAATGAAATTAAGCGCACCATCACCCAAAAATTCTAAGCGCTCGTTATTATTAGTAGAAAAACTACGGTGCGTAAGTGCTTGCGTGAGTAGGGCAGCATTTTTAAATCGATAGCCAATGCGCCCAGTAAGATTATCTATGGCAAGACTATCTAATGGCATACTGCCAATAGCTTATTTTGCCGAAGTAGCATTAAAATCCAACAAAACACTGGCATTGGCCACGATCGGTATAGTTACTTGATATTGAGCTGACACCACATTGCCGGCCTCTCCTTTTTCTATGACTAAATCTGAGCCTTTAATTACGGTAACATAACCAACTTCTGCGCCCTTATTAAATTCATCCACAATGTCTTTTTTGCTCATTTCATTAAAATTGGGTTCATTGGCAATTCTATTAATGATTTTTTTTACTCCACCAAATTCAATATATGCAGGAGTAACCTTTATGCCAATTATGGCTATAAAAATTACTGCCGCAATCACTAGTACTAAACCTATAAATGTAATGCCCTTTTGTCGAGTATTTATCATGGATTGCATCTCGTCTCCTTAATGAACTGAGTTACCAATTCTGCCAAATTTATCAAAATTAAACCAGATAAAAAATGCTCTCCCTACTAGATTATGTTCTGGCACAAAGCCCCACACGCGGCTATCGGCACTGTTGTCACGGTTATCCCCCATGGCAAAATAATTGCCTTCTGGCACAGTAATTGTCTCGCCATCTTGTAGTTTAGCACCAGGCGCGTCTGGGTTGTATTGATTTGGAATGTCGTGAATCAAAATATCATGTTGCACATCGCCTAATTGTTCTTTCGAGCGGCGCGCGCTGATAATATTGGCACCTTGCATTTCATATTCGTAATTATCTTCAAACTTCACATCAAGTTTTTCACCATTAATAATCAAATGCTTATCTTGGTATTGAATTTTGTCGCCCGGCAAGCCCACCACGCGTTTAATATAATCGACGGTCGGTTCTGGTGGGTAGTGAAATACAAATACATCACCGCGTTTTGGGTGATTCATCTCAAAAAAAGTATTATTCAAAATAGGCACACGTAAGCCATAAGTATATTTATTCACAAGAATATAATCGCCCGCCAGCAAGGTTGGCATCATCGAGCCGGATGGGATTTTAAATGGCTCCACCAAAAACGAGCGCAGTAGGAACACCAGCAAAATCACTGGGAAAAAGCTTTTGGCGTATTCTACGTACCAAGGCTCTGCAATACCTACAGGCCTATTTTTGCGCAAGGCAAATATATCCAACAGCCATATTAAACCTGTTAACGCCAATATCACCACCATGAATAACGCGAAATACATTATTTATTTGTCCTCTACTCTTAAAATCGCCAAAAATGCTTCCTGTGGAATTTCCACATTCCCCACTTGTTTCATGCGCTTTTTGCCTTCTTTTTGTTTATCTAATAATTTACGCTTACGCGAAACATCACCACCATAACATTTCGCAATCACATTTTTACGCATGGCTTTCACAGTTTCGCGCGCAATGATATTCGCCCCAATCGCCGCCTGAATCGCCACATCAAACATCTGGCGCGGAATCAGCTCACGCATTTTTGCCGCCACTTCGCGGCCACGATATTGGCTATTGCTGCGATGAATAATCAAACTTAACGCATCCACACGCTCGCCGTTCACCATAATATCAAGTTTTACCAAATCTGCCGCACGAAACTCTAAAAACTCGTAATCCATACTGGCATAACCACGCGAAACCGATTTTAACTTATCAAAAAAATCCAGCACGACTTCATTGAGCGGCATCTCGTAACTCAGCATCACTTGCCTGCCCATATATTGCATATTTTTTTGCAAGCCACGTTTATTGTTACACAGCGTCATCACTGGGCCAACGTAATCTTGCGGCATCAACAAATGCACATTAATCACTGGCTCACGAATTTCCTCAATGCGCGATGGCTCTGGCAAGCGAGATGGATTTTCAATCTGCACCACCGACCCATCTTTCAGCAATAGCTCATACACTACAGTTGGCGCGGTGGTAATCAAATCCATGTCGTACTCGCGCTCTAGGCGCTCCTGCACGATTTCCATGTGTAGCAAGCCTAGAAAGCCACATCTAAAGCCAAAACCAAGCGCAGTGGAATTTTCTGGCTCAAACATTAAGCTGGAATCATTCAGACTCAGTTTTTCCAGCGCGGTTCGTAGCGCTTCAAACTGATTCGATTCCACTGGATAAAGCCCTGCAAACACTTGCGGCTTCACCTCTTTAAAGCCCGCTAATGGCACGCTGGCAGGGTTGTCGGCATGCGTGACAGTGTCGCCCACTTTTGCATCGGCCAGCTCTTTAATACCCGCAATCACAAAGCCTACCGAGCCTGCTGAAAGCTCAGTTTTTTGTAGCGATTTTGGTGTAAACACGCCTACTTGCTCGCACAAATGCTGCGCGCCAGTCGCCATTAAGCGGATTTTATCTTTCGGTTTCAACACGCCATCTACCACGCGCACCAACATCACCACGCCGACATAATTATCAAACCAAGCATCAATAACCAATGCCTTGAGAGGCGCATCCACATTTCCTTTTGGCGGTGGAACTTTTGCAATTACGGCCTCTAATACATCGCGCACGCCTTCGCCTGTTTTGGCGGAACAACGTACCGCATCCGTCGCGTCAATGCCAATCACATCTTCAATCTCTTGAATCACTCGCTCAGGATCAGCCGAAGGTAAATCAATTTTATTCAGTACCGGTGTGACTTCCACGCCCAAATCAATCGCGGTGTAGCAATTGGCGACACTTTGCGCCTCAACCCCTTGACTGGCGTCCACCACCAACAATGCACCTTCGCAAGCCGAAAGTGAGCGCGAAACCTCATAACTAAAATCTACATGGCCGGGCGTATCAATCAAGTTCAAGTTGTAAATCTGCCCGTCATTGGCTTTATATTCTAGCGCGGCAGTTTGTGCCTTAATAGTGATGCCACGCTCACGCTCGATATCCATAGAATCAAGCACTTGCGCTTCCATTTCTCGGTCTTCCAAGCCGCCGCATAAATGGATAATACGATCAGCCAAGGTGGATTTACCGTGGTCAATATGCGCGATAATGGAGAAATTACGAATGTTTTTCATTTTTACTTTTAGATTTTACAAACAAATAAAGCGCTTAAAGCGCCCTTTTACAATAGCCGTGATTTTACAACAAATGCTTGATTAGTTTGTAATTAATTATGCAATTTATAATAAGTTCCATTATGCAGTTGATGCAAGATTTTTACTTGAAAAACTGTAAAACAACCCCACAATAGCAATAAGAATCAATTTGTTATTTAGAGGGAAGCCTTCATGCATTCTGTCCGTCAACCTGCTGTAGCTGGTGCCTTTTATTCAGGCAATGGGCAAGTGTTGGCTAAAGATATTAAAACATTTCTAGATGCGACAACACTAGCTACTGACCGAGCTTCACCGAAGGCAATTATCGTTCCGCATGCTGGCTATGTTTATTCTGGTCAGACAGCTGCAAAAGCCTTTGCAAGACTTATTCCAGGTCGTAAGACAATCAAGCGTGTGATATTGCTGGGGCCAGTGCATCGCGTTCCGGTACGTGGTTTGGCCTTGCCCGGCGTTGATGTTTTTGCAACACCATTGGGTGAAATTGAACTCGACCAGTCAGCCATTGCATCTCTTAGCCATTTGAATCAAGTGGTGGTTAGCTCTGCAGCCCATGCTCTGGAACATTCATTGGAAGTGCAATTACCGTTTCTAGAAACAGTCTTAGATGACTTTAAGCTGGTACCACTGGCGGTTGGTGACGCCACACCTGCCGAAGTGGCAGAAGTGCTGGATACCTTGTGGGGCGGATCGGAAACTATCATTGTGGTGAGCTCTGACCTGTCTCATTTTTTATCCTATGAATTGGCGCAAACAGTCGACAAAGAGACTGTGCAAAACATACTTAACATGAAAGACACACTGACTCACCAGCAAGCTTGTGGCGGCACGCCTGTCAATGGTTTGATTTTGGCGGCTAAACACCATCACCTGAAACCGAAGTTGCTGGATTTGTGCAATTCTGGCGATACTGCAGGTGATAAAAGTCGTGTGGTTGGCTACGCTTCTTTCATGTTTACAGAGGACACCAGCAATGCCTAAAACGCCTGCCACCACAACAGAAAACCCCGGAAAAGTGTTAATTCCTATTGCACGTGCCACCATTTCTAATGCACTGGGTAAGCCATATGGCGCGACAGTTGAGGATTTGCCATGGCTACATGAAAAAGGCGCAAGTTTTGTGACACTAACTCAAAATAAAGATTTGCGTGGCTGCATTGGCACACTGGAGGCACATCGTTCTTTACTGATTGATGTGAAAGCCAATGCCCAAGCTGCTGCATTTCATGACCCACGCTTTTCTCCTTTAACGGTGCATGAGCTGGATTCCACGGAAATCGAGATTTCGCTGCTGTCAGCTATGCAGCCAATGATGTTCTCAGGCGAACAGGAAGCATTAGCACAACTACAGCCGGGCGTTGATGGCGTTGTGTTTGAATTTGGCCATTATCGCAGCACTTTCCTGCCGCAGGTTTGGGAGCAATTACCTGATGCCAGTATTTTTATGGCTCATCTAAAGCACAAAGCAGGCTTACAGTCTGGTTTCTGGGATGACGAAGTCAAGCTTTATCGCTACACGGTGAGCAAATGGAAAGAAAAGGATATTACAAAAGAAGTTGAAGTCTTGGGTGAGAGAACGTGAATATGATTGAAAATTCTGGTTACTTAGGCCGCTATTGGCATATGCTGGATGATGGGCGTATGCAATGTGATTTATGCCCGCGCGACTGCAAGCTGCACGAAGGGCAGCGCGGTGCGTGCTTTGTACGCATGCGTCAGGATGACCAGATGATACTCACTACTTATGGGCGCTCATCAGGTTTCTGCATCGACCCCATCGAAAAAAAACCCCTCAACCATTTTTATCCAGGCAGCAGTGTGCTGTCCTTCGGCACGGCAGGCTGCAATCTGGCATGTAAGTTTTGCCAGAATTGGGATATCAGCAAGTCCAAAGATATGGATCGACTGATGGATCAAGCATCTCCTGCGGCCATTGCTTCCGCAGCTGAACAATATGGCTGCAAGAGCGTAGCTTTTACCTATAATGACCCAGTTATTTTTGCCGAATATGCCATGGATGTGGCCGATGCCTGCCATGAGCGTGGCATCAAGACCGTAGCGGTTACCGCTGGTTATATGCATGATCAGGCCAGACGAGATTTCTATGCAAAAATAGATGCTGCGAATGTCGATTTAAAGGCATTTACGGATGATTTTTATTTCAAGCTGACCGGCTCGCATCTGCAGCCCGTGCTGGATACCTTGCGTTACCTTAAGCATGAAACGAACGTATGGTTTGAAATCACTACCTTGCTGATACCTGGCCAGAATGACTCCAGTGAAGAAATTACCGCCATGTGTCAATGGATTAAAAATGAATTGGGCACCGATGTGCCGCTGCATTTCTCAGCTTTTCACCCGGATTACAAGATGTCGGATATCCCTGCAACACCTGTTACCACGTTGGTCCGCGCACGAGAAATTGCTATTCGCGAAGGCCTGAAGTTTGTCTATACCGGCAATGTACACAACCAGGAGGGCGATACAACATTCTGCCCTAGCTGTAACGCCCCACTCATTGTGCGCGACTGGTATCAAATCAATCAGTATCGCCTGACTAAAGATGGATGTTGCCCCGATTGCGCTACCAACATCGCCGGCAGGTTCGATGAACAAGCTGGCCACTTTGGTAGAAAACGCATCCCGATTGCCATCAATACTGCACGCGTTTAAGGAGAATGGTAATGACCGCAAACGTTGAGAAGCTTGTTCACATACCGATGGGTGGAGTCTACATTGAAGGCATGCTGAAGTTGCCAGAAAATGCCAAAGGAATTGTCCTGTTCGCCCATGGTAGCGGCAGTAGCCGACATAGCCCACGCAACAACTATGTAGCCAGTGTGCTGCATGACAGTGGCATCGGTACGCTGTTAATGGATTTACTCACACCCGAAGAGGACATGGATTATCAGACCCGTTTTGATATTCCGCTGCTTACGCAACGCCTGCTGATTGCCACGAACTGGGTAAGCGCGGAAGCACTCACCAAAGACCTCCCGATTGGGTATTTTGGTGCCAGCACCGGTGCAGCAGCAGCATTACAGGCAGCGGTAGCGAGCGGTGAGGAAATTCGCGCAGTAGTTTCTCGCGGAGGTCGCCCTGACCTTGCAGGACGGGAAAGTCTTAGCCATGTCACTCGCCCTACCCTATTATTAGTGGGCGGCTGGGATGATGTTGTGATTGAGTTGAACCGTGAGGCCTATGCCTGTATGCACTGCGAAAAAGAACTCTCTATCATTCCAGATGCAACCCATTTGTTTGAAGAACCCGGCACTTTGGAAGAGGTAGCACACCAAGCAAGTGCATGGTTTGTTCGGCATTTAAAATCACCGCAAAAACAGCGTTGACTTTCCCCGGCAAGATTGCAATCACTTCATCATCTGCTTGATTAGGCTGTAATTAATTGTGTAGATTGCTTAATGTTTAACTATATAATTAACGCATGATGCTTGGTACTAAGAATATCAATCTAGCAAAATTCAATAGCAACTTAAATCGATGCTAATCCTTTTAGTCTACGGCAAACAAATCAAGGACTTACAATGAGCGACAAATCACAACAAGTGGGCTCCTCACTATTGGCAATTGAAGCTAATGTGATAATTGCTGGACTTCCGGGCATTGCTCTCGCGTGGATATTCTGTAGGTTTGTAACAACACAACCATTATATCTCCCTAGTAATTTTGATTCGGGTTGGTCAGGCGGCGAATATGCAATATATAGTGCCTATGCCTTGTTAGCTGTTGTAATGGTCGGGTTTGCTATGGAAGGGCTAGCTGGTCTTATTGAAGAAAAAATTGTTAGTCATTGGAAATGTTATAAAGATACGAAAGCGCCAGATGAATCTCAACAGTACATCTGGGAGTCCGGTCAAGCGCACAAGGACTTCTCGCGCCGCAGACTTAGAATCTTAGTGACTCGGAATACCGCGTTCTTTTTTGTTGCTCTTTCCGTTGTTCTATTAATTATCTTTGTTACAAATTATAGATGCTTAGATGCCTTGGTGGTTTTGTTCGGTAGTACTCTTTTCAGCGCTTTGTTCATTCATCTTTGGATCGACGCTCGCAAGAGCTATAAAAATGACATCAAGAATATTAAAGCCATAGGGCGCGTTGCGCAAGCCGCCCTAGATGAAGCTCTAAAGAGTCATTAGAGGGGTCAGCATCGAATATTTTTCTAATAAAAAACCCGCACTAGGCGGGATTTTTACTTAGCTCAAACTAACTACTTAGCCACTTTAATCGGCACATACAATGTATTATCTCCGCGCTGCACCAACACCGCGACTGTTTTACCTGCTGGCACTGCATTAATTTGCTTATTAAACGCCTCTACACTTTGTATCTCGCTATTGTTTAAGCCGAGTATCACATCACCACGGCGGATACCCGCTTGCGCAGCTGCGCCGGTGCTCTCTGCCACCAATAAGCCATTTTTACCGTTAAGCTTTTTCTTTTGCTGTGGGGTAAGCTCTTTTAGCGCTAGGCCAATTTTGTTGGCTTCTGCCTTAGGTGCAGGTTTGCTGACTGGCGCCGCATCATTAGGGTCATTCGGCATTTCACTCACGCCAATATTCAAGTTTTTAACCGCGCCTTTGCGTAAAATCTCCACCGCCGCAACTTTGCCAGGTTTGGTTGCGCCCACAGCGCGTGGTAAATCGCTCGATGTCATAATCGCTTTGCCATCAAACTTGATGATAACATCGCCCGCCTCCAAGCCGCCTTTATCTGCAGGGCCACCCTTCTCTACACCTGCGATTAAAGCGCCATTGGTGTTTTTCATGCCGAATGAATCTGCAAGTTCTTTGGTGAGCTCTTGAATCGCCACACCCAGCCAGCCGCGCGTGATTTTGCCGCTGGCTTTAAGTTGGTTAGAAACATCAATCGCCACATCAATCGGAATACTGAAAGATAAACCCATAGAGCCGCCGCTGCGGCTGTAAATTTGTGAGTTAATGCCTACCACCTCACCGCGCAAGTTATACAGCGGGCCCCCAGAGTTGCCAGGGTTGATAGCAGCATCGGTTTGAATAAAAGGCACGTAATTTTCTTGTGGGAGTGCGCGGCCTTTAGCGCTGACAATACCCGCTGTCATGGTGTTTTCTAGACCGAATGGTGAGCCAATCGCAGCAACCCACTCACCTACCTTAAGTGCTGTAGGGTCGCCAATGGTAGCCTTCGGTAAGTTAGTAGCATCAATTTTAATCAAAGCCACGTCGGTGCGTTTATCTACGCCAATAATTTTGGCTTTAAATTCGCGCTTATCGAATAACTTTACTAGTACCTCATCTGCGTCGTTCACCACATGCGCATTAGTGAGAATATAGCCATCACTAGCTATAATGAAGCCTGAGCCCAGTGATTGTGATTTATATTCCTGACCGCCGCCTTGACCATTTGGGTCACCTTGTCCAGGTTGACCTGGAACGCCGGGAATGCCAAAGCGTTTTAAAAAGTCTTGTAAATCCGGATCATCCGGCATGCCAGGGAATGGCATCGCATTGTTACCTGCTTGCAATACTTGCGTCACGCTAATATTCACCACCTCTGCGCCGTGTTTTTCGGCCAGCTCGGTAAAGTCTGGCAGATCCTTTGCAATAGCAATTTGGCTAAAACTCGTAAACACAAAAACGAATGCAAATGAAATAGCAGAAATCCAACTTTTTAACATTTATAATTTTTCCTTAAATATTGTTTAACTAAAATTTTACAAACTAAACTTAACTACAGTGTCTTGAAAAGCCAGCCTCAAAATGACTGGTTGTTGTAAGCTAAAATAGCTGCTCGACATGGTGTGTCCTTTTACCCAAAACAAACCCAATACCAAGCCCATTGCCGCGCCTAGTATGGCGCTAGCATCTGTATGTTTAAACTGTGTAGCTAATATGGCGCCAATTAGCATAGTTGCAAGTGGCAAAATATAAAGCAACAAGGCACTTTTTAATAACGCTTTTTCGTTGATACCGACAATAACGCTGTCACCTACTTTTGCGTTGATATGATTTTGCGCTTTAAAGGCTGTAGATTGATGTGCGAATAGTTTGCCCCAAATGGAATTGCCACAACCGCGCGTTTGCCCACACAGACCGCAGGCAGTTTTGCGTTCGATTTCTAGCGTGGCGGTGGAATCGTTAAATTGATTATCTAACGACAAGATTACGGCGCGTTCTTCTATCATGGCGTCTAAATATGCTTATTTATTTGATACGGTTTGTTTTTTAAAGCTGACTGCTTTGGCGATTTGCATCACCGTGGCCTCGGGCACTTCTCCCACCACCGTGATTTGGTAGCCATCAATCACATTGGCGCAAATATTAGTAGAGCCAATCAGCATGTGCCCCATTTTAGGGTGCATACCCTTGGTTAGCGGCTCGATAAATAATGAGACGGAGGCGATGCCATCAGAAAATATCATTTGATCCACCGGCGCAGTTTTGCCTGGAATATTGAGTTCAAGGTGATCAATCTTCACATAACCCGTTGGCAGACCTGTCACAATCCAATTGCTATTCACTTGGCTATTATTGACGTGATTCACAACCGTGTTGTCTTCCATCGTATAACTTTTGCTGACATCAATTTTTGGCTGAAACCAGTTGGTATCTTGTGAATTAAGTGTGCTCAGCTGACTAAATGCAATCTGTTCCAGCGTTTGATTTTTATTGTCTAACATTGCCATTTTTAGCAAAAGCCCATATTCCGTATCCGCCCAAATTTTATAGCTATAGCGAAAAGCATCATTAGGTACTAGATCAATAATTTGCGCTTCGCGCCCAGCCACGTACTCAAGCGCACCAAGGTGTGCTGTATAGCTGGCTTTAATCGCTTGTAATTCGGTTGGCAGCATAGCGGGGAATAGATTTTGCCCGCGCCGTTTTTCAATTACCATTTTTTGATTTTGCGGGCGAAAAATCACGATGTCGCTGCCTTGGCTATACACTTCGCGCGGCTGCCCTGCCTCTACGCCATTATCTAGCACTACATTACGGGTCATCTCTTGCCCGTCATTGTTCACATGGGTAATTTGTATCGAACGTGCTTGCTTGCCATTTTGATAGGTAAATATGCCTTGATAATTGAGTTCCCGCGCGGCATAGGCGGTTTTTTGCAATACAAACCAGGGGTCGTCACCTGCATAACTGGCAGCACAAACAATATATGAAGCAACTACAAGTATTACACGAAACATTATTTCTGTGGTTCAGTATAGCTGGCGGTTTGAATATAATAAGCAGCGCCACTAGGTGCAGCTGATTGGTGCGCTTGCAGGTATTCTGTTGGCACGCTTTGCGCAATTTCAACAGGCGCCAAGGTTTCCACTGGTGAAAGTTGCGCAGTTTCAACTGGTACCAGTTGTTCAGGTTTGTTCAATTGCTGTTGCGTCACCATCACACCTACAAACATCACCGCCGCTACCGATGCAGCAACCGACCAGAATTTAGTTGTTTTATAGGAAGGTTTTTTGTTAAGGATATGTGTTACTGAAGCATTACTTGGCATGGTATTATTGCGCACCATCACTGTAGGTTCAGCCTCCAGCGCCGTCATCACACGGCTACTAAAATTTTGGCTCAGATACATATCGCCACGCATGGCATCGCCAATTAAATGGTAATGCGCCCAACAGCTTTTGAGTCCGCCGCCTGATTTGGCGGACGTGATAAGATGTTCTGAGCTCTCAATGTCGAGTTCGCCATCCATCAGTGCAGATAATTGATTTTTCATGATTTTTTGCCTCTAAAACTAAATAAAATTTACCAACGCGGCTTTACCAGCGCTTACCGTCTGGTGTATCTAATAATGGTTTCAATTTTTCCGAAATCGTTTCGCGCGCCCTGAATATGCGCGAGCGCACCGTGCCAATTGGGCATTGCATCAGCGTTGCAATTTCTTCATAACTTAAACCTTCAATCTCGCGTAGCGTAATCGCGGTGCGTAATTCCTCTGGCAGGCTCGCAACCGTGTCATTCACAGTTTGTGCAATCTGCTTGGTCATCATGGCCGTTTCCGGTGTATCCATGGTGCGCATCTCGCCGCCATCTTCAAAATTTTCAACGTCATCAATTTCAACTTCTTGCATTACTTGCGGTCTGCGACCCATTGAAACCAGATAATTCTTCGCCGTGTTAATACCAATGCGATACAGCCAAGTGTAAAACGCGCTATCGCCTCTAAAATTTGGCAGCGCGCGATACGCTTTAATAAACGATTCCTGTACCACGTCTTCAACCTCGGCTTGGTCGCGAATCATGCGTCCAAGCAAACGCCCAAGCTTGCGATGGTATTTCTCTACCAATAAGCCAAAAGCTTTTTTATCGCCTTGCTGCGCGCGTACAACCAGCACTTGGTCAAGCTCGCGATTACCCACTACTGGGTTGTCATTTGGCTTATCAGCCATTGAGGTATTACTCCCTGTTTCCGACTTCTTATAGCCCGTAGTATACGCCCGTAGAGCGGGTTCTACGAAACTTGACCGGGATAATTCCTCAATTTTGCTCGTTTGTAACATCCAATTCCTCCAGCCTACACCTAGATTTTTTATTACTAGCTTAAGGATAAAGACATAGATAAACTATGTTAGTTCACCCATTGTTAATGATTTATGACACAACAATTTGACGTACTCATCATCGGCAGCGGTCTTGCCGGACTTACCATGGCTTTGCAGGTAGCCGACCACAAAAGTGTATGCCTTGTGAGCAAGCGCGAAGTGTCTGACAGCGCCAGCAGCTGGGCGCAAGGCGGCATCGCAGCGGTGCTTAATAGTGAAGACTCTATTGAAGAGCATATTCAAGATACTTTAATCGCCGGCGCAGGCTTATGCGATACTGAAATTACACGCTTGGTAGCGACCAAAGCACGCGAATCTGTGGAATGGCTGATTAGCCAAGGTGTAGAATTTACGCGCGAAGCCGATAATAAGGCCCTGCATTTAACGCGCGAAGGCGGCCACAGCCAACGCCGCATTGTGCATGTGGCCGATGCCACTGGGCGCGCGGTGCAAAAAACCTTAGCGCAAAAAATCCGCGAACACGCCAATATCACCATTTTAGAAAATCATATTGCGGTCGATTTAATTACTACCCGAAAAATAGATAAACACTCACCTGAAAACAAGTGCTTGGGCGCTTACGTGCTGGATAATCATAGCGGCAAAGTCATCACCATCGCCGCGCAGCAAACAGTGCTGGCTACTGGCGGCGCGGGCAAAGTGTATTTGTATACCACCAACCCGGATGTAAGTACGGGCGATGGTATCGCAATGGCGTGGCGCGCCGGTTGTCGCGTGGCGAATATGGAGTTTATTCAGTTTCACCCAACTTGTCTTTTCCACCCGCATGCAAAATCATTTTTAATCAGCGAGGCGGTACGTGGCGAAGGTGGTCTGCTCAAGCTTCCGGATGGCACGCGCTTTATGCCAGAACACGACCCGCGTGAAGAGCTGGCGCCGCGCGATGTGGTCGCACGTGCGATTGACTTTGAGATGAAAAAACGCGGGCTGGATTGCGTTTATTTAGATATTACCCATAAACCGCTCAAGTTTATCAAACAACATTTTCCCAATATCTATGCACGCTGCCTTGAGCTCGGCATTGATATTAGTAAGCAAGCCATTCCCGTAGTGCCGGCCGCGCATTACAGCTGCGGTGGTGTGATGGTAGATGCACAAGGTAAAACCGACATCGCCAACTTATACGCCATCGGCGAAACCGCCTGTACCGGTTTGCATGGAGCAAATCGGCTCGCCAGCAATTCATTGCTGGAATGCTTGGTGTTTGGTCGCGCAGCAGCGAATACTATTTTAAGTGCGCCCACTCAAGCTTTTAGCAAACTCCCCAATTGGGATGAAAGCCGCGTTACCGATGCCGACGAAGAAGTGCTGATTACGCACACTTGGGATGAATTACGCCGCTTTATGTGGAACTACGTCGGCATTGTACGCACCGATAAACGCCTAAGCCGCGCGCTGCATCGCATCCACATGCTGCGCGATGAAGTGCAGGAGTTTTATAAAAACTTTAAAATCAGCAACGATTTAATCGAGCTGCGAAATTTGCTGCAAGTGGCAGAACTGATTGTAGAAAGTGCCATTTCACGTAAAGAAAGCCGCGGCCTGCATTACAGCAAAGATCACCCCAATATGGACGCAGAAGCAATTCCCACTGTGCTAGAGCCGAAAAATTATCAAGAACATTAACTATTTGAAATGTTTTTTAACTGTCCCAAAAGTAATATGGCTGGCAACCGCATGGCTATTGGCTTGCAGCCTGCCTGTTTTTGCGCTTGAAATCACTTATTTTTACGATGGCGATACGGTAAAAATTGATGACCATGGCAAGGCATACAAACTACGCATCACCAATATCGACGCACCAGAACGCAACCAAACATATGGCTTAAAATCTCGTCGCGCGCTGATACAATTTTGCAAAAATGCCAGCGTTGAAGTGCAACTTTTTGGCACGGATAAATATCACCGAAAACTAGGGAAACTAGAGTGCAACAACCAAGATGTGAGTTTTTATATGCTTAAAAATGGCGATGCGTGGTTTTACCATCAATATTCCAGTGACAGCGCTTTAGAGCTTACAGAGCTGGAAGCGCGCAACAACAAACGCGGGCTTTGGCAAAGCCAGCACCCAACCCCGCCGTGGGTTTGGCGCAAAAATCATCCACATTAATTGTGTTAGTATTCAAATATAATGATTAAAATTAAACACCTATTCACTTTAAGAGTTACACCTTTATCGGTGCATATTTCACGTTAGGTCTAGGAGCGATCACATGCAATCTCGTCGGTATCGTTTTGGCATTGTTCTTTCTGTGCTATGGGTTTGTGTGATTTCCAGCTATGCGCTGTACGAATGGCAAGCGCCCTTCTATAAAAAGACGTTCCTTTTTGCCGTAATCTCGCATCCTGAAATGCCGTTAGTAGATGGTGCCATTTTTGTAACTACGCCATTTCTCATAGAGCGTTTTTTTGCACTCATAGTTCTCCCCTTAGCTGCTCTTTGGCTAGTTCTTCTCGCAGGCCCTGCCATTAAATGGGTGCAAGGCGGAGCAAAGCCCTAACATGGCGCTCAACCTCGCTCCCTTCGGTCGCTGGACGCTGCGCGATAAACCCGCGCAGCGCCGGTTAGCTCTACGTTAACCATCCAGCAAAATACAAAGCTCGCTTTAATTGCAATTATCCGTATAATGCGCTTTCCCTACGCAAACCAATCAGCGTAGCGGTCTTTTGTTCATTTGGTCATCTGACCTATTATTTGTCATCCTCGATTGGTGTTGCTTCAAATGCAATTGGCTGGCTTAAAATTCTAGCTGGGGCTTTACATTGTCTATTGAAACAACAAACACATCTAACTTTAACGAGTTAGGGTTATCTGAATCCATTCTGCGCGCCATAAGCGACGAGGGTTACACCACACCAACCCCTATTCAGGCAAAAGCTATTCCGCAAGTATTAAGCGGTGGCGATTTACTGGCAGGCGCACAAACCGGCACCGGCAAAACCGCTGGCTTTACATTGCCGATTTTACATTTACTTAGCCAAAAACCGCTAGCGAATTTGGGCAAAGGCCGCCCGCGCTGCTTAATGCTGACGCCAACGCGCGAACTGGCTGCACAGATTGAAGAATCCGTTAAAACTTACGGCAAATATTTGCCGCTGACTTCTACCGTAATTTTTGGTGGCGTAAACGCCAACCCGCAAATTGCGCGCTTAAAAAAACCGCTGGATATTTTAGTCGCCACGCCTGGTCGCTTGCTTGACCATGCGAATCAAAAAAATGTGGATTTAAGCGGCGTTGAGATTTTGGTGCTGGATGAAGCTGATAGAATGTTAGACATGGGTTTTATTCGCGATATTAAAAAAATCCTTGCCATGTTGCCTAAACAACGCCAAAACTTATTATTCTCTGCGACCTTTTCTGACGAAATTAAAACCCTTGCCGATGGCTTGTTGCATAACCCTGGCTTTGTTGAAGTTGCACGTCGCAATACCGCTTCTGAATTGGTTGAGCAAACCGTACATATGGTCGCACAATCGCATAAACGCGAGCTAATGAGTTACCTGATTAAGCACAACGATTGGCAGCAAGTGCTGGTATTTACCCGCACCAAACACGGCGCGAACCGCTTGGCCGAAAAACTGGTTAAAGATGGTATTCAAGCCGCAGCGATTCATGGTAACAAGAGCCAAGGCGCACGTACAAAGGCGCTGGCGCAGTTTAAAGATGGCAGCATGCGCGTGCTGGTTGCGACTGACATTGCTGCGCGAGGTTTGGATATTGACCAATTGCCGCAAGTAGTGAATTTTGAGTTGCCCAATGTGCCGGAAGATTATGTGCACCGTATTGGCCGAACTGGCCGCGCAGGCAGCACTGGAGCGGCGGTATCGCTGGTTGACCGTGAAGAATTAAAAATGCTGAAAGATATTGAAAAACTCCTCAAGCGAGAAATCCCTAAAGTACCAGTGGAAGGGTTTACGCCAAATGCCAACCCTGAGCCCGAGGCGCAGCGTGCCGCTAGACAGCCGCATGGTCGACCACGTGAACAATCTCAAGGTCAATCACGCAAACCACAAGGTGATAGAAATAATAGCGGTCAAAATGCTAGCAGAAATGCAAATCAAAACCGAAACCAATCCAATACTCTGCAGCCTAGAAACCCGCAAAACAACCCTCAAGCTCGGCCACAAGGTAATGCGCAAAATACTTTGAACAAGCATATATCAGAAGCCGCACGGCACCAAGCCATGCCGCAACCCGCTTTGTTTGCGCCAAAACCTCAAAATCGTAACCCTAATACTAGAAATACCAATCAAGGCAATTCGGGCAGAAGTAATATGAATCCTAACAGCCAACACAGAAGCGGCGGCAGAGGACGCTAAGCATTAAGTTTTAGTCTAAAAACTCATATTTTTAAGTAAGACCAGACGAGAATCCAAAAATTGGACGTGACATATGGGTTATATGTAAGGATAATTTTTTGATGAGTAACGCAGTATTACAACAAAAGATGAGTTTTGTGTGATGAAAATTTGGGTCGATGCAGACGCTTGCCCTGTCGTCATTAAAGAAATTATATTTCGCGCGGCAGATCGTACTAAAATCACAACGACTCTTGTCGCTAACCAGTTTTTACGCATACCATTTTCGCCGTATATCAAATTTATTGGTGTGGCTGGCGGCTTTGATGTGGCCGATAACAAAATTGTAGAAGAATGCGAAACAGACGATTTGGTGATTACCGCCGATATTCCGCTCGCCGCTTTGGTGGTAGCAAAAGGCGCGCATGCACTCAACCCACGCGGCGAACTCTACACTACTGCCAACATTAAAGAGCGCTTAGCCATGCGCAATTTAATGAATGAACTGCGTGGCAATGGCGTGGATATTAGTGGCCCTTCCATCTTTAATAATAGCGATAGGCAGGCGTTTGCTGCTGCGCTAGATCGTTTTATCGCAAAATCAAACAAATAATAAATTTGTGCTTCATTTAGCCAAATTGCAAAAATAGTTTAAAATTCTATCCAATATTTCTATACAAACTCCAGTTTAAGGATTTATCCATGCAAATTGCCATGAACACGGTCGTCACCATGACTTACGAACTTAAAAATGCTGATAACGAGGTGCTGGAATCAAGCCAAGAACCGGTCTCTTACTTGCATGGCGGTTACGACAATATCTTCCCGAAAGTGGAAGAAGCCATGCACGGCAAAAATGTCGGTGATGTGGTGACAGTGGATTTGCAGCCTGCGGATGCGTTTGGCGATTATGACGAAGAATTGGTGCAAATCGAGCCTGCAAGCGCCTTTCCGGCCAAAGATTTAAAAGTGGGCATGCAGTTTGAAGGTGAAGACGAAACCGGCGAGGTAATTTTATACACTGTGACCGAAATTGCCGATGGCAAAGTGGTGGTAGATGCTAACCACCCGTGGGCGGGCGAGCGCGTGATATTTAAAGCCACAGTGACCGATGTGCGCCCAGCTAAGCAAGAAGAAGTTTCGCACCAGCATGTGCATGGTGCGGGCGGGCATCATCACTAAATTTTATTTTTTAGCTGATATAACAATTCCAGCGCTTGTTTAGGCGTTAAATCATCCGGCTGAATCGCCTCCAGCTCAGCAATGACAGGGTGTTCAGCAATTGGTGCGGGTTCTACGTTGGCCGTAAACATGTCTGGCTGATTGGCATTTTTTGATATTTGATTATTCTCTAGCTGCGTAAGTTTGCGTTTGGCTGCGGCGACGACAGATTTTGGAATGCCCGCTAATTGCGCCACTTGGATGCCATAACTCTGATTGGCCGCGCCTTCTTCAACCTTATGCAAAAACACGATGCCATTGCCATGCTCAACTGCGTCTAAATGAATATTGGCAGCATGTTTGAAGTCATCCACAATGCGCGTGAGCTCGAAATAATGCGTGGCAAACAGCGTAAAACTTTTATTTTTTTCAAGCAATTGTTTTGCCACTGCCCATGCCAGACTCAAACCATCAAAAGTAGAAGTTCCGCGGCCAATTTCATCCAGCAACACCAAACTTTTATCGGTCGCGTTGTGCAAAATATTCGCTGTTTCGGTCATTTCCACCATAAATGTAGAACGCCCGCCAGCCAAATCATCCGACGCACCTATACGTGTAAAAATGCGATCAATTTCGCCGATTTTAACCGCGTTCGCTGGTACAAAACATCCGCAATGCGCCAGCAACACAATTAACGCAATTTGCCGCATAAAAGTGGATTTTCCGCCCATATTCGGGCCGGTAATCAGTAATAATTGACGATAAGGATTTAAGCTAACGTCGTTTACCACAAACGGCTGCATGATACTTTCGACGACAGGATGACGACCCGCCTCAATCGTCACCCCAGACTCACTCACAAATTGCGGCTGCGCATAATTTAGCACTTGTGCACGCTCGGCAAAACAGCATAAAACATCCAAGCTAGCAACCGCACCGCTATTGGTCTGCAGGGCGGTGATAAATGGGATTAATTGCACCAAAACTTGCTCATAAAGCATTTTTTCGCGTGCTAAGGCGCGATCATTGGCACTTAATACTTTGTCTTCAAATGCCTTCAGTTCGGGCGTAATAAAGCGCTCGGCATTTTTGAGTGTTTGGCGGCGGCGGTATTCTGCTGGCGCATTTTCAGCCTGTGTGCGGCTAATTTCAATGTAAAAACCGTGCACGCTGTTGTACTCTACTTTGAGATTTTGCAAACCTGTGCGTGCCTTTTCGGCAGCTTCAAACTGCAATAAAAAATCACCATGATTGGTTTGCAAAGCACGCAGCTCGTCTAATTCAGCATCGAATCCATCCGCAATCACTCCGCCCTCACGTAGTACTGATGCGGGTTCTGGCTTGACGGCTTTTAATATATTTAATATTGCACTTGGCGCTTGTAAATTTTCCCCCAAGGTCTCTAACAATATTGTCTTACTTTTTATCAGCAAGTTTTGTAACAAAGGCAATTGCAACAAACTGTCTCGCAAACCAGATAAATCGCGCGGTCGTGCTGTTTTCAAAGCCACACGCGTTGTGATGCGCTCGATATCACCAATCACTTTTAAATGATTTTGTAGGCCTTGATATTTGGAGGTGCTAATCAATTCTGCCACTGCTTCAAGGCGCTTAGACACTAGATTTCTATCGCGTATGGGATGATGTAACCAGAATCTCAGTAGTCGTGCACCCATAGCGGTTTGTGTGGTGTTGAATAGTGAATATAAGGTAGGTGATGCCTCGCCACGCAAGGTGACATCAATCTCTAAATTACGGCGCGTGGCAGCATCTAACTGAATATACTGGCTGGTTTGCTCAACACTTAATGACGTAATATGCGGCAAAGCGGTACGTTGCGTGTGTTTTACATAGTCTAGCAATGCGCCTGCAGCCGAAATTGCAGCGCTTAAATTTTGCGCGCCAAAGCCTGATAAATCAAGTGTGTTAAATTGCTTAGTTAAGTTTGTAAATGCACTGTCAACGTCAAACTGCCACGGACTTAGGCGCTTTTTCGCACAATCAAAAACTTCCAGTGCGTTGTGTTTAAAATCATCTGCGCAAATAATCTCTGCCGGCGAAATACGCTGTAACTCTTGTGCCAAATGACCAGTCGCTATTTCACTTAAAATAAAGTTACCGGAAGCCAAATTAATACGCGCTAATCCCACTACACCATCAGCCGCAAATACGCTCAGTAATTGATTGTCACGTGATTCATCTAACAGCGCAGAATCTGTCAGTGTGCCTGGCGTAAGGATGCGTGTGACTGCGCGCTCGACAGGGCCTTTTGAAGTAGCTGGGTCACCAATCTGCTCACAAATTGCCACCGCTTCGCCCATTTTGGTAAGCTTGGCTATGTACTGCTCTGCCGCATGATACGGCACACCTGCCATTTTGATTGGCTCGCCATTGCTGGCACCGCGCCGCGTAAGCGTAATACCCAAAAGCTTGGAAGCTTTTTCTGCATCCTCAAAAAACAACTCGTAAAAATCCCCCATACGATAAAACAGCAACATATCCGTATGCTGCGCTTTGAGCGCCAAATATTGGCGCATCATAGGTGTATGGCCTTGGGGTGTGTGATTAGTTTTGGGTGTTTGGTCTGGCACGAGAATGGATTATTTATTTAATTGATTCATTTTATAAACATTTTGCATTGTTTGTTCAATTTCTCAACGTTTTATGTGAAATTTTCATCATCTATTTATAATCTCACAATAAAATATATAAAATATTTAATTAAAACAATAAGTTAAAAACCAGTCTCGTCACCCATTATTTGGCACAAATAGTGCATATTTCTACATGTTACAAATTAATTGATAAGTGAATTTAGCATGGAAAATAAAAACTACGTAGTGTACGCAGAATTTTTAGCGCAGTGTAGAGAGGTGATGGGGCCGTTTGATTTCGAAAAACTGGCTTATGACCAAAATTACAAAGCTGAATTTTTTAACAAAGTAACACTCAGCTCAAATGACAAATTGTTTGAATTAGCCGCTTTTGTTAACCATCAATTAGATGAAGATGAGCTGGACAGCTAATCACCAAGCGCTATTTGTCTGCTGGATATATCTTGAATTTTGCTGACCAAAACTGCCCACATTCAGGCCAACATGTTTGCTTCGATAGCTCAAACTCACGTTGCTGCCTGTATTAGTGTGATGATTGCTATCACCATGCTGATACGGCCTTTGCCAGCCATAGGCATAAGGCGCAATCCAGCGCGCTGACTGAATTCCACCATAACCTTGCGCAACATAGATTGGCTGCTGTACGGATTCAGGTACACCACACGCCACATACATAATACTTTTCTTTGCGGCGACCAAATCTCTATCGCGCCACGAAGTACGTGAAACCGATTCAAAATCATTTTTTGCCAGATCGCATTCATTATTCTGCGCGACTTGTTGTTGTGGCGCTTCTTCTATATTTGAGGGCGCCTCGCCTTCGGCAACCGCAATCAAGCGCCAATGCTCTTTAGTGGTTGCGAGCGCTTTAGCTAATTTAAAATCACGGCTCAGCACTGCGCGCGTTACGGCTTGATCAACTGAATTTTCTTGCGCTACAGGTATTGTTTGCTGATTTTGCGCGTTTAATTGTGATGCTGTTTGAATGTCTGTCAGCGTTTGTTTGCTTGTCATTGCGCAAGGTGCATCGGTATAAATCACTTTGTTTTGATGCGAATCTTTATCCACAAAAGTGCATTTATACACCTGCGCCGCTGCACTATTAGCAACGGCAAATATAATTGAAAATACGGCAGCTTGAATTAGTTTTTTCATATCAACATCTACATTCTCATGATGCTCAATATTAACGCTTATGACCAAAAAAAGTAATGCAAGTTTAAGTTTTTAACTTTTCTGTTAAATGTGGCGCTAGCACCTGCAATATTTGCGCGAACACTTTTGGATTGGCTGCAACAATATTACCTGTGGTGAGCCAACTTTCGTTGCCTTTAAAATCACCTACCATTCCGCCTGCCTCTTGCACCAATAGCCCACCCGCAGCAATATCCCAAGTAGATAAGCTAATCTCAAAAAAGCCATCAGTATAGCCTGCTGCCACATAAGCTAAATCCAATGCGGCTGAACCTGGGCGGCGAATGCCGATGGTCTTTTTAATCATGTCTTTCAGTATCGCCATGTAGGTGTCTAAATGCGTAAAATCGCGGAACGGAAAGCCGGTGCCGATTAGCGAATCTTGCAACTTGGTACGATTGGTTACACGAATACGTTTATCGTTTAAAAACGCCCCACGGCCTTTGGTAGCAGTGAATAAATCATTTCGAAGCGGATCATAAATCACCGCCTGAGTGAGCACTCCCTTTTGCTGCAAGGCAATAGATACACAGTATTGAGGGAAATTATGTAGAAAATTTGTGGTGCCATCAAGCGGGTCGATAATCCAGATATTCTCAGCGTCCGCATTACTTTTCCCGCTTTCCTCGCCCAAAAAACCATGGTCAGGATAAGTATGACGAATCGTGTTGATAATCGCTTGCTCTGCCGCATGATCCACCTCGCTCACAAAATCGTTAAACGTTTTGCTAGTGACCGAAAGCGCGTTTACATCTTGCGATGCGCGATTGATAATACGGCCGGCTTCACGCGCGGCTTTTACTGCAATGGTGAGCATTGGATGCATTTTTATGGTCTTTGCTAATAGTCAATGATTCAATAATCGCGACGGCAAATCGCTGTGTTACAAAACACAGAAACACTTTGCTGTACTTATTTTGTACTAATCTTCAGTGTTTCGTGTATTTTGCGCCTTGCGCTTTATTCATCACCTTCATTGACTCATTGCCATGTGCGTAATGAAAAACAACGGTAAAGCAATGTTAAAGAGCTGTTAAAATACCATTTTAACATTGATACCAACTTAACCAAATCTGTATAAATGTAAAAATGCAAATTTTTAAGCTAGACTAGGCGCGAGCAAAAAATTGCGACGCCGCATATGCAGTATTATGTAAGGAGTAATTTTTTGGAAGCAACGCCGCATAACGACAAAAGTTGCATTTTTAACAACATTCGTATCGTGCTTTGCCAAACCAGCCATCCCGGCAACATCGGCTCGGCAGCACGCGCCATGAAAACCATGGGTTTGAGTCAACTTTATCTGGTGAAACCGGATAAATTCCCCAATTCACAAGCCACCGCACTCGCCACTGGCGCTGCAGATTTGCTGGAAAGCACCATTGTCACCGAAACATTATCTGATGCGCTTTCTGGCTGTGCGTTCGCTTTTGGCCTAAGTGCACGCAAACGTTATTTGTCGCACGAAACGGTCAATGCGCGAGACGCCGCCCTGCAAGCCAGTAAAATAGCGGCATTTCAGCCCATTGCATTTGTGTTTGGCACTGAGATGAGTGGGCTTTCAAACGCTGAATTGGATTGCTGCCAAATGCTGGCGATGATTCCCGCCAACCCAGAATATAGCTCGCTCAACCTAGCTGCTGCCGTGCAGGTGATGTGTTACGAACTACGCATGGCCATTTTAGAAGGCAAAATCGTCGCGACCGAAGCCTTGCCCTTAGCTACCAATGACGAATTAGAAGGCTTTTACACACACTTGGAAGAGACACTATTAAAAATTGGTTACCTTAATCCTAAAGCGCCAAAAAAATTATTCGAGCGCATGCGCCGCTTGTACGCCCGAGCAAGGTTAGAAAAAGAAGAAGTGAATTTGCTAAGGGGCGTGCTGACGCTCACTCAAGAGCCGCGCAAACACACAAAATACTAAAACAACTAGCCTTTCATTATTGTTTCCACAATTATTAACTAAAATAACGCTTGTAAGGTTTGTGTAAGTTTGCGGTAATATAGTGCGCCTGTAGTACAATAATTTTATTTACAAAACAAAAGGATCGGGATCATGAAAAATTTATTCGCATTAGTTTTAATCGCTGCATTCAGTTTTGCTACAACATCAGCAATGGCCTGCCCAAAAGGTGAGGTTTTAACTGGCGGTACTGGTAAACATCACAAAGGTGGCACATGTGCACCAAAAGCAGCTAAAGCAACTAAAGCAGCGCCAACGGCTAAAGACGCACCTGCGAAGAAATAATAATTGAATTGTAAAATAAAACCGCCTTCGGGCGGTTTTTTTATGATTTAAAATCGACTCAGAAAAGTCTGATTAATTAACCCTACTAAATTAGTCAACAATTAAACTTTATGGCATAATAATGTTTTAATCCTGTTTGTTAAATACATGTTTGATCACCTAAAAGAAGATATTTCAGTCGTTTTTGACCGCGACCCGGCAGCGCGTACGCATTTTGAGATCCTCACCACGTACCCTGGTGTGCACGCGTTGATATTTCATCGCTTTAGTCACTGGCTGTGGAAAGCTCGATTCTATTGGCTTGGGCGCTTCTTCTCACATATTGGACGCTTTTTTACCGGTATCGAAATCCATCCTGGCGCAACCATTGGCCACCGTGTGTTTATTGACCACGGCATGGGCGTGGTAATTGGCGAAACCGCCGTAATTGGCGACGATTGCACGCTATACCACGGCGTAACGCTTGGTGGCACCTCATGGAACAAAGGCAAACGCCACCCCACACTGGAACAAGGTGTGGTGATTGGCGCAGGTGCGAAAGTACTGGGCCCAATTACCATCGGCAAAAACGCCAAAATTGGCTCAAATGCAGTCGTCGTCAAAGACGTGCCTGAAAACGCCACAGCAGTTGGAATCCCAGCACGTATTTTGGAAGAAGAAAAATCTAAACAACGCATAGATACAGCTAAAAAAATCGGCTTTAGTGCCTATGCTGTAAGTAACGACGAAAACGATCCCATTGCGAAAACAATTCATAGCCTTTTAGACCATGCGGCCAAGCAAGATAGCGAATTAACCAGCCTGAAAAAGCAGTTGGTTAAATTATCCGACACCAGCGCGGATGCTGATTTAGCTAAGGCTTTTGGTGCTAAAAAAGTTTCTATAAAACCACGTACAAAATCTAAAAAATAACGCTTGAACTTAATTACATAATAATTGACTAAATTACTAGGTTATTATAGAATTCTAAGGATTATGAGACTTACCACCAAAGGTCGTTTTGCTGTTACCGCCATGCTAGACCTTGCTTTAAACGAGGCCGATAAGCCTGTCACGCTGGCTGGTATTAGCGAGCGGCAAGCCATTTCGCTCTCGTATTTAGAGCAGCTTTTTAGCCGCTTACGTCGCCAAGGTTTAGTGACCAGTGTGCGCGGGCCGGGTGGTGGTTATCGAGTGGCTAAAGCACACAATGAAATTTCAGTTTCTAACATTATTACCGCGGTAGACGAATTGATTGATGCCACCCAGTGCGGTGGCAAGGAAGATTGCCACGACGAAGGTCGCTGCATGACACACGATTTATGGGCGTCTTTAAATAACAAAATTTTGGATTATTTATCCGGTGTAACATTGGCTGACATGGTGGAAAATAAACGTCAAAATGACGCAGGCAACGTGAGCCAGTTGGTGTTTTCTCCGCGCAGAACTTGCGCAACCTCAACAGCTACGGAGGAAGTGAGCGCTTAAATGTCACCAGTTTATTTCGACCACAACAGCACTACCGCACTCAAAACCGAGGTTTTGGAAGAGATGTTGCCATTTATGGCAAATCAACACGGCAATGCAGCCAGTCGGCATAGTTATGGCCGCACAGCGCGTGCCGCGGTGGAGCATGCGCGTGAGCAAGTGGCTAACGCAGTAGGCGCGTACGCTAACCAAATTGTGTTCACCGCCAGCGGCACCGAGGCTAACAATTTCGTGGTACAGGGCATTTGTAGCAACTTAGAACCTGCACAAATTTTAACCAGCGCAATTGAACACCCATGCGTATCGCGCCCTGCTTTGGTCATGCAGGCGCGGGGCTGGAAAGCGCATAGCATTAAGGTAGACGAGAATTGCAACCTGGATATGGCGCACTTGCAAAAACTGCTGAAAACCCCCACTAATTTGGTATCAGTGATGCTCGCGAATAACGAAACCGGTGTGATTCAAGACATCACCAAAGTGGCTGAAATGGCGCGCGAACACAAAGCTTATGTGCATACAGATGCGGTGCAGGCGCTGGGCAAAATGCCTATGGATTTTTTCGCGCAAAACGTACACGCCATGACGGTTTCTAGCCACAAAATTGGCGGCCCGCTTGGCGCAGGCGCGCTGGTGCTAGATAAGCGCATCGACATCCAACCTTTGTTATACGGCGGTGGGCAAGAAAAAGGTTTGCGCAGCGGCACCGAAAATGTTGCGGCGATTGTGGGTTTTGGCGCGGCGTGTGAGCTGGCAGTTAAAAATTTAACCGCGTTTGATATGCATGCAGAGAACTTACGTAAGCGCTTAGAAGCTAGCTTGAGCAATATGCATGCGGTGATTTTTGGAAGGCATGGTCTACGCATTCCCAACACCAGTTTTTTCGCTTTCCCCAACATAGATGGCGAAACCTTGGTAACGGCTTTAGACAAAGCAGGATTTGCCGTTGCCAGTGGTTCGGCTTGTTCATCTGATAGTGGTGAACCAAGCCATGTGCTATTGGCAATGGGCGTGGATGAAGATTTAGCCCGCGGTGCCGTAAGGGTAAGTTTTGGCGCTAGCAACACATTAGAGCAAGTGAAGCAGTTTTTAGGCGCACTTGAAAGTGAATTAGCAAGATTGAAAAATTTAACCGCAATAGCAGCATAGGAAGCAAACGTAAACAATATGGAAAGACTACCGATTTATTTAGATTACTCCGCCACCACACCAGTTGATCCACGTGTGGCAGCAAAGATGATTCCATACCTCACGGAGCATTATGGCAACCCTGCGTCGCGCAGCCATCCGTACGGCTGGGAGGCTGAAAAAGCGGTAGAAAATGCACGTGAAGAAGTCGCGAAATTAGTGAATGCAGACCCGCGTGAAATCGTATGGACATCAGGGGCGACGGAATCGAATAACTTGGCGATTAAAGGTGCAGCAAATTTTTATGCAGCAAGCAAGGGTAAACACATTATCACCGTGGCAACCGAGCATAAAGCGGTAATCGACCCAATACGCGAGCTGGAGCGTCAGGGTTTTGAGGCAACCTTTTTGGAACCAGAACCCAATGGCTTGCTTGATTTGGCTAAATTCAAAGCGGCGATTCGCCCTGATACCGTATTGGCTTCTGTCATGCTAGTGAACAACGAAATTGGCGTAATTCAAGACATTGAATCCATTGGCAAAATCTGCCGCGAAAACAATGTGATCTTTCATGTAGATGCCGCACAAGCCACAGGCAAAGTGAAGATTGATTTAGAGACATTGCCAGTCGATTTAATGAGCTTTAGTGCGCATAAAACTTACGGCCCAAAGGGCATTGGCGCGCTTTATGTGCGTCGTAAACCACGCATCCGCATCGAGGCGCAAATGCACGGCGGCGGTCACGAGCGTGGCATGCGTTCTGGCACGCTGGCAACACATCAAATCGTCGGCATGGGCGAAGCGTTTCGCATCGCACGCGAAGAAATGGCAAGTGAAAATGAGCGCATCCGCATGTTACGCGATAGATTAGTGAATGGTTTGCAGGAAATTGAAGAAACCTATATGAACGGCGATTTGACGCACCGCGTGCCGCATAACCTGAACATGAGCTTTAACTATGTGGAAGGCGAATCGCTGATTATGGCGGTGAAAGGCATTGCGGTTTCTAGCGGCTCGGCATGTACCTCTGCCAGCCTAGAACCGAGCTACGTGCTGCGTGCGCTTGGTCGTAGTGATGAGCTTGCGCATAGCTCAATTCGCTTTTCGATTGGACGTTTTACCACCGAGGAAGACGTAGATTACACCATTAAATTATTGAAAGAAAAAATAGGTAAATTAAGAGAATTATCTCCGCTTTGGGAGATGTTTAAAGATGGTATTGATATTAGCAAGGTACAGTGGGCTTCCCACTAAAGGAGTAACAAAATGGCTTACAGCGATAAAGTTTTAGATCACTATGAAAATCCGAGAAATGTCGGCTCTCTAGACAAAAATGACCCGAACGTAGGCACCGGCATGGTCGGCGCGCCTGCGTGCGGCGATGTAATGAAGCTAATGATTAAGGTAAATGATGCTGGCATTATTGAAGATGCCAAGTTCAAAACCTACGGCTGCGGCTCGGCCATTGCCTCTAGTTCATTAGTCACCGAATGGCTCAAAGGTAAAACCGTGGACGAAGCTTATGCGATTAAAAACTCTGCCATTGCAGAAGAGCTGGCTTTGCCGCCAGTAAAAATTCATTGCTCAGTATTGGCTGAAGATGCGATTAAAGCAGCGGTAGCGGATATTAAAGCAAAAAAATTAGCGAAAGTAGCTGCTTAAACTATGGCAATTAGCTTGACTAAGACCGCTGCAGGCCGCGTGGAGAAATTCCTTGCCAACCGTGGCAAAGGCATAGGGTTGCGCCTAGGCGTTAAAACCACTGGCTGCTCTGGTATGGCCTATACACTTGAGTTTGTAGATGAGTTAAATCCTGAAGATATGGCGTTTGAAAGCCACGGCGTAAAAGTGATTGTTGACCCAAAAAGCTTGGCCTACATTGATGGCACAGAACTCGATTTCACCAAAGAAGGTTTGAACGAAGGTTTTAAATTCAACAATCCGAATGTGAAAGATGAGTGTGGTTGCGGTGAAAGTTTTACAGTGTGAGCTTAAATTATTTTGAGTTGTTTGGCCTGAACCCCGCATTCAATATCGACTTAACCGCATTAGAAAATAACTACCGGAAAATACAATCTACTAGCCATCCAGACCGCTTTGTGACTGCATTACCCGCTGAAAAGCTACAATCTATGCAAATCGCGACTACAGCAAACGAAGCATATCAAACATTAAAAACACCTGCCCTGAGAGCTTCGTACTTATTGAGTTTGCAGGGAATTAGTGCAACTGCTGAAACCAACACCAATATGCCTGCGAACTTTTTAATGCAGCAATTGGAATGGCGCGAAAATTTAGAAGATGCAAAAGCTGAAAAAAATATGGGCATGCTTGAAAGTTTACTGGCCGAAATGCAAGTGGAAGCAAAAAATTTACAAGCAGATTTAGTTGATTTATTCGACACAAAAAAAGATTCCGCAATGGCTATGGAAGCCACTCGTAAGCTGATTTTTATTGATAAAGTATATGCAGATATTAACAAAGCAATTGAGCAAATAGAGAACTAGTATGGCATTGCTGCAAATTTCAGAGCCTGGTCAATCTGCCGCGCCGCACCAGCACAAACTGGCAGTGGGCATTGATTTAGGCACAACCAACTCTCTCATTGCCACCGTGCGCAGCGGTATAAGCACGGTGCTACAGGACGAACAAGGTCATGCCCTGCTACCCTCTGTGGTACGCTATTTACCTAATGGGGATGTTGTCGTTGGCCATGAGGCATTAGCGCAGCAAAGCACCGATCCCGTCAACACTATTGCCTCTGTTAAACGGTTTATGGGGCGCAGCTTAAAAGATATTGCCGATAGGGCGCATATTCCTTATCGCTTTGTGGAAGGTGATGAAGGCACTACCAAGCACTTACTGCTTCAAACTCGTGCTGGCTTAAAAAGCCCAGTAGAAATCTCGGCAGAAATTCTTAAAACACTCAAAGCCCGTGCCGAGAAATCTTTGGGCGGTGAATTGGTGGGAGCAGTAATTACCGTCCCTGCCTATTTTGATGATGCACAGCGCCAAGCAACCAAAGACGCAGCGCGCTTGGCGGACTTAAATGTACTACGTTTACTCAACGAACCAACAGCCGCAGCTGTAGCATATGGCCTAGATAACGCTTCTGAAGGCACCTATGTCATCTACGATTTGGGTGGCGGCACATTTGATATTTCCATTCTTAAGCTGACAAAAGGCGTATTTGAAGTGCTTGCCACCAATGGCGATTCCGCGCTAGGTGGCGATGATTTTGACCATCGCATCTATTGCTGGGTACTTGATAAAATTCGTGGGGGTAGTAGCAGCTTTACTCCGTTAAGCGAGGAGGATACACGTCTCTTGCTCACCAAAGCGCGCCAAGCCAAGGAGTGGCTCACTAACAATCACGAGGCACAAATCGTCTGCCGTCTGAGCAATGGCGTGCTGGTAGATGTTACTCTCACTGCGCCGCAGTTTATCGAACTCACACAGCATCTTGTTGCTAAAACGCTTTCCCCCACACGTAAAGCCATGCGTGACGCCAATCTACCGTTGGAAGACATCAATGGCGTGGTATTGGTTGGCGGCGCAACCCGCATGCCGCATGTCAGGCACGCAGTTGAGGAATATTTTAAGCAAGAACCGCTGACAAACTTAGACCCTGATAAAGTTGTGGCGCTTGGCGCGGCAATACAAGCCAATATGCTGGTTGGAAACAGAAGTGATAACGATTTATTGCTATTAGACGTTACCCCGCTTTCTCTTGGACTTGAAACCATGGGCGGTTTGGTGGAAAAAATTATTCCGCGCAATTCAACCTTGCCAATCGCTAGAGCCCAAGAATTCACCACATTTAAAGACGGCCAAACTGCCATGAGCATTCATGTGTTACAAGGTGAGCGTGAGTTGGTGAGCGATTGTCGCTCGTTGGCACGTTTTGAGTTACGCGGCATTCCGCCGATGGTAGCGGGTGCTGCACGTATTCGGGTGACTTTTACTGTCGATGCCGATGGCTTACTCAGCGTTTCTGCTCACGAAACCACCAGTAATGTTGAAGCGAATATTGTGGTGAAACCTTCATATGGACTCAGCGAAGAACAAATTTTAACCATGCTGCAAAGTAGCTTTGGCGCGGCAGAGAACGATAAACAAGCGCGTGTTTTGGCGGAAGCAAAAGTGGATGCAGAAAGCTTATTAACAGCAATTAGTGCAGCGCTGAAGCAAGATGGTGATTTGCTAAGTATGAAAGGTAAGCAAAAAATTATTGCTAAAATGGATGTACTTAAAGATTTACTGCTGGAAGGCAATATTCATGCGGGTTCTAGCGGTGCCATTCGTGAAGCAACTGAAGCACTAAATGCTGCAACCGAAGACTTCGCTGCAAGGCGCATGGATGCAAGTGTGAGTCGGGCTCTCGCGGGTAAAAATCTAGATTCGCTAAAAATCTAGCCGATTAAGAAGTTACACTGGAAATGTAGAATATGCCACAAATTATTGTATTACCGCACGTAGAGCTTTGCCCAGAAGGTGCGGCGATTGAAGCCAAGACAGGCGAATCTATCTGCCAAATTTTGTTAGATAACGAAATTGATATCGATCATGCCTGCGATCAGGCCTGCGCTTGCACTACCTGCCATGTCATCGTGCGCGAAGGCTACAAAAGCTTGAATACGGCCGAAGAAAAAGAGGACGATTTGTTGGATAAAGCATGGGGCTTAGAGCCACAATCGCGTTTAAGCTGCCAAGCCATTGTTGGCAAAGAAGACTTAGTCATCGAAATTCCTAAATACAGCATTAATATGGCCAAGGAAGGCCATAGATAAAGCTATCACTACAGACTTTCTAAAAAATAATATCCTCATTAATAAAGCTTACTTGGGCAGTTTCTAAGTTGTAAACCCCCCCCACCAAACCAATTTTTCTTTGCTCCAGCAGCGCACTCAAGATTTTGCTTTCACTTAGCATGCGCTTAATTTGTATATCTACATTGAGTTTGCAAACCTTTTGTAAAAAATCAGTGTTTTTAGAGCTTCGATTCTCTAGTACTGTCGTCTCAAAATTAACTGCAGGTTTAATCAATGCAGTGATTTCTGCGATATGCCCTTCTTCAAAATTATCGCATGCTGCCATCACGGCACCACAGGAAGTATGACCTAGTACCACTACCAATTTACTCCCTAAGTACTGACAAGCAAACTCTAAGCTACCGATTGCTTTATTGGAGGCGATATTCCCAGCCAAACGCACACTAAAAATATCGCCTAAGGCCTGGTCGAATATTAGTTCAGTCGGTGCACGTGAATCACTGCAACTTAACACACCAGCAAATGGACTTTGAGCATCTTTGGTTAAAGTGGCTAAATCTCGATGATTCTTTGCTTGCACTAGGCCTTGTGCAAAGCGATAATTACCTTCTATCAGTAACTCTAAAGCCCCTTTGGGCGTCATATTTTCGCGATTAGTAAGCGGATGTTTATACATACTTTAATTCTCAAAACAAAACCCTGAAATTATACCTGATGAGCACGTTGTATGCGCTTTCAACAAACATAAAAAAAGCCCGCATGGCGGGCCTTTTTGATTTTCTACTTATAAACTTAATTAAAACTTATAAGTTAAATCTAATTGAAGCAAATTAAAGTCTTTCAAGTTTAAAGCAAGGTCTTGTGTATTAACACTACCGGCTGTACCTATAGCATTATTTTTTCTGGTGGCATGGCCGTAGGCAAAGTTCGCGTATACGTTATCCAAGAAGTTATATTGCGCTTTAAAGACTGGGCCTTTCATGTTGACGCGTGAATCCATAAAGTCTGAATCCACCGCGTTCGGGTCAACTGAATAGGCACCCACCTCTTGATACCAGATTCTGGCAGCCCAATCACCCTTAACCATTTTATTGGCTTCGAATGATTTGTAATCGGCTGCTGAACCAACCGCTACACCTAGCATCCATGCGTTATCATCATTGCCAAGCGCGCAAATCGCAGCACCTGCAGCATTACAACGGTCGCTACCGCTGGTGTTGTGCACATAATCACCGAATAAACGCATACCAATACTGTTGGCGCTCATATAGTAATTAAACTCTGCTGGAATTTCGATGGTATCTAAATCATTCACCCCTGCACTAGTTCCAGTAACAGTAGCATTAGTAGCCGAAGCAAGTTGAGGTGAGAATTTAGTTGCGCCATTATTATGGTTATAAGTAGTGTAGGTTAAAGCCGCTTTTGCCGAGGTATGGTCATCAAAGGCATATTTAGCACCGCCTTGAAACGCGAATAACTCTACAGTAGGCGTGTCACCGGTTGTGCTGAAATTTTTTCTATCACCTTGGTATTCGGCTTGCGCTGCAGTAAAGAATAAATCTGCAAAATTCATTTTGTAATTTACTTTTTCAGCCAAACCTTCAAAGTTTAAGTCGGCATCCCAAACCATAGGCGTGGTATAAAGCGGGTTATTCATACGGCCAGCTTCTAGCGTTAACCAATCCGTTGCTTTCCAGCCTATCATGGCACGCTTAATAAACACTCCTTGTTTATTGTCAATATCGCCTGATGTAGTACTACTTCCAAATGTCGCATTATCAGAACGACCAGTAGCACCCATGGCTAGGGCTAAATCAGTATACCAGTCATTCATTTCTGTTTTAACGCCCAACGTCACTTTGTAACGCGCTCTATCTCTATTTTCGTCAATATTAACGCCTGCTGTAGAGCCTTCACCAGAACCATCACGTGCTTCGTAGCGAACACGAATATCGCCATATAAAGTTGCGTTATCAATCGCATCAGAAACGCTAAGCCTAGTAGCTTTCTTAATTTTTTTATCCACGTTTTGATTGTCATTTTCATGACCTTTCATTAGCGGCAAGGCTTCTTCTTCGGTCAATATGCCTTTTTGTACCAATGTTTGGACAAGATCAAACGTCGCATCTGCCATAGCGGTTTCGCCATATCCCAATAAAAACGTGCTTGCTAGCGCTGATAACACTAGTTTATTTAATTTTAAATTCATTCCAATTCCCCTGTTTTTAAATCAATAAGTAAAAAAATTTGACTGACAAATTTTGCGTCAGTTATATTACAGTTTGATGACAAAGAACTATTTTTCAATTAGTCGTTGTGTTTTTACCACAACAAAAAAGCCGCCACTAAGGACGGCTTTTAAAACAGTGGCCTGAAACCCATTTAATTGGTGGAGTGCAAGGCGCACGGAGCGCAGAAAACGAGATAGTGCGTGTGTTTTGTACAGCGAGTTTACGAGCACCGCGCAACGCCGCAATGCGCCCATAAAATGGGTTTCTTATGCTTCAGGGCGCATGTGGGGGAAGAGAATAACATCGCGAATACTGGGCGAATCCGTAATCAACATTACCAGCCTATCAATGCCAATGCCGCAGCCACCGGTAGGCGGCATACCGTATTCCAGCGCACGGATATAATCAGCGTCATAAAACATCGCCTCAGCATCGCCAGCCTCCTTTGCTTTCATCTGTGCATGGAAACGCACCGCTTGGTCTTCTGCATCGTTCAATTCACTAAAGCCATTCGCCATTTCGCGGCCTGTGATAAATAACTCAAATCGCTCGGTAATTTCCGGGTTTTTGTCACTTGCACGTGCAAGCGGAGAAACTTCTACTGGATAATCGATAATATATGTTGGTTGCCACAATTGCGCTTCTGCGGTCTCTTCAAACAAACTCAATTGGAGCGAACCCAAGCCAGCATGCTCGAACACTTTAATGCCGCGTTTGTAGAGATCCGTACGTAAAAATTCCGCGTTATTTAATTGCGCTGGCGTATATTCTGGTGCATATTTCTGAATCGCGCCAACAACAGTCAAGCGCTCAAACGGCTTGCTTAAATCCACCTCTTTGCCATCATATTGCAGTACGGCAGTACCGCGCGCGGCAATAGCGGCGGCGCGTATGCAGCTTTCTGTAAAGTCCATCAGCCAGTTGTAATCGGTATAAGCCGCGTAAAATTCCATCATGGTGAATTCTGGGTTATGACGAACGCTTAAACCTTCGTTACGAAAGTTACGATTCATCTCGAACACACGCTCAAAGCCGCCTACCACAAGGCGTTTCAAATAAAGCTCAGGCGCAATGCGCATAAACATTTGTATATCTAATGCGTTGTGATGCGTCATAAACGGTTTGGCCGCTGCGCCGCCAGGAATCGGATGCAACATCGGCGTTTCTACTTCTAAAAAGTCATTTTTCACCATAAACTCTCGAATCGCAGATACCACTTTGCTACGCGTAACAAACGTCGCACGGGTTTCTTCCGAAGTAATTAAATCGACGTATCTTTGACGATATTTAATCTCTTGATCGCTCAAACCATGATATTTTTCTGGCAATGGACGCAGTGATTTTGTGAGCAAACGCAACTCCGTCACTTTCACCGAAAGCTCGCCAGTTTTAGTTTTAAACAAATAACCTACAGCGCCAATAATATCGCCCAAATCCCAATGTTTAAAAGCTTCGTAAACGGTTTCACCAATATTCTCTAGCGAAATAAATAACTGAATACGACCGCTCGCATCCTGAATGGTCGCAAAACTCGCCTTGCCCATCACTCGCTTGAGCATCATGCGGCCAGCGACGACGACATTCACTGACGCAACTTCAAACGCCTCATTTTCCTTGCTTCCATGATCCGCATGGATATTGGCTGCCAGAGCATCTGGCTTAAAGTCATTTGGAAACGCGACACCTTGTGAGCGAATGGCTTTTAGCTTTTCACGACGTTCTTCTATTAGCTTATTTGTCTCGATAATTTCCGGAGCAATCTCCTTGATATGCTCCTCAATTTTTTTATAAAGTTCTTTGTCTTTTTTTGTATCCATATTCGCCATATCTTTAATCCTAACTTAAACTCCTTGCTTCAAACTTTCTTGTATAAATGGGTCAAGGTCGCCATCCAGCACGCCTTGCGTATTGCCAATCTCAACATTAGTACGCAAATCTTTAATGCGCGATTGGTCTAAAACATAAGACCGAATTTGGTGACCCCAGCCAATGTCGGTTTTAGCGTCTTCGATTGCCTGTTTATCTGCATTACGCTTGTTCAGCTCCAGCGCGTATAGCGCACCTTTCAGCATACTCATGGCTTCGGCACGGTTGCGATGCTGCGAGCGGTCATTTTGGCATTGTACGACCGTATTGGTCGGAATATGCGTAATGCGCACAGCGGAATCCGTCTTATTAATGTGCTGGCCGCCAGCACCACTTGCTCGGTAAGTGTCGATGCGCAAATCAGCAGGGTTAATATCAATCTCAATACTATCATCCACTTCGGGGAAAACCTGCACACTGGCAAAACTAGTATGACGCTTGGCGTTAGAATCAAATGGTGATTTTCGAACCAAACGATGCACACCGTTTTCTGTACGTAACGTGCCATAAGCATAATCGCCAGAAACCTTAATCGACGCGCCCTTGATACCAGCGACATCACCTTCGGACTCTTCCAGCACTTCCACCTTAAAACCTTTGCGCTCGCAATAACGCAAATACATCCGCAGCAACATATTCGCCCAATCTTGCGCCTCGGTGCCGCCGCTGCCCGATTGAAACTCTATAAAGCAATTATTGGCATCCATCGGCCCTGAAAACATACGCTTAAATTCCATGTCGAAGACTTGTTTTTCAAACGCTTCAGAATCACTCGCTATACTTAGCAATGTCGCGTCATCATTCTCATCGCGCGCCATTTCAAAAAGCTCTTGTGCGTCCTTCAGGCCAATCTGCAAGCTGCTAAGCGTGTTTACAACCAACTCCAACTCGCGTTTTTCTTTGCCTAATTTTTGTGCTTTTTCTGTGTTGTTCCATACATCCGGGTCTTCTAGCAGACCGTTTACTTCTTCTAACTTCTGAAACTTGTTTTCAAAGTCAAAGATACCCCCGAAGCGCGTGGTTGCGCGCGCTTAAATCAGCAAGGTGATTGGCAATGAGGTTGAGTTGTTCGGCTTCCATGATTGCTACTAAACTTGAAAAACGTAATTATACAGCAAACAGCTATGTGCTTTTAGGTGCGCCCTTATCAAGTTTGGTCAAAGATATTAACAATGCTGCACACAATTGTGCCGACACAAAACTCAACACGTCGGCAGGCGCAATACCTACAAACGTATCTGTAAGGCTTCTAGCAATGGTTACCGCGGGATTGGCAAAAAAAGTGGAGGAAGTAAACCAGTAACCCGCGGTAACTGCGAGTGCGATTAACATGGGTAATTTTTCGCTCGCGTATTTTGTGCCCAAGCGAATGACGCTTAGCAAAATAAGCGTTGCAAGCAGCTCACTTAGCCAAATACCTAAACCGTGTCTTGGTTTGTTTGAAGTTTGAATAATCGGTAAGGCAAATATCAAATGTGTTAGCCAAACACCGCTTACCGCACCGGTAATTTGCGCAACCACATATCCATATAACTCAGGCAAATTGAGCTTACCCATACGCCAGCCCATGATGCTTACGACTGGATTTAAGTGCGCGCCAGAGACAGGTGCAAGCAAAGTAATTAGCACGTACAAGCCGCAACCGGTGGCGATGCTATTGCCCAACAATGCTACTGCTGCATTGCCCGCACCCAAGGCTTCACCCATGATGCCAGAGCCCGTAACAATTGCCAGTAACAAAGCAGTCCCGATAAATTCTGCGAGGATTTTGTTTTTCATAATTTTTTCATATTTATGTCATAATTCGACTCATTACAGTCGCTTAGTTAATGTCTGTTTGATAGCAATATAATAAATGCTTTTTTGCATATATATAAATCTTTCAATCAATATCATTCGCAGCTTTAAAACACGCAAGTAAACTAACACTAATCATAAAATTTAATTTCATTTGGGGAATTCAACATGGCAAGTGGCGTTTTTAGTCGATTGATGGCATCCATCACACCGCACAGCGATAACTACTTTGTACTATTTAACAACTTGGTAGATTGCGCTGTAAGAGGTTCCAAAGTGCTGGCCATGATGTCTGCCGTAAATGATGCAGAAAAATTTGAACAACACTTTACTGAAATCAGAGCGATTGAATCCGAGGCAGATGAATACACCAAAGAAATCTTACTTTCGCTCCATAAAACTTTTATTACCCCATTCGATCGCCGCGAAATTCGCGAACTCGCTATGGCCTTGGACGACATTATTGATTTCATGGAAGCCATTCCACAAAGCGCTAAAATTTATGGCCACACCAGCTTTACGCCAGAAATGGTCGCACTTGGGCAAATTTTACTGCGTGCTTCTGAAAAAGTGCGTGACGCAGTGAATATGCTGTCGGACATGAAAAATGCCGAACGCATTTTACGCACTTGCGAAGAAATTAGTTCTATTGAAGGCGAAGCCGACCATGTGATGCGCGCAGGTATGCACCGCCTGTTTGCTGAAGAATCTGACGCACGCACTCTCATCCGCTCTAAAGAGCTTTATGATTTGTTTGAAGATGCGGTGGATAGCTGTGAGGATGTAGCAGATGTCATCCATGGTGTAGTACTCGAGCGAATTTAAGGGGCAAGACATGGATCAAGCAATTGTCGTTATGGCGTTGCTGGTGGTGGTAGCTCTTCTGTTCGATTTTATGAACGGCTTTCACGACGCAGCAAACTCAATCGCACTCATGGTTTCTACACGCTTACTCACGCCGCAGGCTGCAGTGGTTTGGGCAGCATTTTTTAATTTAGTCGCTTTCCTTTTCTTTGGCTTGCATGTGGCTGACACCGTTGGTAAAGGTATTATTTCCAAAGAGATTATTGATAATGCCGTGATATTTGGCGCGCTAGGTGGCGCTATTACATGGAACCTAATTACTTGGTGGTTTGGTATTCCATCTTCATCATCGCACGCGCTGGTAGGCGGCCTGGTGGGTGCGGGAGTTGCCAAGGCAGGCACAGACGCGATAGTCGCGGCAGGCCTCATTAAAACTTCGCTAGCCATAATTCTGTCACCACTATTTGGCATGTTGCTCGCCTTAATACTAATGGTTGTTGTGTTGTGGTTGTTTGAAAAATCATCGCCCTATCCAGCTGAACGAAGATTTAACAAACTACAATTTTTTTCGTCATCACTTTATAGCTTAGGCCATGGCGGTAACGACGCACAAAAAACCATGGGTATCATCGCAGTATTGCTATATGCCAATGGTTATTTGCAGGGCGATTTTCATGTGCCGTTTTGGGTGGTGATTTCCTGCCAAATTGCCATGGGCTTAGGTACACTATTTGGTGGCTGGCGTATCGTCCGCACTATGGGTATGGGCATTACGCGCATTCGCCCATCCGGCGGCTTTTGCGCACAAACCTCGGGGGCAATTGCCTTATTTATCGCGACTTCACTTGGCATACCTGTTTCGACCACGCACACTATCACGGGTGCGATTATTGGCGTTGGCTTATCAAGAAGAGTTTCCGCAGTGCGCTGGGGTTTGGCTTCACGCATCGTGTGGGCATGGGTACTTACTATCCCATGTGCTGGCTTGATTGCTGCGTTATGCTATCAATTAGGTCGTAGTTTTTTACATTAACTTCTAAATTTCCATATAAATTAAATTAGGACTCATATCAGATTTTTTTGAAGATAGAATTTATTTTTTGTCACATTTTTGTCACAAAAACTTTATACAATCTTCATCAACGCTCGTAGTCGGCTTTAACAATTGCTCGTTAATGTAACTACAGTAAACCTAATTTATTTATATGGAGATTTCAATGCAAACTAAGTTTGTTAAATCATTAACCGCCGTAGCTATATTAGCTGCTGGCCTTGCCATCACTACCAGCGCATTTGCTATTGATATCACAGGTGCAGGTGCCACATTCCCATATCCAATTTATTCAAAATGGGCAGAATCTTACAATGTCAAAACAAACGTTAAACTAAATTACCAATCTATCGGTTCAGGTGGCGGTATTAAGCAAATCACCAATAAAACGGTTGATTTTGGTGCTTCAGACAAACCGCTAAAGCCTGAAGAGCTCGAAAAAGCTGGCTTAATGCAGTTCCCAGCTATTGTGGGTGGGGTAGTGCCGGTAGTGAATCTTGCTGGCGTCACCGATGGTGAGTTACGTCTTAGCGGTGAAACTCTTGCTAACATATTCCTTAAAAAAATTACAAAATGGAATGACCCTGCGCTGAAGGCTTTAAACCCGGACGTAGCATTGCCAGATACTGCTATTACTGTGGTGCATCGCTCTGATGGTTCGGGTACTACTTTCGTATTTGCCAACTACTTAAGCAAAGTTAGCAAAGAATGGAGCGACAAGGTAGGTGCAGACACTTCTATTGCTTGGCCAGTAGGCGTAGGCGGCAAAGGTAACGAAGGTGTTGCTTCATACGCGCAACGCATCAAAGGCTCAATTGGTTATGTTGAGTATGCTTTTGCTAAACAAAACAACTTGCCTACTGTAAGTATGCAAAACCGTGAAGGTGAGTTTGTTAAGCCTAGTATTGAAAGCTTCCAATCTGCGGCAAAATATGCGGAGTGGGACAAAGCACCTGGTTTTTACGAGATTTTAACGAACGAGCCAGGCAAGGCTTCATGGCCAATCACCGGCGCTAGCTTCATCTTGATGCACAAAACACAAGATAATCCAGCAAACGGTACAGAAGTGCTTAAATTCTTTGATTGGAGCTACGCAAATGGTAGCTTAATGGCTAAAGCGTTAGATTATGTACCTATGCCTGAAAGCGTTGTTAAACTCATTGAAACAAGCTGGAAAAACAACCTGAAAAGCAAAGATGGCGCTGCAATTTGGACTAAGTAAATTTATCCAATAAATACAACATGTCGTCTTATAATAACGATATAAGTATCAGCAACGCGGGGGGAGAGGCAACTCTCCCCGCACATACATCATTAGAAGAAAAAACAACTAGAGAATCTAAGAAAATGTCACCTAGCGCACCAAATAAAAATTTAGGGGCAACATTAGATAAGCTTTTCCATCGCACTACAATGTTTTTTGCGTTTCTAGTCTTCATATTACTCTTCGGCATTATCATCACTCTATTCATAGGCAGTCTGCCAGCACTGAAGGCTTTCGGCCCATCTTTTTTTACAAGCTCCGCTTGGAATCCGGTCGATATCCAATTTGGTGGTCTCGTTCCTATCTACGGAACTTTTATTACTGCTTTAATTGCAATGCTGATTGGAATACCTGTTAGTTTCGGTATTGCCATATTCATTACGGAATTATCTCCCACTTGGCTCAAACGCCCAATTGGTGTAGCAATTGAGTTGCTGGCAGGTATCCCTAGCATCATTTATGGGATGTGGGGATTATTTGTATTTGCCCCTTTATTTGCCGATCATGTACAGCCTTGGATTAATGACAATCTTGGCAGCCTGCCATTGATAGGGCAAGTATTTCAAGGCCCGCCAATGGGCATTGGCATGCTTACTGCAGGCATTATCTTAGCCATTATGGTCATCCCTTTTACATCCTCTGTTATGAGAGATGTTTTTGAAATTGTTCCAAGTATGCTTAAAGAATCCGCATACGGCCTTGGCTCCACCACATGGGAAGTGGTATGGAATATCGTACTCCCTTACACTAAAACAGGTGTGGTCGGTGGAATCATGCTGGGCCTAGGGCGTGCACTAGGGGAAACGATGGCAGTTACATTTGTAATCGGTAATGCGCATGAATTATCTGCATCGCTCATGATGCCAGGCAACACCATTTCTTCCGCATTGGCAAATGAGTTTACTGAAGCGGTAGGAGACATTTATACCTCATCACTCATCACGCTAGGCCTAACACTATTTGTGATTACCTTTATCGTATTGGCCCTCGCTAAAATCCTATTAATTCGCCTTTCACTACGCGAGGGAAAACATTCATGAGCCAGTTTAATGATAAGCGTTATTTAAAACGCAAAATTGTTAATGGCCTAACACTGGGTATTTCTGTTGTAACAGTCCTTTTCGCGCTAACCTTTTTGGTATGGATTTTATGGACATTATTTAGCCAAGGCTTTAGTCACCTGAGTTTGAGCGTATTTACCAAGATGACGCCACCACCTGGAAGCTCAGGGGGACTGTTAAATGCAATACTAGGCAGCGTGTATATGGTATTGTTTGCAACATTGATTGGTACGCCTGTAGGCATATTGGCTGGAACTTATCTTGCAGAATATGGCAAGTCTGGTTGGTTAGCACCAACAACTCGATTTATCAATGATATTTTACTTTCGGCCCCATCTATTGTAATCGGCCTATTCGTATATGAAGTTGCGGTAAACACCGTTGGCCATTTCTCTGGTTGGGCAGGTTCATTGGCATTATCGCTCATTGTGATTCCTGTAGTAGTTCGAACCACGGAAAACATGATGACTTTAGTGCCAAGCACCTTACGCGAAGCAGCTGCAGCGCTTGGCGCTCCATACTGGAAAGTGATTGTCAACGTCGTTTATCGATCCGCCAAGACTGGCATCATGACAGGTCTATTACTTGCTGTAGCTCGAATTAGCGGCGAAACAGCCCCGCTATTGTTTACAGCGCTCAACAATCAATTTTGGAATTCAGATATGAGCAAACCAATTTCCAGTTTGGCAGTTGTGATTTTCCAATTTGCAATGAGCCCATATGAGGATTGGCAACATTTAGCCTGGGCCGGTGCATTATTAATTACCTTGTTTGTGTTAGGCCTTAATATCTTGGCGCGCACTGTTTTCCGCAACAATCAATCTCAAAGTTAGTTTAGGATTACTTAATTATGTCCACGCAGATGCTTCAAACAAAAATCACAACTCAAAACATGAACTTTTACTATGGTAAATTTCAGGCGCTTAAAGACATTAACATCGATATACCAGCCAATAAAGTAACCGCTTTTATTGGTCCATCTGGCTGCGGAAAATCAACCTTGTTGCGCACATTTAACCGCATGTACGAGCTCTACCCAAAGTTAAGAGTTGAAGGAAAGATTTTGATAGATGGCAAAGACATTCATTCAGCTGACCAAGATTTAAATTTGCTTCGTGCAAAAGTGGGTATGGTATTCCAAAAACCAACCCCATTCCCCATGTCCATCTACGATAATGTTGCTTTTGGTGTCAAGCTGTACGAGAATTTATCAAAGTTTGAGATGGATGACCGCGTTGAATGGGCGCTCCAGAAAGCGGCGCTTTGGAATGAAGTCAAGGACAAACTTAATCAAAGCGGTTCTGGCTTATCAGGTGGGCAGCAGCAGCGCTTATGCATTGCACGGGGCGTTGCAGTCAAACCTAATGTACTGTTACTGGATGAACCTTGTTCCGCATTAGATCCAATCTCAACATCACGCATTGAAGAACTAATACATGAATTAAAAAAAGATTACACCATCGTAATGGTGACACACAACATGCAGCAGGCCGCGCGCGTATCAGACTACACCGCCTATATGTATTTGGGCGAGTTGATGGAATTTGATGATACTAACACTATATTTACGCGCCCTAGCCGCAAGGAAACTGAAGACTACATTACAGGCAAATTTGGATGATTCAATTGCAAAACTTAAAAATAACGGTGTTGTCGCGTCTTGCTGTACAAACAAGCACGTACTATCTACAACGCTCCGCCTTGTTCTTTTTAATTTATCAATTGAATAAGCAATACCCTGCAAGATTTTGAAAGGATTAAGCAATGCAACAGTCTGAACACATTTATAAACAGTATGATGCCGAGCTGGAAGCAGTACGCGCTAAAGTACTTGAAATGGGAAACCTTGTCGAGCAGCAGATAGTGGATGCATTGGAAGCATTGGTTGAATCAAAACCCAAACTAGCTAAAAGCATCATCAATAAAGACCATCTCGTGAATGCCTTAGAGGTTCAGGTGGATGAAGACTGCAGTCATATTATTGCACGTCGTCAGCCAGCAGCGGGAGATTTGCGCATGATTCTGATGATGATTAAAACCATCACTGACCTCGAGCGCATTGGTGATGAAGCTGCGAAAATTGCCCGCTTTGCACAAAAGGTCTACGAAACTGACCGTATGTGGTCGCCACGGTTCAACGAGATTAAGGTGATGGCAAATTTAACACGCGATATGCTTCACATGGCACTCGATGCGTTTGCACGCTCTGATGCGACTAAGGTGCTTGAAATAGCGCATATGGACGAGCAGGTAGACGAACAGTTTCAAGTAGCTATACGCCAACTTATCACTTTTATGCTGGAAGATCCACGCACTATCTCGATGTCACTTGATGTATTGTTTGTATCAAAAGCTATAGAGCGCATTGGTGATCACGCTAAAAACATCTCTGAATATGTGGTGTATATGGTTAAAGGCAAAGATGTGCGCCACATCAGCATGGATGAGATGGAGCAGGTAACTTCACAAGATTAATCCAGTAACACCCGCACTTTAAGGCATCTGAGCTTTAAGCGCATGATATTTAGGCTGGAATTCCTGTGCCTCGATTATGTCTGAATAAAATCCCACCTTGCGCTCAGCTTGAATTACGGCAGACCATGTGTTAAATGCATATTCCTTGGCGCGTACGCCTAATTGTTCACGCCGCCGCGGATTAGTCAGTAAATGCTGCGCTCTTTGCGCAAATTCCTGCGTGTTTTCATTGGCAATCATAGCACCCTGGCCTTCCACCAATAGTGAAGCCGTTCCTAACTCGGCAATTGCTACTACAGGTGTACCTTGTGCCATCGCCTCAAGCAGCACCAAACCTTGTGTCTCGCTTTTAGAAGCAAACACAAATACATCCGCCGCTTTATAGCAGGCGTTAAGCTCGGTATTGCGATCCAAGTAACCAATAAACTGCACATTATTTTCGATACCCAACCTTTTGACTAATGCGCGCAAACTCGCTTCTGCCGGGCCTTCGCCGGTAATCACCAATAACACCTTCGGTATTTCTTCACTTAATAACTTAACTACTCTTATTAAAAAATCAATATTCTTCTCAAACGCAACACGTCCTACGTATAGCAACATTGGCCTCAATAACGGAATACCATATTTCTCCCTAAACACTTCGCCATTGGCTTCACCAAAACTGTGTGCCTGCAGACCCGTCGCAATCACCTCTGCCTGTGTATTGATACCGTAAGCGCGCAGCACATCTAGCATGGGCTGCGAAGGTGCAACTATGGCATCTACTTGATTACATTGATTTTTTGAAATTAGCCTTGCTAACCCGCGTGCTGCAAATTTCGGAATCCACGGCAAATAATGATGCAAATAATCCTCAAAAAATGTGTGGTAAGTTTCAACTACTGGCAAACTCAATAATTTACCAAGTTTCAAGCCCGCATAGTGCGCGACAAATGGCGTATGAATATGAACAAGATCAAATTTATTGTTTTTAAGTGCTGGAAGCAATCGCAGCACTTCGCCATATTTCATCAATTTATCTTCCGGGTCAAAATAAATACTACGTGCCGGCACGCGAGTAATCCAAGTTTCATCATCGGTAGCCACTCCATAATCTGGCGCGATTAAATGTACGTGATGTCCTAATTTTTGCAGTTGCTCGGTGAAAGTTCTGATTGAAGTTGAAACGCCATTCACACGGGGAAAATAAACATCAGAAATAAGCAATATATTCATATAGTTAGTCATGTTATTAAGTATCACGATGCTAACCTTTTAATATGACAACTAAATGAATTTAACAATAAAACTTTGATATGCACGTCATAAAAGCATCATCAAGTTGTCATTTGGGTTTCATGATTACGTGTAACAGTACGCGCTATGAAAAAGTCTTTCTATATCAAACTGTTATGGTGCTTCCCACTGTGTGTTTACGCTGTGGATGCCAATGCCTGGGGTTTGTACACACATATCTTGTTTTCGCAGTGGATGATAGTAACATCGCCACTGCTGGATCCTAAAATTCTGCAAGCCATTAAAAAATATCCTAAACTTGTCATGGCGGGCGCTTGCCTGCCCGATTTAGCCGTCATTTCCAAATCGTTCCATACCACGCACCAATGGGGAAAAGCTGAATTAATGATTCAAAATGCCAATTCAGAGCAAGAAATTGCCATCGCTATTGGTTATTGCAGCCATTTATTTGTGGATGTGATTGCGCATAATCACTTTGTGCCAGCGCACGAAGCCAAATGGCTCAATCAAACGATCATTACGCACTTAGCCTCTGAATGGGCAATGGATGCGCATATCGCCAAACATATTCCGCATGGCCCGCACCATTTAATCTTGACGCATATCGATGTACTAAGTGAATTTATTTCACCTTGTTTTGGCGTATCAATGCAGTTAGCAAAACACAAATTGTGGCAGCTAGCTTGGGCAGATGGGTTATTAAGGTTTAGTGGCCTGTCAACATTAATACTATGGATATTAAAACTACACGACAGCGAGCTTGTTAAAAACCTCAACTATTATTTAACGAAAACCAGCCATGCGCTCATGCGCTTTGAGCAATCAGTTGTTGGGAATCGACCAAGCTGGGAGCCGGAACTTAAGCACCTTAACGCTACGGAAATGATTGCTTGGCGAGAAAAATGTTTGAGCGACTTGAGCAAGCGTTTAAAAACACCTATCAAGTTTTATAAGCCTAAAAAAGGTATGAAAGAAAGCTGGGCAATTGAGTAACCAAGGGCTGCACCAGCCAACACATCACTTGGGTAATGCAAGCCTAAAATCACACGTGACATCGCTACCATCGCAATAAATGGAATCAAAATCACCGCTAACACAGGGTAATAAAATAAGGCCACCAAACCGAATGCGACCGCGTGAAGCGTGTGGCCAGAGGGGAAGCTAAAATGGTCCAGCGGTTTGCCTGCTACCCAAACATCTTGCCGCACTTGGTAAGGGCGCGGGCGATGGGTTTTTGTTTTCAGCCATTTGTATATCAGCGTACCTATTAGGCCAACAGCCATCATATGTAGAACAGGCTTAATGCCATCGCTTTGCTGCGTAACAAGAATCAGCAACATAATGCAATACCAAAACATGCCATCGCCTAAACGGCTAATGAAGCGAAACCAGTCGCGTATTAATCGGTATTGATTTGTACGGCTCACAGTTACGCACATCGCGCTATCAAGCGCGTGCATTTGATTTAAGTAAAAGCGCATTCTGTTTGACATCATCACTCCCTATTACACATGCAACCACAATTGCAGATGATGCTAGTGTGTCAGCCGATTATGACGAATGAATTAACAAAAAATGAATATTTTATGACGTAAGTTATTGATAAATAACTTATTATACTGTTATTATGCAGATTTTATCGCCACTTCTGCGGATTCTTTGGTACACAAATTAAAATAATGCTGGCCTCTTTAATTGTTGGCGCTACGCATGAATAGAATTTGCGACAACACATTAAAAGTAGCACAATTTTTACAATCGCACACCAAAGCCAGCTGGGTCAGCATAATCATGCCGATAAACCTTTGGTAGATAAATACATGGGCGGCCGCGCATCAGCAACTCTCGCCAGATGAGTTTAAAAAAGCAGGAGTTTCAGAAGACATGGTGCGCTTACTCATTGGCATTGAGCACATCGATGATATTTTAGAAGACCTAGAACAAGCGCTTGCCAAAGTGTAACGCATTGTTTTATTGCTATTTTTATATTATCTAAATCTAGACCTTTGGGAGTTTTCATCTACAAGTCGGGCATAGTATTTGATTGACGTACATCAAAAGTATTGCTGGCAAATACCTTACCATTTACTTAAATATTGATGTTAACTGGATATAATGATTCAAAATAACACCATGAAAGGGAACCATGCTTGAGGAATTCACCCATTTTCCACGTGTAGCCTACTTCTCCATGGAGATTGCTTTGCGTAATGAGATTCCAACTTACGCGGGCGGTTTAGGTGTGTTAGCTGGTGACATGGTACGTTCGGCGGCGGATTTAATGCTGCCCATGGTTGCGGTTAGCTTGGTTAGCCGCGCAGGTTATTTTCGCCAAAAAATTGATGAGCAAGGGCATCAGGTAGAACTCCCTGATTTTTGGCAGCCTGAACTGTGGGCGAAGCCACTGGATGCCAAAGTGGCCGTAACAATTGAAGGCCGTCTTGTTTGGATAAGCGCATGGCTCTATCTAGTAGAGGGGCTCAGTGGTGGTAAGCAGCCGGTGCTTCTTCTGGATACCGACCTTAACGAGAATAGCCCTGAAGACCGTGAACTCACACATTACTTGTACGGTGGCGACTCTACCTACCGCCTAAAGCAAGAGATCGTGCTAGGCATTGGTGGTGTCCGGTTATTACAAGCTCTGGGCTTTACCATTTTTCATTACCATATGAATGAAGGCCACTCTGCCCTGCTGGGCGTGGAACTGTTGCATCGATATGCTCACCCTTTGGAAGAACTGAGGGCGGGAGAGCCACGTTACGATATTCCCCGTGTACGTGAGATGTGTAGTTTCACAACCCACACCCCTGTTGAAGCAGGACATGACCGCTTTGATTATGCGTTAGTGAATCGAGTTTTTGATACCATTTTTGACCTACCCACGATTAAGCATCTGGCTGGGGAAGATTCACTGAATATGACGCGCCTAGCCTTAAATTTGAGTGAGTATGTGAATGGTGTTGCAAAAAGCCATGCGGATATTTCCAATAAAATGTTCCCCGGTTATCAAGTGCATGCCATTACCAACGGCGTACATCCTTTAACTTGGGCTGCAGACAGTTTTCGCGAACTATATAACACGCATATTCCAGGTTGGCATCATGAGCCGGAGCTACTTATACGCGCGGAGTGCTGTATCTCGGATGAAGCTGTTTGGCAGGCACATCAGCAAGCAAAAACAGTACTTATTGAGCAGATATTTGATTTAACCGGGATTAGATTCGACCTCAAGATTCCAATCTTGTCATTTGCTCGGCGCATGACGGCCTACAAGCGCCCGGATATGCTATTTGCCGATATGGAGAGATTAAAACAAATTGCCCGACAACACCCCTTTCAGATAGTCATAAGTGGTAAAGCACACCCAAGTGACGAAGGCGGTAAAGCGCTGATTGCTGAGTTGCAGGACTACTCCAAGCAACTGGCAGGCATCATTCCTGTAGCGTACTTACCCAATTATAATCTTGATATTGCACATGGAATGGTTGCGGGTAGTGATATCTGGCTTAATACGCCACTTCGCCCGTATGAGGCTTCTGGCACCAGCGGTATGAAGGCCGCAATCAATGGTGTGCCAAGCTTATCGGTACTCGATGGCTGGTGGATTGAAGGATGTATTGAAGGAATCACCGGCTGGGCCATTGGCAACATGACCAACATCAATGGTAGTGATGCCATTGCTCTATATGACAAACTGGAACAAGTGGTGTTACCGCTTTATTACGATCAGGATACAAGCGGATGGATCAAGGTAATGAAATATGCCATTAGCAAAAATGGATCTTACTTCAACAGCCATCGCATGATGCGCCGCTACTTGATAGAAGCCTACACTAGATGAGCTTATCGATTGGCATTGAGCACATCAATGATATTCTAGAAGACCTAGAACAAGCGCTTGCAAAAGTGTAGCGTAGCGTTTTATTGGCATATTTGTAGCATCAAAACAGCCTAAAATAGGTGATTTTAGGTTGCCCTGTAGACCAATATCCATGCGGGTTATGGAGGTATTAATTTTTATTTTGTAGGGTGTCAATAAGCGAAGCGCATTGCACCAAAGTAAATTTTCATGCGGCGCAATGCCTTCCAGTTATTGCGCCCTACTAGGGCTGACGTAGGGCTTCTGCGAGTTGCCTTGACTCTTTAATTGTGGGGTCAAGACCTTGGATGGTTTGCTTCGGTAGGTCAAGGTTTGTACACATGTTGAAAGTTCCATGTGCTGGACGTGCCGTCCATATCTTAACATTACCATCAGGTTGTTTCCCAATCGCTTCCGCCACGTCAACGATTGACAAGCTTGAACGCGCACCGATAATGACCTCGCACAGTTCCATACCGTTGTTGAATGAGTTGTAGTAAATACCATCCCTCTGTTCATTTAACCTGACACGTAGCCGCCTTTCTTTTTCGTATTTCCAGCCGCTATACTTGACGTTCAAGCACTTGACCATCATTGCCTTGTCGACTCCACCGAGCGGCTTGCTAAAATCAATCGGGCTTTGAAGTCGCTTCCATGCGTAGTCGATTTTCGTCAAATAGTCGTTGTCTTCAATCTCGAATCCAAGGCACATCCCTGTGTGCTTGTCGCCGTAGTGCGACCACATTAAAGTCGAGCGCCAAGACTCCGAGAAGCACAGCACGCCATGAGTTTGCGACAGCACCTTCATAACCATTTTGATGTGTGCTCGAGCTTCCTTGTCTGTTTGAATGGCAGCAGTTCGAAGGGGTCGTTTAAGTCAGCATACTGTGCAATCTTTAATCGCTTCTCCCATAGTGACTTCATGCCCCACTGCTTCGCGGTGTAGTAGTAAAGACGCATGGAAGCCTCCGTTTAATAAATGCCCAATTTGTTAGGGCGTAAAGAGTCTACTGAAATAACATTATTAACTTGCAGCCTTTTTAACCGCTTCCGTAATTTCTTCCGCCAACTTTTGCACCAGTTTTGCATCTTGACCTTCTACCATCACGCGGATTTTCGGCTCGGTGCCCGAGGCGCGCAGTAGCACGCGTCCAGTGCCATTTAATTCGGTCTCAGCTTTTTTAACTGCGTTTTGAATTTGTGCAATATTTAAATCCAGCTTCTTTTGAGTTGTCACATTAATCAGCACTTGTGGGTACAACACAAGCTCTGCGCCCATTTGCGTGAGTGTTTTGCCGCTTTGTTTTAAGGCATGCAGCACTTGCAATGCCGCGATAATCGCATCGCCGCTGGTGTGTTTATCTAACGTGAGAATGTGACCAGAGTTTTCGCCGCCCAGTTTCCAGTTTTTTTCATTTAAGAGTTCCAGCACGTATCTATCGCCCACTTTGGCGCGCGCAAACGGAATTTGGTGTTTTTGCAGCGCATGCTCAAGTGCAAGGTTGGTCATCAATGTGCCCGCCACACCACCTTTGAGCTTGCCTTTGGCGTATAAACCCAGCGCAATAATGTAAAGCAACTGGTCACCATCCAACAAAGTGCCGTGCTTATCCACCATCATCACACGGTCACCATCGCCATCAAAAGCGATACCTAAATCCGCACCATGCTCTACAACCGCTTTCTGTAAGGCTTGCGGATGGGTCGAGCCAACTTGCTCGTTAATGTTCAGGCCATCCGGATTGTTGCCGATACTAATAATTTCCGCACCCAGCTCATGAAACACATTGGGCGCAACATGGTAAGTGGCACCGTGGGCGCAATCCAGCACAATTTTCAGGCCACGCAAATCCATATTATTCGGGAAGGTACTTTTGCAGAATTCCACATAGCGCCCGGCTGCATCATCTATGCGCCGCGCCTTGCCCAGCTTGGCAGAATCCATCACCTGCATGGGCTTTTTCAGCTCATCTTCGATAGCATGTTCAATGTCATCGTCCAGTTTTGCGCCCTCAGACGAGAAAAACTTGATGCCGTTATCGTAATAAGGATTATGCGAGGCGGAAATGACAATGCCTGCCTGCGCGCGCAAGGCACGTGTGAGATAGGCCACAGCCGGCGTCGGCATTGGACCTGTGAGCAGCACATCTACCCCTGCGGCGGATAAACCCGCCTCCAGCGCGGCCTCTAGCATATAGCCAGAAATGCGCGTGTCTTTACCAATCAACACGGCAGGACGAGCGCCTTTAGCCAAGTTACTTTCCATTGTAGTCAACACGCGGCCAGCAGCATAGCCTAGGCGCATCACGAAATCTGGCGTAATAGGCGCCTCGCCTACGCGCCCGCGAATACCATCTGTGCCGAAATAATTTTTACTCATGTTTAAACTATCCAAACCCTTGGTTAACTAAGTCAATAAACCGTCGCGAGCCGCATCAATACAAGGCGTACGGCACACAGGAACCGGAATGTACAAGTAAGTACATGAGGATTCCGAGTACCGCACAACGCCGTAGTGATGTGGCGCAGTAGGTTTATATAATTGCAGAAACTATTTTTAATGCCTCAACTGTAGCCTTCACATCGTGCACCCGTAGTATTTTAGCGCCTTTCATGACAGAAAGCACAGAGGCGGCGATGCTGGCGTGTAAGCGCGCATCGACATCACCACCAGTCAATTGGCCAGTTACCATTTGACCAAGCACTGATTTGCGCGACAAGCCTACCAGTAAAGGCTGGCCTAACGCCACTAAACTTTCCAGCTGCTGTATGAGCGCGATGTTATGCTCACGCGTTTTGCCAAAGCCAAAACCGGGGTCGAGCACAATGCGGTTTGGGGCGATGCCCGCGTCGATACTGGCTTGCAAACGTGCTGCCAAAAAAGCTTTTACCACTGCCACCACATCATCATATTGCGGATTATCCTGCATAGTTTGCGGCGTACCTTGCATGTGCATTAAACACACGCCGGCGTTAGATTTCGCCACTACTTCGAGTGCGCCTTCTTCTTGTAGAGCGCGAATATCATTCACTATCGAGGCGCCCGCAGCAATGGCGGCCTGCATCACTTGCGGTTTATATGTGTCGATTGAAAGCGGAATATTGACTCGGCTTGCTAAACCTTCAATCACCGGAATCACACGCTCCAGCTCTTCTTGCTGACTCACAGGTGTGGCGTTTGGCCGTGTGGATTCGCCACCAATATCGAGAATGTCTGCGCCCTCTTCCACCAGCCTTAAAGCATGTTCAATCGCTTGATTACCCGCAAAAAACTTGCCTCCATCCGAGAACGAATCAGGCGTAACGTTGACAATACCCATGACACGAGGCGTTGTTAAATCGAGCTGAAATTTTCCGCAAATAAAGTGCATGCTGTTTAATTTAAAAAATAAGGGCTGAAAAATCAGCCCTTATTCTAACACTATTACTAAACTCGCTTTTGGAACTAGCTTTTGGTTGCAGGTTGCGGCGTGGGTGTTGCCGTGCCGGAACTGCCACCGCTTTGTGGCTTAATAGGTGTTTGACGTGGCTTAGGCTCGCGCACAGGTTTGCCCGCCATAATGTCGCTAATCTGGTCAGCATCAATGGTTTCATATTCCATCAAGGCCGCGGCCATCGCTTCTACTTTGTCGCGATTGTCTTCCAACAATTTGCGTGCAATGGCATATTGCTCATCCAAAATACGACGAATTTCTGCATCCACTTTTTGTTGAGTGGCTTCTGAAATGGTTTTTGAACTCATGCTACCAAAGAACGAATCTTGCTCGTTACCCGCATACACCATGGTACCCAAGCTATCGCTCATGCCGTAACGTGTAACCATATCCCGCGCAAGTTTAGTCGCGCGGTCGAAGTCATTAGAAGCGCCAGTCGACATTTGATGCATGAAAATTTCTTCGGCAATTCGGCCACCAAAAAGTATAGAAATCTCTTCCAGCATTTTGTCTTTGTAATTACTAATGCGGTCAAACTCGGGCAACTGCCATGTAAGACCCAATGCCCAACCGCGCGGCATAATCGTTACTTTATGCACAGGGTCTGCCTTAGGTAGCAATTTAGCCACAACCGCATGGCCAGATTCATGATATGCCGTATTGCGGCGCTCTTCCTCGCGCATCACCATACTCTTACGCTCAGGGCCCATATAAATCTTGTCTTTGGCGTCTTCAAAGTCTTCCATGTCCACTGTACGTTTGTTACGACGTGCTGCAAACAAAGCTGCCTCGTTCACCAAGTTGGCTAAATCTGCACCGCTAAAACCCGGCGTGCCACGCGCGATAATATCGGCTTTCACATCTGGGTCAATCGGTACTTTACGCATATGCACCAATAAAATTTGCTCACGACCTTTAATATCAGGCAAACCAACCATCACTTGCCTATCAAAACGACCTGGGCGCATCAAGGCTTTGTCCAGCACGTCCGCTCTATTGGTTGCGGCGATGACAATGACGCCAGAATTGGGTTCAAAGCCATCCATCTCGACTAATAATTGGTTGAGCGTTTGCTCGCGCTCATCGTTACCACCGCCGGTGCCCGCGCCACGGCTGCGGCCAACAGCGTCAATTTCATCAATAAACACGATGCAAGGTGAGTTTTTCTTAGCGGTTTCGAACATATCGCGTACCCGCGCAGCGCCCACGCCCACGAACATCTCGACAAAGTCTGAACCTGAAATAGTAAAGAATGGCACTTTTGCTTCGCCCGCAATCGCGCGTGCAAGTAAGGTTTTACCTGTACCGGGAGGACCAACCAACAATACACCGCGCGGAATGCGGCCGCCAAGCTTTTGAAATTTACCCGGGTCGCGCAGAAATTCGACTAATTCAATGACTTCTTCCTTGGCTTCGTCGCAACCGGCTACATCGGCAAATGTGGTTTGATTATTACTTTCATCTAACTGACGCGCTTTGCTTTTCCCGAAAGAAAATGGCCCACCACCCTTGCCGCCGCCCTGCATTTGACGCATGAAGAATATCCATACACCGATGAGTAAAATCATCGGAAACCACGACATGAACATTTCTAGCAGAACTGAACGTTGTTGCTCCGGCTTGGCTTCAACTTTGACGTTGTATTTCATCAAGTCATTTACCATCCATAAATCGCCAGGGGTATAGGTATTAAATTCTTTACCATCTTGCGTTTTACCGCGCACCACATGACCATCTATTTCCACACTTGCTACACGGCCATCTTTAGCTGCTTGCATAAATTGCGAGTAAGGCATGGAAATTTCTGATTTGCTTTTTCCAGAAAATTGATTAAAAACCGTCATCAACACCAGTGCGACGACTAACCAGATTGCAATACTTTTTGCGATATTATTCAATTCCCATTCCTTAATTTAGACAGGGTTTCACTCATTCTATACTTATTTAACGGCATTTTGTGCCATAACTACAGGTAATAAACTATTCTTATTTGCGTTTTAAACCCAACAAATACACTTCACTACTACGGTCGCGCGAGGCTTTTGGCTTGCGTGTCACCACTTTTTCAAATTGTTGCCGCATCATTTTTACAATTTCATCAAAGCCTGAGCCTATGAAAACTTTGACTAGAAAATTGCCTTGTGGTTTCAGCCATTGCTGACTAAATTCCAACGCCAGCTCGGTTAAATACATAGCACCCGCTTGATCCACGTCACTAATGCCACTTATATTGGGTGCCATATCTGCAATTACAAGGTCAACTGGCTTATTATTCAACTTTTCCTCCAGTTGCTTTAACACGGCCTCATCACGAAAATCGCCTTGAATAAACTCAACATTTGGTATGGCTTGCATATCCAAAATATCCAGCGCGATGATTTTACCTTGACCCTTCAGGCGCTGCACTGCCACTTGTGACCAACTACCAGGCGCCGCGCCCAAATCTACAATCGTCATGCCCGGCTTGATAAGTTTATCTTTATCGTCAATCTCAATCAGCTTGTAAGCCGCGCGGGCTCTATAACCTTCTTTCTGCGCGCGTTTTACAAATTCATCGTTAAGATGCTCTTGCATCCAAGCTTTGCTAGTTCGACTGGGTTTCATTTGGCTTCATGTTAAAATGGTGGTTTTGAATATGTAAAGAAATGATCAAATTGAAACCCAAACAAATCAGCTATTTACGCGGCTTAGCACATAGTTTAAGCCCTGTTGTGATGATAGGCAACAACGGACTCACTGAAAATGTGATGAAAGAAATTGAGTTGAATTTAAACGCGCATGAGTTGATTAAAATTCAGGTGGCGGGCGATGACCGCGATGTGCGCAAAGCCATGTATTCGGATATTTGCACCAAAACGAACGCCACTGCCATACATTACATTGGCAGGCAGTTGGTGATTTATCGCGCCAGTGCCACGGTGAAAGAAAAGGCGAAAATTATTTTCCCTAAACCCTAACGTGCTTTTAACACCAAAACAAAGCCCAGCAAGCATTCCGTCAGATACGCCACACTGGCGATGCCGTGCCATGTATTAAATCTATCCGCAAACATACTATGCATCACATCATTTGGCAAAGCGCTAGTTTTAAGCTGCGCTAATAATGGCTGAATGCCAAAATGCCCCGCCAGCACTAATAACAACATCACCAACACCGCCCAAAAGAGACTTTGTTTAAATACACCAGTGCCAAAATCAAACAGACGTTGAATCAGCAAATAAAACGCGCTCGGCATACCAATGTAGCTCACAATGGTAAATAATCTGCCCGCCAAATTGCCAGCGAGTTGTTTATCTTGCAGGGTATCAAACAGTACATAGGCAGTGAGCCCCGTCATCCATAACGCGCCTACCCATAAGGTAATAACAATCAAATTTAAGCGACCTAGCATATTAATTCACAAGCCATTTTATTTAAATATACAAAACATCAAGCACTTCATATTCTTTAATACCACCTGGTGCCGTTACTTCGGCCACTTCGCCTGCAGATTTTCCAATAAGTGCACGTGCGATTGGTGAGCCGACAGATATTTTTCCGCCTTTAATGTCAGCTTCATCTTCACCTACAATCTGGTAAGTTTTTTTTTCGCCGGAATCTAAATCTTCAATATTCACCGTTGCGCCAAATACCACGCGACCATCAGCGTTTAAAGTGGCTGGGTCAATAATTTGCAAGTTAGATAATTTGGATTCCAGCTCTGCGATGCGGCCCTCAATAAAGCTTTGCTTTTCTTTGGCAGCTTCATATTCTGCGTTCTCAGACAAATCGCCCTGCGCACGCGCTTCTGCAATTGCCTGAATAACACTGGGTCTATCGGTGCTACGCAAGCGCTGCAGCTCATCTTTGAGCAATTCAGCACCTTTTATCGTGACCGGAATTTGATTAACTGCCATGCTAAAAACCTTATATAAAAAATAAACCACACTCAACATTGAGCGTGGTTCTAAAAAATCAAAGTGTATTTTAAGATAACTTTTTATGCAAGTCTTGTATAGAGTAGACTTCCATTTCCTTCGTTTGCGCCATGCCGATGCAGGCGGCTCTGGCACCCGCCAGGGTTGTGTAGTACGTCACTTTATTTTGTAACGCGCTACGACGAATTTCGTAAGAATCTGCCACCGCTTTTTTGTCTTCAGTCACATTGACGATAAAACTGATTTCATCGTTTTTGATCATATCCACCACATGTGGGCGTCCTTCAGCCACCTTATTCACAGGTATCACCGTTAAGCCGTTTTCGGTCAACGCTCTAGCCGTGCCTTTGGTCGCTACCAGTGTAAAGCCCAGTTTTGCCAAATCTTGCGCAATATCCACCACTTTTTGGTGGTCTTCATTACGCACACTGATAAACGCACGGCCACCTTTTGGCAGCTTGGCCGAGGCAGCTAATTGTGATTTGACAAACGCCTCGGCAAAGGTCGCGCCCACACCCATCACCTCCCCTGTCGATTTCATTTCCGGGCCTAAAATCGTATCGACGCCCGGGAATTTGATGAATGGAAACACCGCCTCTTTCACCGAATAATACGGTGGAATTACTTCTTTAGTCATGCCTTGCGATTTAAGACTTTGCCCCACCATACAGCGCGCGGCGATTTTAGCCAATTGCAAGCCACAGGCTTTTGAAACGAATGGCACCGTGCGAGAGGCTCTAGGGTTCACTTCCAGCACATAAACCACGTCTCCCTGAATCGCGAATTGCACGTTCATCAACCCTTTTACACCCAGCGACTTGGCCATTTGCACGGTTTGTTTGCGCAATTCATCTTGCAATTTTTTGCTCAAACTATACGGCGGCAACGAGCAGGCTGAATCGCCAGAGTGCACGCCCGCTTGCTCGACGTGCTGCATGATGCCGCCAATGAGCACATCTTCGCCATCAGAAAGCGCGTCTACGTCAATTTCAATCGCGTCGTTCAAAAATTTATCCAGCAATACCGGCGATTCGTTAGAAACCTTCACCGCTTCACGCATGTAACGCTCGAGCTGGCTTTGCTCATGCACAATTTCCATAGCGCGGCCACCCAAAACGTAAGAAGGCCGCACCACCAGCGGATAGCCTATTTCTTCTGCCAAACGTATCGCCTCTTCCGGCGCACGTGCCGTGCGATTGGGCGGTTGTTTCAACCCTAATTTGTGCAGCATTTGCTGAAAGCGTTCGCGGTCTTCTGCACAGTCAATTGCGTCTGGCGTGGTGCCGATAATCGGCACACCGCCTTTTTCCAAGCCTCTCGCCAATTTGAGCGGCGTCTGACCACCATACTGCACAATCACGCCCACAGGTTTTTCGATATGCACGATTTCCAGCACATCTTCTAATGTGACTGGCTCAAAATAAAGACGGTCACTTGTATCATAGTCAGTCGAAACGGTTTCAGGGTTGCAGTTCACCATAATCGTTTCATAGCCATCATCACGCATAGCAAACGCGGCATGCACACAGCAGTAATCAAACTCAATACCTTGGCCGATTCTATTCGGCCCGCCGCCCAGCACCATGATTTTTTTCTTGTTACTTGGTTGCGATTCGCACTCTTCCTCGTAAGTCGAATACATGTACGCCGTATTGGTGGCAAACTCCGCTGCGCAGGTATCCACGCGCTTATAAACAGGACGAATATTGTGCGCTTGGCGATATGCGCGCACCGCATGCTGATCGGTATCCAACAGGTTGGCCAGCCTGCGGTCGCTAAAGCCGCGGCGTTTAAGCTGATACAGCGTGTCTTTGTCCAAATCCGCGATATGCTTGCCTTTCAGCGCATCTTCGCGGTCGATAATATCTTTAATCTGCACCAAAAACCATGGGTCAATTTTACTAATGCTAAACACTTGCTCGATACTCATGCCGGTTCTAAACGCGTCAGCCACATACCAAATACGCTCTGGTCCGGGTTCGCCCATTTCTTTGGTGATTCTATCTACATCGGCGGTAATTTCATCCAAACCATCTACACCCACTTCCAAGCCACGCAAGGCTTTTTGGAAAGATTCCTGAAACGTACGGCCAATCGCCATCACTTCACCCACAGATTTCATTTGCGTAGTCAGACGAGAGTCCGCTTGCGGGAATTTCTCGAACGCAAAACGCGGCACTTTGGTCACCACATAATCAATACTTGGCTCAAAAGAAGCGGGCGTTGCTCCACCGGTAATTTCGTTGCGTAACTCATCTAGCGTATAGCCTACAGCCAACTTAGCAGCCACTTTTGCAATGGGGAAACCCGTGGCTTTGGAAGCTAAAGCAGACGAACGCGACACGCGCGGATTCATCTCAATCACAATCATGCGACCATCTTCAGGGTTAATAGCAAATTGCACGTTAGAGCCACCGGTATCCACGCCAATCTCGCGCAACACCGCCAGTGAAGCGTTACGCATAATTTGATATTCTTTGTCAGTGAGTGTTTGTGCGGGTGCCACAGTAATGCTGTCGCCCGTATGCACACCCATCGGGTCGAGATTTTCTATCGAACAAATGATGATGCAGTTATCCGCCTTATCGCGCACCACTTCCATCTCGAATTCTTTCCAGCCGAGCATCGATTCTTCAATCAGCAACTCATTCGTAGGCGAAGCATCTAAACCGCGTTCGCAAATGGCAATAAATTCTTCGCGATTATAAGCAATACCGCCGCCGCTACCACCCATAGTGAACGAGGGGCGAATAATGGCTGGGTAACCAATACTAGCCTGTACTTGCAAGGCTTCTTCCAAACTATGTGCAATAGAAGAACGCGCTGAACCCAAGCCGATTTTTGTCATCGCTTCTTTGAATTTTTGGCGATCTTCTGCTTTATCAATCGCCTCTTTGCTCGCGCCTATCATGGTCACATTGTATTTTTTCAATACGCCATGCTTATCTAAGTCTAACGCGCAATTCAACGCAGTTTGGCCGCCCATGGTAGGCAACAAAGCATCTGGCTTTTCTTTGGCGATAATTTTTTCTACTACTTGCCAAGTAATCGGCTCGATATAGGTCGCATCTGCCATTTCAGGGTCGGTCATAATGGTGGCAGGGTTAGAGTTCACCAAAATCACACGATAACCTTCTTCGCGCAAAGCTTTGCAGGCTTGCGCACCAGAGTAATCGAACTCGCAAGCTTGGCCGATGACAATTGGCCCAGCGCCAATGATGAGTATGGACTTAATATCCGTGCGCTTGCCCATTAACTCGCCTTCCTTTGGTTCATCATTTCAATAAACTTATCAAACAGATAACTCATTTCATGCGGGCCAGGGCTGGCTTCCGGGTGACCTTGGAAGCTAAACGCAGGCTTATCGGTACGCGCAATGCCTTGCAAACTACCATCGAACAATGACACATGCGTGATTTTCACATTGTTAGGTAAGGTATTCGGGTCTGCTGCAAAACCATGGTTTTGGCTGGTAATATAAACACGCTTGCTTTCCACATCTTGCACCGGGTGATTAGCGCCATGATGGCCGAATTTCATTTTCATGGTTTTTGCACCGGAAGCTAACGCCAACAATTGATGTCCCAAGCAAATGCCGAAGGTTGGGATGCCCATTTCTACCAGCGTTTTGATGGCATCAATGGCATAATCGCAAGGCTCCGGATCGCCAGGGCCGTTGGATAAAAAGATGCCATCCGGCTTATATTTCAGTGCTTCAACTGCCGTGGCTTGCGCAGGCAATACCGTCACTTTACAGCCGCGTGTGACTAACATTCTGAGAATGTTGCGCTTTACGCCATAATCAAACGCGACCACATGGAATTTTGAATCTGGTGCTTTTGCGTAGCCCTTGCCTAGCGCCCATTCACCGTCTGTAAATTCGTATGATTTTTTGCAGCTCACCACTTTGGCTAAATCCATACCTGCCAAACCAGGAAAAGCCTTGGCGAGTGTTAGCGCTTTGGCCTCACTATTTTTTTCATTTATGGCATCCCCCGCCATGATGCAGCCCGCTTGTGCGCCTTTTTCTCTTAATAATCGAGTTAATTTGCGTGTATCAATATCGGCAATCGCCACGATTTTATTGTCTCGCAGATAATCGCTTAAATTTTGATTGCTACGGAAATTAGACGCTAAAAGCGGCAAATCGCGAATAATCAAACCTGCCGCGTAGATTTTTCCAGATTCCACATCTTCTGCATTGGTGCCGGTGTTGCCAATGTGCGGATAAGTGAGCGTGACGATTTGTTCGGTGTAAGAAGGGTCAGTGAGAATTTCTTGGTAGCCGGTCATGCTGGTGTTAAATACCACTTCGCCAACCGCATAATTACTAGAAGAACCAGCCCCAGAAGCGCCGATTGCGATGCCTTTAAAAACAGTTCCATCTGCTAACACTAACACCGCTGGAATTGTTTTTGACACCGCAAAGCTCCTTAATTTTCATTGCGACATATCTATCGAATAGCAGATATGCAAAACGGGAGGAGCTTTTTGGACTCTTCCCGTTTCAGAATTGACGAATTATAGAGGAAACCGGCTTACATTTCAAGCACGCGCATGCTTCGATTGTGCCATTTTACAAAGCATAATTGCGCAACAATCACACCGACAAGTACTGTGAAGAAATCAATGGAGCCTGACTCCATTGATTCTTTCTACCTCAACCCAAGTACATCACGCATATCAAACAAACCGGATTTCTTAGCGCCTAAAAATTTGGCGGCGCGTAACGCTCCCAAAGCAAAATTTGCACGACTACTTGCTTTGTGCGTGATTTCTACCCGCTCGCCTATACCGGCAAATACCACTGTGTGGTCACCCACCACATCACCGCCACGTAACGTTGCAAAGCCGATTTTACCGACTTCACGCTCACCGGTGATGCCCTCACGCGCGTAGATGGCACAATCTTTCAAGTCTTGCCCCAAGCCCTGAGCTGCCGCCTCGCCCAAGCACAGTGCGGTGCCTGAAGGTGCATCTACTTTATGGCGATGGTGCATTTCCACCACTTCAATATCGTAGCCCGTATTAAGTACTTTGGCAGCCCGCTCAACCAGATTAATAAGTAGCGTCACGCCCACACTCATATTGGGCGCAAATACGATAGCGATATTTTTGGAAGCTGCTTTAATCTTGGCTTTTTGCTCCACAGTGAAGCCCGTGGTGCCGATAACATGCTTCACACCCGCTTGTTTGCATGCTTCCAGATACATCAAGCTCGCCTCGGGTTGCGTGAAATCAATCAGCACGTCTGCATCTTTTAGCGCAGCAGTAACGTCGCTGATAATTTTAACGCCCGTATTTTTGCCAAATTGCTCACCCGCGTCATGGCCAATTTGCGGGCTATCCGCATGGTCTATAGCCGCGTGCAAAGTCAAGCCTGCATCCGCCAACACGCCTTCTAGCAAGGCATGCCCCATGCGCCCAGTGGCACCAGAAATCACAATTTTAGTTTTCATATTAAATTAAAAACCAATCTTCTCTAACATACGATCAAAAAAACTTGGCTCCGTTTCTACCGGCAACGGTGCTGGCTCGGCTTTTTTGGGCTTAGCTTTATTATCTACCGCAGCTGGCGCCGTCTCTTTTGGTGCTGCTTCAAGATTTTTCATATCCAAGTTTTTATCCATCCTGAAAATAAACGGTCCATCTTGCGCAGTAGCCGGTCGAACTGGTGGCGCCGGTGCAATTTTTTCTGGCACTGGTTTTTCAGGCATCGGTAACGGCGCTGGCTTGGTAGGCACTTCTTTTGGTTGCGCTGCAGGCGTCTCAACTTTAAGCGGTTCTACTTTAACTGGCTCTTCTTTTACTTGTTCTGGCACAGGCGCCTCCACTTTTGGTGTTTCGGCCGCTGGCGCCTCAGCCGCTGGCACTTCAGCTTCAGGCGCAACCCCACTAATCGGCACGACAAGCACAGAAGGTGCTTCTGGAGAGGGTTCCGAAACATCAGCTGGTGTTTCTGCTTTAGGTAATTCAATTTTAGGCGATTCTGCTGGCACAGCTTGTTTTACTGCTGGTTTTTCGTCATTTTTCCAGAATTTTAGTTTATCCAACCAACTTTTTTCTTCTTTAGGCGCTGCAACTTGCGGCTTAGCAGCAGCTTTTTCGTCGCCCTCCCAGAATTTCAATTTATCCAGCCAGCTTTTTTCTTCTTTTGGTCTTGGCTCGATTGATTTGGCCTCTGTTATCACATTTCCTTCTGGCTCAGTCGCCGCGCCAGGTGTACCTTGCGGCACCACATCTCCACGCACGTGTGTGAGCAACTCTTTATCAAACTCCAATATCACGCGGCGCTGCTCTATCACTTTGCCCGCTTGCCGCATTTGATAAAAATAATCCCAGCGGTCTTTGTGAAAACTATCCAAAATAAGCGGTGTGCCCATAATAAAGCGTACTTGCGATTTAGTCATACCGGGTTTTAATTGAAGCAACATTTTTGATGTCACAACGTTACCTTGCTGAATATCCATCTTAAATGGCTTAATCTTAGGTAGGCTTGCGTCGCAACCTGCGAGTAGCACACAACAAGTAATCAGTAAGGTAAACAACAATTTTAAAATATAGGACATGATTTTGTAGGCGAATGACAGAATACTGAATTGACGCTAATATACCACGATGGGTTCAACCCTAAAACCATAAATGTCATTTGAGAGCACATTATGATGCACGATCAAAAAGGTTTAAAGAACGCTGGCCTTAAAGCTACGCTACCTAGATTAAAGATTTTAGAACTATTTGAGAACAGCGCCGAGCGCCATTTATCGGCCGAAGACGTGTATAAAATCCTAATCACCACCGGCGAAGATGTCGGCTTGGCCACGGTTTATCGCGTACTCACGCAGTTTGAGCAGGCGGGGCTTTTGCTGCGCCACCATTTTGAAAGCGGTAAGGCGGTGTTTGAGCTCAATGAAGGCAGCCATCACGACCATATTGTGTGCCTGCAATGCGGCCATGTGGAAGAGTTTTGCGATGAAGAAATTGAAAAGCTGCAGCATAAAGCGGCTAACGAGCGTGGCTTTAATATTCACGAACATTCGCTGTATATTTACGCCGATTGCACCAAAAAACCTTGCCCGCATAAGAGATAAAACAATTTAGGTAGTTCGAATTCACAATAAAAACGTTATGCCAGTTTTAAGGGGCGTCATGTTAAAAAAACATATCATACAAAAATGGACTTCGCTGTTTCTTGCGGTATTCGTCAGCTTCACTTTTAGCGCCTGCGGCACTAACCCAGTCACCCATAAAAAAGAATTCCAGTTTGTTTCAGAAGAAAAAGAAATCGCTATTGGTAAAGAAAACTACTCGCCTGCGCGCCAATCACAAGGCGGTGATTACATTATCGACCCCGACCTCACCGCCTATGTGCAAAGCGTGGGCAATCGCTTGGCAAAAGTGTCTGACCGCCCCGAATTACCTTACGAATTTGTGGTACTAAACGAGTCAATACCTAACGCTTGGGCCATGCCGGGCGGCAAAATCGCGTTTAATCGTGGGCTTTTATATGAATTGAATAGTGAAGCAGAATTGGCAGCGGTACTAGGACACGAGATTACGCATGCCGCAGCACGCCACGGCGCAAAAAGCATGGAGCGTGGCATCTTTATGCAGGGCGCGCTTATCGCCGTGGGTGTCGCATCGCAAAACAGCAATTACGGCAATATGCTTGTTGGCGCTTCGCAAATTGGCGCTCAGATGACTACTATGAAATATGGCCGTGACGCGGAAAGTGAAGCGGATTACTATGGCATGAATTACATGAAAAAAGCCGGTTACGACCCCACCGCCGCGGTCACCTTGCAAGAAACCTTTGTGCGTTTAAGCCAAGGCAAACAAAGCAATTTTATCGAAGGCTTATTCGCGAGCCACCCGCCATCACAGGAGCGGGTAGAGGCCAATAAAGCCTCACTCACACGCTTAGGCGCAGGCGGCGATTGGGGCAAAGAAATTTATGCAGAAAAAGTGGCCAAACTAAAAGCCACGCAACCCGCCTACAAAGCCTATGACGATGGGGTAAAAGCACTAGCCAAAAACGACACGACAACCGCTACCAGCCTTGCAAATAAGGCCATTAAAATAGAACCGCGAGAAGCACGCTTTCAAGAGCTGTTAGGCGATATTGAAATGCAAAAAAAGAAACCGCGAGAGGCGATTCCCTATTACGCCAAGGCCATACAAATGCAGCCGGATTACTTTAAACCGCATATACAAACCGGCATTGCGTTATTTAACATAGGCAAAAAAGCTGAGGCTGAGCCTTACCTCAAACGCGCTAACGAGCTGCTACCCACCGCACCTGGCCATGCACTGCTTGGTGAGATTGCTGAAGGACGTAGCGAAACAGATGTGGCTTTGCAACATTACCAGTTGGCGGCCAGCTCTAATTCTGAAATAGGCAAACAAGCGGGCGAGCACATGGTGCGCTTGGATTTACCGCGCAACCCGAGCAAATATATTGAATCTGGCGCGCAGGCCGATAACGGCGGCAATTTATACGCCGTAGTGCAAAACGATACCTCTTTGCCAATTGGTCGCGTACAAGTACGTGTGGTGAAATACGATGCGCAAACAGGTCGCGCTGTGGCACAAAGTCAACCGATGATTATTAATGGAGTGCAACCGGGCAAACGCAATCAAATCGCAGTGGGTGAGCGTATTAAAACGCCACAAGAAGCACAGCTGTATAAAGTAGTGGTTGAAGCGGCTGAGTTGGCAAAGTAATGCATCTAATTAGGTGTGCTAAAAATTACCAACCGTTTGATTTAATTAATAATATGATTAATTACATAATATTAACAACATGCCTTAATAATAGATTAAGTTCTTTTTTGGGGTCTACTTTACGTTAGGTTTTCGCATGAATGTGCTACTCAAAGGTATCGCAACTAGCAATAAACCAAGGAGCGCAGCTTGGAGATAATCCCAACCACTTCCGCTATCGTTTTGGTTGCTGCGCTTATCGGCGTTATCGGCGCTTTTCAAGTTCAGCGTTATCTTGGTCGCCGCGAAGCCGCAGTCGCTTTTCGTGCCACCATTGACCCGACAGTTTTCTCTAGTTTCAATGGTAGGTTGATGCTCAGTGGTCATGTGCTCCATGCTGCTTTGATTGAGGTGTTTCCCGCTCACCTTGCCGCTGCTCACGAGTTCCGTCGCTACCTTGGCCCTGTCGACCGCTGGCGCTTCCGCAAGGCTTGGCACGCTTATCACGGTGGCAGCGAGGAATATCCAGATTGGTTTAAGCGCTACTGCTTGCCAGACAATGGGCCGCAGTTGCTCGTGCAACGTCTTGAGGCTCTGCGTAATGCGGCCAGTCAAATCTAACCCCTCAATCCAGCAGATTCGCCGCTACGCGGCTCCTGCTGATTTCCAACGTTAGGAATAAACATGGGTGGTTCGATGCAGATGGTCTTGAATACGGTGCAGCAATATTGCTGGGCGGCCAATATCGCCGGGCTTTTGTTAATCCTCTTCACGCGCTCGCGCTTTCATTCGCTTCGCGCGTGGGGCATCATCGGAGTCATCCTTCTGGTAATTGCCTCTGCCAATGCAATCGCCATCAGTAATGTGGGGCTTAATCCTTCGCAAACCGCCGCTTCAATATTTAGCATCGTTGTACTTGGCTCGCTCGGTGCGCGCTTTCTTGGCAATTGGCTTACCGATGGGCAGTCCTAACATACTACAGCCAACGCTGTTAAGCGGCGAAGCGCGTGGTTGCTTGTTAGGCGCCTAGCATTTCCTTCGCATGCTCGCGCGTGGTTTCGGTAATTTGAATACCGCCTAGCATGCGTGCAATTTCTTCTACACGTTCGGTTTTACTCAAAACTTGAATATGGCTTAGCGTTGCGCCATTAGCTTGCGTTTTTGATACTTGTAAATGCTGCGCGGCCTGCGCAGCCACTTGCGGTAAATGCGTAATCACCAGCACTTGACGCTCTGCGCCGAGTTGTTTAAGCAACTGCCCAACAACTTCTGCCACACCGCCACCAATGCCTACATCTACTTCATCAAAAATCATGCATGGCACGCTGCCCTGCGCTGCTGTTGTGACGTGTAGCGCCAAGCTAATACGTGACAGCTCGCCACCTGAAGCCACTTTGTTGAGGGCTCTGGGCTCGACACCTGCATGCCCTGCTACCAAAAATTCCACTGTTTCTAAACCATGTGCCAAAGGCTCGCATACGCTCAAAGCCACTTCAAATCGCCCACCACTTAAAGATAAGCGCTGCATTTCTGCGCTAATTTTTTGGCTTAATGTTTTGGCGGCTTGTTGACGGTTGGCGCTTAATTGTTTGGCTGCAGCTTGATAAGCCGTAAGTGCTTCTGCCTCTTGCTTTGCCATCGCGCCATCGTTGGTCAGACCTTCTAACTCTGCCATGCGCACTTGGCACGTACTTAACAATTCGTTTAATTCTTCCGGCTTGCTGCGATATTTGCGCGAAGTATTGTGCACCGCTTGAATACGAGCTTCTACCTCTGCAAGCCGCTCCGGTTCTAGCTCAGCCTTTTGCAAATAGCGATTCAACACACGCGAAGCTTCTTCTAACTGAATCAACGCAGAATTGACACCATCAGCCGCTTCTTTAAGTTGTGCATCAAACTCGACCAAACCGACTAATTTCTGTTGCACTAGCGAGAGCATACTCATTGCAGCAGGCTCGTTTTCGCTCAACTGCGCAATGCAGGCTTCCAAACCAGAAAGTAAAGAAGCCCCGTTAGCAAGGCGATGATGTTCTTGCTGCAAATCTTGCCATTCTTCCGCCACAAAATTGAGTTGCTGTAATTCGCGCGTTTTATCGCGCAGCTCTGCCAATTCATCGGCAAAAGCGGCAGAATTTTTTTCAAGCTCTAAGCGCTGTTGATTTAAGCTAGCCCAAGTTTTATATTGCATTGCAACTTGGTTTGCTAGCTCTGCACTCGCGCCAAATTCATCCAAAATTTGGCGTTGCATCGCGGTTTTAAGCAGAGAATGATGCACGTTTTGGCTGTAAATATCCACCAGAAATTCGCCCAACTCATTCAACTGACCAATCGTCACCGCAGTGCCATTAATAAAACCACGACTGCGGCCATCACTATAAATAACTCTCCTAAGCACCAGCTCTGGTGCAGCTTCTAGCGCATTTGTTTCGAGCCAATTTTTAGCAGATTCACTCGTTAAAAATGTCGCACTGATGTCCGCTTTCTCCGCGCCTGCGCGAATCACGTCGCCATCGTTGCGTTCACCCAAAGCAAGTGAGAGCGCATCCACCAAAATGGATTTGCCCGCGCCGGTTTCGCCGGTGAGCGTGGTAAAACCACGCTCAAATTCTAAATCGAGGCTTTCGACAATGATGAAATCGCGGATGGAAAGGGCTTGCAGCAAAAACTAACCCCAATTGAGCTTGTTGCGCAGCATTTCGAAGTAGCAATATTCACTTGGGTGCAACAGCGTAATATCTTTGCTAGCGCGCTGCACTAAAATCTTGTCGTCCACTTCTAACGCTAGCTGAAACTGACCATCGTAGCTAATTTGTGCGTCATCCACTTGTACTAAATTAACCTCAATTTTGCTCGTACTACTAACAGCTATCGGCCGATTACTCAAGGTGTGCGGGCTAATCGGCACCAACGCAATGGCATCCAGATTTGGGTGCAAAATAGGCCCTCCAGCAGAAAGTGAATACGCGGTGGTGCCAGTTGGTGTGCTTAAAATCAAACCATCGCCACGTTGTTTATATACAAATTTGCCGTCAATTTCTACTTCTAGCTCAATTAGACGCAAGCCGCTTTTAACCACAACATCATTAAGCGCAACACCCTGATAAATTAGCTTGCCACCTAGATAGACACTAGCCACAAGCAACATGCGAGATTCTGTTTGAAACTTGCCAGCCAAGATTTTATCGATCTCCACCAGCATATCTTCTGCGCGCAAATCGGTTAAAAAACCAAAGCGCCCGCGATTAATCCCCACCAACGGAATGTCAGCATGCATCAGGGTTCTGGCAACGCTTAACATGGTGCCATCGCCGCCCATCACTATTGCCAAATCAACTTGATCACCAATTTTCTCAATCGAGGCGGTTTTAAACCCTGTGGGTTCGGCATGTTTGGCGCTGTTTCGCTCAAGCCAAACTTCGATATTTTTAGCCGCTAAATGGCGCGCCAAATCTGTCAAGTCGGCTTGTATTTGCTGCATAGCCGATTGATTCATATATTTGCCAATAATGGCGATAGATTTAAATTGAGATTGCATGACAGAATTAAAACATAGTTGGCACTGACTGAAAAGCAAATCCATCTATTCTGCCCGCACTAATTCAGGCAAAATAGCGTCATAGACTAAAATATGGACAAACGCGCGCAAATCTTGCTCAAAACCTTGGTTGAACATTACATTAGTGATGGTCAGCCAATCGGTTCGCGCACCCTGTTGCAGCATTCTGGCTTGGATGTTAGCCCTGCCACCATACGCCATGTGATGAGTGATTTGGAGCAACTAGGCTTCATCGCCAGCCCGCACACTTCGGCTGGACGTGTACCTACGCAAAAAGGCTATCGCTTATTTGTCGATACGCTACTTACAGTGCAACCGCTGGAAGCAAAAGCGGTGAATCAGCTTAAAAGCGGTTTATCTTCACCCAACCAGAACGAGTTGATTGCAAGTGCAGCCGATATGCTGTCGCAACTTACCCAATTCGCCGGTTTGGTGATGATTCCTAAGCGTAAAACACTCTCGTTTAAACATTTGGAATTTTTGCCGCTTACAGAAAAACGCATTTTGGTGATTATTGTCACCAGCGATGGTAATGTGCAAAACCGTATTATTTTGTCTGACAAGCCTTATTCGGCGGGCGAACTCACGCAAGCCAGCAATTATTTTAACGCCAATTTCGTAGGTTTTACGTTTGAAGAAGTACAACAAAAACTGCATGCGGAACTTAAACAAATGCAAACCGATATGAACCGTTTAATGACAACTGCGCTAGAGACAAGCACCAATGCGGCTGACAGCGATGGTGTAGTGATTGCGGGTGAACGTAATCTGCTGCAAGTCGACGAGCTTTCGACTAACGTTAACAGTTTACGCAAATTGTTCGAGATTTTTGAACGCCGCGCAAGTCTAATGCAATTGCTCGATAACAGCCAACATGCGGAAGGCATACAGATATTCATTGGCGGCGAAAGCGGCTATTTGCCTTTAGATGAATGCAGCATGGTCACCGCTCCTTACGAGGCGGATGGCCAAGTAGTCGGCACGCTCGGTGTCATCGGCCCAACCCGCATGGCCTATGAGCGCGTGATACCGATTGTGGATGTGACTGCAAAACTTTTATCAAACGCACTATCGAACAATTAAAAATATGAGTTATTACAATCCCGAACCACCCCACACCCACGGCAATCGACTGAAAGTAGGTATTCTGCTTGCAAATTTAGGTACGCCGGATGCGCCTGCTGGAGCGGCTTTACGGCCATATCTGAGACAGTTTTTAAGCGACACACGTGTGGTGGAAATTCCACGCGCAATTTGGTGGTTGATTCTAAATGGCATTATTTTGAATTTTCGCCCGAAAAAATCAGCCGCAAAATATGCACAAATATGGACGAATGATGGTTCACCGTTGCTAGTTCATGCGCAAAAACAAGCGCAATTATTACGTGGCTATCTGGCACAAAAAATTAAATCACCTTTTGCGGTGGAGCTCGGCATGAGTTACGGCAACCCGAGCATACAAAGCGCCATTGATAAACTGCGCGCACAACATTGCGACCGCATTTTGGTATTTCCACTTTATCCGCAATATGCGGCCAGTAGCACAGCATCAGCCATGGACGCGGTGTTTCACGTATTGTTAAAAACGCGCAACCAGCCGGCCATTCGCTCAATCCGCCATTATCACGACCACCCTGCCTACATTGCGGCGCTAGAGAAAAGCGTGCGCAAACATTGGGAAATCAATAGCGGCAACCCAAGCAAATTAGTGATGAGCTTTCATGGCGTACCCACTTTTCATCTAGCTAAGGGTGACCCATATCACTGCGAATGCCACAAAACCGCGCGTTTATTGGCGGAAGCTTTAGGTTTAAGTAAAGATGAATTTACAGTTGCGTTTCAATCGCGTTTCGGCAAGCAAGAATGGCTGAAGCCTTATCTAGCAAACACTTTAGCAGAGCTTGGCAAAGCTAAAACCAAACGCGTTGATGTTATCTGCCCAGGGTTTAGCAGTGATTGCCTGGAAACGCTGGAAGAAATCGCCATGGAAGGCAAACACATATTCACAATTAATGGCGGTGGTGAATACCACTATATTCCTGCACTCAATGAGGACGATGCTTGGATACACGCCATGACGACAATTGCGCTGGAAAACCTGCAAGGCTGGGTTTCGCCGGAATGGGATGCAGTGCAGGCCAAAAAAGACGCTGAGATGACGAAATTGAGGGCGCAGGCTTTGGGCGCTAAACAATAAGCGTTATAATCACTCTTTTAGCGCATAAAATAAATTTATGATAGTAATTACAGGTGGTGCGGGATTTATCGGTAGTATTATCGCTTGGCACCTCAATACCAAACTTAAACGCGATGATCTTGTTATTGTAGATAGCATCGCGCACAAGGATCAATGGCAGAACCTTGCGCATCGTCAATATGCGCAATATTTAGACAAAGACCAACTACTGGATTGGTTGCAAGGCCGCGCCGATATTGAAGCCATTATACACATGGGCGCGATTAGCTCAACCACAGAACGCGATTTTAATAAGCTGGTTGAAAATAACATTCACTACTCACAAAATCTGTGGAACTGGTGCGCAGCCAATCATGTACCGTTTCTATATGCCAGCTCTGCCGCCACTTATGGCGATGGGGTTAATTCAAAAGGTGAAGCTGACTATGATGACGCTTCGATTGATAATCTGCGCCCGCTTAATGGTTATGGTTATTCCAAACATTTTTTCGATCAATGGGTATTGCGCCAAACGCCTGAAAATACGCCGCCAAGTTGGGCGGGCTTTAAGTTTTTTAATGTGTACGGCCCTAATGAATACCACAAAGAACGCATGGCGAGCGTAGCTTTTCACACCTTTAACCAATTTAGCCAAACAGGCACCATGAAGCTATTTAAAAGTGATAAAGCAGGCGTGGCAGATGGCGAACAGCAACGCGATTTTATTTATGTGAAAGATTGCGCAAATATCGTGGCAGACTTTTTCTTACACAAAAACGGTAATGGCATCTACAACATTGGCAGCGGCACAGCACGTAGCTTTAAAGATTTAGCGGCAAACGTGATGACCAGCATGGGTAAAACACCGCACATAACTTATATCGATATGCCCGAAGATTTACGCGGGAAATATCAATATTTTACCGAAGCCAACATGGCCAGGCTTCGTAAGGCAGGTTATAGCGCGCCGTTTACCAGCCTGGAAGATGGCGTAAAAGATTACGTACAGAATTATTTAATGCGAGTTGACCCTTACTGTTAGGAGGGCGATATGAAAAACTATATTGATTATTTAAAGGGCGAACACGCCGTCCACATGGCCATGTTTAATGCGCTTGAGCCGCTGTTTCCGCTCATCAGCGATGTCGGTATAGCAATGCAAACTTGCATAAAAAACGGTGGGAAAATATTGCTAATGGGCAACGGCGGCAGCGCTTCAGATAGTCAGCATATCGCGGCTGAAATTGTCGGTCGCTTTAAAAAAGAACGCAAAGGCATGCCCGCAATTGCGCTCACGACGGACACTTCTATCTTGACTTCTGTAGGTAACGATTACGGTTACGATTACATATTTGCGCGCCAAATCGAGGCGCTATGCCAAAAGGAAGATTTAGTCATCGGTATCACCACTTCGGGCAATAGCGCCAATGTAATACGCGCGATTGAAGCAGCCAAAGCAATCGGCGCAACAACAGTTGGTTTGACAGGGGGAACCGGTGGTAAGTTATTGAATTTATGTGATTTTAATTTAATCATGCCATCCAATATTACAGCCAGAATTCAAGAAGCGCACATTTTTGTTGGTCACTCACTTTGTGAGATTTTAGAATCCGACTGATTACCTGATGCAACAAAAACTTTTAGACACAGTTAAACAATTTGGTTGCACCAAGCAACACGTTTTGATCATTGGCGACGTGATGCTAGACCGTTATTTGATTGGCGAGGTAGGTCGCATCTCGCCCGAAGCGCCAGTACCAGTGGTGCTAATTAAAAGTGAAGAAGCACGAGCCGGCGGCGCGGCCAATGTTGCGGCAAATCTTGCTTTATTAGGTGTAAACACGCATTTGATTGGGTGTGTGGGTAATGATGTCGAAGCCAAAATGCTAAGCTTGTTGATTAAAAAAACTGGCGCTAAAGCCAATTTAATTACCAGCAAAACACGCCCTACTATCGCCAAAACTCGCATTCTAGGCGGACATCAGCAAATGATGCGGCTCGATCAAGAAGACAGTGCAATTTTTTCCAGCGCTGAAAATACCTCACTATTAAAAGCAATTGAAACCGAAATTGCAAAAAAACCGAGCATTGTAATTTTATCTGATTACGCGAAAGGTTTACTCAGCGAAAAAGTCTGCCAACAAGTTATAAAAAGTTGTAAAACCAAAAAAATCCCTGTGCTGGTCGATCCAAAAGGCAGCAGTTATAACAAATATCAAGGTGCAACGGCGCTTACTCCCAACAAAAAAGAAACCGCTGAAGCTTGTGGCACTAACAGTCAAGATGTCGATTTAATCAAAAAAGCAACTGGCTTAAAAACTAAGCTGAACTTAAATTTTATGGCAGTCACGTGTGGCGAAGAAGGCATTACTTTAATCGACAAAACCGCGCATCATTTACCTGCATCTACACTTCAGGTATTTGATGTTTCCGGGGCGGGTGACACAGTGATTGCGACGCTGGCGGCTGGTCTGATGCATGGTTTATCGCCGTTACAAAGCTTACAGCTCGCTAACGTTGCAGCAGGCGTTGTGGTGGGCAAGGTCGGCACTGTGCCTATCACGCAAGTCGATTTGTTAGAAGCACTTACTGCCAAACAAGGCAACGAACAAGAGCACAAAATATGCAATCTAGCGCAACTAATGCAAAAAATAGAAACCTGGAAAAAGGCTAAGCAAAAAATTGTATTCACCAACGGCTGCTTTGATTTGCTACACACAGGCCACGTAACTTACTTAGAAGCCGCTAAAAAACGTGGGGATAAGCTCATTTTGGGCTTGAACACGGATCGTTCAGTGCGCGCACTAAAAGGTAAGAGCCGCCCGGTCGTGAATGAAAACGACCGCGCACGTGTGCTGGCCGCGTTGGAATCTGTTGATGCAGTGATTTTATTTGACGAAGACACGCCGCTGAAACTAATTAAAGCTATTAAGCCTAATATCATCGCCAAAGGCAGTGATTACACGGCTGACCAAGTGGTAGGAGGCAAAGAAGTAAAAAGTTGGGGCGGCGAAATCGCGCTAATCAAGCTTGTGGCAGGCAGAAGTACCAGCAAGCTTATCCAAAAAATGCATTCTTAGTCATGCCTAAAAATAGTATACCTGAGAAAATTTTGGTCTTAGGACCAGCTTGGGTGGGCGACATGGTGCTCGCGCAGAGCTTATTCAAATCCCTGAAAATCAATAAACCAAATTGTATTATCGATGTCGCAGCACCCGCATGGACATTACCGCTACTCAAGCGCATGCCAGAAGTAAATGAAGCGATTGCTCTATCTTTTAAGCACGGTGAATTAGCGTTTTTTGAACGCATTAAATTTGGCAAAAACCTAAAAAATAAGAGCTATAACCAAGCCATTATTCTCACTAATTCGTTCAAATCTGCACTACTGCCTTGGGCAGCGAGCATTCCAAGACGTACTGGATATTTAGGGGAAGTGCGTTATGGATTGATTAACGATGTTCGTCCACTCGATAAATCCAAACTTAGAAAAACTGTAGAGCGCTTTGTATATTTAGGCTTAGAAAAAGGTCAACAATTACCTGAAAAACTGCCGAATCCACAATTAGGCAGTGCTCCGAAAGCCCCGCTGGATATTCTTTCTAGGCTGGGTATTAAATTAACTCAAAACAAAATTTTGGGCTTATGTCCGGGCGCAGAATATGGCGAAGCCAAGCGCTGGCCGGCTGAATATTATGCGGAAGTGGCAAATCACGCGATGAATCAGGGCTGGCAAGTGTGGCTATTTGGTTCTGATAAAGATGTCGCCGTAACTACCCAAATCAAACAACTCACACAAAACAATTGTTTAGATTTTGGCGGAAAAACAAGCTTAAGCGAGGCGATTGATTTAATGTCACTCTGCGACACGGTCATCAGCAACGATTCCGGCTTAATGCACATCGCGGCTGCGCTCAATAAAAAACTGGTCGCCATCTACGGCTCTAGCGATCCACAACACACGCCGCCGATGAGCGCAAAAGCGGTGATTGAATATTTAGGGTTGAAATGCAGCCCTTGTTTTAAGCGAGAATGTCCATTAGTTCATTTAAATTGCTTAAGAAATATCAAACCTGCACAAGTGATATTGCATCTAAGCAATTGAAATATAATTAAATTTTGTAGTAATCTTTATACCACTGCGCAAACTTTTCAACGCCCAATTTTAAAGGCGTGTTCGGCTTAAAACCCACCCAAGCTTCCAATGCGCTTATATCTGCATAGGTTGCTTTTACGTCGCCCGCTTGCATGGGCAAAAACTCTTTTTGTGCAGTTTTGCCAAATGCATATTCTAGCATGCCAATAAAATCCATGAGCTTTTCAGGATGATTATTGCCGATATTAAACAGGCGATAGGGCGCGCTACTAATGGCTTTTTGGGCCGGTGTTGCAGTTTTGTCTAATACGCGGATGACACCTTCGACAATGTCATCGATGTAAGTAAAATCGCGCATCATGTCACCATGGTTAAACACTTGAATGGGTTTATTGTTGAGTATGGCATCTGCGAACAAAAATGGCGACATATCAGGTCTTCCCCACGGGCCATACACCGTGAAAAAGCGCAAACCAGTCATCGGCACACCAAACAAATGGCTATAGGTATACGCCATCAGTTCATTGGCTTTTTTGGTGGCGGCATACAGGCTGACAGGTTTATCGACATTATCGCTTTCGGAAAACGGCAATTTGGTGTTGCCCCCATACACGCTGGATGAGCTTGCAAACACTAAATGCTGCGGTTGAATTTCCCTACAAGCCTCTAAAACATTAGTGAAGGCGATAATATTGCTTTTGATGTAAGCGTGTGGGTTTTGTAGAGAATAGCGCACGCCTGCTTGCGCAGCAAGGTGCACGACACTATCAGGTTTTTCGTCAGAAAATAGCTTGGCCGTAGCAACTTGTTCAGCCAAATCAAGTTTCACAAACTTAAAGTTTTTGGCATTCGCGTGCGCCGCAATTGAATCGAGTCGCGCCTGTTTTAAACTTACATCGTAATAATCATTCAGATTATCAACACCAAGCACCGTATCGCCGCGTTCAAGCAAACGCAAACACACGGCATGTCCGATAAAGCCTGCAACGCCTGTGAGTAAAGCCTTCATTTATTTAGTTTGACGCCCGATGGAATGGTACTCAATACCGGCATTTCTAACAGTTGAAGGATCGTACATATTACGACCATCAAAAATAATATTGGCTTTAAGATTTTGTTTGATATAAGAAAAATCTTGGCTTCTAAATTCCTTCCACTCGGTCACAATCACTAAAGCGTCTGCATTATGGAGTGCTTGGCTAGGTATTTCTGCAAAATTTAGGCCTGGCACATTGTTAAATATGCGCTTTGCCTCTGGCATCGCGACTGGGTCATAAGCAGTTACCGTCGCTCCCGCTCGCAATAAATCATGGATCAACACACGGCTTGTTGCCTCGCGCATATCATCGGTATTTGGCTTAAATGCTAAGCCCCACACCGCAAAGTGTTTTCCTGCTAAATTATCTCCAAAATGTTGTTTGATTTTTTTTGTCAATGCTTGTTTTTGCACATCATTTGCTGCCTCAACCGCATTCAAGACTTTCAAATCGTAATTATTATTTTTACCAGTGCTGATGAGCGCTTTCACATCTTTTGGAAAACACGAACCGCCATATCCACAACCTGCATAGAGAAAATCGTAACCAATGCGCGGATCTGAGCCGATGCCTTTGCGCACCGATTCAATATCAGCACCTAAAATTTCTGCCAAATTGGCGAGCTCATTCATAAAGCTAATACGCGTTGCCAACATAGCATTTGCAGCATATTTAGTGAGCTCGGCAGAGCGCATATCCATCATTACCAAACGCTCGTGATTACGCTGAAAAGGCGCATACAAGGCACGCATGATCTCTGTGCTTTGCTCATCCTCCGCACCAATCACAATGCGGTCTGGGCGCATAAAATCCTCTACTGCCGCACCCTCTTTTAAAAACTCTGGGTTTGAAACCACGCTAAATTTAGTATCAGCCTTGCGTGCAGCCAACTCTTCTGCGATCGCCGCTTTTACTTTATCTGCGGTGCCCACCGGCACGGTTGATTTATCCACAACAACCTTATAAGTTGTCATGTATTTGCCAATATTTCGCGCGGCCTCGACCACATATTGCAAATCCGCTGAGCCGTCTTCATCAGGCGGCGTGCCGACGGCAATAAACTGTACATCGCCAAACGCAACCGCTTTTTGAATATTAGTCGTAAATTTTAAGCGCCCTGCCGCCACGTTACGACGCACCATTTCAAGCAAACCTGGTTCGTGGATGGGAATACCACCGTCTTCGAGAATTTTAATTTTCGCAGGGTCAACATCCAAGCAAAGCACGTCGTTACCCACTTCCGCCATACAAGTACCGCTCACCAAGCCTACGTATCCTGTCCCAACAAGGGTAATTTTCATTGTCTTACCTTAATTAATTTAGCCTTAATTAGTTTCTACTTCTGTTTGCTTTGCGTTACGCCTTATCAACATCAGATTTCTGGTGTAGACAATGGTGCCGGGCAATTGCCCAAGGATAATCACCCATTCTAGTTTATGGATACCATAGACAAGCACAATAAGACCTCCGAATAAGCTCAAGTACCAAAAACTAACGGGAATTAAACTCTGCCCATGCCGCTCGCTATGTATCCATTGCACAATAAAGCGCGCCATAAACAACAATTGACCCGCAATGCCAATACCCAGCCATAGCATATCGTAAGGAGAATCTCCAGTAATTGAATGCCGGAGTGATTCAACCAAATGCCCTAAAAAATAGCCGATGCCGTGATCCATTTTAATTTTCTTCTCTTATAGTTGGAATTTTTGCGCGCCGTTGCAACCAAGCCACACCAAATAAATCGACTATGCCAACCATTAATCTATCTAGAGTTCCGTAGTTGGATTTGCCGTACTCACGATTACGGTGTGTAACAGGTACAGACACTATTTTGCCGCCACGACGCTTGATAAGTGCGGGCAAAAAACGGTGCATATGATCAAAATACGGCAAATCTAAAAAAGCCTCACGCTTAAATAGTTTTAAGCCGCACCCCGTGTCTGGCGTGTCGTCTTTCAGCAGCCATGATCTCACACTATTGGCAATTACCGACGACATGCGCTTAACCCAAGTATCACGGCGGCTGGCACGGCGATTACCGCCCACCATGTCCACATCATCAGTGATTGCAGCAACCAGTTTAGGGATGTCTGCCGGGTCGTTTTGGCCATCACCATCTAACGTCACTACCCAATCGTATTGCGCGGCTTTTACTCCAGTACGCACCGCGGTGCTTTGGCCGCAGCTTTGTGCATGGCGCACAATTTTTAGCTGCGCAAATTGTGTTTGTAACGCTTTTAATTGACTGTAAGTGTTGTCAGTGCTGCCGTCATCCACATAAATAATTTCGTGCGTCATTTCTTTTAGTGCAGCGCCAATCTCACCTATCAGGCTCGCCACATTGCCTTCCTCATTGCGCACTGGTACGACGACTGATATTTGGCTAATTTGCATGTCGCTATTTTATATGGCTTTAGTCGAGTAATTGCGAAATATTATGCATCGTCACAATTTTATTCTCAGCACAATAGGCTTGCCAATCGCGCACTTCCGTCCATTCGCTGATAAAAATAAAATCTAAACCGGCACGCGTTGCAGCTTGATGGTCGTATTTACTGTCGCCCAAAAATAAAGCGGGAAACTGTATGTTGCCATTGACTTTTTCGCGTGCCAGCACTTCATCTTTTTTATCCGGGCCGCCAAAAATACCCGCTTCAAACAAAGGCGCCAAATTACGGCGTGCAAAAATTCTTCTCAATTCAGCCTGATCACCGCCAGAAAGCAGCATCCACCTTGCCTGTGGAGTCGCTGTCTTCAGTGCTGGCAAGCCAGGTGCAACCTCACACTGCATCAGCGTCTTATCCAGAATCTCTTCAAAAGTCTCCATATACCGTTGCATGGTGGACGCAGTCACCGGCTGTTTCACAATTTCTTTCAAATAGTATTCAATTTTTCCATTGCGCGGAAAGCTGCCTAATTTGACATGATAATCCACAAACGCTTGCGCTTGCGCATCCGTACCGCCCTGCCTTTTTGCGGTGTTAAAGTAAGCATCAATTTTGGTTTGATTGCTGTTTAGCACCACACCGTCGCAATCGAACACTATACTTTTATATTTTTTTAACTCTTTCAAATCTTGCTCTCAAAAATAACAAGGCTTTGCCACGCTTAAGCGACAAAGCCTATTATACCCGTTAGCTATTTAAGCGGCTTTAATGGCGCTTGCCTCTTTAGCTAACTTGGTAATATGTGCCCAATCTTTGCGCTCAACCGCATCGGTCGGCGTAAGCCAGGTGCCACCGCAAACCACTACGTTGGGCAAGGCTAAAAATTGCGATGCACTTTCAACCGTAACGCCGCCTGTTGGGCAGAATTTCACATCAGCAAATGGCCCGGCGAAACCTTTCAGAAGGTTAATTCCGCCCACAGCAACCGCTGGGAATAGTTTTAAGAAGTAATAATCATCGGCATTCGCAGTCATAATTTCTGAGCCAGTAGAAATTCCTGGCAATAGTGGCAAGCCGATTTTGCGTGCAAATTGACCTAATTCGCTTGTATAGCCTGGGCTCACGGCAAATTTACAACCTACATCTTTAGAGGCTTGTGCATCTTTTAAATTACGCACGGTACCGGAACCCATAATCGCCTCTGGCACGTGTTTCGCAATTTCTTCCATGGCGGCAAGCGCGCATGATGAACGTAATGTCACCTCAAGCACTTTAATGCCGCCCTCAAGCAAAGCTTCTGCCATCGGCACCGCATCCTCTGCTTTGTTAATGACTATAACTGGAATTACTGGGCCATGATTAGCTAAATCTAATGTGTTCATGTTTCTTTTACCTGTGATATTGATTTATTTTTACTGGATTCCCGCCTACGTGGGAATAACGGAATTAGAAAATTAAAAGTTCTAAGCAATACGCGGCGCGAACAAAAAATCAAGCACAGTACATGGGTTATATGTAAGCAAAGGTTTTTTGTGAGCAACAAAGTATTGCGACGAAGTTTTAGTTTTCTTTAAAGCCATGTGATTGCACCCTCTTCGGCAGATAGTACGTTTCTCCGCATCCCACCAAACAACTCGCGTCCGATACCATGCGAATTGTGGTGACGTTTGCTATCAGAAAGCTCAACCGCTACGCGCTCTGCCCAAGTATCTTCATCCACCAGCGCATTCAATGTGCCTACGGCTGCATTCAAGCGGATGATATCACCATCACGTATTTTAGCTATTGCACCACCGGCTGAGGCCTCGGGGCTTAAATGAATCGCAGCAGGAATTTTACCGGAGGCGCCACTCATGCGTCCGTCGGTCACAATCGCCACCATAAACCCTTGATTTTGTAACACTGCAAGTGGTGGTGTTAATTTGTGTAGTTCGGGCATGCCATTGGATTTTGGCCCCTGAAAACGCACTACTGCGACAAAATCACGCTCTAACTCACCTCTATCAAACGCAGAGAGCAATTCTTCTTGGCTATCGAACACGATGGCCGGCGCTTCAATAATATGGCGATCTTCTGGCACTGCAGCAATCTTAATCACACTACGGCCAAGATTTCCCTTAAGCAATCGTAAGCCGCCTGATTCGTTAAATGGATACTCTACTGTTCGTATAATGGTTTCGTCACCACTTTCTTTGGGCAATGTTTTCCAAATCAGCTTGCCGCCTTCATTGACTGGTACTTTGCCATATTCATGCAAGCCTCCTTTGGCCACGGTGTAGACATCTGGGTACATATAACCGCCATCAATTAGCTCGCGTATCACAAAGCCAGGGCCACCCGCCGCTTGAAATTCATTCACGTCGGCTTTACCATTCGGGTACACACTCGCCAATAGCGGCGTGGCTTTGGCAAGATAATGAAAATCTGTCCAATCGATAATAATACCTGCCGCGCGTGCAACCGCCACCCAATGAATGAGATGATTAGTGGAGCCGCCTGTCGCCAACAAAGCTACCATGGCATTAACAATGACATGTTCATCCACCAATTTGCCTATCGGCGTAAAGTTTTTCTGCTGCGTATTATTCAGCACCAAACGTACTGCTTCGCGGGTTAAATCCTCACGCAAACCATCGTGCGGATGAATAAACGCGGCGCCCGGCACATGCAAGCCCATGGCCTCTAGCAGCATTTGATTACTGTTGGCCGTGCCGTAAAACGTGCAGGTGCCTGCGCCGTGATAGGCGGCATTTTCGGAGGCTAACAGCTCATCGCGCCCCACCAAACCTTGCGCGTATTTTTCGCGCACTTTGGATTTTGAAGTGTTGTCTATACCCGTGCTCATTGGCCCTGCTGGTACAAATACACACGGCAGATGCCCAAAATGCAATGCGCCTATTAACAAGCCCGGTACAATTTTATCGCACACGCCCAGTAATAAAGCAGCATCAAATACATCGTGTGAGAGCGCGACTGCCGTGGACATGGCAATGGTATCACGCGAAAAAAGGCTTAATTCCATACCCGCCTCACCTTGCGTAATGCCATCGCACATGGCAGGCACACCGCCCGCTACCTGTGTTGTAGCGCCTAATTTACGCGCTTCGTCACGGATAATATCGGGAAAACCCACATACGGCTGATGCGCAGACAACATTTCGTTATAAGCAGTGACAATGCCGATATGTGGCGCTTTTTCGGCAAAAATACGCATTTTGTCAATACTTGGCATCGCTGCAAACGCGTGCGCCACATTGGCGCAACCTAAGCGAACTGGCCCTTTTGGGCGACTAATAATCTCGTCAACACGATGCAAATAAGCGCTGCGGGTTGGACGACTGCGCTCAATAATGCGTTCGGTAACTTCTACATGTGATTGCTTCATTTTATTTAAGACTACGAAAATTGATGAACTGCCTCAATTATCCCCAAAGCTTGGCATATCGTCAAACGAATGATGGCTTACGTGAGCTAAACTGTAGCAAGTTGACCCGAAAGCTCAAGGTTAATTGGCCTGTTTCTCAGTCATTGCTGAATCTTGGCCAAAATTTCCTTAACCTTGTTATTATTTGTTTAGATTCTTTCAAGAATCTAAACCATGCTGACTAGTGCTTATGACGATATAATTAGTCTAATCAGCAGAAACGCTAATGAAAAACAGCCATCTTTAAAAATAATGATGCAACCAACAATTACAATTATTATCCCTCAATACAAAACTTACCAAGTGACTCAACTTTGTTTAAGGGCCTTAAAAAAATTTTCTACCCTTAATGTCGAAATAATCGTCGTTGACAACAACTCTGCGGATGATTCTCTTGAATATTTAGAAAAAAATAAATGGATTCAGCTCATCAAAAATAAAAATGCTTCCATAGGTGGCGCAGGTCATAAGCAAGCCTTAGACATAGGCATAAAAGCCGCCATGGGTGATTGGATTTTGCTTTTTCACAGCGACACTATCGTTTTAAAAAAAGCTTGGGATGAAGATTTACTTAACTTGGTTAAAAAATATCCCGATGCAGTTGGCGCCAGCAGTATAGTGCGTGATATCAATCCGTTCTCAAGCTGGCATAGCAAATTGATAAGAAAATTCAAAAATAGGCAGCATTCATATCACCACACATTAAACACAAGTGATAATAAAATAATGTCCTATTGTTTTTTAGTCAAAAGAAAGTTTCTGATAGATACTGGGTTTAATTTTGAGCACGCTGAAGGAGATGTTGCAGATGCGTTCTACCGCAACCACATTAAAGGCAAGTATCCTTTCGTATTGATGGGGCGAGGTTTTTTGCAAAGAATTTTATGGCACACCAGCAACGTCAGCTCTATTCTGACTGGGCAAATGACAGGCACAAAAGCAGTCCACAAGCTTCATAAAAAACTTAACTCTTTGTTTTCAAGCGCTGTGATAGAAAGCTTGATGAATGACAGTAGTTTAGATAACTTTTAAGTTTCATGCTTATTTTGATATCCGGCTAGCCTGCTTAACATTATGAAAATTGCCATCATACGCCGCAAATTTAATCCATTTGGTGGTGCAGAAAAATTTATCACCAGAACCATTCAAGGCCTTAGCACATACAACATTCAAACTTCTGTCATTGCCGAATCTTGGACAAAAAATGATGCGGCACAATCTCTAACTAATCAAGATTGGATTAAAGCCGAAGTGTACGGCTTAAGCCGAACCTCCAAATTTCTATCGTTTCAGCATTCTGTTCAAAACATTTTAAACACACACGATTTTGATTTGATTCAATCGCACGAGCGTTTACTTGGCGCAGACATCTATCGCCTAGGTGATGGCATCCATGCTTCTTGGGTTGCAAGGCTATCTAAGGCCAGCCCTTGGTACACGCGCCTATGGCTTAAAATTGATCCTTATCATAAAACTGTGATACGCACAGAAAAGGCTATGGCAAAAGATGCGCATTTAACTTATGTGGCCAATAGTCGTTTAGTACAACAAGAATTAATAGATTGGTATAAAGTCCCTCAAAGCAGGATAGTGCTAATTGAAAACGGTATCGATACAAGTGCCTTTATGCCAGTATCATCAGAGCAAAAAGAGGCTGAGAAAATAAATCTTGGACTAGATCCCGAAATACCTACCGTTCTTTTTGTAGGCTCTGGCTTTTCCAGAAAAGGCGCATTTGATTTGATTGAAGCGATTAACAAATTACCAGATTTTCAACTTATTATTGTCGGACATGACAAGCAATTAGCGAAAATCCACAAGCGCGTCAAAATACTAGAATTGGGAAAAAGAGTATTAGTGACCGGGCCCCAGCGCGATATAAAATCTTTTTTGGCAGCGGCAGATATGTTCTGCTTACCTTCGCTTTATGATAGCTTCCCCAATGCGGTGCTTGAGGCGTTATGTAGTGCACTGCCTGTAATTGTGACAAACGCAGTAGGCATTGCAGAAGCCGTTGAGCAAGCAAACGCCGGCGCCGTCTGTGATAAAGAAGCAAATAGCATTGCCAATGCCTTACAAAGGGTATGGCAAAACAGAGAAGTAATGGCAAAAAACGCTTTGAATCTATCAAAAAATTATGATTTAACCAAGGCCAGCCATCAATGGCTCGACTTATATAACATTTTGATTAAAAAAAAGAAAGACAGAAAAATTGCGCATTCTACACACTGAAGCCTCATCAGGCTGGGGCGGACAAGAAATTAGGATTCTAACTGAATCCCAAATTTTTGCGCGCCACCAGCATGAGGTTATAGTAGCAGCTGATGAAAAAAGCCAAATTGCCAAAAAAGCAGCTTTATACGGAATCAAAGCATTTTCTATACACCTTAAAAAAAAACGTTGGGCGGATTTCATGGCTTTGCGCACGCTCATCAAACAAGAAAAACCTGATGTGATTAACTGTCACTCCAGCACAGATCATTGGCTCAGCGCATTGGCAAGACTTACTATCAAAGACCGACCTGCCATTGTGCGCACGCGCCATATCAGCACTCCAATTCACCGCAACAAGCCGACACGCTGGCTTTATAACAAAGGAGCCGAAGCGGTGATGACAACTGGAATTGCTATTCGCGAACAGCTTATTCGCGATCATTTTGTTGACAAAAATAACGTTTTCTCTGTGCCAACAGGCATTGATACGAATGTTTTTAAGCCTGGAAACAGGCAAAAACAACGAGAGTTATTAAATCTTCCCAAGAATCACTTTATTTTTGGCATCTGTGCCACGCTTCGTTCCTGGAAAGGTCACAGTGATTTAATCAAGGCGTTTGATTTACTAAACAACTCCAGTGTTTCTCTGGTGATTGTCGGCGATGGTCCTCAAATGGACAATTACAAAAAATTGATAAGTGAAACACACTGCCCCGCCAATATACACTTGGTAGGCAATCAAAACGATGTGTTGCCCTATTTACAGGCAATGAATTGCTTTGTTCTACCAAGCTACGCCAATGAGGGCGTTCCCCAGGCTTTGTTACAAGCGATGGCGGTTGGATTGCCCGTGATTAGCTGTCCGATAGGTGGCATCCCGGAAGCTTTGGAAGGTTATAAACAAGGCACTTCAGTGCCAATTAAAAACCCAGAAGCTCTTGCAGTCGCCATGCGCAATCAATTAGAACAAAATTTAACAGACTTAGAACTAACTAGACATACTCCTTATACATTGGAAGGCATGTATGTATCGGCTTTAGCAGTCTATGAACTAGCCCTGCAAAAGGTCGTCCATCGCGGCTAATATCTGTGCAGGGGTGATGGCATATAAACATTGGCTAGCCTTGCTGCCAGCACAACCATCCAAACCGCATGGTCGACAAGCAAAAGAGGCTGAATCACTCGCCCCAAGTGCCAGCACACGATGCGATACTTGCCAAGGAGCCCAAATACGGTCATCTGTCGGTCCGAATATAGCCACTATTGGCGTTTGCAAGGCGCTTGCCATATGCACAGCCATAGAATCAATAGAAACCAGCAAATCAGCACGTTGAATCAGGGCAGCAGCCTTGCCTAAATCGAAATCATGCGTTAAATGAGGTGCTTTTTGGCAAAGTGCAATCAGAGCTTGATTAAATGTCAAATCAGTCGCAGCTCCGCTCAACACTACGCTATAGCCGCGCTGGTGCAGACTATCGACCAAAGCCGCCCAAGTGGCGTGTAATAAACCTTTAAACTTCCACCGAGCTGCCGCATGAATAACAACAAGTTTCTTCGACTTACCACCTTCAGACTTAAACCAAGATTCTACATACAGCCTATCTGCTTCAGATACCTCCAAATGATAGGCTGGCGCATAAGGTTTTTCATAGAGATGGGTTTTTCTGAGTAAATCAACATCTTGCTCTGCGGCCGGTCTAAGCGTTGGCGTAAGTTTCGCAACCTGCTGAAATGAGTTTGACCAAAATGCAGGACGTTTTTTAGATTCGCGCGCTACACTTACTTTTGCTTTTAAAATGCGCGCCAAAAATGCACCGCGCCAATCGTCCGAAAACTGTGCAAGCACATCATATTGCTGGGCTCGCATCGTCTTCAACAATGCCCAATATTGACGCCAACGTGAGAAACCTTTCAGGTGGCGCGGCACAGTCAATATATGCCTTACACGCGGGTTCATTGCAAAAATGGCGGCACTTTCTCTAAAACAAAGCACATCCACCACAAAATCTTCTGGTAAAGCCGCGATAGCGGACGTCAACACGATGGAATCACCCAAGTGTTTGGTTTTTAAAAAAAGTGCTGTTCTTTTTGAATTATTCATTTAAATCATTAGGTTACTAAACGTCGCCAATTTGCATCTTGTTCTAAAACAATTGCAAACTCACCAAAAAAATCAGACTTGGCATTAAAGCCATCATTGTAACTAATGCCACCCATGTGCACCCAACGCTCGTCGATAAACTGCACCGATGCATGCTGTTCAAAATTAGGCAGCTTAATATTCAAACACTCATTCTTGGCAAAACGCAGCGCAGATTTATCGTAATGCGAATATAAACTATCCCAATTGCGCCCGCCAGTATCCAGCCCGCGCGAGAAATCATACAAAAAATTGAGCGGTTTATTTTTTACAGCTGCATAGTCAAAAATACAATAGCCCGCCCATAGCGACCAATATTGCGGATACTTCCCACCTACCCTGCCAAAAAATGCTTGTTCTGCTAGTCTTTCTTCAAAATCCGTCATACTAACAGGGATCAAATCATGATCAATGAAAGCAAACACTTTGGGCTGAATAACATTGATCACATTATCGTATATCCATGACATGGCCATGCCGTGTGAGCGATTAACATGCTTAGTACGATTCATGGGTAAAGCCAAATACGGCGCCCCATTTTTCTTGCAGACCACTTCAATTTCTGCCCTTGACGCAATTTTTCTGGAATTATCAAAAACCAGCACGGTGGTATTTGTAAGGTTTTTTTTTGCCATTTTCAATAACCAATTTAGCGCCCATGGCTGCTCAAAAGCCACCACTACTGCGATATTTTTTTGCGCTAAACGGCTATTTTCTGTTAAAAACTGATTGAGTTCTGCTGGTTTTTGGCGAGTGTAATAGTTTAACCACACGTCATTTCGCACTTGTTTAAAGGCCACATCCAGTGGACGCAGTTTCAACCAATCTTTTACAGAAAACTCGCTTAATTTGAGCACAACAAAACCTTAATCATCTTTTTTGCTCAACAACATCAGCTTTAAATACCGGTAATAAGTGGTTTCTGCATTGGATACCGCGAGGATAAAACCCATGCGACCATCCAAAAAACCCAAACGCAGAATATAGGTACGCAAAAACGCCCACAGTCCGTGCAAAATTGCGCTACTTAACGAAGCCGTTTTGCCTTGCTGCACCAGCTTTGTAGCGCCATCACTCGAGTAACGATTGGTTTTATCTAATACTTCCTCCAAACTGGTGTAGCTAATGTGTAGAATCGGATTTTTCAGCGTTTTAATTGCGCCATCAAACATTACATGCTCATGCACAATGTCATCGCTAAATTTGCCCAACGCTTTGGGGAATAAGCGCGTAACATAATCTGGCCACCAGCCGCTGTGGTGAATGAATTGGCCGCAATAGCTGGATTTTCTTGGTATTCGAAAAGCGGTGTTTTTAACACCCGATTTCAACACGTCTTCAATCTCGGCACGCAACTCAGCCGAAATGCGTTCATCCGCATCTAACGATAGCACCCAATCGTGACTCGCCAGGCTAAGTGCTAAGTTTTTTTGAGGTCCAAAACCTGGCCATTTTGTTGTGATGTGTACCATTGCACCATGAGATTTGCAAATCTCGACTGTTCTATCTGTGCTACCAGAATCCACCACTACAATTTCATCAGCCCAGGCTACAGACACCAAGCAGGCTTCAATCGCACCTTCTTCATTTTTAGTGATGATGGTAACCGATAGTTTTTTTTGCGTTGCTGTTGTATTCAAATTTTACTTTTCGCTTCCACAGCGTTATTTGCATATTGACTACAGTAAGATAAATACAAGCCTAAAAATAAAAAAGCTAAAATACCATGCTCATGATGCAAAGTGGTATTCACCGTGCCAACCCCAAACGTCACTAGCCACGCGCTAAAAGACCCTGCCCATAAATAGGCGGCCGTGCTGTCTTGCCGAGTTAAGGCAAACGTTTTAATAAGCTGTCTCAGCCAAGCAAACACCAGCAACAGCAACACAGAAAGCCCAACATAGCCACGCTCAACCAAGGCCGTTAAATAGACATTGTGCGAGTGCCCTGGGAAGTAATAATTATCTGGGTTATACACTTTATTGCGCGCCTCAACCGATTTTTTAATGTCTTCGCGCTTAATCAATTTCCAATTATCCAAGCCTATGCCCAGCACCGGATAAAAACGACTAGCTTCTAGCGACACATTCCACACTTTATCGCGATAAGACAAAATCAGATCTTGCTTCTGCAACCCAAGCTGTTTGGTCACAATACTGGCATGTAGCGCAACAGCCAACACTGCTGAGATTGCTAAAATGCCATACGCAAACCATTTAATTTTAGCTTGCTTGCTTAACACGGTGATTAGCACTAATGCTAACAAAGCGCTCACACCTAAAGCACCACGACTATCGCCAACAAATAAACCAAGCAGCAAAAAAACCGAAAGGCTCAACAATGCAATGCGCATTTTCATGCTTGCGTTTTGCCATAAACTTAAACTGGCACCCACACTTGCGCCAAAAATAATCGCCAAATAAATCGCAGAGTGATTCACATGCCCAACCGAGTGCAATTGTAAATCGTGCTTGGTATGCAGCCACAAATATTGGCAAAACCCCCAAACAAGTGGCGGCAGCACGCCGATAACCGCAACACCAAATAGCCATGTCATTTCAGTTTTGATGTAATTGGCGCGCGAAATCATCCAGCCCACGCTTACATAGGTGACTAATACGCGAAAGCCTTTCCATTCATCACCTGGCGTTATGCCAGCAAAAATAGCACTTAACAAAGCGGAGCCTATGCACAGCAAAAACAGCCAATCCCAAAATTGCCAGCCATGCAATTCTTTCGTTCTGATTTGGCGAAACAGAGACACCACAACATAAAACACTAAAAATATATTTTTGGGCGCTTCCAAGCTGGGTAGTGTAATAATCAGCAGCGCTAGAAGTGAAAGTTCTATAGTTTTTAGCTTATTTATGTTAAAACTTGTGCTGAGCTTTGAAAGCAAATTCATATATTTATCCTAAGTCTTGTATTAATCATATCACGATATACTTGGGGCTTCCTGCACTCGACTTATCAGCTAATCAATAAAGCCTTAACACTAAATAAAACCTCATTAACGCTAGGCGGCTTACCTGTATCACCCAAATTCTTGATATTGTCTGACCAGTAAGCTTCGGTTTTCCAGCGCGGAGAATCGCAGTATAGTTCTACTGTGGGTTTGTTCATCATCGCCGATAAGTGCGTTA
>JADGRO010000023.1 GCA_017880905.1 Methylotenera sp.
CACCACCAAACTTTTTAGATAAAATAGTGGTAATCGCTGCAGTCAACGTTGTTTTACCATGATCTACGTGTCCAATCGTCCCCACGTTCACGTGCGGCTTGGTACGTTCGTATTTGCCTTTTGCCATTTTTTAATCCTTTACGTAATCTTTAATTAATTAAAATTTTATTAACTTAATTTTTAGCTTTGTTTTTACTACTTCTAAAAGTTTTATTTAACTTAATAAAACTTTAACACCGCACTCTCTCATCCAAACCAGTACTACTTTCTGGTGCCCATGGCGGGAATCGGACCCGCGACCTCTCCCTTACCAAGGGAGTGCTCTACCACTGAGCCACATGGGCGCTTAGTACAATTCCATATAAACTCAATTGTTTGGAGCGGGCGACGAGGCTCGAACTCGCGACATTCAGTTTGGAAAACTGAAGCTCTACCAACTGAGCTACACCCGCTTCGCATCTCTGAGCTCAAATCAACCCTTGCACTCCCAACCCTACGCCTGCATACCCGCCAAAACCGATACCGACAAGCTCTTTACCACCACTACAAATCCGATTTTGGTGGAGGAGGCTGGATTCGAACCAGCGTACTCAGAGAGAACGGATTTACAGTCCGTCGCCTTTAACCACTCGGCCACCCCTCCTAACCGAACCCGCGATTATGCTTAATTTTTGACATGCTGTCAAACAATATAGGCATGAAAAATCAATAATTATCGAATATATTTAATGGGGTTTAAATCATTGAAGTTCGGTCGAGATTTTGGTGCCGGATGTCGGAATCGAACTGACGACCTTCGCATTACAAGTGCGCTGCTCTACCAACTGAGCTAATCCGGCTTTTTCTTGAAGGCGAGACTATAGCACTTTTTATAAATCGACGACTAGCCCTATTGAGAAAATTTTTACTACTTACTACTTTACAATTGTTAGTGTTGGCTTCTTTTTTCGGGGAGTTACTTCGCCCGTAACATCACCTTTAGATTCAAGTGGAATAAGCACTGGTGCTAACTTGGGCTCGACTGCATCTGAGCCAGCTTGCGTACCAACTTCAAAGAACATGCCTTGACCATTTTCACGCGCGAAAATGCCTTTTACTGCATTCATCGGCACATATAAATTTTGTGAAACGCCGCCAAAACGCGCAGAAAACACAATCGCCTCGTTATCGATATGCAAATCTTTAGTGGCCGTATAGTTAAGATTAAGTACAATTTCACCATTTTTTACATACGTCATTGGCACACAAGTTTGTGCGCTAACAGCAACCAGCAAATGCGGCGTTAAACCATTATCTACACACCATTCGTGAATGGCACGTACCACATAGGGTTTGGTTGGAATCAACCCATCAGCCACAATTACTTCCTCATCGCCTTTTCTGAAGGTGTCATTGCGTCGGCATATAGAGGCCGTGAAAACAGGCGTTCAGCGTATTTCAACAATGGCGCAGCCTGATTTGGCAAATCGATTCCATAATGGCCCAATCGCCATAAAAGTGGCGTCACTGCTACATCTAACATCGAATATTCATCACCCAACAAATAATTTTGTTTGCTAAAAATTGGCACAATTTGCGTTAAATTATCACGTATGGTTTTACGCGCAGCATCGGCTTTTTCTTCATCACCAGATTCAATATCCTTGATGTGATCAAACAAATCTTTTTCAAAGTTATACAAAAATAACCTTGCACGTGCGCGCATCACCGGGTCGGCTGGCATCAGCTGCGGATGCGGAAAACGCTCGTCGATATACTCATTGATAATATTGGCTTCGGATAGCACCAAATCGCGCTCTACCAAGACTGGCACTGCACCGTAAGGATTTAATACTGCCAAATCTTCTGCCTTATTGGCCAAATCCACATCAATTACTTCAAAATCCATGCCTTTTTCAAAAAGCACAATACGACAGCGGTGGCTGAATGGATCAACCGACCCCGAGTAGAGTTTCATCATTTTTTAATACTTCCTATTTTACTAAATGTTATTACTTTTGACTTTTACTTTATGTCGCGCCAGTAGGCTTTTTTAAGCTTGATTGTCAGCACCAGCAACACGCCTAAAAACAACAGCGCCCATATGCCAATGTGCTTGCGTTGCTGCTTGGCAGGCTCAGCCATAAACGCCATGTAATTAGTCAAATCACCCACAAACGCGTTGTATTCTGATGGGGTTAATTTGCCTGGCTTTACCAGTTCCAATTCGTGTGTTTCATGATTCAACACTTGCTCGCCCTGCAATTCATACAACACATGCGGCATGCCTACTTTGCAAGTTTGCGGGTCAAAGACACAATTACCCCAACCGGTCGTGCTTGTTTCATCACGATAAAACCCCCGCAAATACGCGTACACCCAATCGAAACCCCGCGCGCGCACTTCTACCGACAAATCAGGCGGCGCAACACCAAACCATTTTTTTGCGTCTTTCGGATTCATCGATGTGGTCATCGTATCGCCGACCTTTTCGCCCGCAAATAGCAAGTTATCTTTAATTTGCTTTTCGGTAAGACCAATATCTTTAAGGCGGCTGTAGCGCATGTAATTGGCACTATGGCAGTTGAGGCAATTATTGATGAATGTACGAGCACCGCGCTGTAGCGATGCGTAGTCAGCCGCATCAATTGGCGCAGTAACGCCGATTGCAGCTTCGTTAGCAAAAGCAACTAAAGGCAAAAACACCAAACTTATAATGAGTTTTTTCATATTATTAGTACGTCACCCTTTCTGGCACTGGCAAAGTCTTATCTTTTGAAGTGTACCAAGGCATCAGGATGAAAAATGCAAAGTAAATAAATGTGAATATTCGAGCAACCCAAGTGGCGCAATCCCTAGTATCTACAATATCTTTAGACCATTCGCCCAATTGTCCCCATACAGTAGTAGGCACTGTGCCCAAATAACCAAGCACAAAAAAACTCACCACAAAAGCTGCCAACCAGCGTTTATATAGCGAACCACGATAGCGAATCGATTTCACCGGGCTTCTATCTAACCAAGGCAATAATGCAAACGCCATTACCGATAAACCCATCGCAGCGACGCCAGGAAACTGCGAGTTCATAACTGGCGGCACCGCGCGTAATATAGAATAATACGGTGTGAAGTACCACACAGGTGCGATATGCGCTGGCGTTTTGAGAGAATCAGCTGGGATGAAATTATTCGCCTCTAAAAAGTAGCCACCCATCTCTGGCGCAAAGCAAATAATTGCCGCGAACACAATTAAAAACACCACTACACCGACCAAATCTTTCACCGTGTAATAGGGGTGAAACGGGATGCCGTCTAACGGAATGCCGGTTTTTTTGTCTTTCTTTTCCTTGATTTCTACACCGTCTGGGTTGTTAGAGCCCACTTCGTGCAAAGCGATTAAATGCGCTGCTACCAAGCCCAACAACACCATCGGCAACGCAATGACATGAAATGCGAAAAAACGATTCAATGTTGCATCCGATATCAAATAATCGCCGCGTAGCCATTCTGATATATCAGGCCCAATAAAAGGAATAGCGCTAAACAGGTTCACGATTACTTGCGCCCCCCAGTAAGACATTTGACCCCAAGGCAATAGGTATCCAAAAAACGCTTCACCCATTAAACACAAGAAAATCGCTACTCCAAACAACCAAATGAGTTCGCGTGGATTGCGGTATGACCCGTAAATAACGCCTCGGAACATATGTAAATACACCACAATAAAGAACATGGATGCGCCAGTAGAATGCATATAGCGAATGATATTGCCGCCAAACACATCGCGCATGATATATTCAACTGAAGCAAATGCTTGTGCAGCATCTGGTTTGTAGTGCATTGTCAAGAAAATACCGGTGACGATTTGCAACACCAGTACTAGCATGGCGAGCGAACCAAAAAAGTACCAAAAATTGAAATTTTTGGGTGCGTAATATTCGGTTAAGTGATTTTTAATGTTGCTGGTGAGCGGAAAGCGCGCGTCTATCCAGCCCATAATGCCTTTTGTTTCTACAATTTTATTAGCCATGATTTAAGCCCCCCGCCTTTGCATCTTCACCGATCAACAAAGTGGTATCATTTAAGTATTGATGTGGCGGCACAACTAAATTAGTAGGTGCAGGCGAGCCTTTAAACACACGGCCTGCAAGGTCGAACTTGGAACCGTGGCAGGGGCAGAAAAACCCGCCTGACCAGCTATCCCCCATATCGCCGCCTGCCTGCATTTTGGTGGTGGGCGAGCAACCCAAATGTGTGCAAATGCCCACAACTACAGAAATATTTTCTTTAATTGAGCGGTGCAAATTCTTACAATACGTCGGCTGTTGAGAGCTTACATCACTATTGGGGTCAGAGAGTTGATCATTATGCTTGCTCAATTCTGATGTCTGCTCGGGTGTACGGCTTATAATCCACACTGGCTTACCGCGCCATTCTGCAGTCATGATAGTACCTTGTTGAACTTTACTGATATCCACTTCAACCGGTGCACCCGCAGCTTTGGCACGCTCACTAGGCAGCATACTGCCTACAAATGGCACTGCCACAGCAACCGCGCCAATGGCGCCTGTACAGGCGGTTGCAGTGATTAAAAAATTACGTTTTTCTAAATCGACTTTTGTGGGTGTTGTGAATGATAAAGCGCTACTTTTGTCAATGCTTCTTTTAATCTTGGTGTCTGCCATTTGTTTCCTTTACCTTGCCCTTTTGAACTGTGATTGAGTTCACACTACAGCCTCGCCAGAAGCCGTGAGTATACATTTTTTCATAATATACTCCAAATTTAATTGCATAAGTATTTGAAATAAAACGACTAAATACGCTTATTTAAGTAATTGAAAATTCTAGCTTAAAAGTTAAGTCTAAAGTAGGTCTAAACAGGATTATCACAATCTATAAATTCGTGTTGCAAGCCAAATTTTTGCGCCAAATGTTCACCCAACGCTTGTATACCGTAGCGTTCTGTTGCGTGATGCCCGGCTGCGATATAAGCCATGCCAGATTCACGCGCCACATGCACAGTTTGCTCTGAGATTTCACCGCTAATATATACGTCTACATTGGCAGCAGCGGCTTGCTCTATATAGCCTTGCGCCGCCCCAGTGCATAGGGCGATGTGTTTAATTGGTTTCGTTAAATCGCCAATCACTAGTGGTTTACGTTTAAGTTTTTCCTCAATAACCGTGGCAAAACTTTTTAGCGATTGTGGACTATCTAACTCAATCATAGCCAGCATCTCGACCCAGCCCGTGACGCTCAGCCCCAGCTGCTTGGCCAGCATGACGTTGTTGCCCAACTCCGGATGCGCATCTAAGGGTAAATGAAAGGCGAACAAATTGATTTCATGTTGCAACAAAAATTGAAGTCGGCGCTTTTTAATACCGGTAATCGGCAAGGCTTCATTGCGCCAAAAATAGCCATGATGTACTAATACGGCATCCGCATTGGCTTGCAGGGCAGCTTGTAGCAAATCCATACTTGCTGTTACGCCTGTGACAATTTTGTTGATTTCACGCTTGCCCCCCACCTGCAACCCATTTGGACAATAATCGTTAAAGCGCTCGGCTTGCAATAATTGATTTAAATAATCGCTCAGGTCATCTATTTTCATGTGTTTTCACCTATACTTATATGCATTCAATTGTAATTTTTTAACATATGCAACGAATTTGGCTTATTTTTGCACAATCTGTGACTGCCTGCTTAGGCTTATTGTTTGTGCTTCGCCTTTTTTACCCGCATCTGCTGACAACAGGACAAGAGCCTATTGTCATCAATCAAGTAGAATCAAGTACCGCAGCTAATTCTAAAGGTAGCTACAGCAATGCCGTAAAAAAAGCCATGCCTGCAGTGGTGAATATTTTTACCTCTAGCAAGATAGATACTCCCAGTCCTAATGAACAATATAAAGATGACCCATTATTCAGGCATTTTTTTGGGGATCAGTTGGAAGATGAAGACAGTCAACCCGAAAACAGCTTGGGTAGCGGTGTAATTGTAAGCGCACAAGGCTTAATTTTAACTAATGACCATGTAGTGGCTTCTGCGGACGAAATCGAAGTGGCACTTGCAGATGGCAGAAAATTATCAGCCAAAGTAGTTGGTACGGATCCCGATACTGATTTAGCCGTGTTAAAAGTGGAAGCAGAAAAATTGCCTGCCATTACCTTTGCAGCCTCTGAAAAACTCAATGTAGGTGATGTGGTGCTGGCTATTGGCAACCCTTTTGGTGTGGGGCAAACCGTTACGCAAGGCATAGTTAGCGCACTTGGACGCAACCATTTGGGCATTAATACTTACGAAAACTTTATTCAAACCGATGCCTCGATTAACCCTGGCAACTCTGGCGGTGCTTTGATTGATGCTGAAGGCAACTTGGTTGGCATCAATAGTGCCATTTATTCGCGTAGCGGCGGCAGCATGGGTATTGGTTTTGCGATTCCGGCAAGCTTAGCTAAACAAGTGATGGAACAAATTGCTATGCACGGCAGTGTGACGCGCGGTTGGATAGGTATCGAAGCGCAGGATATAACGCCTGAATTGGCTGAATCATTCAAGCTCAACCAGGCACGCGGCTCACTGATTGCGGGGATATTGCGCGATAGCCCAGCTGATATGGCAGGACTCAAAGCTGGCGACGTTTTACTTGCCATTAATGACAAAGAAGTGAACGATAGTAGTGGCATGCTGAATTTAATAGCCGCACTAAAACCCAATGAAAAAGCGGTATTAAAAATCGCCAGAAATGAAAAAGAAATCAAAGTAAACATAACGGTTGGCAAGCGTCCTAAACCAGCCGTAGCGCGCAAGTAGGCTCCTAGGGGAAAACAAGCATGGGGATGCGTTACGAGGCGCTTAACAATAAACTAATCGAGTTTATTAGGGCTCAAAAAATGTTTTTTGTGGGCACTGCCGCTGAGACTGGGCGGGTTAATGTTTCCCCCAAAGGCATGGATTCTCTGCGAGTTGTTGACAATAAGCAGGTGCTTTGGCTAAACGTTACGGGTAGAGGCAACGAAACCTCGGCGCACATTCAGCAAAACTCCCGTATGACCTTGATGTTTTGCGCACTTGAGGGATCCCCGCTCATATTGCGAATTTATGGTAGCGCTAAAGTGATCCATAAAAATGATGCTAAGTGGGAAAAGCTTTTTGCTTTATTTACCCCGTTGCCAGGCGCGCGCCAGATTTTCGATTTATCCATTGAAATGATACAGACTTCTTGCGGCATGGGCGTGCCTTATTATGATTACAGCAGTGACCGTGAATTGTTGAACGACTGGGCGCAAAAAAGAGGTGACGAAGCAATAAAACAATATTGGTTAGAGAAAAATCAGTTGAGTATCGACGAGATACCCACCAACATCGCCATAAAAAATACTTAAGCTTTGATTGAATTAGCTTTAGGTTGCGAAAATTGTGCCACAAGGACGCCCGCCTCATAGAGCAACCACAGTGGAACTGCCAGCATAAACTGCGAAATAATATCGGGCGGCGTAAAAATGGCGCCAATAATAAATGCGCCTACAATCACGTAACTACGCATCTCTTTAAGCTGTGCAACTGTCACCCAACCAAAACGCACGGTTAATACTACTGCGATTGGCACTTCAAACGCTAATCCAAACGCCATGAACAGCGTTATGACAAAATCGAGATATTGCGAAATATCCGTCATCACCGCCACCCCAGCTGGGGCGCTTTTTACCATAAAGCCAAATACCACAGGAAACACCGCAAAATAGGCAAATGCCATCCCTGTTAGAAACAGTACGCAGCTGGCTAAAATCACTGGTAGCATGAGTTTTTTTTCGTGCGCATAAAGCCCAGGTGCAACAAACGCCCAAATTTGATACAGAGTATGCGGCAATGAAATCACAAAAGCTGCCAACATGGCAACTTTCATCGGCACAAAAAATGGTGTTGTGACGGCTGTCGCTATCATCTGCCCACCAACTGGTAACTTGGCTAACATGGGCGCTGCAAGCAGTGCATAAATTTTATTCGCGAATGGAAATAAACTAAAAAAAACTATCACAAAGCCTAGCACGATTCTAAGTAGGCGATTTCGTAGCTCAATTAAATGCGAAATAAATGATTCGGTAGGTGTCATCAACTATTCACTTTACCGATTTAACGCGCTTAGAAGTTGGGGCTTTTGTTTTTGACTTACTAGATTTATTAGTGCCTGTGGGAATTTTTTGAGTGGTTTTGGTAGCTAGATTTTTAATTCCAGCTTCTGAACTTTCGACTGATTGCTTAATTTCTTGCTGCAATTTTTGCAATTCTTCAAAACGCATTTCGCGATTTACTTCTTCTCTCACTTGCGCCATATAGCGCTGCATGCGGCCTACAAATGCTCCCACTGTACGTGCTACTTTTGGCAGCTTTTCTGGCCCAATCACCAGCAAGGCTACCACCGCTATTACTAGCAACTCCGAAAAAGAAACATCAAACACTTTGAGTAATTACTGCTTAGTCTTCTTGGTGACTTCGCCTTCAATCGTCGTGCCAGTTTTTTCGTCACCTTCAGCCACTTGCTCATCATTCATGGCTTTTTTAAACTCTCTCACTGCGCCACCCACGTCGCTACCAATATTACGTAATTTTTTAGTGCCAAATATCAACACCACAATCAACAACACAATTAACCAATGCCACAAACTGAATGAACCCATGTCGTTCTCCTAAATTAAACTTTTCCGCCACCAAACACATGCGCATGTATATGAAATACCTCTTGCCCGCCTTCACGACCAGTATTAATGAGAGTTTTAAAGCCTGAAAGGCTTTGCTCAGCCGCCAATTTAGGCGCCAACAATAACACTTTCCCCAGCAAAGTTTGATGTGTCACATCACAATCTTTTAAGGTTTCTACATGCAATTTTGGCACAATCAAAAAGTGTACTTTCGCCATCGGTTTGATGTCGTTAATTACAATTACATCATCATCTTCGTAGATTCTTTTAGCGGGAATTACACCATTAACAATTTTGCAAAAAATGCAATCTGTACTCATTTTGAGTCTCTTTGCTCTTTCTCAGTAATACCCGATAAACCTTCACGACGTGCCAACTCGTCCAAAACATCTTGCGGCTTTAAATCAGCCTTGGCGAGCATCACAAGCGTATGAAACCACAAATCAGCCGTTTCATAAATAATCTCTTCTCTATTGCCACCTTTGGCTGCAAGCACAGTTTCAGTAGCTTCTTCGCCCACTTTCTTGAGAATACCGTCCATACCCTTGGCGTACAATTTTGCCACGTAAGATGATGCTGGATCAGCGCTTTTGCGCTGCTCCAGCAACTCTGCTAATCGATTTAACACATCGCTCATATATTTCAATCGTGATAAATATCTTTTGGGTCTTTAATCACTGGCTGGTCTATTAGCCAATTTTTATTTTCTAACTTTTTAAAAAAACAATTGTGGCGACCCGTATGGCAAGCAATACCACCGATTTGCTCCACGCTTAGCAAAATTACATCTTCATCGCAATCCACGCGGATTTCATGCACTTTTTGAGTATGACCAGACTCTTCGCCTTTACACCACAATTTATTACGTGAACGCGACCAATACACTGCTTGTTTGGTTTCATTAGTCAATTGCAAGGCTTCGCGATTCATCCACGCAACCATCAATATTTTCCCCGTACCTTGCTCTTGCGCAATCGCAGGCACAAGACCGTCTGAGTTCCAGTTTATTTCGTCCAACCAATTCATTTTCTTGGCCAACTCACAAACGCACCTCTATACCCTGCTGCTGCATATATTCTTTAGCTTGTTCCACCGTATATTCGCCATAGTGAAAAATACTTGCCGCCAGCACTGCATCTGCGCCGCCGAGGATAATACCATCCACCAAATGCTGCAAATTACCCACACCGCCAGAGGCGATTAATGGTACATCTACGGCATTAGATATGGCACGATTCAACTGATTATTAAAACCAATTTTTGTTCCATCACGATCCATGCTCGTTACCAGCAACTCACCCGCGCCAAGACTTACCATATATTCCGCCCATTTTACGGCGTCCAAACCCGTTGGGTTACGGCCACCGTGGGTAAATACTTCCCACTCGAATGGTTGATTGTCTACCTTTTTGGCATCTATGGCTACTACGATGCACTGCGAACCAAAGCGCGCCGTGGCATCTTGCACCATCTTTGGATTAAGCACTGCAGTAGTATTGATGCTTACTTTATCTGCACCTGCATTAAGCAAGCGGCGCACATCTTCTACCTCGCGCACACCACCACCCACTGTGAGTGGGATAAACACTTGACAGGCAACAGCTTCGATAATATGAAAAATCAAATCACGGTTATCCGAGCTAGCGGTAATATCTAAAAAGGTAAGTTCGTCCGCACCTTGGTCGTCATAGCGCTTAGCAATTTCAACAGGATCTCCCGCATCGCGTAACTCTAAGAAATTTACGCCTTTCACAACGCGGCCATCGGTAACATCAAGGCAAGGTATGATTCTTTTGGCTAGCCCCATCAGCTCAGCTCGTCAGCTAGTTTTTGCGCAGCCGCAAAGTCTATTGTGCCTTCATAAATCGCACGGCCAGTGATCGCGCCAATAATACCTTCATGCGCAACTGCACACAGTCTTTTAACATCTTCCAGATTAGTTAAACCGCCACTGGCAATGACAGGGATTGTTAGCGCTTGTGCCAATGCCACAGTCGCCTCTATATTCACCCCTGAGAGCATACCATCGCGACCAATATCGGTATAAACAATTGAATTAACACCATAATCTTCAAATTTTTTGGCTAAATCTATCACATCATGACCAGTGAGTTTAGACCAACCATCAATGGCCACTTTGCCGTCTTTAGCATCTAATCCGACCATGATTTGACCTGGGAAAGCATAGCACGCCTCATGCAGAAAACCTGGCGTTTTCACTGCGGCTGTCCCAATAATTATATAACTAATGCCATCGTCTAAATAGCGCTCAATGGTATCTAAATCACGAATGCCGCCGCCTAATTGGATAGGAATGTCGCCACCGACTGCACTGACGATAGACTTAATCGCACTTTCGTTTACAGGCTTGCCTGCAAACGCACCGTTCAAATCCACCAAGTGTAGCCGCTTGCCCCCAAGATCAAACCAATGCCGCGCCATGGCGCCTGGATCTTCTGAAAACACGGTGGATTCTTCCATGATGCCTTGTTTTAAACGGACGCAGTGGCCATCTTTGAGATCAATTGCAGGGATGATAAGCATGATTTTGGTTATTGGTTTAAATAAAACATAGGACGATAGCGTTATTTAAGGTTTCCAGTTTACAAAGTTGCTGAGTAATTGCAAGCCAGCTTGTGCACTTTTTTCTACATGAAATTGTGTTGCAAAAATATTATCGTGCGCAATCGCACTAGTAAAGCGGCTTGGATATTCGGTTACCCCCGCCGTAACAGTGTTATCTTGCGGCGCTACGTAATAGCTATGCACATGATAAAACCGAGTCGCATCTGCAACGCCCACCCACAAGGGGTGCAGTTGCAGCTGATACACTTGATTCCAGCCTATATGTGGCACTTTTAGTTTGTTGCCTTTTTCATCAAACATTTGGTCACTAGCAAAGTGCTTAACATCACCTTTTAACAAGCCCAAACCAGCAGTATCGCCTTCTTCAGAGTGATCAAACAATAGTTGCATGCCAATACAGATTCCAAAAAAAGGCTTATTTTTAGCAGAATCAATAATGACTTCGTGCAAATTACGGGCATCCAGCTCGCGCATGCAATCTGGCATAGCTCCTTGACCAGGAAATACCACCCTCTCCGCGCTTTGAATCAGGTCTGGATCACTGGTAACAACCACCGATTTGCCCGAAGCCACGTGTTCAACCGCCTTAGACACCGAGCGCAAATTGCCCATGCCGTAATCAACAACCGCAATATCTACTTTTTGCATTGTGAGCCGAACTTAATGTTTATAAACTGCCTTTAGTGGACGGCGTAATGCCTGACATGCGTTCGTCATAGGTAATTGCCATGCGCAATGCGCGGCCAAAGGCTTTGAATATGGTTTCAGACTGGTGATGTGAGTTATTGCCTTTGAGATTATCAATATGCAGCGTCACATTGGCGTGATTCACAAAGCCTTGGAAAAATTCGTGTATCAAATCAACATCAAATTCGCCAATTGCGGCCCGCGTAAATTCGCAATTAAACTCTAAACCTGGTCGGCCAGATAAATCGAGCACCACGCGGCTTAGCGCCTCATCTAGCGGCACATAGGCGTGACCATAGCGATTAATGCCTTTTTTATCTCCAATTGCCTTTGCAAACGCTTGGCCAAGCGTAATGCCTATATCTTCTACCGTGTGGTGTGCATCAATATGCAGATCGCCCTTAGCCTGCACGCTAATATCCATCATACCATGACGCGCTACCTGATCCAACATGTGATCTAAAAAACCTAAACCGGTGCTAAATTGAGATTGACCCGAGCCATCAATATTAATGGCAACAGTAATTTGAGTTTCAAGTGTGTTACGGGTGACTTCTGCTTTGCGCATGAGCGTTTTAACTAATTGATAATTAATAATTTAACAGCATTTTAACCTAAAGTGGTGTGCTTTCGCACTAAATTGTTTATCGAAAAACAAAAGCGCAATAAAAAAGCCGACCTAATGGCCGGCTTTTTTAATTCAAAACAAAATTATTTTGCTTCTTCAGCTGGCGCTGCTTCTGCAGGAGCTGTTTCTGTGGGTGCCGCTTCAGCTGGAGCTGCTGCATCTGCTGCTGGAGCCGCTTGTTCTACCGCAGCCGGCGCTGCTGCTGGCGTTTCTTCAGCAGGTTTACCACCTTTAAGCAAATACAAACCAAGCAATACTGCCCCTGCAATCAATGCCCATGGTAATAATTTACCCATGCCACCCGCACTTGCGTTGCCTGCATGAGCCAAGCCTGTAATTTCAGCCGCTGAAGCTGCTGGATCTGCTGCGCCGTAAATTGCGGCGCCTGCAACCACAATATCAGCACCTGCATCCACCACTTGGCGTACTGTTGCTGCTTTTACGCCACCTGCTACGGAAACTTTAGCCCCCGTGTTTAAACCGGTTATCATAGCCAAATCAGCAAAAGGAGTTTGGCCAGCAGCTTGTTGGTCTAAGCCTGTATGCACGCCAATGATGTGTGCACCTAATTTAGCCACCTCTAATGCGCGCGCTTTTTTATCGCCAACGTTGATCAAATCCACTTGTGCTTGTTTGCCGTATTTGTTAGCCACATCCACTACACCTTTGATAGTGCCAATATCAGCGCAACCTAGCACTGTGCAAATATCTGCACCGGCTTTGTAGAATGGCTCGGCTTCGTAGAAACCAGCGTCCATTGTTTTCAAATCAACTAAGATTTTATTGTTTGGAAATTTTGAGCGAAGCGTTTTAAGTAACTCAATACCATTATGCTTAATGCATGGAGTACCGATTTCTAAGATATCTACGTGTGGCGCAACTTTGGTCGCTAATGCAACAGTCGCGTCAAAATCTAGTGAATCTAATGCCATTTGGGTTTGTGCCATGATGCTTATTCCTCCGAGCTCGTTTATATTCAATTAAAAATTTAATATTTTGCTGTTAATTCAAATTAATTTTACAAAATATTAATAGGATATTTTGTGCGTTTGCACATAATAACCGCAATTTGGTATTTCTTTCAACAATTTAGTGATTATTTAAGAATTGCACTCAATGCATTAATGAGCTGCTTTGATTGTCCATCAGTGCCGATGGTGATGCGCAAGTAATTAGAAATACGTGATGGTTTTTGAAAATGTCGCACCACAATACTTTTATCACGGAGTTTTGCGGCCAAATTTTCACCAGCCAGTGTTTTGTGCCTTGCAAATATAAAATTGGCACCCGAAGGCAAAACTTCAAAATGAAGTGCCTGCAACCCTTTAACTAATACGCCTCTCGAAGCGATGACTTTTTTTCTGGTTTCTTCAAAATATGCTTTATCTTGCATTGCTGCAATCGCACCAGCTTCGGCAAAACGGTCTATCGGATAAGAATTAAAGCTATCCTTTACGCGAATTAGTGCTTCAATCAAATCTTTATGCCCAAGTGCATAACCCACACGCAAGCCCGCCAGTGAACGCGCTTTTGAAAGTGTTTGCGTCACCAGCAAGTTCGGGTATGTACTAATAAGATTAACCGCAGATTCTGTACCAAAATCCACGTACGCTTCGTCAATTACTAGCACGGATTCCGTGTTGATTTTCAACAGACTTTCAATTTCCGTCAAAGCCAAAGGCACGCCTGTCGGCGCATTCGGGTTAGCGAAAATAATGCCCCCATTTGGTTTGTCGTAATCTTTCACATCAATTTCGAAATTTCCATTGAGCGGAATTTCCTCATACTCAATGTCATATAAACAGCAATAAACTGGATAAAAACTGTAAGTAATATCAGGGAAAAATAACGGTCGACTGTGTTTAAGCAACGCTTGAAATACATGCGCCAGCACTTCGTCTGAACCATTTCCGACAAACACTTGGTTGGTCTGTAAACCATAATAATCTGCAATTGCAGCCTTAAGTTTATCTGAATTAGGGTCTGGGTAAAGCCGTAAACTATCTGCCGCCTCAGCCTGCAAGGCACGTATTACTTGGTGGCTAGGGCCATAAGGATTTTCATTGGTATTGAGTTTAACTAAATTATCCAGCTTGGGCTGCTCGCCAGGTACATAGGGAATCAACTTATGTACTACGTCGCTCCAAAACTTACTCATAAAACTCTACTCATTTTTTTAGTCGGTATTCTGCTGAGCGTGCATGCGCCTGCAAACCCTCGCCTTGCGCGAGTGTTGATGCGACGCGGCCCAACACCTGCGCACCTTCTTGCGACACCATAATCAAACTGGAACGTTTTTGAAAATCGTACACACCGAGAGGCGAGCTAAAACGTGCCGTGCGCGAAGTCGGCAAAACATGGTTTGGTCCTGCGCAATAATCGCCAAGCGCCTCGCAGGTATCTCGCCCCATAAAAATGGCACCGGCATGCTTGATTTTTTTGGCCATTTCCAGCGGATTTTCAACTGACAATTCCAAGTGTTCTGGCGCAATATAGTTGCTGATTTCAACCGCTTCGTCTAAATTTTTCACCAAAATCAGCGCGCCACGATTAGTAATCGACGTATTCACAATATCTTTACGCGGTAAAGTTTCTAATAACTTTTGCATGCTAGCAACTACTTTATCTAAAAAGTCCGCATCGGGCGTAAGCAAAATAGCCTGCGCCAATTCGTCGTGCTCGGCCTGGCTGAATAAATCCATGGCAATCCAATCGGCATTGGTTTTACCATCGCAAATCACCAAAACTTCCGATGGCCCAGCCACCATATCAATGCCCACCACGCCGAATACACGGCGCTTAGCGGCCGCCACATAAGCGTTGCCTGGTCCTACAATTTTATCGACATGCGGAATGGTTTGCGTACCATACGCCAGCGCACCTACTGCTTGCGCGCCACCAATGCAAAATATGCGATCAACCCCTGCTATAGCTGCAGCAGCGAGTACCAAGGCGTTTTTCTCACCATTGGGCGTTGGTACCACCATAATGAGTTCTTGCACACCAGCCACTTTAGCTGGGATTGCATTCATGAGCACGCTAGAAGGATACGCCGCTTTGCCGCCCGGTACATATAGCCCTACACGGTCTAGTGCCGTAATTTGCTGGCCAAGTAAGGTGCCGTCTGGCTCGTTGTATGTCCAAGATTGCATCAATTGCTTTTCGTGGTAACTTTTTACGCGATTCGCTGCTACCTGCAAAGCCGTGCGCTGATTGCCCGGTAGGCTACTTAATGCTGCTGTTAGTTCAGCTTTGCCGATTTCAAGCTCAGCTAAACTCTTAACATTGGTTTTATCAAAACGGTTGGTGTACTCCAGCACCGCCATATCGCCACGCGCTTTCACGTCTTTTAAAATATTGGCGACCACTGCGTCAACGCTGTCATCTTGCGCAGTTTCAAAAGCCAACAAGGCTTTTAAATCAGCTTCAAATGTATTTTCATTGGTAGATAAACGCCTAATGTTCATTTTTTTATGGCTGAGCTAAATGCATCTAAAATCGGCTGCAATTGGCTTCTATTAAGCTTGAGCGAGGCTTGATTCACAATCAATCGCGAGCTGATATCGCCTACCTCCTCCACCGCTTTAAGATTGTTGGCGCGCAGGGTGTTGCCTGTGCTCACCAAATCCACAATCGCATCGGAAAGCCCAACCAGCGGGCCAAGCTCCATTGAACCATAAAGCTTAATCAAATCGACATGCATGCCTTTGGCGGCAAAGTGTTCGCGCGCCGCTTTGACATATTTAGTCACGACCTTGAGCCGCGCGCCTTGGCGAATTGAGGCTTCGTAATCAAAATCGTTACGCACCGCCACCATCATTTTGCACTTAGCTATATTTAAGTCTAGCGGCTGATACAAACCCTCACCGCCGTGTTCATCCAACACGTCTTTGCCTGCAATGCCCAAGTCTGCCGCGCCATATTGCACATAAGTCGGCACGTCGGTCGCGCGTACAATAATTAAGCGCACATTGTCACGATTGGTTGGTAGGATAAGTTTGCGCGAAGATTCAGGGTCTTCTAACGCGCGAATACCCGCCGCCGCTAAAAGTGGCGTGGTTTCTTCGAATATTCTGCCTTTACTTAATGCTATCGTTATCATTTTTTAGTTGCTACGGCGCACTTTCGCGCCTAGTTTCGTTAACTTTTCTTCCAACTGCTCATAACCACGGTCTAAGTGATAAATCCGCTCAACCACTGTTTCACCACGTGCCACCAAACCGGCCAACACAAGGCTTGCAGAAGCGCGTAAATCGGTTGCCATCACAGTTGCACCATCTAAAAATTCCACGCCTTTTACCAGCGCCGTATTGCCATCAATGCTAATATCGGCGCCTAATCGCTGCATTTCTTGCACATGCATAAAGCGATTTTCAAAAATCGTTTCAGTGACTTTAGCTACGCCATCCGCAACCGTGTTAAGCGCCATGAACTGCGCTTGCATATCGGTAGGAAAAGCTGGGTGCGGCGCAGTGCGAATATTCACCGCCTTTAAATTGCCATCACTTTTCACGGTAATCGTATCTTTGCCTACTTTCACTTCTGCTCCCGCATAACGCAGCTTTTTAATCACAGCGTCTAGCAAATCGGCGCGCGCATTATTAAGCTTCACCTCGCCACCTGTCATTGCTGCGGCCACCATATAAGTACCCGCTTCTATGCGGTCACAAACGATATTATGATTTGCACCATTCAGCTTTTCCACGCCGACTATCGTAATGACATCCGAGCCAGCTCCTGTAATTTTTGCACCCATTTTAATCAAACATTCAGCCAAATCAACCACTTCTGGTTCTTTTGCTGCATTTTCTAACACCGTAGTGCCTTCAGCCAAGCTTGCTGCCATCATCAGGTTTTCGGTGCCTGTTACCGTTACCAAATCCATATAATAGCGTGCACCCTGTAAGCGCCGATTAGGCAAGTGCAAGGTGCTGGCTTGAATATAACCATGCGTGATGTGTATCGCGGCACCCAGAGCTTGCAAGCCCTTAATGTGTAAATCAACAGGGCGCGAGCCAATGGCGCAACCGCCAGGCAATGATACGCGTGCTGTGCCAAAACGTGTCAATAGTGGACCTAATACCAAAATTGATGCGCGCATGGTTTTGACCATTTCATAGGTTGCCTCAAAAGAAGCAACTTCACTGGCATCCAAACTCACTTTGTCACCATTGCGGGCAATCTTAACGCCCATGGTATCAAGCAACTTGATAGTGGTGTCAATATCTTTTAACGCCGCAACGCCGCTGAGCTCAAGTGGTGTTTCAGCCAACAGCGACGCGCACAAAATCGGCAAAGCTGCATTTTTGGCACCAGAAATGGTAATCTCACCATTTAAACGCTGACCGCCTTGGATAATAAGCTTATCCAAAAACTATGCTCCAGCTAGCAAGGTCTGCAACTCACCACTCTCAAACATGGCACGCATAATATCTGCGCCACCTACAAATTCACCTTTCACATAAAGTTGCGGAATGGTCGGCCAACTGGCATATTGTTTAATACCCTCGCGTATTTCTTGGTCTGCAAGCACATCTACCGTCACATATTTGGCATTGCAAGCATCTAAAATTTGTGTGGCTAAATTGGAAAAGCCGCATTGTGGAAACTTTGGGTTGCCTTTCATGTAAAGCACCACTGGGTTACTGGTCACTGTTTCTTTAATTTGCGCTTGTGCGTCCATTTACTTCTCCAATACATTTACTTTGCATTCAATTCTTGCCATTTTTCGGGTGTATAAGTTTTCATCGAGAGAGCATGTATCTCAGCGCGCATGCGATCACCCAAGGCACCATACACCAGCTGATGCTGCTGAACCATAGATTTACCCTCAAATGCTGGACTTACAATCATGGCTTCAAAATGTGTACCGTCATCGCCACGCACTTCAATAAAATCGCAGCTTAAATGCTGTGTGATATAGCTTTCTAACTGCTTAGCACTTAGCACTAAATCAACCTCTTAATCGATAACCGGATTTTAACATTTTTAAGGCTAGCCATGCTAACACCAATAAAAATGCGGCAACTACGCCAATACTAATCCACGGTGAAATATCGCCTTTGCCAAAAAAACCATATCTAAAACCATCTATCATATAAAAAAATGGGTTGAATTTTGATACCGTCTGCCAAAATGGTGGCAACGAATGGATAGAATAAAACACGCCTGATAAAAACGTGAGCGGCATAATCACGAAGTTTTGGAATGCTGCCATTTGGTCAAATTTATCTGCCCAAATGCCAGCAATAATGCCAAATGTGCCAAGTAGCGCACTCCCCAAAAGCGCGAATGCGAAAATCCACAATGGGTGCACAATAGGTAAATCGACAAACCAAATCGCTACTAAATAAATACTCAAGCCCACCATTATGCCGCGTACGATTGAGGCCGCTAAAAATGCGATAAAAAACTGCAAATAGGTGAGCGGCGTAAGCAAAATAAAAATAATATTACCCATGACTTTTGACTGAATGAGACTGGAAGAGCTGTTTGCAAAAGCATTTTGTAGTAGCGACATCATGATGAGACCAGGAATCAAAAATGCTGTATAAGGCACGTTTTTATACACCTGCACATGGCCTTGCAACACATGTGAGAATATCAACAAATAGAGCAATGCGGTGAGTACGGGAGAAGCCACCGTTTGGAATGCTACACGCCAAAAACGTAAAACTTCTTTTTTGAAAAGTGTGTAGGTGCCCCGCCACTGCTGAGATACAAGATTATCAATTAAAATCATTTGCTGCCCACTAACGACATAAACACATCTTCCAAATCGGCTTCGAATAATTGCATATCTTCAATATTAATCTTGGCTTTACGCAATTCGCTCAACACATATTCCAATTGATTTGGCTCTGTAAGCGCTAGTGTGTAAACACCATTTTCGCCACTTTTTAGCATCGGTAATAATGTAGTTGGAAGCACCGCATTACCAAGTTTTAGCCGCAAATTTTTACCTGCGAGCTTTTCTAATAAGTTTGCGGTTGTGTCCAATGCAACAATCTCGCCCTGCTTCATCATCGCCACGCGCTCACATAGCGTCTCCGCCTCTTCCAGATAATGCGTGGTTAAAATAATAGTGTGGCCATCGCGATTGAGTTGTTTAATAAAGCCCCATAACATCTGTCGTAACTCAACATCCACGCCCGCGGTAGGCTCATCCAACACGATTACAGGCGGCTTGTGTGCCAGCGCTTGCGCAATCAGGGCACGACGCTTCATGCCACCGGAAAGCTTACGCATATTGGTGTGCGCCTTATCGGTTAAACCTAGGTTTTCAATCACTTCATCCACCCAAGCGTCATTCTCACGACCACGACCAAAATAACCCGCTTGAAAGCGTAGCATTTCACGTACATTAAAAAATGGATCGAACACCAATTCCTGCGGCACCACGCCCAACACCATACGTGCAGCTTGGTAATCATCCACCACATCGTGTCCCATCACAGAAACCTTACCCTGTGTGGGCTTAAGCAAGCCAGCCAAAATATTAATAAGCGTCGATTTTCCCGCACCATTCGGGCCAAGCAATGCAAAAAATTCGCCCTGGTTGATAGTTAAATCAATGCCATTAAGCGCATGCAAATTGCCAAAACGCTTGTGGACTTGTTCTATTTTTATTGCTGGAACTGTCACCGACGACTCAATTCAAGACTCAATTCGATAGGTAAATCACAAAAACGAAACCCCACCGTGTAGATGGGGTTACAGTATAAAAATTAAATAGGGCAAAACTATAACGAGCACTAATTGATTAACTCGACCACACCATATAGCTGCGTTAAACTGGTTAAATTTGCTGGCAAATTCATCAACTTTAATGATTGATTTTCTCGCTGCGCGCGCCGTTTCCACTCCAAAATCAAACTGATAGTTGATGTATCAATATTGGTCACATTCGCAAAATCAACCATCGTGTTAGCTGCAATAGGCAACGATTTACTTGCTTCTAAAATCGCCGACACCGTGCCGATAACCACTCCACCACTAACGTTCCAACAGTTATCAATTTGCGCTATTTGTGCTTGTGACATGTTAGTTATGATTGGAAGCGGTTTTAGCCTGCGCCGCTTTATTTTTATCAGTCAATTTTTTAATCAGGCTGTCTAAACCATTTTGGCGAATTTCTTGCGCAAACTGACCACGATAATTAGTCACCAAGCTCACGCCTTCAATCACAATATCGTACACTTTCCAAGCTTCCGGCTGCTTTACAAGCGTATAATCCACCTCAATAGGCTGACCACCTGGTTGCACTATTTGCGTTTTTACCGAGGCAATATCTGAATCACCCATCAAACGAAACGGTTTATATTCAATGGTTTGATTCCTGTATTTAGAAAGTGCAGACGCATAAGTACGTATCAGCAATGTGCGAAATTCATTTTGAAACCCAGCTTTTTGGTCTGGCGTAGCAATTGTCCAGTTTTTGCCTAATACCATACGCGAAACTTTATCAAAATCGAAATTTGGCACGATTTTTTGTTCCGCCAAAGTAAATATTTTTTCTTGATCGCCCGCTTGGATATCTTTATCGCTTTTAACTGTGGCCAATACATCTTCGGCAGTCCTTTTGACAAGTTCATCCGGGCCTTCAACTGCAAAGCTAGCCACACTAAAACATAGTAAACTTAATGCAATAAAAAATTGTTTCATCATTTTTAAAATCCTTTTTAGCTTTATTTAGGCGCGGCTGCACCTTTACCTTTATTATTGATCTGATCTAACGGGTTTGCAGTTAACCCATCATCAGCAGATTTAGTTGATGCCTTGGTTGAAGATACATCATCTTTATTTTCCGAGGCTTTATTGAACAAAAATTGACTGATCATTTTTTCTAACACAATGGCATCTTGCGTATGCGTTATTTTATCTCCATTTTTAAGTTTCGCTTCATCGCCGCCTACCTCCAAGCCAACATACTGCTCCCCTAACAGGCCCGCAGTATAAATATTTGCAAAAGTATCCTTCGGAAAGCTATAACGTTTGTCAATATTGAGACTTATCACTGCTTCATAAGTTTCCGTGTCGAATTTAATTTTGCCTACACGTCCTACTACTACGCCAGCACTCTTTACTGGTGCACGTGGCTTTAAACCGCCGATATTTTCAAAGTTGGCAATCACCGTATAGGTGGGGCCTAATTTACTAGTAGTTAAATTACCCACCTTCATCGCTAAGCCCAGCAAAGCCGCCACGCCCAAAGCGACAAAAATACCTACCCATAAATCTATCGTTGTTCTTTCCATTACTCACTCCCGCATGCTATACGCTTATCATAAATGAAGTTAATACAAAATCTAATATCAACACGGTAAGCGATGAAGTCACTACCGTTCTTGTCGTCGCACTACTCACCCCTTCAGCTGTGGGTGGCGCATCATAACCTTCAAACAGTGCAATCATGGTACACGCCACGCCAAATACCAAGCTTTTAATCACGCCATTGACAATATCAAGTCGCCAATCCACATTGGCCTGCATTTGCGACCAAAATGCGCCTGCATCCACGCCAATTAGCGGCACCGCCACCAAATAGCCACCCAAAATACCCACCATAGAAAATATGGTGGCTAAAATCGGCATAGCAATCACCCCCGCCCAAAAACGTGGGGCAATCACACGTGAAATGGGATTAACTGCCATCATTTCCATGGCAGATAATTGTTCTGTCGCTTTCATTAAACCTATTTCCGCGGTAATTGCTGTACCTGCACGACCTGCGAATAATAAAGCAGTAACTACCGGTCCTAACTCACGCACTAATGCCAACGCTACCAATACGCCAATAGCTTCCGATGATCCATATCGTTGTAGCGTGTTGTAGCCTTGTAAAGCCAGCACCATACCAACAAAAAATGCAGAAACCAAAATAATGATGAGTGACAATACACCTGTAAAATACACTTCACGAATGATTAAATGAAACCTGCGGAAGCTTTCGCCAGACGAAATGAGCGTTAGCCCAAAAAACCGCGCGCCTGCGCCTAGCCGCCAAATACGCTTGGTAACACGATGCCCCAAGGTGCGCAAGGGACGAAGGCGGGAGCGCTTTATCATGCTTCAAACCCCAGCAAATCGCGCTTGTAATCGCCAGCCGCATAATGAAACGGCACTGGTCCGTCTTTTTCGCCATGCACAAATTGATGTACGAATGGCAAACTGGAATTTTGTAAATCTTTTGGCGTACCTTCTGCTGCAACCACACCGTCGGCCACAAAATAAACATAATCTGCAATTGAAAAAGTTTCTTTTACATCGTGTGAAACAATAATAGAAGTCGTGCCAAGTGCATCGTTAAGCGTGCGAATTAAAACACAAATCACGCCCATCGAAATAGGGTCTAACCCTGCAAAAGGTTCATCGTACATCACAATATCAGGGTCTAGCGCAATAGCGCGCGCCAAGGCCACGCGCCGCGCCATACCTCCAGAAAGCTCCGCTGGCATCAGCTTGTGTGCACCACGCAAACCAACAGCATTGAGTTTCATCAATACCAAGTCATGAATCATGCTCTCGGGTAGATCGGTATGTTCACGGATTGGGAAAGCCACGTTTTCAAACACAGATAAATCAGTAAACAACGCACCGTGCTGAAACAACATACCCATTTTGCGACGTAGTAGATATATACCTTCACGGCTTTGCTGGTGCACCACCTGTCCATCAACTCGGACTTTGCCCTTATTAGGCTTAATTTGCCCGCCGATTAAGCGTAGCAGCGTAGTTTTTCCGCTGCCGCTGCCGCCCATAATAGCTACTATTTTGCCGCGTGGAAACACCATATTGATGCCCTGATGCAACATGCGGCCTTTGTAGCCAAACGAGAGATTGTCGATTTCGACGATATTTTGAGTCATTAGTATGGTGCGTTTAAATTTTGTAATCATTCTAAATCAAAACGAGACTAAATCAAACGTAAACCTAGCAATAGAGAAAATGGGGTTGCGCAAAACAAAAAGCCCGCACAAGGCGGGCTTCGAATCATTAAACTTCTATCTTGCTCAGAATGACATGCAAACCGTATAGGGAGTAGAATCAACAGGTGCATTAACACCATTAGTAGCCGCTCCACCCTGTACCTGAATTCTTACAGAACCAGTGTCCCCCACTCCATCATCAAGTGTAGTATCTAACTGCTTAGCAAACTTGCCCAATATACCATCAGAGCAAACAACATATGCGCCTGAGATACCTCCAACTGTAGGCAGTACTGTTGTTCCAGTAAAACCTGTTACGCTTTGGATTCCAATCAAACCACCATCAGCATTGCGAGGTTGATATGTATTTCCCGCAGTAGCACAATCGACTACAGTAGACCCTGGCGCCAGACCTGCAAGACGAACATGCTGCCAAAACACGCATGATTCGTCACCATTGTTTGTTGTATTCCAAAGACCTTGAATAACGCCGTTACCCAATGCTCCAACAGTAGCTGCTGTGCCCCCAGTTACATGAGTAGCCGCAGCCGCATCATCGCCTGGCAAAGCTTTAAATTTATCTTGATAGCCATAGATATAAACTTGCACATTCTGGAAATCGCGTGCCATGTTTTTTACTTTGGCACTATTAATCAGTTCTTGCCCTCTCAGCACACCACCTAGCAGCAAGCCAATAATCACTAAGACGATGGCGAGCTCGATTAGGGTAAACCCTGTTTGCTTATTCATTGTGGTATCCTTTAACCTATTATCTGTGTGACATTATTGTTTATTTGTCCACACTCAGCAAAAATAATGCAAATAATATGCCAGCCCTGTAAAGCCTTATTATATAAGGTGTTCTAGCTGTTTTATAGGTTATAAAAAACAAAAAATAGATGAAATTTCATCGCTTGTGACAAAATATTGACACTCTTTTTTTAGTCGCATTTTTAGATTATGCTAAGGCCACATTAAACACGTACAAAAAACCCCTATGCGCAACTATGCCAAAATTAACCAATTATTAACCGTGCACTCGCAGCGTATTTTAGCACTCATGCTAATCACACTGCACGTATTTTTAATTTGGGGTGACACTACAACTCCACTGCAGCGCACGTTTTTCTTATGTCACTACGGCTTATTTTTACTATGGCAGCCAGTATGGAGCAGTAGCGAAAAGCTCTCAAAACCTGCTATCGCATTATTCGTTAGCGTTGGTTTGATTGCCCTTTTTTACATCAATTGGTGGCTCACAGCGATATGGATATCCATTTTATTTGGGTTATTGGGCGGGCGGGTATTTTCAGAAGAAACAAAAGCCATGCGGATTATTCATATTCTTGCTGCAAGCTATTTGCTATCCATGCTATTACTGTGGGTGGTACCAAAACTATTAGATGCTTCTCAAGATTTAGAAGCTGCAAAATTTGTTATTCGTTATCTATTGCCCATACTACCCATCATTATTTTCTTTATTGGTAAACCGACCTCTAAAACCGGTCAATTACCCATATTGGATTTCTTTTATACTTTATTATTGACCCTAGTCGCCTTTATTTTGGTACTAGCCAGTTATGCAATAGGTACTTTGCATGCAGTTAATTATGTGCAAGTAATGTTTATTGCCATTTTTGGGTTGGCCTTCGCGCTTATTGCATTTAGTGTGCTATGGCGGCCTAGTACGCGTTTTTCCGGTGTAGAAATTTTAATGTCACGTTACTTGCTAAGTATAGGGATGCCGTTTGAAAAATGGGTTAAAAATATCGCGACTTTAGGAGAAGTTGAATCAACGCCGAATGGCTTTGTAGTAGCTGCAATGGGTGAAATGACTGCTTTGCCTTGGGTAACGGGCGTTAATTGGTTAGCCGACGAAACGCAAGGCAAACTTGGCGAATCATCAAAGCATGTGACCAATTTTAACTTTAAAGATTTTCACATGACTTTGCATACGCGCTGGCAGATTTCACCCGCTTTGTATGTGCATGTAAAGCTACTCACGCAAATTATGGGCGAATTTTACGAAGCCAAACGCCGCGAGGAAACCTTGCGCCAAAACGCTTATATGCAAGCTTTTTACGAGACCGGATCGCGCCTCACGCACGACATTAAAAACATTCTGCAATCGGTTGGGGCTTTAGTTTCGGCCGCCGAGCAAAGCAACAATAAAATGAGTGAGACTGATAACGAAGCACTGCTAAGCCTTATTCGCAGACAATTGCCCGTGCTTAATCAACGTATTGCCGCTACGCTGGATAAACTTAAAGCGCCGGGAGAAGAAAAGAAAAGGTTAGAGATAATGTCGGCTTGGTGGAAAAACCTGCAATTACGTCACAATCACGATGATATCGAATTTGTGGCTGAGCAATTACCCAGACAGGAAATTAATGCCGAAGTGTTAGATAGCGTGTTGGATAACTTGCTTAATAATGCGCTGGGAAAAATCAAATATCAACCCAATACTTCAATTAAAGTAGAAATGTTTGAGGACGCTGAAAATGGCTTTTGTATTGATGTAACCGATACCGGTAAAGCGATGGATGGACAAATTGCAAACGATATATTTAAAAAACATATCGCCTCACACAATGGTTTAGGAGTGGGTTTGTTTCATGCCGCACAAGATAGCAAACTTGCGGGTTATGAGTTAAGTTTGGTAAGTAACGTAAATGGTGCGGTGCGTTTTAGAGTAGAACTCATGCCAAACCCAAGCAAATAATTAGTACAAGGCTTGTCTAACGTAAGCCTTGCATATAGTCGGCCACGGCTTGCATTTCGGCATCGGTCATTTTGGCGGCAATCGCTGTCATCATTGGCGCATTGGCACGTTCACCAGTGCGGAAAGTTCTCAATTGTGCAAGTGTATAATCTGCATGTTGCGCGGCCAAACGTGGAAATTGCTTAGGTAACCCTGCACCGTTTGCGCCATGGCATGAAGCACATGCTGGTACACCGGTAGCTGCAATGCCGCCACGATAAATTTTTTCGCCGAGTGACCCAGCACCGTTACTTTTGGCTTTGGCTAGATTAATTTTTTGGCTAGAGAAATAATGAGCTAAATTTTTCATATCATCTGTACTTAAATTAGCCACTTGTGGCGCCATTACTGAGTTAGTACGTGATCCATCTTTAAAATTACTGAGCTGTTTAAGCAAGTAATCAGCGTGCTGGCCTGCCAGTTTTGGGTTAAGTGAAATCACGCTATTGCCATCAGCCGCATGGCAAGCCGCACACACGGTTTGCACTGTTTTATCAGTTGCGCTTTTTTCTGCTAGTGCTGGTGCTTTTTTCGTATCGGCTGCAAATGCAGACGAAGCCAATAAACTTGACAGCGCCAAGGTCAGAACACTCATTCGCTTAATCATTGCTGAACTTTCCTAACTATTTAATTAGATTAATATCTTATCAAAAATCAATTGTTCATGATAGCATTTAAGCATAAACCCAACGCTGTTATTGTTTGAATTTGAGAGAGTTAAATGCCTTTGTTTCAAAACGCAACATTTTTTATTTCCGCCCACCATTTGCGCGATTTGCCACCCGCAAGCGGTATTGAAGTGGCTTTTGCAGGCCGCTCTAATGCGGGAAAATCCAGCGCACTCAACACTCTCGCCAACCATAATCGCTTAGCTTACGTAAGTAAACAACCTGGACGCACACAGCTGATTAATTTTTTCACGTTGGGTAATGATAGGCACTTGGTCGATTTACCAGGATATGGTTATGCCAAAGTGCCCGAAGCTATGCGCGCGCACTGGCAAAGCATATTGGCACGCTATTTATCTGAGCGAACCAGTTTAGGCGGTTTAGTGTTGGTGATGGATAGCCGTCACCCACTTACGCCGCTGGATCGTCAGATGTTGGATTGGTTTTGCCCGAGCGGCAAACCTGTACACGTGCTGCTGACAAAATCTGATAAGTTATCACGCAACGAAGCCACTTTGACCTTAAATAAGGTGCACAAAGAGCTTAAAGCAACATGGGGGAATTGCAGCGTACAGTTGTTCTCCAGTCTTAAAAAACAAGGTGTCGAAGAAGCAGAAAAAGTAATTGGTTTATGGCTTTTTGGTAAAGACCAAATCCCAAACACCGTGACCTAATTTCAACCCGCGGTTTTCAAATTTGGTCAGCGGTCGATAAGCTGGTTTTTCTGCGTAATCCGCTACCGTGTTTTGCAGTTGAGGCTCAGCTTTTAGTACTTCTAGAACCCGTTCTGCATACTCCTGCCAATCAGTCGCCACATGTATATAGGCGTCTGCTTTTAGTTTAGCGCATAACAATTTTACAAACTCAGCTTGAATTAACCTGCGTTTGTGATGACGCTTTTTATGCCACGGATCGGGAAAGAAAATGTTCACACCATCCAGACTCGCATCCGCCAACATGTGTTGCAGCACTTCCACCGCATCGTGCTGAATAATGCGGACATTAGTAAGCGCTAACTCTTCTATTTGTTTAAGCAGGCTGCCAATTCCCGGCGTATGTACTTCCACTGCTACAAAATCACAATCAGGCAAAGTTTGCGCAATTTTGGCGGTCGCGTCACCCATACCAAAACCAATTTCGAGGATTTTTTTGCTCTTTTTTCTGCCAAACAATTCATCTAAATCGAGCAAGTTTTCGGCATAATCAACACCAAATTTTGGCCAAGTAATTACCAGCGCACGTGCCTGGCCTTTGGTCAAGCGACCCTGGCGCAACACAAAGCTGCGAATGCGGCGGCGGTGGATATTTTCAATTTCATTCATGGCGCGCATTATACGCTTACAAAGTATGCACTTTATCGCCCTGCACAAAGCCAATCAGCGGTGTATCCATATTTTTGGTGAATACGATGACCTTAAACAACTCGCCCATTTCGGCGGGCGACATGAGTTTTTGCGCGGCAGCGGCGAGCTTGATGTAGCTCGCGTCTTGTGGCGAAAACTGTTGTAGGATTTCTAAAATACCACAATTGATTAAAAATTGTGCTTGATTCACATAGCCTGCAGGCCTTATTCCATGAGCATCTGCGGCTTGTGAAATTTGCGTAAAATTAACATGCGCAGTGATATCCTGTAAGCCTATATTGATGAGGGGGTTGCTATGCGCTTGATGTTGATAATGACACATCAGTGTACCTTGGCTACGTTGCGGATGATAATATTCTCGGCTACCGAAACCATAATCAACGAGCAAAATTGCGCCTGTTTTTAGCATCTCTGCCAAGCTATGTACCAAGCCAGAAGCAGCAGGACAAACCTCAGTTAAATAATCGTTTGGCAATGAGTAAACACTAACTTCATCATGCAGTTTGCCTTTTTCCAGCGGCTTATCTTGCCAAATAAATTCTTTATCAAAAGCTACACCTCGCTCCAGCAACCCTTTCGCAGTGCTATGGATAAGATGTACCGGAATTGCATCCAAAACTTCGTTACCCAACACTAAGCCTGTAAAGCTCTGTGGCAAAATGTCGAGCCAAACCACGCTATTAAATAATTCCGTCGATAATTTTTTCTGTAATATTTCACGCTGAATTTGACGCAAGTATGTGCTTACTTCCAAAATAAAATATTGGGTTGGCAAACTGTGTAAGTTTTCTAGTTCTAACAACAAATCAGCTGCTAATCGACCCGTACCAGCACCAAGCTCAAGAATATTACCTTGCGTTTCTGCCAGCACTTGCGCCGCTTGTCGCGCTAAAGTTTGTGCAAAAAGCGGCGAAATTTCAGGTGCAGTCACGAAATCACCATCTATACCGAACTTTTTAGCGCCGCCGCTATAATACCCTAAGCTGGGCGTATATAAGGACATGTGCATAAAATCTGCAAAGTTAATCCAACCGCCCGCCTGTTTAATTTTTTGCTGAATTAACTCGGCTAATTGCCGGCTTTGTGCCCGAAGCGCCGGCGCAGGAACAGGTAATGCTGAAATAGGTGATGTTGGCATAAGCCATTATAATATTCGATTACAAAAGTGAGTAAAATTTGAACCCTAAGCAAAAAAATAAAGGTCTAAGCAATAAGGTAATACTGATTACCGGTGGCGCCAAGCGAGTAGGCGCGGCGATTTGCCGAATGCTGCACAAAGAAGGGGCGCACCTGATGATACATTATCGCAGCTCCGCATTTGAGGCACGCGCGCTACAAACCGAGCTGAACTTACATCGCCCAAACAGTGTGGCGATTATTCAAGCTGATTTGATTAATATAGAGATTCTGCCAAAATTGGTGAATGAAACAGTTAACCGCTTTGGCAGGCTGGATGTGCTGATTAACAACGCTTCGAGCTACTATCCCACCGAGCTATGTAAGATTGATGAGGAGCAATGGCAAGACCTGATGGGCACCAACCTTAAAGCACCGTTATTTCTATCGCAAGCCGCCGCGCCGGAGCTGCGCAAAAACAACGGTTGCATAGTGAATCTTACTGACATGCATATCGAGCGCCCGAAAAAAGGCTACATTGTGTATAGCGTAGCTAAAGCCGGCTTGGTGACGCTCACTAAATCACTCGCGCATGAGCTTAGCCCCGAAGTACGCGTGAATGCTGTTGCGCCGGGGCCAGTGTTGTGGCCGGAGGATAACCCCCAATTTAACGAGGCATATCGCCAACGCGTCATCGCACAAACCCTGCTCAAACGCATCGGCGAGGGCAACGACGTAGCCAAAGCAGTGAAATTTTTAATTTATGATGCGCCATTTGTGACTGGCCATGTGCTGGCAGTGGATGGCGGCAGATCACTCAATTTATGATAAAACATTTACCCGACAACGCCTCTGGCAATTTTGTTAAGTTGCGTAACAGCCTAGTTACTTCCACTGGCAAAGCAATTGGGGATTACAACATGATTGAAGAAGGCGACACTGTGCTAGTGTGCATGAGTGGCGGCAAAGATAGTTACACCCTGCTAATGATGTTACTGGCTCTGCAAGAACGCGCGCCGATTGAGTTTAAGCTCATCGCCATGAATTTGAATCAAAAACAGCCAAATTTTCCTGAGCATATTTTGCCTGAATATTTTAAAAGCTTAGGCATTGATTACCTCATTGTGGAAGCTAACACGTATTCGGTGGTGAAAAAAAAAATCCCCGAAGGCGCAACTACTTGTAGTTTGTGTTCGCGCTTGCGCCGCGGCATTATTTACACCACAGCTAAACGGCTGGGAGCCAATAAAATAGCACTTGGACACCACAGAGACGACATTGTAGAAACGCTATTTTTGAATATGTTTTTTGGTGCAAAACTCAAAGCCATGCCACCAAAACTCGCTACCAATGACAAACAAAATATTGTCATCCGCCCGCTAGCGTATTGTAGCGAGCGCGACATAGCCAGTTATGCGCGGCAAATGAATTTTCCAATTATCCCTTGTGATTTATGTGGCTCGCAGCCTAATTTACAACGCCAAAAAGTAAAAGAAATGCTAAACGCTTGGGAGCACGAACAGCCTGGCCGCATAAATAATATCTTTCGAGCAATTACCAACGTTGAGCCATCGCATTTGGCGGATGTTAATTTATATGATTTTAAAAGTTTAAGCCAAGCAATTGAATCGAATGAAGACCCCTTATTTGGTGATATTGCAGAACAAGAAAAACCCTCGCAGTTGTTCGATATTCAGTTAACTGATGACGCCAATATCACGTTTACGCGTGGAGCCAAGAGTGAAACCATAAGCGAAACCAAGGAAAATAGCTAACATGACACTTAAGGTGAATCCAGTACTCGAGTTGACTTTTAGTAGCTTTACGCCCGCGGTCAACAGCGCACAGCAGCAAGCGTATTTAAGCCATTTGGAGCACGGCGGTATCTTATTTTTACCAAATTTAGGTTTTGAATTTGCTGCAGATGAAACGCGTTTTTTGTCGCCGGATTGGTCGGACGGTAAATCAAAAAATATTTATCTAAGTGGTAATGAACGCCATATTAAAGGCGCGAAAGGTAATGTGGAAGAGCTAACAGCGATGTCCGCTTTGATTGAGCGCTACTCGCAAAACGCAACCGCTTTAATCGCGCATTTGCTGCCCAGTTACATGCTGCACGCCAAGCCCGCCAATACCAGCTTGCGCTGTGTAGAAGCCGCCGGTAGAAAATCCAGTTGGCGTAAAGATGACCGCCGTTTGCATGCGGATGCTTTTCCGTCCAAACCCACGCATGGCGAGCGCATTTTGCGCGTTTTCACCAATGTAAATCCGCACAACAAGCCACGCGTATGGAACGTTGGCGAGCCATTTACCGACATGGCAGCTAAATTTTTACCAAAAGTGCCTAAATATAGAGCAGCCCAAGCCAAATGGTTAAAGTTGCTTGGCATCACTAAAACTTTGCGTGGCGAATACGACCACATCATGCTGCATTTGCACGATTTAACCAAGGCAGACACCGATTACCAGGCCAATGCACCGCAATTGCGCTTTGAGTTTCCCGCTAACTCAACATGGGTGGTGTATTCTGACCTCGTGTTACATGCTGTTTTGAGCGGCCAACACATGATGGAACAAACGTTTCATTTGCCTCAAGAGAAGTTGAGCTTTCCTGCAGTATGCCCAAAATATATTATTGAGCACATAGCAAAACGTCACATAAATTGTTAGTAAACCATTAAACTTAGGCACTTTATGCATTGACTTGTTGTCTAGTTGGCAATTAGCTTGCTATCATCTCGCCAATTCTTTAATTCCATCAACCAAAAATAAATGTCCAAACTGTTAATTGTTGAATCGCCTTCCAAAGCCAAAACACTCAAAAAATACCTCGGTAATGATTTTGAAGTATTGGCATCCTACGGTCATGTGCGCGATTTAATTCCCAAAAATGGTGCGGTTGACCCTCTCAACAATTTCGCCATGAAGTACGAAATTATCGATCGCAACAGTAAGCACGTGGATGCAATTGCCAAGGCGGTTAAGGGCGCCGATAGCATTTACCTCGCAACCGACCCAGATCGCGAAGGCGAAGCCATTTCGTGGCATATTGCCGAAATTCTGCAAGCAAAAAATTTACTTAAAAACAAATTATTAAAACGCGTTGAATTTAACGAAATCACGCAAACCGCAGTCAAACACGCGATTGAAAACCCGCGCGATATTTCGATGAATTTGGTCAATGCACAACAAGCGCGCCGCGCACTGGATTATTTGGTAGGCTTTAATTTATCGCCATTGCTTTGGAAAAAAATCCGTAGAGGTCTTTCTGCAGGTCGCGTACAAAGCCCTGCGCTACGCCTGATTGTAGAGCGCGAATTGGAAATCGAAGCGTTCAAAAGCCAAGAATATTGGACAATACACCTAGACGCACTGAAACACTCGCATAGCTTTAGCGCTAAGTTGATTCAATACAATGGCGAGAAAATCGAGCAATTTAGCGTCATCAATCACGACCAACAAACTGACATTGTTGCCAAGTTGCTGATTGCAAGCGCAGGTAAAACCACTGTTTCACGTGTTGAGAAAAAGCAGCGTAGCCGCAGCGCTGCCGCACCATTTACTACATCCACATTGCAACAAGAGGCTGTGCGCAAACTCGGTTTTACCACTAGCCGTGCCATGCGTGTGGCACAACAGCTCTACGAGGGTGTGGATATTGGCAGCGGGACTGTTGGTTTGATTACTTATATGCGTACCGATTCATTTAGCATGGCAGCTGAAGCGGTAATGAGTATCCGTGACTACGTGAAGAAAAATTTTGAGGTAGATTACTTACCAAAATCGCCGATTATGTACAAAACCAAAGCCAAGAATGCGCAAGAAGCGCATGAGGCGATTCGCCCCACCGATATTTTTCGCACGCCAACTGCGATGCGTAAATACCTGAATGACGAGCAATTTAAACTATATGAAATGATTTGGAAACGAAGTGTAGCTTGTCAAATGTCACCCGCCAAATTTGATGCGGTAAGCGTAGATTTGACTGTGGGTAGTGAAGCCAATTTATTCCGTGCCAGCGGCCAAACGCTCGTTTTCCCAGGCTTTATCGCAGTATATATGGAAGGCCGCGATGACGAAGAAAATGAAGATGGTGAAAGTAAATTACCGCACTTAGAAACTGGTGAAGTATTGAATGTAGAAAAAATCTACGGCGACCAGCATTTTACCGAACCGCCACCACGTTATGGCGAGGCCAGTTTGGTGAAAGTGCTAGAAGAGTATGGCATTGGTCGCCCTTCTACTTACGCCAGCATCATTTCGACCTTACAAGATCGTGAATATGCTTTGCTAGATAAAAAACGTTTTACGCCAACTGAGGTTGGGCGCGTGGTAAATAAATTTTTAACCGAGCATTTTACCAAATATGTAGATTACGATTTTACCGCCAACCTAGAAAACGCACTGGATAGCGTAGCGGAAGGCGAACGCGAGTGGATTCCACTGATGGACGAATTTTGGCAAGGCTTTAACCAACAATTGCTCAGCAAAGCCGATGTGGACAGACCAGGCAATGAATTGCTTGATGAAACCTGTCCAAAATGTGGCAAACCGCTGCAAAAACAACTCAGCCGTTTTGGCAGTTTTATTGGCTGCACGGGCTATAACGACACACCAAAATGCGATTACAAACGCAGTATGAATGGCACGGCGCAAACAGGTGCAGACCCGGTTGTAATTGGCTTAGATACTGAGTCTGGCAAAGAAATTTACTTGATGAATGGTCCGTATGGCCCATATTTACAAGTGGGCATGGCTATTGAAGGCGAAAAGAAAAAACCAAAACGCGTGAGTATTCCCAAAGAAATCCCATCGGCCAATGTGAATATCGACATTGCCAATATGTTGCTATCACTGCCGCGCGATTTGGGTTTGCATCCTGAAACCAATAAAAAAATCATCGCCAATATTGGTCGCTTCGGCCCGTATGTGAATCACGATGGTAAATTTAAATCGATACCAAAATCTGAGAGTGTGTTCAGTATTGATTTAGCAGGTGCGGTTGCCTTGCTAGCAGCCGCCAATATTGGCCCTGCACCAATTGCTGATTTAGGCCCTCACCCATCTGGTGAAGGTCGCATTGAAGTGTTTGCAGGCCGTTATGGACCTTATGTGCAGCATGGAAAGATACGCGCAACCTTACCAAAAAGTATGACACCTGAAGAATTAACTCTGGAAGAAGCACTTACTTTATTGACTGAGAAAGCAGCAAAAGGAGCTCCGACTAAAAAAACCCTTACAAGAAAAGCTGGCGCCAAAAAAACAGTGCCTAAAAAACCCAAAAAATAAAAAAGCGGCTTTAAGCCGCTTTTTTATTTTAATTGATAACTTAAGAAATCCTTCCAGACACTGCTGAAATTTCTTGACCGGTAGTGGTTGGCTTAGATTCGCTGTTATATTCCATCCATTTACGCACACGTTTAGCATCGCCTATGCGAGTTAACTTGCCGTAAGAATCAAGCAATACAACTATCGTCGGCTCACCAGCGATTGTTACCTGCATTACTAGACAGCGTCCTGCCTCGTTAATAAAACCTGTTTTTGATAAACCAATTTCCCATTCGCCGCCACGTACCAAGCCATTGGTATTATTAAAATTAACAGGGTATTCGTGACCCTCAACATACACCTCGCGCGAAGGACTTGTAGTTGCCAACCTAATTTCTGGATATTGATATGCCGCTTGCACCATTTTTGCCAAATCTTCGGCAGTGGAAACATTTTCGCTATCTAAGCCTGTCGGATCTACAAAGTGCGTATTATTTTGGCCTAACTCCTGCGCTTTAGCATTCATTGCTTTTACAAAAACAGCTTTACCCCCTGGATAATTACTCGCAATCGCAGAAGCTGCACGATTTTCTGAAGCCATTAAAGCCACTTGCAGCATGTCGCCGCGTGTTAAGCTTGAACCCACAGAGAGTCTAGACCCTGAGCCTTTTAAATAATCGACATCTCCCTCCGAAACGGTAATTTCCTCATCCAATGATTGCTTTGCATCCAGCATCACCATAGCTGTCATTAATTTAGTAATCGATGCAATTGGCGTAGGTAAGTTGGTGTTTTTCGCGTATATAACTTCACCGGTATTTTGGTTTATCACCAATGCCTTACTTGATGCCAACCTTAAAATACCGCTACCATTATAGCTATTTTCGGCTGTCAATTCCCGTTGCATCTGCAGACTGCGGGACGAACGATATCTAACGCTAACTCTTTGTGCTCCACTATAACGGCTCGAAACGATACGCTTGCTGATTTTTTTATGTGCTGCCAATACTTCAACTGGTGATGCCACCAAAGCAAGTGCCACATAAAATAACATCAATTTTTTAAAAATTAACTTCACCATTACAGTTTATCCTCGAAGATATTTGAAACCATAATATACAAAAAATAGTTAATTGTCATTCACTTAGCGAATATTTATAAAATAAATATTAACATTTGTCAAATGCCATACTTTTTAACACAAATATTTTGCGTTTATGGATGTTTAACTTTATGCGAAAATAGCATTAATTTAATGAAATTAAATCTCCGAATAGACTAAGGTCTGACCATGAATTCTCCAATTCAGTTGCATTACACAGCAGAACATTTATGGGTAAACCATACCCCTGATGGGCATTGGCTTGCGGGCATTACTGATTTTGCACAAGATTCGCTCGGTGATATCGTTTTTATCAATCCGCCAAATGTTGGCGACAGGCTTATAATGGGCACACCTTGTGGTGTGGTGGAATCAGTAAAAACGGGTTCTGATTTGTATGCCCCTATGAATGGTATCGTGACGGATATCAACAAAAATTTATTGAACGCGCCTGAAGAAATTAACGATAAACCCTATACCGCATGGATATTCAAGTTTAAGCCAGATGATGTTAACGATACTAAATATTTTTTAAGCGCTGAAGCTTATAAAAAATTGATTAAAGAAGATTAACTATTTAGGCAATACAAACTTCACTTTCAACAACAGATCCTGTAATTCTGCTGTCAATTGATTGCGCAAATCGACCTCTAGCGCGGGCATTGTGGTCGCCAGTATGTGTTGAATATTTTCCCGCAACACCTCTTGCACCACGGGCAAGTCAGCATTCACGGTTGATAGGAAATTATCCCGAACCTGCATACTTTGTGCTGTCATTTCCTCGGAAAATTTAATCTTCATTTCTTCTGCTGCATCCGAATAAATACTTGGGATTGCCTCAGTTAAAATTGTACGCATTTGTTCCAGTGCATCTGTGTGCAACAAGCCCATTTGATGCTGCAAGTCTTGTTTAGCCTGCTGATTGATTGATTCATATTGACTGTTAAGCGCCTGACCGAACTGTGCTTGATGATCACTTATGGCCTGAGCCTGAAACGTCTGCAATTCTTGATTTAAATGCTGCCCAATCTGAATTGCGATGGCCTCCTGCTGTTCCGCCACAACAGAAGTATAAATATTGGGTATCGCCTCCATAAATGTAGTTCGCATCTGCGTCAGTGCATCCGTTTGCATGGAATCTAATTGTTGTTGTAGTTCGGTCTTGGCTTCTTGAATAATCGATTGAAAAACATTATTTAACTCTTTCCCCAGTTGCGCTTGATGGTCGCTTATCGATTGTGCTTGAAAAGCCTGCATTTCTTGATTTAAATTTTCCACGATACGCGCACTGGTATCGACTTGTAGCGCCTCAACGTGTGAACTAATTTGAGTGTTTGCTGCCTGCACAGCTGTCTGCATCACATCTGTCAGCATGGAATCAACTTTTGAAACCGCATCACTCTGTAATGTAGCAATTTTTTCCTCAAGATTTGCATGCGCCAAATCCGCACTGGCTTGATACATATGCGGTAACTCAGTTTTAAGATCAGCTTTAGTTTTATCGACAAAATCAACCGTTTTGGCTTCAATGGAAGCTTGCGTCGTTACAATTTCATCCTGAAGCGCATTTATCACGTCATTTTTAAGCGCCTCACGCACATTTTCAGTCACTGATTTGGTAATGTCAGCCTCTAATCTAGGCTTTATGTGTGCAGAAACGCGCGCAATCAATTCTGGCGTGATTATTGACGGGTCATCTTGTCGCACTGCCTTAGGTTCTGCCTCTGCGCTAGGCTTTGGCTGATAAACTTCTGTAAGTAATGGAATTTTTTTATCTGCCACCATATCCTCTATTCAACAACTAAATTAGCCTGGCCAAAATCAATATTTTTAATTTCGTAGCCCCTATCGCGATAAAACTTATAACGTTGTCGCGCCACAGTTTTATCTTGCTCATCACCGCTCACCAGCTCGATTAACTGGGTAAATCTGCTAAAAAAACTAGGTTCAATTGCTGTCAAATTAATCAACATATCGTCCTGAAATAATTGACTTTCTTGCCAATGCACAACTACTGGCGTTTGTGCTGCTAGGGTATGATTAGCCAGCACATTTGGTAAAAAACTCTCCTGCTTATTTTGCCACAAATTTGCACTCACATTGCTTGCTGCATTTTGATCTTCAGTAAAAATGGTGACTTGGCGGCGCTTAATTAAAGCAGACAGTACCAAATCTGATATGACCTCTCGCTTATTAGCCACATTAAAATAAAAATAGATGCGCGTCATTATTTACCTGGTTCACTCATTATTTAACTTTTTGGGCACGTTGCACTAAAAATGTAGTTAAAAGCGGCACTGGACGTCCTGTACTACCTTTTTCTTTGCCCGATTTCCAAGCCGTACCTGCGATATCCAAATGTGCCCAATCGTATTTCTTTGCATAGCGCGATAAAAAGCAAGCCGCGGTAATGCTACCGCCAGCACGCCCGCCAATATTGGCCATGTCAGCAAAATTACTGTCTAGCTGGTGTTGATAGTCTTGCCACAACGGCATGTGCCATGCGCGGTCATGCGATTTTTCACCAGCCGCTAACAATTCGTGTGCAAGCGCATCTTTGTTACTGAACAAGCCACTTGGATGATTCCCTAAGGCAATCACACACGCACCTGTCAGCGTTGCAATATCCACTACTGCGCTCGGCTCAAAGCGTTCGGCATAAGTCAACGCATCGCATAAAATCAAACGACCTTCGGCATCGGTATTCAATACTTCAATTGTTTGACCCGACATGCTGGTAAGAATATCACCCGGTTTAATAGCGCCGGCATCCGGCATGTTCTCACAGGTAGGAATAATGCCTATGACATTAATCGCCAATTTCATCTCGCCAATGGCTCTAAACGTGCCCAGTACGCTGGCTGCGCCACACATGTCGTATTTCATTTCATCCATCTCAGCGCCAGGTTTAAGCGAAATACCACCAGTGTCAAACGTGATACCTTTGCCGACCAGCACCACTGGCCTTTGCGTTTTTTTACCTTTTAAATGCTGCAACACTATCAAACGCGGCGGCTCCACACTGCCCTGAGCCACACCTAAAAATGAACCCATACCCAACTTTTCAATTTGTGCCTTATCCAAAACTTCTATTTTAAACCCATAAGTTTTGGCGAGTTTTTTGGCTTGTTCACCCAAATATGTGGGTGTGCAGATATTGGGTGGTAAATTACCCAAATCTTTGGCAAAACTTACGCCAGCACTCAATGCCAAGCCATATTTTACAGCAGCTTCAGCTTGTGTGTTTTCAGATTTAGCAACATGAATCGCTATTTTATTTAACGCTTTTGGTTCAGCCTTTTTAGCTTTGATAGCATTCACTTGGTATGTCGTATCCATCACCACTTCTACCATTTGCGCCACTTTGCTGTGAATATCAGACTTTTTAATGTCTAATTCAGTTAAAAAAATACTCGCACTAGCAACGCCTTTTGGCAGGGCTTTAATCGCGGCGCGCACCGCTTGGCGATAATTGCGTTCGCTAAACTCAGCTTGTTTACCTAAGCCTACTAATAAAACTCGCCCTGAGGCGATTTCCGCAACATGATGCAACACTAAGCTAGTATTTAACTTTCCATCCATATCGCCACTTTTTAGCACCGCACTAATGGCTTTGTTGGAGACGGTATCCAAAATTTTTGCAGAATCAGTCAATTTTCTGCCTTCAAATACGCCTACAATCACACAATCGACGCGTTGTTTTTCAGGATTTCCGTTTTTTATGCTAAATTCCATTTTAGTCCTTTTAACTTTTTTTACGTAAGTTTTACTTTGTTTACTAAATTATACTAATTATGCCTTCTTATTATCTAGCGTTTTGGCTTGAAATCAAAGCGCAATATTGAACAATTATTAAATTGAGAATATTCAAAAAATCCTTATCGCACGAGCTTATCAGCACCGCTGGTGCTATGTTTTTTATACTGATTGGCATTGTCATCGCCCAACGTGCTGGTTATTTGGTGCAACTTGCCGCAAAAGGCATTTTGCCTAATGACGCAATTAATACTTTACTTGGGTTTAATATGGTGAAGTTTCTGCCCATGATTTTGTCCTTAAGCATTTTTTTAGCAGTATTACTTACGCTAACACGTTGGCATCGCGATTCTGAGATGGTGGTTTGGTTTAGCTCTGGTCTAGGACTCAATAGCTGGATACGCCCCATTTTAATTTTTGCGCTGCCTGTGATTATCATTATTTTAATTTTAAGCTTATGGGTGATGCCCTGGGCCACGCAGAAAGGGCAGGATTATAAGGTACAACTTAAAAGTCGCGATGAGCTTTCTTCTATCAGCCCGGGTGTGTTTAAAGAATCCGTTGATGGTAACCGCGTATATTTTGTAGAAAGCTTTGATGAGCTTGGCAATGTGGTTAAAAATATTTTTGTGCAGTCCATCCAACACCAAAAAACTGGGGTGATAGTAGCAGGTCTTGGCAGCCGCAAAAAAGAATCCAATGGCGATAATTTTCTAGTGATGGAAAAAGGTCGGCGCTATGAGGGCAAGCCAAATACTGCCGAAGTTTCGACCACAGAATTTGAACGCTATGCAATTCGTATCCAGGCCAAAGAAGCAGCACCAACGCCTTATACTAGACAAGCCATCCCGACTAAACAATTGTTGCATGATACAAACTCTGGCAATAAGGCTGAATTTCAATGGCGTCTCGCTATTCCAATTTCGGCGCTAATATTGGTACTGCTGGCGATTCCACTGAGTTTTGTTGATCCACGTGCTGGGCGCTCGCTCAACCTTATTTTTGCCCTAGTTATTTATATTATTTACAATAATATACTCAGCATATTTCAGGCTTGGGTAACGCAAGGCAGGCTTAGCGCCATGATAGGCTTATGGCCTGTACATTTGTTTTTTGCGGCACTGGTCTTTTATATGTTTTATCGACGTAACCACTTGTTGCCGCTGGTGCCAAAACTTCCTGCTAATTTCTTTAGTTTGGGAACAACTCATAACATCCTATGAAAATTATTAAGCGCTATTTTTGGCAAGAAACCAGCTTCAATATTTTGATGATTATGCTTGGTCTGTTGGCCATGTTCTCATTTTTTGATTTGATTCAAGAGCTTGATAGCCTTGGTCAAGGTGATTATGGTATTAGTAAAATGTTGGTTTTTGTACTGCTAAGCATTCCCGGGCACGCTTATGATGTAGTGCCAGTCGCCGTACTGGTCGGCATGATGTACAGCTTAGGAACATTAGCGCGCAACTCTGAGCTTGTTGTCATGCGCGTCTCTGGCTTGTCTTTACTTAATATTGGCTTAATTCTCGTCAAAATTGGTTTGTTCTTCACTGTTATGACCTTTTTAGTTGGCGAACTAATTACTCCTACCAGTGAAAAAATGGCACAGCGCATGCGCATTAAAGCGACTGATTCAGTTGTTGCACAAGACTTTAGGTCTGGCTTATGGGTAAAAGATGGCAAAAGTTTTGTGAACGTTGAAACCGTGTTGCCAGATGCCAGTTTATTGAATGTGCATATTTATGAATTTGATGAGAATTTTAAATTGCGTAGTATCAGTAATGCCAAAAAAGGAGACTATGCAGATAATCGCTGGGTTTTAAGCAAAGTCATGCAATCAAAATTTAACACTTATAATAAAATTGAAAAAAATAATGTCCAGACCCAGTTTTTTAGCAAAGCTAACTGGAAATCGTTAATCCGCCCTGAGTTATTAAATGTGTTACTTGTAGCTCCAGAAAAAATGTCTGCCTGGAATTTATATTCATTTATCAATCACTTAGAGACGAATAAGCAAAAAACTACCCGTTACGTAGTTGCACTTTGGGCAAAAATGATTTACCCAATAGCGTGTATGGTAATGGTGATTTTAGCACTTCCATTTGGCTTTATTCAGCAACGTACAGGTGGTACAAGTACCAAGATTTTTATTGGAGTTATGTTGGGCGTGGTATACCAAATTATGAATCGCGTGTTTATTCATTTGGGCGTGTTGAACGATTGGCCACCTTTAATGAGTGCGATTACGCCAACTATTCTATTTTTGATTGCAGGGCTGAGTCTGCTGTTTATGATCGAGCGCAGGTAAATTGCTAATCCACACGAATAAACCGTGTTTTCAGCAGTCTATCGTGCAAGAATAAGCAGTCTTTATCTACAAACACCCAAATAAAACCTAGCCCAATAGCCAGCATTGATAGGCTTGATAGCGCATATCGAATCAAGCCTTGCTTTATACTTAAAGTCGAGTTTTGCTGATTTACCAGTTTGGTCTTCCAAGTTTTGGTTGCCAGCGTTTGCCCACTTTTGCACCAACACCAAATAAAATAAGCACCGGCAGCACACCATAAAATTAGCTGTAAAAAATAGTGTTTATAGTCGACAGTCGCGTCACCGAACAGCCTCACAAAAATCCATGTACACGCCATCCATAGCGCAAAAAGCAATAGCAGTTCATAGATACAGGCGGCAAAGAGTCTTAAGCGTGAAACATTTTGGGGCATATCATATTCATTTTAGATGTTAAAAAGCCACGATAAGTGGGTGGGCTTAATCTACTAGCAAAAAGCTATTCCAAATCTGGTTCATAATTCGATTCAGCAGATTCTCTGCGCAATTTTTCGCGCTCCGCCTCGGGCAATTTTTGATGCTCAGCCCACTTTTTACGCACTTCGTCTTTTTTTTCTGGGCTTAGTGCGTGAAATTGCTGATAACGTTTACGCGCATTTTCACGTTCATAAGGCGTCATGCGGCTCCAGCTATTGAGACGCTGTTGCACACGCTGTTGTTTTTGCACATCCATTTTTGGATAATCTTTGGCGATATCCAACATTTTTTCGCGCTGCCAAGGCCTTAAAGTATCCCACTCAGACCCCAACGGCGCCAACACTTTGCGCTCATCATCAGAAAGCTGACTCCATGCTTGTGTTGGCGCTTCAGTGCTTGTGTCATCGTTGAGTGATGACTTGATACTGCCAACATCGCCCATTGCCAAGTGGGTAATTTCAGCCAAATAGTCGAGTTCACTCGCTTGCAAGTTACATGCAACAAAAGCTAACAATAGTAAAAATTTATGCATTTATTCTTTAGTAATTTCTAAAAGAACTTAATTATAGCTTAGCCTTTGCATTGTTAAGAGAAGGTTCAAAACCTCTATCTACAAATGCTTCTGGTGGCAAATCTGCACTCAATAAAAACGCGTCGCTAGACTCTTTGTGGCTAAATGACTGCATTAATACAAAACCTACAATAATCGCCCCCATCGCCAAGCCAGTGCTGGCAATGCGATGATGCTCTGCCCATAAAAAAATACTACTCAAAGTGCCGTCATGGTTTATTCCGGCACCAGAAATCTGTTGTGCATGCGCCTTTACCGCACGCTGGCGGCCATTTTCAAGCTGCTTAAGTGTACGCAAACTCAAACGATTGGCGTGCGCGTCCAGCAAGCCCACGATTTGTTTGGCTTGCGCATCAATATTTTGTGTGTCTAATTCACTATTTTGTAAATTGTCTATGCTCATGTTTCTGCTCCTAATTGCGATATTGCTCTGCTGCCTAAGCCATGCTTTTCTAACAAAGTTGCCAATGTGTGTACTGCACGCGAACAATGCGTTTTTACGCTTCCTTCGGAGCAGCCCATCATTGCGGCGGTTTCTGCAACATCCATGTCCTCCCAATAACGTAATATGAAGGCTTCTCGTTGACGCGCGGGCAGCTTTTCCAGCGCCTTTTCAATCATCCTCATGGTTTGGCTACGCTCAAGCTGAATAGCTGGATTACTCGACTCATCTTCTACATCAATGGTGTCGAGCGGATCTCTATCTTCTTCGCCGTCTTCACCCGCGCCAAATGAGGAAAGCAGCGATGTCCACAAGTTGCGTACTTTTTGCCTGCGCCAATAGTCACGCATGGTATTTTGCAAAATGCGCTGAAATAACATTGGGTATTCAGTTACCGGTTTATCGGCATATTTTTCAGCCAGCTTTAACATGGCATCTTGCACGATATCCAGGGCGGCATGATCATCGCGTACGGCGTATACTGTTTGCTTAAATGCGCGCCGTTCTACATCCCGCAAAAAATCTGATAATTCTTGAGAACTTGCCATGAGATTTGTTATTTAATTGGTAACGTAAGTATATCAGCTTTAGGTTTTGCGCTAACTTAGGTTTTAAGCCTCAGTTTGTATTAGTCTAGCTTTTGGTTACAATCCCTTTATCTAGTTCAATTTGGAGAATTTTTAACTGTCATGGCTCGCATTTTATTACTCATAGTTTTAGTTTGGATATTGTTTCAAATAGTGAAACGTATGGCTGCAAACACTGATTCCAAGCCATCTGCCAAACCCGATGAAAAATTTGTACAATGCGCCAATTGCGGTTGCCATATACCCGAAAGCGAAAGCCAAATCAAAAACAATAAAATAGTCTGCAACAGCCCTGAATGTCTACAAAAATAATATGGCGATAGACTTAATTGCCAACTTAAACTCCAATATAACCGCCACACGCTGGCGTGGCTTAAAGCTATATAACGCTTATCGACTACTTGTCGCGCTACTGCTTTTGCTGTCGCAAGGCTTATTAAATAATGACCATTGGCTGCAAAATGCTAAGGCAGATATTTTCTCTGTACTAGCACTTGGCTACTTTGTTTTTAGCGCCATTTCGGCAACTCTCAGTTGGTTTGAAAAGCCCAAAATTGATATTAGCCTTCCCATACAAATCATTGTTGATATCATTTTTATTTTATTGCTAATGCACGCTCAAGAAGGCAGCCAAAGTGGTCTCGGCTTACTGTTAATCATCACCATTGCCAGCGCCAGTTTAATCAGCGAAGGCCGTTTAGCCTTATTTTACGCAGCTATCGCTAGCATTGGTGTATTGCTTGAGCAATCATATCGCATTCTATTTATAGCTCAATCTGCCAGCAATTACACGCCGGCGGTATTACTATGTTTAGGTTGCTTTGCCACAGCTTGGCTGGCCTACAGCTTGGCCAAACGCACCAGAGAAAGTGAATTATTGGCCTCGCAACGTGGCTTAGATGTGCAGAATATGGCGCAAATTAATGCACTTATTACGCACGAAATGCAAGATGGCGTGCTGGTAGTAGACCAGTTCTTTAAAATTAAACATCACAACAATCAAGCCAAGACATTGCTTGGTTTAGAAAGCGAAAATTGGCATGAAAAACCGTTGAATGAAGTTTCTCCCGAAATAACCGAAATGATGCAGCACTGGCTGGGCGAAACAGAGCCATCGCGCGAGTTTGTACCTACCAATATTATGGCCTCCAATATTCTTAAGCTAAATACTTCTTCGCGTGAATTACGGCTTAGATTTTTGCCCATTTCAGAAAATCGCCGTCAAGGTGCTGTGATTTTTATTGAAGATTGGTCGCAAATGCAAACGCAAGCGCATCAAGTAAAACTAGCAGCGCTAGGCCGTTTAACTGCCAACATCGCGCATGAAATTCGTAATCCCTTAAGTGCAATCAGCCACGCCAATCAATTGTTGCAAGAAGAAGATACCGACCCTGCCACCAAACGCATGCTGCAAATTATCGGTGACAATGTACAGCGTCTAGACCAAATTATTAAAGATGTATTAGAACTGAATCGACGCGATCGTACCAATCAGGAAATGGTTCAATTAGAACATTTTATTATCGATTTTTATACGCAATTTTGCGCGGTAGAAAAAATTCCTGAAACTTGCTTTAAACTCAACCTTATCAAAGCAGAAACGCTGATTTCATTTGACCGAAGGCATTTAAATCAAATTTTGTGGAACTTGTGTAAAAATGGCTGGCGCCACTGTAAAAAGTTAGAAAATAGCCTAAAATTAACGCTTACTTTGATAGATAAAACAAAAACGGTGCAAATTGAAATTAGCGATGATGGTGAAGGCATTCCCGATAGCGTGCGGAACCATTTGTTTGAGCCATTTTTTACTACCGAAAAATCTGGTACCGGGCTTGGCCTTTACATCGCACGCGAGCTTGCCGATGCCAATGGTGCAAAACTTCAATATAAACCCTTAAGCCCTGATTCTAAAACAGGCTTGAGCTCTGTAACAGACTCTGGCTCACAATTTGTGATACATATCAAAAAGGTTTGAATTTTAATGGCACAATTTAACTGCTTGGTAGTTGACGACGAAACTGATATCCGTGAACTGGTAGTATTAACGCTAGAACGCATGGATATTAGGGCAGATAGCGCTTCGAATGTGGAAGAAGCAAAAGAACTGCTCGCCAAGAGAAGCTACAACTTGTGCTTAACTGATATGCGTTTGCCCGACGGATTGGGCCTAGAACTGGTACAACATATTTCAGCTAATTATATGGGCTTGCCGGTGGCGGTGATTACTGCTTATGGCAGCGCAGAGAATGCAGTATCCGCTTTAAAAGCGGGTGCTTTTGATTATTTAACCAAGCCTATTTCACTTAAGCAATTACGCCCGCTGGTGGAATCCGCACTCAAACTCTCCAGCACGGATGTCAAAGAAACACAAAATACGGCTGATTTAATTGGTAACTCACCTGCTATAGATTATGTGCGCACCATGATAGAAAAACTCGCGCGCAGCCAAGCACCTGTTTACATTAGCGGCGAATCGGGCAGCGGCAAAGAGCTCGCCGCTAGACTTATTCACAGCAACAGCTCGCGCCACGATAAAGCATTTGTTGCTGTCAACTGCGGCGCGATACCTGAAAACCTGATGGAAAGTGAATTTTTTGGCTACAAAAAAGGGGCATTTACGGGCGCAGCGCAAGATACTATTGGTCTATTTCAAGCAGCTAATGGCGGCACCCTATTTTTGGACGAAGTTGCTGATTTGCCACTCGCCATGCAAGTGAAATTATTGCGAGCAATTCAAGAGAAAAAAGTGCGCGCCGTGGGCGGCACTGCGGAAGAAGCGGTTGATGCACGAATTATTAGCGCCACACATAAAAATTTAAGTACCTTGATGGAACAAGGCATGTTCAGACACGACTTGTACTACCGCCTGAATGTCATTCAACTCAAAATGCCGGCCTTGCGAGAGCGCCCTGAAGATATCCCCGAACTTACACAAAAATTATTGCAAAAACTGTGTCAGGCACAATCTATTGACGTTCCCGTGCTGGAAGACAGTGCTAATAAACTGATTTCTGAGCTACATTTTGCCGGCAATGTGCGTGAGCTGGAAAACATGCTGGAACGCGCATTGGCCTTGTGTGATGGCCAAAAAATCAGTGCCGATGATTTATTTGTAGGTGAAGAACCAAAAACCAGAAGTGAAGAAAAGACTAGCTTCGACCCTAGCCAAAATTTAGAAATCGGCTTACCAGAATATCTGGAAGACATTGAAAAGCGCGCCATATTAAAAGCACTAGATAAAGCCAACAACAACAAAACTGCCGCAGCTAAATTATTAGGCGTAAGTTTTAGAACATTGCGCTATCGACTGGCTAAATTGGGATTATCAAAAGACGATGATGCTGATTTAGAAAGCGACGAAAACGAAAATTAGCTAAATACAAGACCTAGATAAGCAACATATAAAGAACCATTTACCAGCAAATGCCACACTTTAATGCCGCCTTTAGCCATTAAATAACGTATCCAAATCGCAGCAATCAAGGTAATGACTATGCCCCAAATTACCTCTTTGCGCGGCTCCCACGGTGTGAGCATAATTCCTATCGCCGGCAACAAAGTACCTTGAAACACCATAGCGCCAGTGATATTGCCAAACGCGAGCGTGTCTTTGCCCTTGCGTATCCACAAAATGCTATTCACTTTTTCGGGTAACTCGGTGGCGATTGGAATAATCAACAATGATAACAACAGCGCCGAAATGCCCATCATTTGTGCAGCGGCTTCGACACCATTAATAAAACCCTTAGTGCCAGCCACCAGCAGACCGAGGCCCAATAACAGCTGAACCAGAATCACCATCATGTTATTTGGTAAACCGATTTTGCATAAGAACATATCACTTTCTGCTTCAGTGGCATGCCCCTCTTCCACCAATCCTTTTGAAGCATGAATGGTCATCATCACATAAACAAAATAAGTCATCACCATACAAGCACCCATGCTGTAATGCACGATTTTTAGGCTATGCGGCACATACATCGCAACGGCTGCTAAGAAAAAAGAGACAATGAAAAAATTTAGGTCTCGCAATAAACCAGTTCGCTCCGGCCTGAGATGGCCTTGAGTGCCACGACGCTTCCACACAGAAATTGCCATTAAACAAATGGAAAGTGTAGACAACATTAACGGTGCCCCCAATATTGCACCTACGCCAATTTCTTCATTAGTTGTTACGTTTTGTGTGCCCGCGAGCAACGCTAGTAATGGCACCATGGTTTCAGGCAAAGCCGTACCAATGGCAGCAAATATAGAGCCGGTCACACCTTCTGAAATACCAAGCTTTTCGCCTAAATGTTCCAGCGCGTTAGTAAATACCTCTGCTGCAATTAAAATAACGACTAACATCGCTAAAAGCTGCACAAAAACCATTTTTTACCTTTACAATAAACTACTTAACAAACAGAATTTTAGCCGATAACGTCATTACTTACATGCCTAACCAACAATTAAAAAGCCATCAATTAAAATTAAATACTTTGGGTTATATTAAATCTGCCAAACAAATCGCTTCGCCCAATTTTGACGCTAGACCCGACAACTGTTCGATTGATATGATTGTCATTCACAACATCAGCCTACCGCCCAATCAGTATGGGGGTTCTGGCATTATGCAATTATTTACCAATCGGCTTAACCCAAATGAGCACCCCTATTATGCAGAGGTTTACACGCGCAAAGTCTCGTCGCATTTTTTAATTCGACGCGATGGTGAGCTCATTCAGTTTGTATCGTGCTTGCAGCGCGCTTGGCACGCGGGGGAATCACATTGGCAGGGTCGTGAACGTTGTAATGATTTCTCGGTCGGAGTAGAGCTGGAAGGCAGTGATTATGAGGCATTTAAACCTGCACAATATAAAACCCTTAAACAATTAATTAATGGTTTAAAAAATACTTACCCCATTCAACATATCGTTGGACATTCAGATATTGCTCCAGGGCGCAAAACCGACCCAGGGCCGAATTTCAATTGGAACGAAATTAATATTATTAAAAATACATAAAATTTATGCACAAAATTTCTTCATACCTGTTTATTGGATTGCTTGCATTGCTATTGCTGGCTTGTGGCGCAAAAGATGATAAAACAGTTGACAATTCAGAAAAAAAAGGCCAAAAGCCTACCCTTGTCACGGTGACGCAAGTGAAAAATCAAGCGATTGAAACTACTGAAGAGGCGGTAGGCTCGCTTGAAGGCTTGATAGACCCAACAGTGGCTGCAGAAGTGGCCGCACGTGTTGTTAAAGTGTATGTCACTGTTGGCATGCAAGTAAAACAGGGCGAGTTAATCGCCACCTTGGATGCCGCAGATTTTGGTATGCAGCGCAACGAAGCACAGGCAGAAGTAGCGCGCATTCAAGCTTTGTTAGAAAATCAAGCTAAAACTGTTGCGCGCAACCAGGCTTTGGTGAACAAAAATTTCATTTCACAAACTGCTGTCGATAACGACATCGCCCAACAAAATGTGCTCAAACAACAATTGGAAGCAGCCAGAGCACGTGTTGGTAGCATTAATCACGATAGCAGTAAAACCAGAGTGATTGCGCCTGTTAGCGGTATCATTGAGAAAAGATTAGTGGGTGCTGGTGACTTTGTACGTGTGGGTGACCCCATCGTACAAATTGTTTCTAAGCAAAAATTACGGGCGCATCTGCCCTTTCCAGAGCAGATTGGCGCGCAACTCAATCCAGGCTTAAAAGTACGTCTGACCACGCCTACCAGCGACAAGCCTGTCGAAACCGTGATTCACGAATTAAAACCGATGATTACTGAAGGTAGTCGTACCGTAGATGTGATTGCGGATATAGTCGATGCTTCTGGCTGGCAGCCCGGCGCCAGCGTCACTGGCACAGTAATTTTAGGCGAACAGTCCGCCGCCATGATGGTACCCGAGCAAAGCTTGGTGCTGCGCCCTGCGGGTGAGGTAGTGTATGTGGTGCGCGACAATACTGCTAATCAAGCTGTGGTAAAAACTGGCACACGCCAAAATGGCTTAATAGAGATTCTAGAAGGCTTGAAAGCCAATGATGTAGTAGTGGTAGATGGTGCAGGCTTTTTAACCGATAAAGCGCCAGTTACAGTTACTTCAAATTCAGTAGCAGAAAACTCTAAAATTCACCCAAAAATCAGTCAGTAGAACATGACGCTACCTGAGTTATCCATCAAACGCCACGTCCTCGCTTGGATGCTATCAGGCGTCATCATATTATTCGGCATTATCGCTTATCAGCGCATCGGCATTGACCGCATCCCATCAATTGATTTCCCCGTCATTACAATCAATACCACATTGCGTGGGGCAAACCCTGATGTAGTCGACACTTCTATCACCAGCGTGATTGAATCTGCCATCAATACCACACCGGGTATTGAGCATATTCAATCAGCCTCATCGCCAGGAGTATCCAGCATCGCTATTACATTTGCACTGGATAAGAATATTGATGTGGCCTACAACGAAGTGCAATCCAAAGTTAGCCAAATATTACGTCGATTACCTACTGACACCGATCCACCAACTGTGCAGAAAGTAGATACTAATGCATCACCCGTGATTTGGCTGGCTTTGAGTGGTGATCGCACAATCCAACAACTCAATTTATACGCCAACAATGTACTGAAGAAGAAATTTGAAACAATTAGCGGCGTGGGCGAGGTGCAGCTGGGCGGACGACGCGATCGCGTGATTCGCATCAATGTTTCGCCCGAGCGCATGGCAGCTTATAAGCTCACTGCTAAAGATTTAATCGATGCCTTCGATCGCGAACACGTACAGTTACCAGGCGGCTTTTTGGTCAGTGAGCAAGCTGAGCAATTGCTCAAACTCGACCTTGAGTTTCATAATACCAAAGAACTTGCCGATTTAGTCGTAGCAACGAAAGCCGGCGCATCCATCCACTTAAAAGACATCGCGACGGTTGAAGACGGTATTACCGACAACAGACAAGTAGCACGCTACAACGGCAAACCCACAGTGGGCATCGGTATGGTAAAAATTTCCAATGCCAACACCGTAGAAATTATTAAAGAAGTCGAACGCAGACTTGATGAAGAGATTCGTCCCAACTTGCCGCCTGGTATGGCACTCGAAATTTCCACCAATGATTCTATTTTTATTAACCAACTGGTCGCTTCGCTTAAAGAGCATTTGATTGAAGGCACACTGTTTGCTGCGCTCATCGTATTAATTTTTATGCGATCCTTTAGCTCTACCTTAATGATTTGTATGGAAATTCCGGTCTCGCTCTTGGGCGCAATCGCGGTGATGTATTTTGCCGGTTACACCTTTAACAGTATGACGCTACTGGCCTTATTGCTGCTCATTGGCGTGGTGGTAGATGATGCAATCGTGGTGCGAGAGAGCATTTTGCGCCACATGTCGGGCGAAGTGGGTACGGGCTTAAGCGCGGCTGATCTGAAAAACCCGCAAGCAGTTGCCGCGTTCCGTACCCAAGCTACCGTTAACGGCAGCCGTGAGGTGGTATTTGCCGTGCTTGCCTCCTCGGCATCACTGGTGTGCATCTTCGCGCCGGTAATTTTTATGGATGGCATAATCGGCATGTTCTTTAAATCTTTTGCCGTGGTGGTGACATTTGGCGTACTGGTCTCGCTGTTTGTTTCACTAACGCTCACCCCCATGTTGTGTTCGCGCTATTTAAGCCTCACGCACAATGAAAATGCACTTTACAGAGCCTTTGGCCGTGCTTTATCCAGCCTAGACGGTATTTACAAAAAACTACTTAATAATGCGCTCAATCACCGTGGCTTGGTGCTGCTGTTTACCGCCGTATTTGTTGGCTTAACAGGTTTTTACACACTCAAATATGTGCAAAAAGACTTTGTGCCAGAAGCGGATGAAAGCAGCTTTAGTGTTAACATTAAAACGCCCTTGGGCTCGAGTTTGGAGTACACAGATTCGCGCCTTAAATTAGTGGAAGCCACCATCGCTAGCCACAAAGGTGAAGTAGCGAGCTATTTTTCTACCATAGGTGCGGGTTCGCGTGGGCAAGTCAACCAAGGCAATATCAATGTGCGCCTAATACCTAAGGAAGAACGCGCTAAAAGCCAACAAACACTGATCAAAGACTTAAAAAAGGAGTTTGATAAGATTCCTGGTGTGCGCGCAATCCCGGCGCCAACATCTATCGTGCGCGGGCAGCGTTCGGAGAAATTGCAATTCAACCTGACAGGCGCTAATTTACAGGAGATTGGCCGTATTTCCCAACTGATGCAGCAAAGCTTAAGTAGCAACACTGACATGGGTAAAGTGGATGTAGACGTGCAGCTGGATTTACCGCAACTGACTATGCAGATTGACCGAGCCCGTGCCGCGACTTTTGGCCTGAGTGCCAATGATATCGCCACCACAGTGAGCCTGTATGCGGGTGGCATCAATGTGGCAAAATACAATGACACCATCAGCGATGGTCAGCGCTACGACATCCGCTTAAAAGCGGACGAGGATGTACTTAAGCAAGCAACTGACTTAAATAAAATCTATCTCAGAAGCAGCAGTGGCGAATTAGTACGATTAGATGCAGTGGCCAGCTTTAAAACTGAACTTGGCGCTGCCGTGATTGGCCGCTACGATTTGCAATATGCAGTGAATTTTTATGCTAACCCTAACATGCCACTTGGCGAAGCGGTAGATTTAGTAAATAAAACTGCTACTACGCTGGTCCCACCCAGTTACAAGCTCAAATATACCGGGCAAGCCGAAGAGCTGGGCAAAACCATGAAAAATGTAAAATTTGTATTTTTGCTGGCGTTTGTATTGCTCTATATGGTGCTAGCCAGCCAATTTAACTCGTTTATCCAGCCATTTATCATTATGCTCGCCCAGCCGCTCGCCATTATCGGCGGTCTAATCGCGCTACTTATTTCTGGCGATACGCTGAATATTTTCTCCATGATAGGCTTGGTATTACTTATAGGCTTAGTCGCAAAAAATTCGATTCTGCTGGTGGACTTAACCAATCAATTGCGTGAAAAAGGCTATAGCATTAACGATGCGCTTAAGGAAGCTTGTCCAATCAGACTGCGCCCAGTACTCATGACCTCGCTCACCATTATTTTGGCGCTATTGCCCGCCGCAATTGGCTTAGGCGCAGGCAGTGAAACCAATAAGCCACTTTCTGTCGCCATTATCGGCGGCATGATTTCATCCACCTTACTCACTTTGGTGGTGGTGCCAGCGGCGTATTCATTGGTAATGAGTGGCATGCAGAGATTTAAATGGTTAGGTGAGCACTAAGGAGATTTGCTTACATGAAAATTTTCATAATTATTTGTACTTTTTTTGTTTTTCCATTGCAAGTGAGTGTTGCCGCCACATCAAACCACTACATTTATTATCCAAATTTAGCGAAAAAAGTTCTCTCAGACGATGCACGATCTTTTGCTCAAGTATTGGCTAAATCAGAGGTCGTTCCAAATGGAGCCAAATTAGAAGAACTTGCCGAAATCTCCAGTAAGTATGTTCGCATCAATCCAACCGAATTTCTTCGTGTCCAGGCAAAATATAATCACTGTTTCGGTGTGGGGTTCATGGGAGAAGACTATGTTGACAATCAATCGGCAAAAGTACGTGAGCGCAAACTACGCGAAATAGCACTTAATTCAATCTCGGAAAAATCACTGGTATCAATAAAACAAATATGCTTGGCTAAACTAAATCACTCTATCAAATAGGACGTTTTAACGTTCTCACCTCAACCAACTTCGCCAAATACTGCAAATTGAGCCCTTCCACTTTAGGCTGCCAAAGTGCTGTGTTCTCTGGAAAATCTTTAAATTCGCCAGTGCGCACATAGCCTAAGCGCTCGTAAAACGCGATGAGCTCTTGGCGCATTGAAATCACTGTCATGTGAAAGCCCACCACACGCCATTCTCGTAGAGTTATCGCTTCAGCGGCTTGTATGAGTATTTTGCCGTAGCCTTTATTTTGCAAGGTGGGTTTGACGGCTATCATGCCAAAGTGCACGGTGTTTTTGCCTGCAAGCTCTTGCCACTCGCAGCAGATAGTGGCGACAATTTCATCTTTCAGTACGCCGATTAAAATAAACGCATCTTTACGTTTGATGATTTTGCCCACTTCCGCCGTGGTGGTACGTAGGCCATCTAAAATATCTGCTTCAGTTGTCCAGCCTTTGCGGCAGTTTCGCCGCGATAAGCGGAGTTAATAAGCTGTGCTATTGAAGTTGAGTCAATAAGCTCAGCTTTGTGGAAATTTAACATGTAAATTTTTGAATTAGTTTTTTTTGGTTAACTTTTATTCACTAGCTTTTGTACTACCAAACTGCCCACCATATCACCCTGCACATTTACAGTGGTACGCAAGGTATCCAGCAGCCTATCAATTGGTAGCAATATCGCAATCGCTTCGGCAGGTAATCCTACGCTTTGCAGTACCATCACCATGGTGACCATACCCGCGCTGGGGATGCCAGGCGCGCCGATAGCGGCTATCATGGCGGTGAAGAACACGATGAGTTGTTGCGTAAAGTTAAGATCCACGCCTACCAAATTAGCAATAAACAGTGCCGCAGCGGCTTCGTAAAGCGCAGTTCCATCCATATTGATGGTCGCGCCGAGCGGGATGACAAAACCTGCGATTTCTGGTTTAACCTGTAAATGTTGTGTGGTGCAGCGCAAGGTAATAGGCAGCGTGGCAGAACTTGAGCTGGTAGCGAATGCCGTTACTAAAGCCTCGCGCGCGCCGCGCCAGAACCATAATGGCGATTTGCCGGTAAACAGGTACAAAATCAGGGGCAATATCACCACACCATGCAACAAAGTAGTACCTATAACCACTGCCACAAACTTGGCAAGCGTGTTTAGCATGGCGACATCTTGCACGGCAACCAGTTTAATCAGCAACGCTGCGATACCAAAAGGCGCTAGGCGCATCACCCAGCCCACAATGGACATAGTGATTTCCAGCACTTCTTGTAACAATGATAAGATGTTTTTGTAACGTTCGCCGCCCATCACCAGCGCGATACCCAAAATTAGCGCGAACATGACAACGGCTAATACATTGCCCTGCGACAGCGCTGCAAACGGGTTCACGAATAAACCATGTAAAAATTGCGCAAAAAATTCTGGCAAGGGCAATTGTTTTGCCTCAAAACTCTGCATGGCTTCGCTAAACATTGCCAAGTGCAAGCCACTACCTGGCTTGAAATAAAGGCTGGCGGACATGCCCAGCACAATCGCAATCGCCATGCTGCTGACAAAAAATAGCAATGTAGTCACCCAAACGCGGTGCATTTGTTGGTGTTGCCGCAGATTAGCGATTCCCACAGATATGCTACAAAACACCAGCGGAATCAGAATCATCTTGAGTAAATCAATAAACAGCGCACCTACTAGGCCAGCCACATACAAACCACCATTAACTACGTGATTTTCTGCACCAAGACTGTGAAAATATAAACCAAGCATAACGCCAAAAATGGCGCCAATTAGAATTTGGATATTTAGGCTAGGTAGCTTCATTTTTACTTCGATTTCTATTCTGCTTTGCTCTCAAACACCGCTGCAAAAAAACCATCGGTGCCATGTAAATGCGGCAAAAGTTTTAAGTATTTACCGGTATCAAGCTTAATCTGTTGCTGCGCCAAAATTTCGTTTGCTGGCACTAAACTAAATTCCGGATTTGCGCTTAAAAACGCTTCTGCAATCGTTTCATTTTCATCTCTTAACAAGCTACAGGTGGCGTAAATCAAGCGCCCGCCCGCCTTGGTGAGCTTTGCGGCACGTGCCAAAATATTGGTTTGCTTTATATTTAATTCCGCTACATCTTGCTCAGTTTGGCGCCATTTTAAATCAGGATTCCTGCGCAAAGTACCCAGCCCGCTACAAGGTGCATCGACTAACACACGATCAAACTTACCGTTTAAACGTTTTAATTTCTGATCATTTTCACTTGTAATAACCTGCGCGTGCAAGTTTGACAAACCCGAGCGTTTTAGGCGTTGCCCCAAATTGTGCAAACGTTTTTCAGATACATCAAATGCATACAAACGGCCAGTATTTTTCATCAACGCACCGATTGCCAAACTTTTTCCGCCTGCGCCTGCACAGAAATCTGCTACCATTTGACCACGTTTTGGCGCAACCAAATACGCCAATAATTGGCTGCCTTCGTCTTGTACCTCGATTTTGCCTTCGGTAAATAACACATGGCGACTAATGTCCATACGGTTTGGCATGCGAATGCAGATAGGTGAATAAGGCGTCACAACAATAGTGTTTTCGTTAGATGTGTTTTCAACCAACATTTTTTTGAATATATCGTCGCGGCTGCCTTTTATTGTATTCACACGCAAATCTAAACTTGCTTGCTCAAACATACTACGACAAATCGTCAGCGCTTCAGTTTCGCCATACTCCGCCACCAGCTTGCTCCACAGCCAATCACGTACATCAGCCTGCACAGCCAAAGGCAAATTTTCAGTTGATTTGGCTTTAATCGCATGCGCCCACTCGGTTTGCTGTTCGTTCAATACCGATTCCACCTCGCGTATGCTTTTGCCTTGCACACGCAGTAGCCAAGCCAGTATAAGCTTACGCGCGTCGTCAGGATCATTATCCTCACTTGCTGTGATAGTGCTTAAATAACGTAAACGACGCAGCACACCATACACACTCTCTGCCACAAAAGCACGATCTTTGGTGCCAAGCTCTCGATTATTGCGAAAAAATTCGCTTAGCTTTGCATCTGCTGGGCTATTAAAATCAAGTAGATTTGCCAGAACCACTGCGGCCTGGCGGATTAAATTTGCATTCATTATTTGCTTCTAAGTTGTTAATTATTTTGCGTTGGACGGCTAGTATTGATGCGGATTGCAACCAATTCATAGATTTTGCCATTTTTTTCAGTTTTGCGGATTTTTACCGGTATATATTGATAATCTATCGCCAACCAAACCTCGGTTCTTTCTTCATCGTCAATTCCGCTATGTATTATATGGATGGTTTTAAGCTCGCCTAACTTACTGTTAATGTTCTCTTCGCCTTCAAAACTGTAGTCGTAAATGGTTAGCTTTTTCCCAGTGGCAATTGGAATTTGCATTTTTTGCAAAGGCGCTACGTACATAAATTGATACATAAAACTCAGCAAATCCTGCGCGCCTTCAGGTAAATCTTCTGTTTTTGTGTCTTTAGCTGTCTGCAAAATAACTCTTTTAGCTTGCCAATCAAAATTGGCAGTACGTGTTTTATCTGCTTTGTTGCCAAAATGGTAAGAATAATTGACGGGCTGCAAACCAGTTTTAGTAAGAAAACCCTCACTTATTTGCAATAAATCTGGAAACAACAAAGCAGCTATACCAGTGCCCTGAGTAAGCCATTTGAGTTGATAGTGGCTGCCTTCGGTTAAATTATAGGTGATTTTAGCTGTACCTTCTGCGCTACCATCTATTTTTGTGGCCACATTAAAATCTGTTTCTACATACTGATACGCATTTTCGTTAATCACCAAACCCGCATCCACTGGTTGTGGATCCGTTTGTGGCGGTTCAGGTTCGCTATTTTCTGCCAGCGGTGGAGGTTCAACTGGAGACGTTATTTCTGGTACTGTTGCTGGTACTTCTACAGCAGTCATAGGCTTGTCGGTTTCGATTACTTCCTTCACCTTTTGTTTTGCAATAGGCTTAGGCGGTTTTACTGGGGCTGGTTTCGGAGCAACAACTTCCTCAGGCTTGGGCGTTTCAACTTGCTTAACTACTGCCTTAGGCATTTGAATTCTAGCCTCTATTAGATGCATTTCATTTTTAAAGCTGGGTAGCGTCAAATAGAAACCATCAAATATGAGTAAATGTAATATCGCCGAAACACACAATGCAATCCCAAGCCGCTTATAGCCTGGGTCTTGCAGCATCTCAGCAAAATTATTCCACATGAATATTAGTCAGCGTTTGCTCAAAATTATCGCCATCTTCATCCGTAAGTTTATAACGTACTGGCAAATAGTACTGATCTTCTGCTAGCCAAAGTTGTTTTTTATCGTCGTCTGCAGCTGCTTCATTTGAAATTTGCAATGTTTTATAACTGGTTTTTGCAATGTCTAATTTATAGTCACGCGCAATCACCTTATATTGGTAATGATTTAATTTCTTGCCCGTGGTGAGCGTAACTTTGACTTCATCTTTTATAGGTGGATTAAACATAAATTGATAAACATAGCTCGCCAAATCCTGAGTACCTAGTTCTAATTTTTCGGTTTTCATTTCATCTTTTACTTGCATATTGAGCGTGTTTTTCGCCCAATTAAAATCAGCAATCAAAGTTTTCTTTGCACTGGTTCCTTGATGTAACTCGAAGCGGCTTGGCTTCAAACCAGTTTTGGTCACCGCACCAGTACTAGTAAGCTTGCGCTCTCCCAACAAAGCGTACACGCCTAAACCCTTAGTAATAGAGATTACGTGATATTGTTTGCCATTTTGTGTGAAGCTTTCTTCCACCTTGGCGAATTGCTTGCCGTTACGGGAAACATCGTATTCCAATTGAATGCTTTTGGGTAAAGCTTGCGCAAAACTCGCGTTAAAAAAGCATAAAAAAATAATACATTGTGATAGTTTCAACATGCCTTGCTTTCTGAGATTCAATGAAGCCATTTAACGTGTCACAAAAAAATACGTTGTCTAAAACGATTTAAGGTCAAACCACCACAGTTGGCGCTTCACCAATTTTTTGTGCACGAATGTGGCCAATTTCATACACAGTCTCACTGGCAGCTCCTAACAATTGTTTAGCTTGCGAAACGTGCTCTCTAGCCACAATTACCACCATGCCAATACCGCAGTTAAAGGTTTTATACATTTCGCTGTGGGCAATATTACCTTGCGCTTGCAGCCATTGAAACAGTGGGGGTAAATCCCAGCTTTTTACATTAATTTCTGCTGTTAACCCCGCCGGTAACACGCGCGGGATATTCTCGGTAATGCCGCCACCCGTTATATGCGCCATGCCTTTTACTGGCAAGGCTTTGATGAGTTTAAGTAACGATTTCACGTAAATTTTAGTCGGTGCCATCACCACATCTTTGAATTTTCTTCCATGAAAGTCTGATTCAAAATCAATGCCTGATTTTTCAATCAATTTGCGAATGAGCGAATAGCCATTGGAATGCGCGCCGCTGCTGGCGAAACCCAGCACCACATCGCCCACTTTAATCGTGCTGCCATCAATGATATTAGCTTTATCCACGCAACCCACCGCAAAGCCCGCTAAATCATATTCACCCGCCGGGTACATGCCTGGCATCTCGGCAGTTTCACCGCCCACCAGCGCACAACCAGATTGTTCGCAGCCTTCAGCAATGCCTTTAATTACTTGTGCGGCCACGCCTACTTCCAGCTTGCCACAGGCAAAATAATCGAGAAAAAATAATGGCTCAGCACCTTGTACCAATACGTCGTTGACACTCATGGCGACCAAATCGATGCCCACTGTGTCGTGCTTATTCAGTTCGAATGCCAGCTTTAACTTGGTGCCCACACCGTCGGTACCCGAAACTAAAATCGGCTCTTTAAACTTTTTTGGCACCGCAAACAGTGAGCCAAATCCACCGATTCCTCCGAGCACCTCTGGCCGCATGGTGCGCTTTGCGAAAGGCTTGATTAGCTCAACCAATGCGTCTCCCGCTTCAATATCCACACCCGCGTCGCGATAACTAATGGGAGTTTTATCTGTTGAATTTTTTATCAAAACTGGGCTCGCTTCTAAATCTTGAGTTTATTTATAACGTTGAAGGTTTATTTAAGTATAATTTGCTAAGTTATTATTTTAACGCACTATGCCTAATCAACCAAAAAACAACGCGCGAAATCACACGAGCCATAATTTTTTTGTAGCTAATCGCTGGTTAATTTTAGTAGCGGTGTTTGTATTTTTTATTTATCTGCTGCTACCTGTGCTCACGCCATTTTTAATTGCTGCGATTTTAGCTTATATCTGCGATCCGCTTGTTGATAAGCTTAGCAGTTACGGCGTAAGCAATTTCAAACTTGGCCGCACGTTCGCTACTATGCTTGTGATGCTCACCATATTCGGTATGTTTTTTTTATTATTTTTAATATTGATTCCGTTATTACAAAAAGAATCTGCGCTCATTGCTGAGCGACTTCCTGCCTTTATCGGACGCCTGCGCGATTCGATTGAACCTTGGCTACACACCAAATTCGGTATTCACTTCGATGTAGACAGCGCAAAAATTCAAGAAATTATCACCAAAAATTGGAAAACAGCAGGCAGTATGTTTGGTGATGTACTTAAAAGCGCGGGCAGCCACGGTATGGCTTTAATCGGGTTAGTCGCAAATATTCTTTTATTACCTGTCGTGTTATTTTATTTATTGCGCGACTGGGATGGCTTTGTGTCCAGCATTAGCCAACTCATACCGCGCGATTGGTATGATGAAGCCACAAGCATTGCTCGTGAAATTAACCAGGTGTTAGCCGAATTTTTACGTGGGCAATTGACTGTCATGCTTGCGATGAGCTTATTTTACGCACTTGGGCTTTGGCTTGCGGGGCTTGATATGGCGTTGCCAATTGGTCTAATCGCTGGCTTATTGGGTTTTGTACCCTATTTAGGCATCACCACAGGCATAGTATTGGCACTGCTTGTAGCAGCACTGCAATTTACCAGTTTTGGCCAAATCATTCCCGTTTTGGTGGTATTTGGGCTCGGTCAATTACTTGAAGGCATGGTACTCACGCCAAAACTCGTCGGACATCGTATCGGATTGCATCCCGTTATCGTGATTTTTGCATTGCTTGCAGGCGGCCAGTTATTTGGTTTTGCGGGCGTATTGCTCGCCTTGCCCGCAAGCGCAGCAATTGCAGTGGGTTTGCGCCACACCAAAAATAGTTATTTGGGTAGCGATGCCTATCTAAAATAGTGCGGCATGAAGCAACTTCTACTAGATATCAAACCAGCCGCTGCACCATCGCTGCAAAACTTTGTGGCAGGCCGTAATGCCGAAGGACTGGCTAGTCTTTACGGTGCTGTCGGCGGCCACGGCCAGCCAAGTTTTATTTATTTATGGGGTGAAAAAGGTAGTGGGAAAAGTCATTTGTTATCGGCCTGTGAGGCAATAGGGGCACGGGTAGTGGATGACGTACATTTACTCAATAACGATGCACAAATCGAATTATTTAACACTTACAACCAAATAAAAGCTGAAGATGGCATATTGATTACCGCTGGTTTGCACACCCCTACTCAGATGGGTCTGCGCGACGACCTTGCCACGCGTCTTGCTTGGGGGTTAGTGTATCAGCTGCATCCGCTCAATGATGATGAAAAAGCGCAAGCCTTAAAACAACACGCCAAAGAGCGCGGCATGAATTTGCCTAATGAAGTCGTTGATTACTGTTTGCGCTATTTGCGTCGCGATTTACCCACTTTAATGGCAACTTTAGATGCGCTCGACGAGTGGTCACTCATTGAGAAAAAACCAGTGACTGTACCAATGTTACGCAAATTGCTGCAATTAAATTTAGCACTTTAATGATTAGAATCACTGAAATCAAACTGCCTTTGTCCACCGCAACGGATAAAGGCCACACGGATACCGAAATTATCGCCGCTGTGATTAATAAACTGGCGATTAGCGCAGCTGATCTAGTTACATTTTCCATCTTCAAACGCGGCGTTGATGCACGTAAGCCAAATGCTGTTTTATTGGTGTATACGCTCGATTGCGAAGTTAAAAATGAAGCAAAAATTTTAGCCAAGTTCGCCAAAGACCCACATGTAAAACCCGCACCAGATATCAATTATCGCTTTGTAGCGAAAAATGATGACTCAAATAAGCCTCGCCCAATTGTAGTCGGTTTTGGTCCGGCAGGTATTTTTGCTGCACTCATTCTGGCACAATCTGGCTTTAAGCCGCTGGTACTAGAGCGTGGCAAAGCGGTGCGTGAGCGCACCAAAGACACTTGGGATTTTTGGCGCAAAAGTAAACTCAACCCGGAATCCAACGTGCAATTTGGTGAGGGTGGCGCCGGCACGTTCTCTGACGGCAAGCTCTATAGCCAGATTAAAGACCCCAAACATTACGGTCGCAAGGTGCTGCAGGAATTTGTAAAAGCCGGCGCACAGGAAGAGATTATGTATGTAAGCCACCCACACATTGGCACCTTTAGATTGGTGGGCATGGTAGAAGAAATGCGTAAAACCATTATCAGTTTGGGTGGCGAAATACGCTTTGAAAGTCGGGTTGAAGATATCGAAATTGAGAATAATACTGTGCAAGCTGTGGTACTGGCTAGCGGCGAGCGCATTGCGACGAATCACTTGGTTTTGGCTGTAGGCCATAGTGCGCGTGACACCTTTGAAATGATTCACAAAAAAGGCATTTATGTTGAGGCCAAGCCATTTTCCATTGGCTTTCGCGTTGAGCACCCGCAAAGCCTTATCGATAAAGCACGCTACGGAAAAAACTATAGTGAAGACTTGCTCACCAAGCTAGGCGCGGCGGATTACAGGCTGGTGCACCATGCCAGCAATGGCCGCAGCGTGTATAGCTTTTGCATGTGCCCGGGCGGCACAGTTGTCGCGGCTGCGTCGGAAAAAGGTTGCGTGGTCACCAATGGCATGAGCCAATACTCGCGCAACGAGCGCAACGCCAATGCTGGTGTCGTCGTGGGCATTACACCTGAAGTGGATTATCCAGCGCACCCGCTTGCTGGCATGCAATTACAACGTGAATTGGAAGCAAAAGCCTATACGCTGGGAGGCAGTAACTACGAGGCTCCCGGGCAATTGATTGGGGATTTTCTAGCCAATGTTGCTTCAACTAAATTTGGTGAAGTGCTGCCTTCTTATACGCCGGGCGTACATTTAACAAACTTAAACACTGCTTTGCCCGAGTTCGCCATTAGTGCGATTCACGAGGCGATTCCTGCTTTTGCGAAACAGATTAAGGGTTTTGATTTGCCCGATGGCATACTCACAGGCGTTGAAACGCGCACCTCAAGCCCTATCCGCATTAAACGAGATGACGAAACATTGCAAAGTATCAACACCAAAGGTTTGTATCCATGCGGCGAAGGCGCGGGTTACGCAGGGGGCATATTGTCGGCAGGCGTGGATGGGATTAAAGTGGCTGAAGCGGTGGCTTTAAGTTTAGCTAGCCATCACTAAAATATCGCCCGAGCCCGTTTTACCCAAATTATCCACCCAGTTCACGGCAATTTTGTCATTCACTTTTGCGCCTTTGATGCGGAAAGTGAGATACGGATTTTTTGATATACCCGTGCCCCATTGCATCTCTAGCACGGGTTTATCGTTTAATGTCGCGGTAACCAGCTGAATAAAGTGCACAGGAATGAGCTGGCCAAAATCATCTTTTTTGCGGCCAGTGTCCATCGGGTGGCTGATAATCACTTTCACCTCTGTGATATAACCAGTCAACTTGGCGCGCATTTTCATATTCGCTTCCATTAAGCGTGTCCTTTAACCACAGCCGTTTTCAAGCACAACCACATTTTTTGAAGCCGTAAAATAGCTGTCACCTGCTTTTACAATAATTTTGATGTCAGATGTTTCGGCCATTTTGATACGCGTTACTAGATAAGGCAGCGCGCCATTACTAAATACGAAATTGCCAATCAGTACCGTTGGGTTATGCTCCACAAGCACGCTAATGCTCTCGGTATTGGGGATACGGCTAGTGATTTCAATCTGCACAATGGCACCATTTTCAGCGCGATCCGGAGCGATAATTTCTATTTCTTTACTGGAAGTTTCGCTATCAACCGCCAAGCCTTTTTCAGCATCAGCAAGTTTATTGGCTTCAAATGCGGCTTTATTCCACACAGCAGCTAGCGCGTTGATAGGCAGCATTATTGCCGCAATGGCACCTGTTAAGAGTTTTAAAAATTCTCTGCGTTGCATCAACTTAATCTCTTGTCAGCAAGTTTTTCATTTTCTTGCAAGCGGTGCAACTCTTTTAAGCGCGCCTCTACAATCGAATGCTCATAAAAATTGCCATCTTTGGCTTTTGTCGCAAATTCCATCTGTTCTATGGCTTTTTGTAAATTATATTGCCGAAAATACGATTCGCCTTGCGCCTGAAAGCGCAATAAATTTTTGTTTTTCGCAGTGTAAGCCTTTGCCAAAATATCATAAAAATAGGCATCGTTGGGATACAGCGCCTGTTTATCTTGCACCAGCTTGATAGCGTTATCCGGCTGATTTATTGCCAAAAAATGCTCAGAATACCCGTAAATAAGCGCGCGATGATTAGGAAACAGTGCTAACGCTTTGGCATATTGGCTGGCAGCGGCTTGTGGATTATTGCGTACTACTTCTATCCGCGCAGACAGGCTCTCAATAATCGCATTTTTTGGCGCATTTTTTCTTAGCCACTGTATTTGGTTGGTGGCGCCAGTTAAATCATTTTTACGTAGCATTGCTACCGCTAGACCATAATGTTCAGCCGTTTCATTGGCAAAACGGTGTTCTTTGATATTGTTTTGAAATAAATCTATTGCATCTTGCGCCAAACCATTGGATGCACGCAATTTAGTGCGTATTAGCTGAAAATCTAAGCTATCCTGCACTTGCTTATAAGGCATTTTTTCCACGCGATTGGCCATATCTGCAATACGTTCTGACGTAAGTGGGTGTGTGCGTAAAAAACTTGGCGCGGTGCCTTCTGTAAAGCGAGTGCCTTGCTGCAAACTAGTAAAAAATGCCGGCATGGCACGCACATCAAAACCTGCTGCATCCAATATGCTCAAGCCCACACGGTCTGCCTCGCGCTCGTGTTCGCGCGTGTAATCTAATTGGCGCTGTACTGATGCTGCAGACGCAGTTGCTAGTGCACCGCTAGCTAACCCCGGGTTAGCGCGCGCCGCCAATAATGCCAATGCAATACCGCCAATATCTTTAAATATGTCATTTTTTTGTTGCGCCAACATGCGTGCCATGTGGTGCTGCGTTACATGGCCGATTTCGTGACCTAGCACGCTGGCGAGTTCCGATTCGCTATTGGTGGCTAAAATAAGCCCTGTATGCACGCCAATCACCCCGCCAGGCACGGCAAAAGCGTTAATCGAGTTATCTTGCACCACAAAAAAGTTAAACTTCTGCTCTTTATCCGGGCTAGCCGCAACCAACCTATTACCTAGTGTATTGAGGTAATCAATCACTTCAATATCCTGCACCACCTCGTCGCTCACCGCCACATCGCGCATAATCTGCTCGCCAATGCGCTGTTCATCCTGCGGCGTTAGCACGGTTTGCGAGGAATCGCCCAAATCGGGCAAGCTGGTATCTAAATTGGCTGGGTTTGAATACGGCTTGCCCGATAAACTTGAATTAGAGTTTGCAGGCTCGGTAGCAGTTGCCGCAAAAACACTATTTGCGGCCAGTAAAATCGCTAAAAGTATCGTTTTTAATTTCATTATTGTTATGATAGCTACTTTAGGGTGTGAGTTCACACCAAATGATGAATAGAAAGAATGTATGGGCAAATTGAGTCATTTCGATACTAGCGGCCAAGCGCACATGGTTGATGTAGGCAATAAGCCACAGACCAAGCGCAGAGCGGTTGCCAGCGGCGTGATTAAAATGTTACCCACTACGCTAAAACTCATTCAACAGGGTGATGCCAAAAAAGGCGATGTGCTAGGTGTGGCGCGCATTGCAGCGATTCAGGCCAGTAAAAAAACTTCCGAGTTAATTCCACTGTGTCACCCAATTGCTTTAACGAGAGTCAGCATAACGTTTGAAGTGGATGAAAAGGATACATCTATCATCTGCACTGCCACCACCGAAACCACAGGCCAAACCGGCGTGGAGATGGAAGCGCTAACCGCCGTAAGTGTGGGCTTGCTGACGATTTACGATATGTGCAAAGCGGCAGATAGAGGCATGGTGATGTGTGAGATTAAGCTGCTGGCAAAACATGGTGGGAAATCGGGCAATTGGATTGCATCATAATTTGGGAGAATGCTATGTTTAAAACACTGGTTAAATTATTACTGGTTTGTGCAATGTTTGCCCTTACACTTACTGCCTGCGAACAAGAAAAGAAAGCCTCGGCCGAGGTGGGCGCTATTCCTAAAACCATTATCGATAAAGCTACCAACGACTTGAATAATGCTCAAGCGCTGACCGCTGAAAAAGCGAAAGCAACTGAGAATGTAGATGCGCCAGCAGATGCAGGGAAATGAGCCAATGCTAAATTTTAATATTTTATACACCTGCCCAAAGAATAGATTAAGTTCTTATTTTGAGGACTATTTTAAGTTAGGGTTTTATGCAATATAAAACAATTATACTAGTGGACGGAGAAAACCTTACTGTGCGCTATAAAGGCATGCTTGATGCCGGAAGAATACCAAGAGAAGAAAATGTTTTTATCGAAAACTCCTTTGTTTGGAATCCAAACATTCCTAAAACAGGTGGTACTATTGATATAGTAAGGACTGGGTATTACACAACTGTTGTTGGCGATGAAAATAAAATTGATGCTATCAAAACAACCATATCTGAAACAGAATTTAAATTCACAACAATATCTCACGAAAATTGGAGCGGTACACTTGTACCTTATGTATATAAAAAGCAAAATCAAAAAGCGAAAACAAAAAGCG
>JADGRO010000024.1 GCA_017880905.1 Methylotenera sp.
CATTACAAATTTTACTCCTAATAATTCTAGCGATTATAGCGTATGGCCTTGTTATACAAAGCGAAATTAAGCAATCTTTTAATGTTCACTTCTCAATCGTTTGTGGTACTTTTACCCTGAACCAAGCAGCGTATAAAGCGGGTAAAAACAACACGGTTAGTAAGGTCGCCACGGCTAAACCACCCATAATCGCTACCGCCATCGGCCCAAAGAACACGCTTTGGGTCAACGGTATCATCGCTAGAATAGCCGCGGCGGCTGTTAATACAATCGGCCTAAATCGACGTATAGTCGATTCCACAATCGCTTGCCATGGTGCTAAACCGGAAGCTTTATCTTGGTCAATTTGATCTACCAAAATCACCGAATTACGCATAATCATGCCCGATAACGCAATGGTGCCCAGCATGGCCACAAAGCCAAAAGGCTTATCAAACAGCAGCAACGCCACTGTGACCCCAATTAAACCCAAAGGTGCTGTTAGCAACACCAAAAATACGCGCGAAAAACTTTGTAATTGCAAAATAAGTAAAGTCACCACAACTACCAAAAACAATGGCGCACCTTTAGCAACGGAAGCGCCACCTTTGGCCGATTCTTCAGTCGCGCCACCGGTTTCTACTGAGATTCCTAAAGGTAAATTGGTTTTAATTTCGCTCAATTTCTCTTCAATTTGTGCTGACGCTACGGGAGCTTGCATGCTACCTCGCAGATTTGCGCGCACTATAATAGAGGGCTCACGATTGCGCCGCCAAATCACGCCTTCTTCAAATTCTGAAGTGATTGTGGCTATCTGTGATAGTGGCACACTGGTGCCACTTTGTATGCTAATCATCAAATTTGGCAAACGTGAAAGCTTGGTGCGCTCAAATTCTGCGCCGCGCACCACCAAATCAATGCGCTCTATACCTTCTCTAAATTCGGTAATGTATAGCTCACTCATCGCACCATTAAGGATATTGGCAATCTCCACCGAGCTGACGCCCAGCAAGCGTGCTTTAGCTTGATCTATGGATACTTTCATCACTTTACTGGGCTCTTCCCAGCTTAGTTGTACATTCGTCAAATTGTGGTTGGCACGCATGATAGCAGCAATTTTGTGAGAGATTTCGCGAATTTTAGGAATGTCGTTTCCGCCAACACGAAACTGCACCGGAAAACCCACCGGCGGGCCGTTTTCTAGCCGCAATACAGAAGCGCGCAAATCAGGAAAATCATTCTCAAATAACTTAAGTAGGTCGCTACGCAAAGCCTCGCGCGCTTTCAAATCTTTGCTCAAAATTACAAATTGCGCAAAACCACGATGTGCTAACTGAATATCCAAAGGCAAGTAGTAGCGCGGACTGCCGGTGCCAATATAGACCACAAAATTATCGACGCCTTGATGTTGCTTGTTCCAAATTTGCAACCAATTTTCAAGCTTTTTCACTTCGGCATTGGTCGCTTGGTAAGAAGCGCCTTCCGCCAGTCGCAAATCGACCATCAACTCAAGCCGAGTAGAGTCAGGGAAAAACTGCTGTTGCACTTTGCCAAAAGCAAAAATAGACAGCGCAAACATGATTAAAGTGATAGCAATCACTGTTTTGCGATAGCGCACACAAGTGGTAACCACTTGACGAAACCCACGATAAAACTTGGTGTTATAAATATCGTGATGATGATTGTCATCAACCGTTTCAACCAATCCCAGCCTGGATTTCAACCACATCATGATTTTTGAAGGCTTGGGCGCATGCGCATAATCTGGCAACAAGTGATAGCCTAAATAAGGCACAAAAATCACCGCTGCAAACCATGAAATAACGAGTGCAATGGCGGAAACCTGAAAGATTGAACGCGTATATTCGCCTGTGGAAGAAGCTGCCGTGGCTATCGGCAAAAAACCTGCCACTGTGACCAAAGTACCAGTCAGCATGGGCATGGCGGTTGAGCTATAAGCAAACGAAGCCGCTTTGACTCTATCCCAACCTTGTTCCATTTTGGATGACATCATTTCAACTGCAATAATCGCGTCATCCACCAACAGCCCAAGCGCCAATATCAGCGCACCTAGCGAGATTTTATGCAAGCCAATATCGAGCGAATTCATCACCAAAAATGTTGCAGCCAATACTACAGGAATCGATATCGCTACCACAATGCCAGTGCGCAAACCCAGTGATAGCAGGCTGACGCCCAATACAATCACTAAAGCCTCAGCCAGTGAATGTACAAAATCATTAACCGAACGTGCCACAATTTTTGGCTGCGATGTTACAGTATTAAAACTCAAACCCACCGGCAAGCTTTGTTGAATTCTAGCTATTTTTTCATCCAGCGCATGACCAAGCGCAATCACATCGCCGCCTTGTTTCATGCTTACACCCAGCAATAGCGTTTCATCGCCGTTATAGCGCACCGTGTCGTGCGGCGGGTCTTCGTATCCACGATATACGCGCGCCACATCGCTTAATTTAAAATCTTGGCTTTTCGCGCGCAAACGTAATTCTCTTAGCTCTTCTAGCGTGTTGTATCTGCCAGAAACATCAATACGGATGCGCTCTCTGGGCGATTCGTAGGTTCCGCCTCTCACTACGGCATTTTGTGTCTGAAGAATATTGATAAGCTCAGTAGGACTTATGCCGATGGTTGCCAGTTTAGCGTTAGAAAACTCGATATAAATACGCTGTTTTTGCTCACCAAAAAAATCTACTTTTGCCACATCTGGTGTTTTTAAAAGCTCTGAACGAATTATTTCTGCCTGTTTTTTGAGTGCAAAATTATCAAAGCCATCACCTGTAAGTGCGTACATGCTGCCATAAACATCACTAAACTCATCATTAAAAGTGAGACTTTCGATGTTATTTGGAAGTGTATTTCTAATATCGCCAATTTTTTTGCGTACTTGATACCAAATTTCTGGGATTTCTTTAGAAAAAGTATCGTCTTTAATGATAATAAAAATCATCGATTCGCCGGGTCGAGAATAGCTTCTGCTGTAATCTATGTGCGGCACTTCTTGAAGTTTTTTCTCTAGCTTATCAGTAATTTGCTGCTCAACCTCAACCGCGCTTGCACCCGGCCAGCTAGTGCGCACCAGCATTACTTTAAAGGTAAAGTGTGGGTCTTCCGATTGCCCGAGCTTGGTATATGCTAGCAAACCAGAGATAGTTAACATCAGCATGAGATACAACACTAAGGTTTGATGGTTAAGCGCCCATTCAGAAAGATTAAAGCGCGATTTTTCTGCCGGTGGCTGATTCACTGTGCAGCCTCAAATTTTGGTTGTACTTTTTGACCTTTTAGTAGCGTATGCACACCTGCAATCGTCACCATTTCACCCGCTTGCAAACCGCTTGTAATCATCACACCATTTTCAGTATATTGGCCGGCAGTGACTTCGCGCGGATTAGCAAACCCATTTTTATCAATCACCCAAACACTGTTCTTGCCATAGATCTGTGTGAGCGCGCTAGTTGGAATAATGATTTCATCCTCTTCTATTTGGGCAAACCGCACACCCGCTGTCATGCCCAGTTTGACTGCTTCATCGGCATCTTTAAGCGCAACCCGCACATCAAACGCACGCGTTGCTGAAGTAGCCTCTGGCGCTATCTCACGCACTTTCCCTGTGTATGTTTTTTCGCGATCTGCCCACAACTTTACCGTGGCAGTGTCGCCCACTTTCAACCCGGCCATGCGCGATTCAGGCACCGCCACCAGCACTTCAATTTGCTTGGTATCCACAATTTGAGCAATTATCTCGCCAGTATCCACCACTTGGCCTGGCTCGGCGCGGATTTGCGTCACTACGCCATCGCGATCGGCCATAAGAGCGGTATAGCGCGACTGATTGCCTGAAACCGCTGCCTGCGCTTTGGCTTGGCTGACACGGGCATCGGCAGTTTTAAGTTCTGCCTCAGATTTATCTAAAGCCGATTGTGAAATAAATTTTTTATCGACCAGTTGCCGTTGCCGTTCAACTTCAGCCTTGGCGAGTGCATTACTTGCTTCTGCGGCACGTACATCGGCTGTAGCCGCAGCGGCGCTTAAGTTAGTGTCAGCTGCATCCAAACGAACAAGTACTTGACCTTTTTTAACCAAACTGCCTACATCCACTTTACGCTCAATAATTTTGCCTTTAATTCTAAATCCCTGGTTGGATTCAAAGCGTGACTTCACTTCGCCCACCAGCACCATAGCGTTATTGGCAGACGTTTTACCTACAACAATAACCAAAGCTGGACGGGGCGGTGGAGGCGGTTCCACAGGTTTTTGGCAAGCAGATAACAGAATACTCGATGCTAAAAAATCATTATTTTCTTCATGTTATTCTTTCAAAAGTCCACGCATCATGACTTGCTGCATTAATTGCAACCGTGCTGAAATGTCGCTCCAATGTACCCATTTATCCTCAGCCATATTGATTTGCAGCGAGCACACACCGTGCATGCCCGCCCAAATGGTTTGAGCAATCAAATCGGCATCTTGTAAATCTGCTCTAAAATAGCCAGCCACGTACACCTCGTTTACAACGGTTTTTAGTTGAAAATACGCATCTTGTTCGGCATTATTTTGTTGCAAACTAGATTGTTCTGGGTCGCATGGTGTACGCTCAGCCATGAACATCAAGCGGTAATGATTGGGGTGAGTTAACGCAAACTCTGCATAACCATGACCCAAAGCATACATACGTTCGATAGGATCAGCAATTCGCAAAATGTCTTTTAAGCTAGTTGCTAACGCTAACATATCTGTATCCAAAATCGTCCGTAATACGGCTTCTTTATCGGCAAAATGCAAATAAATGCTGGTGGCAGAATAGCCAATGCGCTTAGCGACTTCGCGCATGGTCACGGCATCCACACCACGCGACACAAATAGCTCACGCGCCACATCAATAATCAGTGTGCGCAGCTGTTGACGCTCTGCTTCTGTTTTTGGCTTTGGCGGCATGTGTTTACCTAATGTGTGGCTGAAGTATCCTTGAATATGGCTGCGGCGATACGTAGCAAGCCTTCGCGTGATGGCATGGTTTTGCTGCCAAATGCCAATATTTTGTTCTTCCAGCCGGGGATGACGTTGAGCTTGCCTACCATCATGGCTTGGTAACCAGCCATTGCCACAGTGCGAGCATCCATAAGTCCGTTTTTTACAATAGCTGCAACACCCATGTGAGAACGAGCGAAAAACCCGGTTTCTGTAATACCAGGACTAAGCAAGGTAACGGTCACCCCTGTACCTCGCAACTCGTAGTTAAGCGCTTCGGTAAATTGCATGGTGTAGGCTTTGGTTGCCGCATAAACCGCCAGATTAGGGCCGGGCTGGAATGCAGCAAGAGAGCCTACATTCAATATGCGCCCAGATTTACGTTTTTTCATCTCGTCTAAAAATAGCGCCGTTAATTCTGTTAAGGCCACAATGTTGAGTTGCAGCATATTTTGATAAATTTCTAGTTTGCTCAAGTCAAACTTGCCATAATCACCGTAACCCGCATTATTAATTAAGCAATTCACCCTCATCCGATGATTAACACAATGCTCATGTAGAGCCTTTGCTTGCCCTGGCTTTGATAAATCCATTGCAACGATTTCGACCGTAGCCTGATATGATTTTTCTAAATGGTTTTTTAAATCCTGCAAGGCCGCTTCTCTACGTGCAACCAAAATCAAATGGTGACCATTTTCAGCCATGATGTTTGCTAACTCAAACCCTATTCCACTTGACGCGCCTGTAATCAGTGCATACTCCATGAAGTTTCTCCCATTAATTGCGTATTAGGGTTTACCCCCCCCCAGCGGGGTCAATACCATAACTTAACGATGTTAATTTAACATTGTTAAGTTAAAAATGTCAAGAATCAGTATGTGAATTTTTTATGGAATTAAGAACTACTACTTTTTGGCGATGACGAACAGACCTGCCACAATCAGCAATGTGCCTAACACAATGCGCAAGGTAATTGTCTCTTTAAGTAGCCACCAAGCGAGCAATATGGCAATAACCACGCTACCTTTATCAATGAGCGCAACCGTGGCAACATCGCCGACTTTAAGGGCTTTGTAGTAAAAAATCCATGAGCCAGCGGTGGTAATAGCGGAAAGTGCAAGCCAAGTATAATTCACTTTTTGTAGCGATTTTATTTCAGCAGGCGCGACCGTGAGCGCCGCAAATATCAGCACAAATACACATACAAAAATGGTGCGTACTGTAAGGCCTAATTCAGCCGAAATGCCCGCCAATCCTTGCTTGGCGACAACTGATGTAAAGCCTGCGAATAGCATTGAAATAATTGCATATAAAACCCAACGTTCCATTGCTTAAACCATTCTTTTAATATTCCTAAGCTTATTTTTACTGCACATATTTTTTATACGCTTCATAGCAAAGCACCCAAAGTGAATACACGGTTATTCTGCCCCAAAAATCTACAAATACAATCGTGTCGGGTGTATTACTAATTTTGTCGAAATACGCCATAAGCAAGAAAAATGGAATATTGAGGCTTATCAGAAGTAATACTAGATTTCTTAAACTCTTAATTGGCGAAATATATTTAATATATAACACAAAGCCAATAAACCACATGGAATACACGGTAAATCTGCCCCAAAAATCTACAAATACTGCTGCTTTTAGGTCGGTGCTAAGCATGTGAAAATAAGCCATCGCCAAAAATAATAGCGTATTGGCAACCACCAAAAAGCCAAAAAAAAGCTTCAATTTTTTGTTTTTCTCTACAGTCATTTTGAATTATCCATTTCCTTAAATTTAACCGTTAAAAATTTTTGTTTCAATGCCTAGAACCTTTTGCCGCTCGCTGGGGGAAAAAGACAATACAAGCAATAATTACAACGAAAAGCATCGCAGATGCCGTATAACGGCTCAAATCGAGGCCTCCCTTACTTATTGGTTTATCAAGAAAATCGCCCACCACCGCACCTAGCGGACGCGTGAGAATAAACGCTGCCCAAAAAAGCAGCGTTCTAGATAAATTTGTCCA
>JADGRO010000025.1 GCA_017880905.1 Methylotenera sp.
TGACCAAGCTAAGGGTGGCAAAGCAATACCTGTCCCTTTATCAAGTGAAGCGGTAGAAGTACTGCGTGGAGAGTTGTTTAAGCATCCTACGCATGTTTTTACGTATCGAGGCAATAAGGTAAACCAAATCAACACAAAGGCATGGCGTGCTGCGCTGGTACGTGCTCGAATAACTAACTTTAGATGGCATGATTTACGCCATACTTGGGCTAGTTGGCATGTGCAGAATGGTACGCCTTTGGCAGTACTAAAAGAGCTAGGTGGTTGGGCTGATTATGATATGGTGCAAAAGTACGCGCATCTATCTGCTGACCATTTAGCAGAGTATGTTGAGCGCGTTTCAGGAAAGTTTGAAACTGGTAAGGGTACGTTAGCTACGAATCAGCTACGTCATGGTTAAATAAAAAAGCCTATCTATTAAGAATGGCTTGTTTATTGGTCGGGACGGCAGGATTCGAACCTGCGACCCCATGCCCCCCAGGCATGTACGCTACCAGGCTGCGCTACGCCCCGAACCAGATTGCCATTGATAGCAACGAGGCTGCATTATAAATCAAAAGTACTTGGCGCTGATTAGCACAATTGAATTAAAACTGAGAAACGATAAATAGCGGCCAGAGTGAACTTAAGTCGGCCAAAAGCGCGCTTACGCGCGAAGTAATTGTATGACTTCGCCTATTTCTTTTTTAAACGTAAAGAAATCAAAATCATTCGCTGATTCCGATTGTATGCGTGTATTTTGAGGGCTTATTTGCGGTATAACTGCAGTTTCTAATTTGTCTTCCGCACCATCTAAGCGATTACGTGCGCCGCTAATGGTAAACCCCTGTTCATAGAGCAACTCGCGAATTTTGCGGATCAGTAATACTTCATGATGCTGATAATAACGGCGATTGCCACGACGTTTTACCGGTTTCAGCTGGGTGAATTCCTGCTCCCAATAGCGCAACACATGTGGTTTTACACCACATAACTCACTTACCTCGCCAATGGTAAAGTACCGTTTGGCGGGGATAGGTGGTAATTGCATTTTTGCGGACGGGTCTAACATGATTTTAATTTACAAAGCCTTAAGCGTAGTGCTCTTCTACTTTGCCTTTTAATTTTTGACTGGCATGAAAGGTCACCACGCGACGCGCTGTAATTGGTATTTCTTCGCCTGTCTTTGGATTGCGGCCTGGGCGCTCAGATTTTTTGCGCAATTCAAAATTGCCAAAACCTGATAATTTCACACTATCGCCTGTTTCCAACGCGGTGCGCACTTCTTCAAAAAACGCTTCCACCATGTCTTTCGCCTCACGTTTATTTAAGCCCACTTGCTCAAATAATAAATCGGCCAAATCCGCCTTTGTTAATGTCATGCAAATCCCCTGAGCTTTTTAATACTTATTCTAAATTACAGCCTAATTGCGTAACGATGCGCCGAATTGTTTTTCCAGCAATTTAAGCAGTTCGGCCATTGCTGCTTCTGCTTCAATATCCAACAAAGTTTTATGAGTATCTTGCATAAGTACAAGAAATGCAAGGCTTTTTTTATTTTCTGCGATACCTTTTCCTTGGTAAACATCAAAAAGTTGTATCTGATGCAACAGTGGAATTCTAGCTTTATGCACAGCATTTACAATAGTCTGAACGGGTAAATTTGCATCTACCACAATGGCAATATCACGACGCATTGGCAAAAATTTGGATACCTCTTGGTATTTTGTCAACTTGGTTTTCATAAGTAATTCAACCGCCAACTCAAACAAAACCGCATTTTTTGGCAGACTATAGTGCTGCTGCCATTTTGGGTGTAACTTACCCAGCCAGCCGATTGGTTTATTATGTAAATAAACGCGAGCAGATTGCCCAGGATGCAAGGCTGGATGTACATCTGCTCGATACTCCGCTTGGTTTTTCATTAAGGCATCTACAGTGGCTTTTACATCGTAAAAATCTACATCACGCGCCTTAGCACCCCATTGCTCTGGCTGCACTTCACCGTAACATAAGCCTGAAACTTGCGTTTGCTCGCGATAACTTTTCTTCTCGGCAAAATAGCTCGCACCCACCTCAAACAACATTGCGCGCTCTTGTTTACGATTTAAATTGTATACCAGTGCATCCAGCAAACCGCCCCACAAGCCGCTGCGCATCACGCTCATGTTACTGGCGATGGGGTTTTTCAGCTTGATTGGGTTTGCATTACCCATCAAATCGCGCTCCCAACTTTCATCTACAAAGCTATAAGTGACCACTTCTTGATAACCTTGATTTTGCAAAACAGCTGCCATGGAAGCCTTATTCCATGCGGTCTCTCCCGCTGCCAAAATATTCAAATTAGCAGTCGGTATAATCGCAAGGATTTTATCGTAACCATGCAGACGCGCGATTTCCTCGATTAAATCTTCCTCGCACGCGATGTCGAACCTATAAGTGAGCACTTTTACCGCAAAACCTGCAGCGGTTTCGCTATATTCAAAACCCAATTGTTTTAGTAATGTGCCGATCGTTTTTTGCGGAATTTCAATGCCCAGCACTGAAATCAAGCGTGCATAGCGCAAATTCACAATATTTCGCACAGGTAACTTGCTCACGACTTCGGTAATTCCACCCGCTTTACCACCGCAAATCTCTAAAATTAAAGCTGTAGCACGCTCTAGCGCTTGTTTGGTATTGCCAAAATCCACGCCACGTTCAAATCGATAAGACGAATCTGTGTTTAAGCCCAATCGGCGCGCTTTGCCAGCAATCACATCTGGCGTAAAAAATGCGCTTTCTAAAAATATTGAGGTGGTAGTATCGGTGACTGAAGTTAGTTCGCCACCCATAATGCCCGCCAACGCAATCGCGCCACTGTTATCGGTAATTACCAAATCATCATTGGTTAATTTAACTTCTGTATCATTCAGCAACTTTATTTTTTCATTAGCTTGCGCAAACCGCACATTAATATCACCCCTGATTTTAGCTAAATCAAACGCGTGCATGGGTTGACCAAGCTCCAACAACACATAATTGGTAATATCCACAATGGCGCAGATGCTACGCACACCGCTACGCTCAAGGTTGCGCAACATCCAATCTGGCGTTTTACTTAACGCGTTCACGCCTTCAATCACCCGCCCATAATAGGCAGGACAAGCCTCTGGCGTAGTCACTTTTACAGCCTGCTCTTTACTGGTTTGTGCAGACGTTTTGATTGCGGCAGGTACAGTTAAAGGCGTGCCCGTAATAGCCGCCACGTCACGCGCGACACCTAAAATACTTAAGCAATCAGCACGGTTTGGTGTGAGTTTTAAGGTAAACAGATTATCATTCAGGCTTAAATATTCGCGTATGTCTTGGCCAGTTTTAGCGTCACTTGGCAATTCTAACAAACCACTCGCATCCTCTGCCAGGCCAAGCTCTTCAGCAGAGCACATCATGCCAAACGACTCCACACCGCGCACTTTGGCTTGCGTAATACTAATGCCTGGCAATTCTGCACCCACTAAGGCACAAGGCACTTTTAAGCCAATTCTTGCATTACTTGCACCGCAGACAATCTGTAATGTCTTATTACCTACATTAACTTTGCACACTTGCAAACGATCCGCATCGGGATGTTTAACTACTTCGACAATCTCGCCAATTACCACTTTTGTAAATGGTTTACCCACAGGCGTCATTTCTTCCACCTCTAGCCCCGCCATGGTCAACGCGTGGCTTAAGGCTTGCGAATCAAGACTTGGATTAACAAATTGGCGAAGCCAGTTTTCTGAAAATTGCATGTTGTTTTATTTGTTAAATTGCTGCAAAAAATGCAAATCGTTATTAAAAAAGTGGCGTAAATCATTCACACCGTAGCGCAACATGGCGAGGCGCTCCACACCCAAACCAAAGGCAAAACCACGATATTTTTCGCTATCGATATTCACGTGCTTGAACACTTCAGGGTGTACCATACCGCAGCCGCCAATTTCCAGCCAGCCGCCATTCCAGCTCATATCAATCTCGGCAGACGGTTCGGTGAACGGGAAAAACGAAGGGCGGAATCTAACAGTTAAATCATCACGTTCAAAGAATTTTTGCAAGAAATCCTGTACCACGCCTTTTAAATTGGCAAAGCTGACATTCTCATCCACCCACAAGCCTTCTACCTGATGAAACATGGGTGAATGCGTCGCGTCAGAATCCACCCGGTACACACGGCCTGGTGAGATAATTTTAAGCGGCGGTGCTTTATTTTCCATGTAATGGATTTGCACGGGCGAAGTGTGTGTACGCAATACATTTGTCTCATCTACATAAAACGTATCGTGCATGGCGCGTGCTGGGTGATTTTCTGGAATATTAAGCGCGGTAAAATTATAAAAATCGGTTTCAATCTCAGGGCCTGTAGCTACATCGAAGCCAATCGAATGAAATAATTGCTCAATACGCTGCAGCGTCAAAGTCACAGGATGCAAACCACCTTGTGATTGTGCGCGGGCTGGCAAAGTCACGTCTAATGATTCACCCGCCAACTGCTTGGCTTGTGTTGCGCCTAAAATTGCCTCCCGCCGCACATTTAAAGCGGTTTCAATCGCTTGCTTTACCACGTTAATGGCGGCGCCGGCGGCTGGACGCTCTTCGGTAGACAACTTACCTAAGCCTTTTAACGCTTCAGTCAACGCGCCAGTTTTACCTAAATATTTAGCTTTTGCATTCTCTAAGGCGGGCATATCCACGCAACTTGTAAAATCTGTTTGCGCTTCTGCGATCAAATAGTCTAAATTAGCCATGTGTCATTTTACTTTGAATTAGGTCTTATTTAAAAATTTAAGCATAAAAAAAGAGGCCGCAGCCTCTCTTTTTAATTGGATAATTTAGGCTGATAAGCCAGTTTTTGCAATTTCTACAAATTTGGCAAAGGCGACTTTATCAAACACCGCTAAGTCCGCTAATACTTTGCGATCCACTTCTACCGCTGATTTTTTCAAACCATTCATAAAGCGGCTATATGTTAAGCCACACTCACGTGCACCAGCGTTAATACGTGCAATCCACAAAGTACGGAACTGGCGTTTTTTCTGACGGCGGTCACGATATTGATATTGACCCGCTTTCATTACCGCTTGTTTGGCAACACGATAAACGTTTTTACGACGGCCGCGATAACCCTTAGCGGCGTTTAATACTTTTTTGTGTCTTGCGCGTGCAACGACACCACGTTTTACTCTAGGCATATCGGTCTCCTTAGCGTGTTGGCATCATGGCGCGAACGCGTTTGACGTCAGTTGGTGAGATGATCGAAGTACCACGTAATTTACGTTTTTGTTTAGTGGTTTTCTTGGTAAGAATATGGCGCAAATGTGAATGCGTACGTTTCACCTTGCCATTTCCTAAGAACTTAAAGCGCTTTTTGGCGCTGCTCTTTGTTTTCATTTTTGGCATTTTTTTCTCCTTAAGAGTAGTTAAGAGTGCCTAGGCATGCCATTTTTAGCCGTATCACTCACAAAAACTTTACTTATTCTGTTGCTGCTTTTTCAGCAACTTTTTCTACTTTTTTCTCAGCAGTTTTTTCTGCCGGCTTTTCAGTACTTTTTTCTTTAACTGCCTTCACTGGCACTTTTTTGGCTGGCGCTAGCACCATCACCATTTGTCGGCCTTCCATTTTAGGAAACTGCTCGACCACTGCATGTTCCTGCAAATCTGCTTCTACGCGTTTTAATAAGGCTAGCCCAAATTCTTGGTGCGTAATCTCGCGGCCTCTAAAACGTAGTGTAATTTTGGCTTTATCACCCTCACCCAAAAAGCGGATGATATTACGTAATTTAATCGCATAATCGCCATCATCAGTACCTGGGCGAAACTTAATTTCTTTAATAACTACTTGTTTTTGTTTAAGTTTTTGTTCATGTTGGCGTTTACTTTCAGCATACTTAAACTTACCATAATCCATCAATCTACACACTGGTGGCACTGCATTCGGTGCAATTTCTACCAAATCTATATCGGCTTCTTCTGCTTTAGCAAATGCCTCTTGCAAACTCACAATACCTAGCGGTTCGCCTTCTACGCCCACCAAACGAATTTCGGGTGCGGTAATATCGCCGTTAATTCGTGTATCTTTGTCTTGTGCTATCTTTATCCCCTTCGCATTATTATCAATCGCAAACTTTGTTGTAAAAACTTGCCGTACGAAAATGTACTGTCTTCGTTTTTACGCCGCGTCTGCGACTGCACTAGTGCGAATGGGTACATTTATTCCTAACTCAAAAAAATTAAACCGCGCTAGCCCAAACAAGCTTAAACCTTAGTTTCAACTTCTGCTTTCAATCGAGCAATCAGCTCGCTTACTGGCATAGAACCTAGGTCTTCACCTTTTCTGGTACGCACGGCCACATGTCCTGCTTGCATCTCACGCTCACCCGCCACAAGCAAGTAAGGCATTTTTTGCATGCTATGTTCGCGTATTTTATAGGTAATCTTCTCATTTCTCAAGTCATATTCGCATCTGATGCCATTTTTCTTCAATGTTTCAACCACTTGCAACACATATTCGGCTTGATTGTCAGAAATATTCAACACCATCGCCTGCACAGGCGCCAACCAAAGTGGCATTGCACCAGCGTAGTTTTCAATCAAAATACCGATAAAACGCTCCATAGAGCCCACTATGGCGCGATGCAACATAACGGGTCTTTTTCTAGAGTTATCCTCTGTCACATATTCTGCGCCTAAGCGTTCTGGCAAGTTGGGGTCTAGTTGCATGGTACCGCATTGCCATAAACGGCCTAAACTATCCTTAAGCGTAAATTCAATTTTAGGGCCGTAAAACGCCCCTTCGCCTGGCTGTAAATCAAAATCTAAGCCATTTAATTTAAGCGCGTTAGCAAGTGAAGTTTCGGCTCTATCCCAATCTGCGTCAGTGCCAATGCGCTTTTCCGGTCGGGTAGATAATTTTACCAACACATCTTTAAAACCAAAATCGCCATAAGCTTTGTAGAGCATTTTGATGAAATCGGCGACTTCGGCTTCTACTTGTTCTTCGGTACAGAAAATATGCGCGTCGTCTTGGGTAAAGCCGCGCACGCGCATCAGGCCGTGCAAGGCGCCAGATGGCTCATTACGGTGACACGAGCCGAATTCTGCGAGTCTTAGTGGCAAATCACGATAACTATGCAGTGTGCTGTTAAAAATCTGCACGTGGCCTGGGCAATTCATCGGCTTCACCGCGTAATCGCGATTTTCAGATGATGTGATAAACATATTGTCGTGATAATTTTGCCAATGGCCAGATTTCTCCCATAAAGTCTTATCCAGCACTGTCGGCGTACGCACTTCTTGGTAGCCATAGTCGATGAACATTTGGCGCATGTATTGCTCAATCTCTTGCCAGATGCTCCAACCGCGCGGATGCCAAAACACCATGCCAGGCGCGTCGTCTTGCATGTGGAAATAATCAAGCTGCTTGCCTAATTTGCGGTGGTCTCGCTTTTCGGCTTCTTCCAGCTGGAACAAATACGCATCAAGCTCTTCTTTGTTACGCCAAGCCGTTCCATACACGCGCTGCAACATCTCGTTATTGCTATCGCCGCGCCAATAAGCACCTGCCAGCTTCATCAGCTTAAACGCTTTTAATTTTCCCGTATTAGGCACATGCGGGCCGCGGCACAAGTCGGTAAATGCGCCTTCGGAATACAATGAAACATCTTCATTAGCTGGAATAGAAGCAATAATCTCGGCCTTGTAATGCTCGCCAATACTTTTAAAATAAGCCACTGCTTCATCACGCGGCAATACTTTACGCGTTACCGGTTCATCTTTTTTAGCCAGTTCCGCCATTTTTTGCTCAATTAAAACCAAGTCTTCGGGCGTAAACGCGCGTTTATAGCTGAAATCGTAGTAAAAACCATTTTCAATCACAGGGCCGATGGTTACTTGTGCATCAGGAAACAGCTCTTTCACCGCATACGCCAAAAGGTGTGCAGTAGAATGGCGAATAATGTCTAAACCTTCTGGAGTTTTGTCAGTAATAATCGCCAAATCGCTATCTTGTTCAATCACATAGCTGGTATCGACAATCTTACCATTCACCTTACCCGCCAGCGCAGCCTTAGCTAGACCCGCACCGATATTCATGGCAACATCGGCCACGCTAACAGGCACATCAAAGCTGCGTTGTGAGCCATCTGGTAAGCGAATTACGGGCATGCAAATCCTATTAAACTATTTAAAATTCTTAGTAATTGGTAGGCAGTAGCAGGCTCGAACTGCTGACCTCTTGGATGTCGACCAAGCGCTCTAACCAACTGAGCTAACCGCCTGAAAGCCCTGTATTATAGCCCGCGGAGCCAATGGAAACAAGCAATTAGAAAGCATGAATGGATGTTTTGTAAGGTGGAAAAGCCTATTCAACCTATTTGTCTTTTTTAACAAACTCTCTCACACGACTACAAGCCTCAAATGCCACGTTCATAGTGTATCGGATTGACTGTATCTCTACACTAATGCGATTCTTCTCATATAAATAACGCCAATCTTCGAAAGCACTGCTTAGCGACTCAATACATGTGTGAATATTTACACCATTTTCAAGTTGATATCCCGGCCTAACATCACTTGAGGCAGTGATAAAGATTTCTTTACCTGCTTTGGGTATATTTGCATATAACTTAGCTGGATTGTGCCCCTTTATTTTGTTACCGTATGTGTTGTTTATAGTTTTTAAGTAAAGCTCAATGCTGAACGCCGCATTTACAACAAATGGGACGGTGCTACTGCCTTTATACGGAGATTTTCTAAGGTGGTTGCTATAAATAGTGTTTGCGACCTCAGCAAACGAATTTGCTACGCCATACATCTGGTCGTTTTCAGTAACTCCTTTGAGCAAGCCTTTTTTGCTCAAAAAATCACGAGCGACCTTAGCGTCTTTTTCCATATCACCGCTAGCTTCATAAGAGCCAACCAGAACACCATTTAAAAGGATATCTTTTTTAACCATGCCATACCCCGCTTCCCTGCTACTCCGACCGCAATAGTTGTTGATACAAACTTGGGCTGGCGTAGCCATCTTGCGGCAGGTTTTTGCTGGCTTGATATTGCCGAATAGCCGCTTGCGTTTTAAGGCCGGGAAAGCCATCCGGCGCGCCGCAATCAAAACCCAGCTCGTTCAACTTGCCTTGCAATGCCCACATTTCGTTGAAAGTGAGCGCTTCACTCTCGGCCTCCAAACCCGCCACAATAGGCTTGTCACCCACAAACTGATTGGCAAGATGCGCCACAGATAGCGCGTAATTGACCGAGTGATTCCAATTCATAATCACATCAAAGTTGCTGAACACCATAAACGCTGGGCCTTGGTAACCTTGTGGCAATACAATCGCCGCGCTATCCAGCGCTGGCAGAGCTTTATTTTCTATATCAAACACTCCTAGTTTCACCCAATCGGCCACACTTTTTCTGTTGATAAGTTGCGCTTGCGCGTAATCAAAGCTAGCGGGTAATTTTACTTCTACCGCCATCGGTTCATCTTTATGCCAACCCGTTTTTGCGAGGTAATTCGCGGCCGAGGCAAATGCATCCGGCAGTGATGTCAAAATATTAATACGGCCGTCACCATCAGCATCTACGCCGTATTGCAGCAAGGTGGATGGCATAAATTGCAGGTGCCCCATCGCGCCCGCCCACGAGCCACGCATGCCCGCAACGGTGTTATGTTTGGCATCGACGATGCGCATAGCATCCAATAACTGGCTGCGGAAAAACTCGGCACGACGACCATCGTAAGCCAGTGTCATTAGGCTTGAGGGTACAGCAAAATCGCCCTTATTCTCGCCGTAATTTGTTTCCAGCCCCCAAAATGCGACCAATATATTTTTTGGTACGCCATATTGTGTTTCGACTTGATTTAAAAGCGCTTCGTGTTCAAGCAGCATCGCCCTGCCAAGCGCTATTTTGTTAGGGGTTATGCGATTATCGATATAAATCAAAAAGGGTGAAACAAACTCCGGTTGCGTTCTATCCAGCACAATCACTTCCGGTAGATATTTGGCCTTTTTAAAGATGTTTTTGATGGTTTTGGACGAAATATGTTCTGCTTTTGCTTCTGCCTTAAAATCTCTTAACCAAGCAGAAAAATTTGCTTTATCAATGGCTTGCGCGCTGAAACTGGCGATAAGAAAACAAACTGTGAATATGATTTTTAACATGTGACCCGAATTTTTGCTTATCAACATCTTAACTGGATTCCCGCCTTCGCGGGAATAACGGAGTTGATAAATTCTTTAAAATATCACTGTAGCCCGCTTGATAGTTAGGATATTGCAATTGAAAGCCCGTGTCACGCATGCGCCGGTTATTTAAGCGCTTACCGCCTTGCGCAACAGGCACTTTGATGTTGGAAGTATCGATGTTTTGCTGCTTGGCAAGCCAAGTCAATACCTCATATTGCTGCGTTGGAATGTCATCGGTGACGACATAGCAATCTGCAACTTGCTGGTTTTTAGTGACTTTTTCGACTAAATACGTAATAAACTCTGCCGCGTCATCACGGTGAATACGGTTGCTCCAGTTGTTTTCTGCTGGCCACTTGCTGGTGTCTTTTGCCGTATTCACCAAGTATAAACGGCCTTTGCCATAGATACCTGAAAGGCGTATAGATGTTGCCTTGTAGGCCTGTTTTTTTAATAACTTTTCAGCCTCTAATAAACGCTCTCCGCCAAAATCAGCAGGAATTGCAGGCGTATTTTCGTCTAACAATTCATCCGTTTTTTGACCATAAACCCTAGTGCTGGAAACGAAAAATACGTGTTGTAAGGCCTTATTTTGGCGTTGTGTAGCAAGTACGTTCTTTAAACCTTCAACATAGTGCGCTTGGTAATTTTCATCGGTCTGCGCACTAGTCGCAACGCAGTAAATGATGATATTTGGACTCAGTTTTTCGAGTAGGTTGAGTGTGTCTGGCTGCGTAACATCCGCCTGAATGGTCTGCATGCCGAGCGGCAATTGCCGATTGCTTTGCCGCAGGCCGATCACTTCATTATTTGGCTGCAAGCGTATGGCAATAGCGGTACCTAAATCGCCACAGCCTACAATCAATACCTTAGGCATGTTTTTGAAGATATTTTTCGGCAAAAAACAAAGCAACGATAGTTTTGCCATCGGTAATTTCGCCGTTTTGAATCATGCTTAAACATTCTTCAAAAGACACTTCAAACACTATCAGCGATTCGTCATCGTCACGCTGGTGCTTGCCCGCAGTTAAACCCCGTGCTAAATAAATATGAATAACTTCGTTAGAATAACCGATACAGGGATGCTGGCTCCCTAGCTTTACCCAATCACTGGCACAATAACCAGTTTCTTCTAGCAATTCGCGCTGACCTGTTAACAAAATATCCTCATTCGCATCTATCTTACCTGCGGGTAGTTCGATAAAGATTTGATGTAGAGGATAACGAAATTGCTTCTCTAGAACGACATTGCCATTGGGCAGTACTGGCACAACCACTACTGCGCCTGGGTGTATGACATATTCACGCTGGCTGGTATTGCCGTTAGGCAGGCGGACCATATCACGTTTAACTGTGAGCAAGCCGCCAGACGCTATTGTTTGCGTGCTAATGCAGTGCTCCTCTAAATCAACTGGCACAGCATCTTGCATGATTAAAGGGAAGCGACGTTAAATGTATCGCACTTGCTCACTTCGCCGGTGGTAAAGCCTTGATTAAACCAGCGCATACGTTGCTGCGAAGTACCGTGCGTAAAGCTATCTGGCACAGCGTAGCCTTGCGCTTGTTTTTGCAGCGCATCGTCACCAATGGCAGCAGCAGCCGTCATGGCTTCCTCCACATCGCCCGCTTCTAAAATGCGATGGTCGCCATCTGCGCGCATCGCCCACACACCTGCGTAGCAATCGGCCTGCAACTCCAAACGCACCGAATATTGGTTGGATTCGGTCTCGTTACGCGCGCTTTGGCGAGCTTTTTGCACTTTATCTGAAGTGCCCATGAGATTTTGAATGTGATGACCAACTTCGTGCGCGATGACATACGCTTGCGCGAAATCGCCAGGTGCGTGAAAACGATCTTTCATCTCTTGATAAAAACTTAAATCGATATACACTTTTTGGTCACCCGGGCAGTAAAAGGGCCCTGCTGCCGCTTGTCCTGCACCGCATGCTGTAGGTATTTGACCAGTGAATAGTACGAGTTTTGGCGGCGGATATTCATGCCCGGATGCTTGAAAAACCTTGCCCCAAGTGTCTTCCGTACTGGCCAAAACTTTAGCCACAAATTTAGCCATCGGGTCATCTTTAGGAATCGGTTTGGCCTCAACCGGCGCATTCTGATTTAAACCTTGCCCCATATTGAGCACCACAGAAGGATCCACCCCAAAATACATCGCGACTAAGGCCAGTGCAATTGTGCCAATACCGATGTGCCTGCCGCTAATGCCCATGCCGCCGCTACTGCCGCGCATATCCTCGACATTGTCACTCTCACGTTCGTCATCTAAGCGCATAAAATCTCCCCAAATATATGATTATCTTATAGACAAAAGCTGGAAACACAAAACACCGGAAATGCAATTTACACTATTGCAAGCTACGCGCGATGGCTGCAGCACAAATGTTCATAAGGGTTTGCGGCATTAGGCCAAGCAGCAATAAAGTAATTGCGTTCAAACTTAGTATGAATTTCATATCAATCGGTGCGCTTATCCGGGCATTATCTAGTGGTGCATCAAAATACATGAGTTTAACAATGCGTAAATAGTAAAATGCACCTACTATCGTCATTAATACTGCAAACACCACTGCCCAAATATAACCCGCCTGCAAAGCCGCTTGCAGCACAGTAAATTTAGCATAGAAACCAATGGTGGGTGGCACGCCTGCCATGCTAAACATGGTGACGAGCATAAGGAACGCTGTCCAAGGGCTGCGCTGAAATAAGCCTTTTAAGTCATCCAAGTTTTCTGCTTCAAACCCTTTGCGAGATAACAATAAAATCATACCAAAACCCGCCAGCGTCATCAGCACATAAGCGCTGATATAAAACATGCTGGACGCGTAACCATTCAAACTGCCGCTCATTAAGCCGAACAGCAAAAAGCCAATGTGCGAAATGGCGGAATACGCCAGCATACGTTTCAAATTGGTTTGTGCGATGGCGGTGAGGTTTCCAATGGCAATGGACAGCACCGCCATCATCAGCAACATATCTTGCCAATCGGCTACCATCGGCTGCAGACCTTGTGCTAATAAGCGGATTGCGATGGCAAATGCAGCAAATTTCGGCACCGAGCTTATTAACAGGGTGATTGAAGTTGGCGCCCCTTGATACACATCGGGCACCCACATCTGAAAAGGCACTGCGCCAAATTTAAACGCCAACCCCGCGACAATAAAAACCAAACCTAAAATCAATACCGGATTTTTTGTGTTAGCTTCTTGTAACGCGCTAGAAATATCAGCCAAATTTAGACTGCCTGTCATGCCATAAATCATGCTCATGCCATATAACAACATACCTGAAGCCAATGCGCCTAACACAAAGTACTTCATGGCCGCTTCGGATGATTTTGCATTGTCGCGATCTAGCGCAACCAGTGAATATAGGCATAGTGAGAGCAACTCTAGCCCCATATAAATAGTCAGCATACTTTGACCGGATACCATAATCATCATACCCAGCACCGCAAATAACACCAGCGCGTAATATTCGCCACGGAACATGTTGCGTAACTGCATGTATTGCCGCGTGTAAACAAACATTACCGCAGTGCCCAGCAAAATCATCAGCTTCAGCACATCGCTCAATGTATCATCCACAAACATACCAGTAAAGGCGTAGCCCACGGCTGGAGTATGAGTATCGACTGTGATAAAAGCGGCTGCAAACAAAGTAAATTGCGCCAGCGCGTAAATAATTATTTTATTTTTGGCGAATAAACCTGTGAGCAAAATAAGCATCGCCATAAAAAGTACGATAAGTTCTGGCAGCGCGGTTATCAGATCTACTTGAATATTTCCCATACTTATAAGCCTGCCATCGGTATTTTGCTGATTGCCATGTGGCCTAACCACTGTGTAGCACTCACATGAGTAAAATCGGTGATAAGTTTAGGATAAACGCCCACACCAAGCACCATTGAGGCCAGCAACGCTAAAATTAAAAACTCACGACGGCTCAGATCCTTAAGTGCTGCCACTTTTGGATTAGCAACTTCTCCATAAAACACGCGCTTCACCATCCACAGCGTATATGCCGCACCGAATATCAGCGTAGTAGCGGCTAAAAATGCCACCCAGAAATTGAATTTAACTGCGGCTAAAATCACCATAAACTCGCCCACAAAACCTGATGTACCTGGTAAGCCACTGTTGGCCATCGCAAACAACACCGCAAACGCTGCAAAAACAGGCATGGTGTTGACTACACCGCCGTAATCGGCGATTTGGCGGCTGTGCATGCGATCGTACAACACGCCCACGCACAAGAACATGGCGGCAGAAATAAAACCATGTGAAATCATTTGGATGATTGCGCCTTCCAACCCCAATTGGCTGAAGATAAAAAACCCCAGCGTGACAAATCCCATGTGTGAAATAGATGAATACGCGATGAGCTTTTTCATGTCTTTTTGCACCAGTGCTACCAGTGCAATATACACAATCGCGATGAGTGACAGCGTAATCATGAAGCCCGATAAATAATGCGCAGCATCTGGCGCAATTGGCATGGCAAAGCGCAAAAAGCTATATCCGCCAAGTTTTAGCATAATGGCCGCCAAGACCACAGAGCCTCCAGTCGGTGCTTCTACGTGCGCATCTGGCAACCAAGTGTGCACTGGCCACATTGGGATTTTTACCGCAAACGCCATGAAAAACGCCATGAAAATCAAAATTTGTTCATTTAGCGTGAGCGGTAATTGATAAAAATCCAGCACCTCAAAGCTGCCTGTTTTTTGAAACAAATAGATAAACGCAACCAACATCAGCAGAGAACCAAGTAGTGTGTATAAGAAAAATTTAATCGTTGCGTAAACACGATTTTCGCCGCCCCAAATGCCTATTACAAGGAACATGGGAATGAGCATCGTTTCCCAAAACACATAGTACAAAATGCCATCCAAAGCACTGAATACACCAATCATGAGTCCGCTCATAATTAAAAACGCCGCCATGTATTGCGCGATATGTTTGGTAATCACTTCCCAAGAGGCAATCACCACAATCAGCGTGGTGAAGCTGGTCAGCAATATCAGCGGCACCGCAATGCCATCCACGCCCAAATGGTAATTGATGTTGAAACTAGGAATCCACTGCGCTGCTTCTTCAAATTGGAAGGCGCCCTTGGAAAAATTATATTTCGTATAAAGCGGTAAAGTGGCAAAAAATGCCGCAAGACTGCTGGCTAAAGCAAACCAGCGCGTAAAGCTGGCCTTGCTATCGCTGCCAAACAATAGCACTACAACGCCCGCCAATATTGGCAGCCAGATAGATACACTTAATATATGGGTTAGCAACATTTAATTAATTTTTATAAAGAAAGTTAGAAACAAAAATACGCCGATAATCATGGCAAATGCGTAGTGATAAATTAGCCCAGATTGCAATTTACGGACTACTTGTGCGCACTTGCCTATCAGGTTTGCAGTACCGTTAACCATCGCACCATCAATTATCTGCACATCGCCAATTTGCCAAAGTTTGTTACCAATAAATCGTACACCGTCGGCAAATACGCACTCGTAAAAACTATCGAAACCATATTTATTTTCTAAAATTTGGTAGATGCCATTGAAGCGCCGTTGAATCATTGCTGGAATTTCAGGACGCCTAATGTAGAAAACCCAAGCTAAGGCCACGCCAGAAGCCGCTAATAAAAATGGTAGCGACAACAAGCCGTATAGCGCCATGCCCGCAGGAGAATGTAAGTCTTCGATGTAATGATGCGCCAAATGCGCCATCGCAGGATGACTGACGCTATCAACGGCAATCGCGCCACTGAAAAAATGACCGAATAACATCGGCTCAACCGTAATGTAGCCGATAATGACTGAAGGAATCGCCAATAAAATCAAAGGCAATTTAATCACCCAACCTGACTCGTGTGGGTTATCTGTTGCGCTTAAACCGTGGTGATGGTCATCGTGGCTTTCGTACTTAATTTCACGCCATTTTTCTTTGCCATGAAACACCAGGAAATACAACCTGAACGAATAAAAAGCTGTCACAAAAACGCCTACCAACACTGCAAAATAAGCGAAGCTGCTACCCGTAATGTGTGACATTTTTGCCGCTTCGATAATACTATCTTTCGAGTAAAAGCCTGCGAAAAATGGCGTGCCTATTAGTGCCAGAGAACCTATTAATGCGGTTATCCACGTGATTGGCATGTATTTTTTCAGGTTGCCCATGTGGCGAATATCTTGGTCGTGATTCATGCCCATAATGACCGAGCCAGCTGCCAAAAACAGCAGAGCTTTAAAGAACGCGTGCGTCATCAGATGAAAAATTGCGACCGAATATGCCGATGCACCCAGCGCCACCGTCATATAACCCAATTGTGACAAAGTTGAATAAGCCACAATGCGCTTAATATCATTTTGAATAATGCCTAGAAAGCCCATGAATAGCGCGGTAACGGCGCCAATGATCATCACAAAAGACAATGCGGTAGTCGAAAGCTCAAACAGTGGCGACATACGCGCCACCATGAATATGCCGGCCGTAACCATGGTTGCGGCGTGAATCAAGGCAGAAATCGGCGTTGGACCTTCCATTGAATCTGGCAACCACACATGTAATGGAACCTGTGCCGATTTACCCATTGCGCCAATAAATAACAGAATGCAAGTCACCGTCATGAGTGGCCAAGGCATATTTGGAATGATATTCACTTGCATGTTCGCGAGTTTAGGCGCGGCTTGGAACACCGTCGCGTAATCCAAACTGCCCGTGTAATACAGCACCATACCAATACCGAGCAGAAAGCCAAAATCACCGACGCGATTGACTAAAAATGCTTTGAGATTGGCGTAAATCGCTGCTGGGCGTGTATACCAAAAACCAATCAGCAAATAAGAAACTAATCCAACTGCCTCCCAGCCGAAAAATAGCTGCATAAAATTGTTGCTCATTACTAGCATTAACATAGCGAAAGTGAATAGCGAAATATAGCTAAAAAAGCGCGAATAACTTGAGTCTTCCGCCATATAGCTAATGGTGTAAATATGTACCATGAGCGACACGAATGTGACAACTACCATCATCATGGCAGATAAGTTATCGATTAGAAAACCGACATTAAACTGGATATCGCCCGAGGTGAGCCACGTATATATATTGCGGTTAAAGGCATAACCATCCTGTGTGGCGTTTAACACATAAGCAGACAATACAAACGACATACCGACCGCGCCAATAGTAACCAAATGCGCGGCAGCGCGTGGCAATTGGCGGCCAAATAAGCCGACAACAATTGCAGCTATCAGCGGCAATAAAACGATAAATAAACAAGTAGTCAGCAAGGTCATATTATTACTTTTATATTTTTTTAGGGCTAACCATTGAGCGAATCCAGATCATCCACGTTAATGGTGTGTAAATTACGGAATAACACCACCAAAATCGCCAAGCCAATGGCAGACTCTGCTGCCGCAACAGTAAGTATAAAAAATACAAACACTTGGCCGGCAATGTCATTTAAGTAGTGCGAAAAGGCAATAAAATTAAGGTTCACCGCTAGCAACATGAGCTCAATCGCCATCAGCAAAATAATCACGTTTTTGCGATTTAAGAAAATGCCAATCACACTGATTGCAAACAGTAGAGCGCCTAAAATTAAACAGTGCGATAAGCTCATAGCTGCTCGCCTTCCGTTTTAGTTGGTGGCTGCTCTACTTCTGCGGACATGTGCACTATACGCACTCGGTCCTGGCGGCGCACTTTCACTTGATCCGAAACATTCATCGATTTACTTTCTTTTCTATCCCGTAATGTCAACACAATCGCCGCCACAATCGCTACCAACAACACCACAGAGGCCAATTCAAACGGCAATAAATAATCGGTATATAGCACACGGCCAAGCTCTGCCGTGTTGCTGTAATCCGCATGCTTGCTGATTTCTTTAGTAGCACCAAAATACTTACCGCCTAGCACCATCACCATCTCAACCATCATCAGTAAACCAATCGTGCCAGCCATGGGTAGATATTCCCAAAAGCCTTCGCGCAGCTTGTCGATGTTGATGTCGAGCATCATCACTACGAATAAAAACAGCACCATCACCGCGCCGACGTAAACCAACACCAAAGCAATCGCCAAAAATTCAGCTTCTAGCAACAGCCAAATTCCCGCTGCGGTAAAAAATGCCAGCACGAGAAATAAAGCCGCATGCACGGGGTTACGCGTAGTAATTACGCGCAGACCCGCGAACAGCAAAATGACGGCTAATGCATAAAAAATGAAATCAGTGAATATCATCATCTGTAGTTCTTGTCCTGCGCACGATCGGCAGCGATTTGTTTTTCATATTTATCGCCCACCGCCAGCAGCATTTGTTTGGTGTAGAGTAAATCACCACGTTGCTCGCCGTGGTAATCAAATACACGCGTTTCCACAATACTATCCACAGGACACGATTCCTCGCAAAGCCCGCAGAATATGCACTTGGTCAAATCAATATCGTAGCGCGTGGTGCGGCGCGTGTTGTCTTCACGCTGTTCCGATTCAATAGTAATCGCCAACGCTGGGCAAACCGCCTCACACAGTTTGCAGGCTATGCAGCGCTCTTCACCATTCGGATAGCGACGCAGTGCATGCAAGCCCCTAAAGCGTGGCGATTGCGGTGCACGTTCTTCGGGATATTGAATGGTAATTTTGCGCGCAAAAAAGTAACGGCCTGTGACTGCCATACCTTTTAGCAGCTCCCACAGCATTAAACTACCTAATGTTTGTTTAATCGTTTTAAACATAATCAATGAAATAAATATCCTAGTGAAGTTTGCATCATCGCACCCACAAAAATAATCCACACCAGCGTAATCGGGATAAATATTTTCCAGCCCAAACGCATGATTTGGTCATATCTATACCTTGGAAAAGTCGCCCTAAACCATAAAAAGAAGAATACCAAGAAACACATTTTTGCGAATAGCCATAAAATGCTATCTGGCAAAAATGGAAAAGGTGACAGCCAGCCGCCTAAAAACATGGTGGCAGCTAGGGTGCAGACTAGCCAGATGTTGGCGTATTCTGCCAAGAAAAATATCGCAAACGCCATGCCAGAATATTCCACATGAAAGCCCGCCACGATTTCCGATTCGCCTTCCGCCACGTCAAATGGTGCGCGGTTGGTTTCGGCCACCGCACTGATAAAGTACACGATAAACAGCGGAAATAAAGGGATGAAATACCAATGCAAAATACCACCGCTCTGGCCCATCACGATTTTGCCTAAATTGAGCGAATTTGCACACATGAGCACACCCACTAGCGCGAAACCCATGGCGATTTCATACGACACAATTTGTGCGGCTGAGCGCAAACCGCCTAAAAACGCATATTTTGAGTTAGACGCCCAACCCGCAATAATCACGCCGTACACCGCGACAGATGTCATCGCCAGAATATACAATAACCCTGCGTCTATATTGGCGAGCACTAATTTTGCATCAAATGGAATCACCGCCCAAGCGGCAAAGGCAGGCGCAATCGCCAACACCGGGCCAATAAAAAACAAGGCCTTGCTGGAAGCGGTTGGTAAAATAATTTCTTTAAATAGCAGCTTAATAGCATCAGCTATCGGTTGCAACAAGCCAAAATAACCAACACGATTTGGTCCAATGCGTACCTGCATATAGCCGATGACTTTGCGCTCGGCCAGCGTTAAATAAGCCACAGCCCCCATTAGCGGCAACACAATGGTAACAATTTTAATCAGTGTCCAGCTGGTTATCTGCACCGCTGGCCACCAATTGCCAAATAAATGAGCGAGCATTTCCATTAAGCAGTTTCCACCTCATGCTGGGTGATTTCATCTTTGTATTTTTCGACCGTAATATCCCCCATCAAATCACCCAAACCAACCGTATCCTCATGTGCTGCAGTCACTCGCACACAACCCATCGCCACATGATTATCCAGCCGTACCGTTAATATCGCGCTGCCTTTATCTTGCTTCACCAGCACAGTATCGCCTTCCATCAAGCCTAACGTAGCGATTTGTTCGGCACGCATACGCGCCATCGGTTTAACGTTGTATTTGGTTTTTTGCAAAGGCTGCGAGCGACGCACGATTGGGTCTGATTCATACTGCGGCACTTCGCCGATGCGCTGCAGACCATCATTTTTCACATTTACTTGAATTTCAACCAGCACTTTCAAGTTGTTATTCAAGCTGCGCCACACCACTGCAGACGGTTTTTCGCCATTGAAAACTTTATCTTTTACTTGCTCGCTACTATCAAAATCAAAACCCTTCAAACCTAATGTATTCGCCAACACCCGCAGTATTTTCCATGCGGGACGAGACTCGCCAAGCGGTTTCACCACGGCAGAGAAGCTTTGCACGCGTCCTTCCATGCTCATAAACGTGCCCGAAGTTTCGGTAAATGGAGCGATTGGCAACAACACATCCGCGTGTTCGAGTGCTTCTGATTTATACGCAGTTAATGCTACGACACACTCCGCTTGTGCCATCGCCGCTTTAGCTAACGCAGCATGCTGGCAATCTAATTCTGGTTCAATGTTTAAAAGCAGATATGCTCTGCGAGGTTTTTCTAACATCTCACGTGCGTGCATCCCTAACGTGGTTGGCATCACGCCCATCAAGTGCATGCCTGTGCTATTGGCGGCAGCAGGCAATATGCCACCTTTCGCACCAGAAATGCCACCAATAGCTTCTGCCATACTGTACATCTCGGTAAAACGTGGGTCGCTTAACGCCATGTTGCCCAAGAAAATACCCACTCTAGGTGCGATCAAATCAATCTCGCCGCCTAAGCCTGCCAAACTTTCAGCCATGGCTTGTGTGTTATCTCGCACTTTAATGTTGCTGAGTAAAAGTTCGAGCGAAGGCGGTAAACACAAAGATAAACGCTGAATATGTGACATCGCCTTAAGAATCTGCCCCAGCACATTTACCATATCGTTCGGGCGCACAATCACCTTGTGTGCAATATCCATCAGCGGATTATTATCAAGCGGACTTACAATAGAAAGCTCAGCGCCATTATCCACGGCTTTACGGAAGCGCTGCGCCAGAAGTGGATGCTCGTTACGCAAATTAGAGCCAATCAATAAAATACGATCCAGCTCTTCCAGTTCTTGAATATTACAACCCATCCACGGCGTGCCGACACGCTTGCCGTCCAGCCTAAAATCGGTCTGGCGCAATCGATAATCCACGTTATCACAACCCAAACCACTTGCTAATTGCTTGATTAAATAGCCTTCTTCCATCGTACTATTGGGCGAAACCAACACACCTAAAGCGTCACCGCCGTATTGCTTGGTGATGTCTTTCAATTGGCCAGCTGCGAATTCCAGCGCGGTTTTCCAATCGGTTTCTACCCACATGCCGTTGTGCTTAATCATCGGCGTTTTGAGTCTATCTGGGCTGTTCAAACCTTCGTATGAATATCTGTCACGATCCGACAGCCAGCATTCGTTGATACTTTCTTTTTCACGCGGTAATACGCGCATCACTTTGTTGTCTTTCACATGCACTTCGATGTGCGAACCCAAACCATCGTGCGGCGCAATGCTGGGGCGGCGTGTGAGCTCCCAGCTGCGCGCAGAATAACGGAATGGCTTGCTAGTAAGCGCCCCCACTGGGCATAAATCGATGATGTTTCCGCTTAATTCAGAGTTCACACTTTTATCGACATAAGCGGTGATTTCGGCATGTTCGCCACGTCCTACCATGCCCAGCTCTTGCATACCGCCGACCTCTTTCAAGAAGCGCACACAGCGCGTGCATTGAATGCAGCGTGTCATATCGGTGCTGATTAGCGGGCCAATATTTTTGTTTAAAACAACGCGTTTTTCCTCTGTGTAGCGCGAGCCACTCGCGCCGTAAGCCACTGCAATATCCTGCAAATCACATTCGCCACCTTGGTCGCAAATCGGGCAATCTAATGGGTGATTAATCAACAAAAATTCCATTACGCTTTGTTGCGCTTCGATTGCTTCTTTACTGCGGGTGGAAATCTTCATGCCATCGGCCACGGGTGTGGCACAAGCGGGTAAAGGCTTATTAAATTTTTCTACCTGCACCAAGCACATGCGGCAATTGGCCGCCACCGATAGTTTTTTGTGGTAGCAAAAGCGCGGAATGGCGATACCTATCTTGTCGGCCGCATCAATGATGGTGCTACCGTATTCGACCTCGAGCGCTTTGCCGTCTATTTCAATTTGTACCATTATTTGCTTACCATTCTATTTACTCTCGACCATGCTTTTGCCGTGCATAATAAAGTACTCAAATTCTGGCCTAAAATGCTTGATGAAGCTCAAGACCGGCGTGGCTGCTGCGTCACCCAGCGCGCAAATAGTACGGCCAGAAATGTTGTTGCTCACGTCCGTTAATAAATCCAAATCTTCCAATTTGCCCTTGCCTTCGGTAATGCGATTGATCACGCGGTATACCCAGCCTGTACCTTCGCGACACGGGGTGCATTGCCCGCAACTTTCTTCATAGAAAAAATAGCTTAACCTTTTAAGCGTTTTCACCATGCAAGTCGTTTCGTCCATCACTATCATGGAACCTGCACCCAAGCTAGAACCAGCCTTGCTTAAGCCGTCATAATCCATCGTCGCACCCTTAATCATATTAGCCGTCATTACTGGCGTGGATGGCCCGCCCGGAATGACCGCCTTAAGTTTGCGGCCTTTCCAAACACCGCCTGCCATATCCAATAATTCAGCAAACGAAGTGCCCATTTTTACTTCAAAATTACCAGGTTTTTCTACATGCCCTGAAACCGAAAACAACTTGGTGCCGCCCGAATTTGGCACACCCAATTCAGCAAACGCCTGCCCACCATGCTGCAAAATCCAGGGAATGGAGGCGAAGGACTCCGTATTATTGACATTGGTTGGCTTGCCAAACACGCCGTAACTGGCAGGGAATGGTGGCTTAAAGCGTGGCTGACCTTTTTTGCCTTCGATTGATTCTATGAGCGCAGTTTCCTCACCACAGATATAGGCACCATAGCCATGCACCGCGTATAAATCGAAACTAAAATTCGTGCCGAACAAGTTTTCGCCTATGTAGCCCGCTTGACGCGCCTCATGCAATGCGGCTTCAAAAAACTCATAATCTTGCCAAATTTCTCCATGAATATAGTTATAACCCACACGCGCACCCAATGTGTATGCGGCTATCGCCATGCCTTCAATCAATTGATGCGGATTGTAGCGAAGAATATCGCGGTCTTTAAACGTGCCTGGTTCACCTTCGTCGCTATTACAAACCAGATACTTTGTGCCATCGAAATAACGCGGCATAAAGCTCCACTTAAGTCCGGTCGGAAAGCCCGCACCGCCGCGCCCACGCAGGCCAGATACTTTCACCTGACTGATAATATCAACGGCCTTTATTTTTTCAGTAACAATTTTTTTGAGCTGCACATAACCGCCCAGTTTTTCGTAAGCGGCAAGTGAAGCTGGATTTTTTTCCTTCAATGTTCGCAAGCAAAGCAAAGTTTGGCCTTTTAGTGGGCTCATAACTGGCTTCATTACTTTAGTTTTAGTTACCTTAGTTTTAGTGGCTTTAGTTGCCATTATTTAAGGCCTTCCAAAATCTTATCGACACTTTCAGGTGTTAAAAACTCGTGCATGCTGTGATTATTCACTGTCATTAATGGTGCACCGCCGCAAGCACCCATGCATTCGCCCTCTTTCAAGCAGAATTTCCCGTCTGTACTTACTTCGCCAAACCCTATATCCAGCTTGGTTTTCAGATGATTCACTATGGCATCACTATCACGCAACATGCACGAAATATTGGTGCAGATGGTGATTTTATATTTCCCAACTGGCGCTAAATCATACATATTGTAAAAAGTCGCGACTTCCAACGCCGCAATTTCCGGCATACGCAAGTATTTTGCAACCTCTGATATGCTTTCTTTCGACAGCCATCCGCGTTCGGTTTGCACAATGCGCAACGCGCTCATTACCGCCGCTTGCCGTTGATCAGATGGGTATTTGGTGAGTTCGTAATCTATTTTTTTGATGGCTTCGTTACTTAGCATGTTTCAAACCTAACTTAAGACAGCTACAGAAGAGCAAGTATTTTGCTTCAAGACGCGGCGCGCGAGTTTGAGCAACCGGAATGTACATAGAAGTACATGAGGATTGCAAAAACTTAAGCAACAAAGTATTGATGTAAAAGACGACGCTCATCGGTCGATTTCTCCGAAAACGATGTCTTGGGTGCCTATTATTGCAACCAAGTCGGCAATCATGTGGCCTTGCACCATTTCATCCAAAGCCGCCAAATGTGCAAAGCCTGGCGCACGAATTTTCAATCGATAGGGTTTATTCGCACCATCCGAAATCATGTAAATACCAAACTCACCTTTGGGGTGCTCTACCGCTGCGTAGGCCTCGCCAGCTGGCACATGGAAGCCTTCGGTAAACAGTTTAAAGTGATGAATCATGTCTTCCATATTGGTTTTCATGCTTTCGCGGTCAGGCGGTGCGACTTTGTTATCAGTGGTAATCACAGAGCCAGGATTGTTGCGTAGCCAAGTAATACATTGCTTGATAATATTGTTGGATTGTCTAAATTCTTCCATGCGCACCAAATAGCGATCGTAGCAATCGCCGTTTACCCCCACAGGAATATCAAAATCCAAGTCTGCGTAAACTTCATAAGGCTGTTTTTTGCGCAAATCCCATTCAACGCCAGAGCCGCGTAGCATCGGCCCTGTCATGCCCAGCGCCAACGCACGTTCTGGTGTTACTACGCCTATGCCAACGGTGCGCTGCTTCCAGATACGATTGTCCGTCAGTAGGGTTTCGTATTCGTCGACATATTTTGGAAACCGATTGGTGAAATCTTCAATAAAATCCAGCAACGAGCCTTGGCGATTTTCATTGAGCTTATTGATTTCTTTGACACTGCGAAATTTGGTAGTTTCGTGCTGCGGCATACGGTTGGGCAAATCACGATAGACGCCACCTGGACGGTAATACGCGGCATGCATGCGGGCACCAGAAACCGCTTCGTAGCAATCGAACAAATCTTCGCGCTCACGAAACGCATACAAAAAAACTGTCATCGCGCCTACATCTAATGCATGTGCACCTAACCATAACAAATGATTCAAAATACGCGTAATTTCATCAAACATCACGCGGATATACTGCGCGCGAATCGGTACTTCCAGTTCCAACATTTTCTCAATCGCCATCACATAAGCATGCTCATTCACCATCATCGACACGTAATCGAGGCGATCCATATAAGGTACGCTTTGTAAGTAAGTGCGGTTTTCTGCGAGCTTTTCAGTCGCTCTATGCAGCAAACCAATGTGCGGATCTGCGCGCTGAATCACTTCACCATCCAGCTCTAACACCAAGCGCAGCACGCCATGTGCCGCAGGATGTTGCGGGCCAAAGTTCATTGTGTAATTTCTAATCTCAGCCATTAACTATGCGTTCCTCCATCACGAATCACACGAGGCACGTTGTTACGCATATCAATTGAAACTGGCTGATAAATCACGCGTTGTTGCTCGGGGTCGTAACGCATTTCAACGTTACCAATCATGGGAAAATCTTTGCGAAATGGATGACCAGCAAAGCCGTAATCCGTTAATATACGGCGCAAATCAGGATGATTTTCAAACATAATACCAAATAAATCAAAGGCTTCACGCTCATACCAATTGGCGACAGGCCATATTTCAACAAGCGTTGGCAACACAGGGAAATCATCATCTTGTGCGAAAACGCGTAAACGCACACGCTGATTCAGGCTAATAGAAAGCAGATGCAGTACCACAGCATAGTGCGCGCCTTCCCATGCGCTCTCTTTGTAATCGCTATAATCCACGCCGCATAAATCAATCAGTTGCTCAAATTTAAGCTCTGCGTGATCGCGCAATTTTGTGCAAACCGCAAGAAAATTATCTGCTTTACATTCAATAGTGATTTCATTCAAAGCTATGTCTAGCTTAGTGATATGCTCACCCAAGGCTAGTTTTAATTGCGCTGAAAGTAGTTCTAATTTGGTCGACATATGTTTTTTATTTTTATCTGGCAATCGTATTGGTTCTTCTGATTTTTTTCTGCAACTGAATAATGCCGTACAGTAATGCCTCTGCCGTGGGCGGGCAACCTGGCACATAAACATCCACTGGCACAATACGGTCGCAACCGCGCACTACGGCGTAGGAATAATGGTAATAACCGCCGCCATTGGCGCAGCTACCCATAGAAATCACCCAGCGCGGCTCCGCCATTTGGTCGTACACTTTGCGTAAAGCGGGAGCCATTTTATTCACCAACGTGCCTGCCACAATCATCACATCCGATTGCCGTGGGCTGCCACGGAATACAATACCAAAACGGTCTAAGTCATAGCGCGAAGCACCCGCATGCATCATTTCTACCGCGCAGCAAGCCAAACCAAATGTCATCGGCCACATCGAGCCAGTACGTGTATAGTTAATTACGGTATCTAGGGTGGTGGTAACGAAGCCTTTTTCGAGTACGCCTTCTAGTCCCATTCCAAAGCCCCTTTAACCCATTCGTAGATAAATCCAACTACCAGAACAAACAAAAACAGCAGCATGGCTAAAAAACCAGCCAAGCCGATTTCTTTAAGCACGACCGCCCACGGGAATAAAAACGCGATTTCTAAATCGAACAAGATAAACAGAATGGCAACCAAGTAATAACGCACGTCAAACTTCATACGCGCATCTTCAAACGCTTCAAAGCCGCATTCATAAGGAGAGTTTTTTTCAGAATCTGGTTTATGTGGAGAAACCAGTTTGCCAATTAAGAGGGGAACAACGCCCAACCCCAATCCAACGAGGATAAACAACAATATAGGAAAATAATTTTCTAGCACTTGCTAGCCCCAAACTAAATTACTTAAGTTAGAAATCAATAAACATAACTGACGATATCGTATTATTCTTATATGCTTTTATTGCACAGTTACTACAAACACCGCAGGAATCAACGTCCTATTCACCGCTTTACTTATTAATCATTCTAAATTCTGGGTTTGCTACATTTTTGGTGCGTCGGAGGGACTTAAACATCGCTACAGAAACACCATTCCTGCTACGTTTTATGAGTTCTAATATAATTTTTTATACGGATTTTTATACGTTTTTAAATTCATCTGAATTTATGCATAGCACTCACACATTATTAAGTAGCATGCGGTTCACTAACCATTCACTCAGCACAATATCTAAATTCACTCAGCACAATATATAACATTATAACTCAAGACATTGTTAACACATGTTGAATTTTGCACAATTTAGAGTTCATCTGCTCACATTGGCTCAGCTTTGACTCCAGAATCTGTAGGTTGATAAGCTAGAAATTAATGATTTGTAGATTAAGTTGAAAACGTACTTTCTCAAAAAATTCAACAAGTACGGCGCTCTGGTTCTGGCCGTCTTCTACCGAGCCAAAGCAGATGTCAACGTTTGAATTAAGGGGCACCGTTAGGCGTCCCGCTTGAATGATGGGTTATGCGAATACCACTGACGTAATGGAAATAATAATATTATTGGGCCCTCACCTGGTAGGGAAAATATCAGACAGCATTACATAATCATTTTCTTTTTCTTCCGCATCCGGCGGTAGTCTCAAACAATTAAAATCACCATAAGGCACCCGCAAATATTCCGCTTGGCCACCACTATATGACCCCATGCCCGCAAACCCATAAGCACCACCAGCAGTACCTGAATTTACAGTTAAACAAAATCCTGTCGATCCACGTTCACAATTTTTGCAAAAACCACAACTTATATTGAAGGGTAAGCAAACTCGGTCGCCAACTTTAATGCGATCAACAGCTTCACCCACTTCAATTACTACGCCCAAATTTTCATGGCCTAATATTTTGCCTTTTTCTACATCGGTTCTGCCTTCATATATATGTAAGTCAGAACCGCATATATTAGTCGTGGTTATTTTTACCAACACATCCGTTGAACGCTCAATTTTCGCACCGGATACTTCAAGCACATCGACATCGCGCAGGCCTTTTTAAACTAATGCTTTCATGTGAAATCTCCAAAAATTATTAATGCCAGTAATAGAAATTCTAAGGATGTTGTATGCATTAATCTGTGCGTTAGCGTACTTAAAAAATAATTTAAATCTGCTACGCTTGTTACATGGATCTTACCTATGATGAGCAAGTAATTAATAACCAACACCAATTAACCCTATTGTTAGCTTATCTTCAAATGCATGATTATCGGTTTACCACCATCAGCCCAGCCAGCCACGAAAAAGTGAACAACAGGCTACAAAATGGCATGGCAAATGATTTAATCGACATTTTTGGTTGGAATCGACCGTTTAAGCGTGAGTCTATTGACGCCATACTATTTGATTTGATGCAATCAGCCAATATCGCTATCAAAGTAGGCGATTACTGGAAAAGCCAATTACGGGTTTCCAGAATTGATGAACTGCTTTTTCTGCACTCTGCATACCCTACACTTGGTAATGAGGCGGTATTTTTTGGGCCAGATACTTATCGCTTTGCCAATGTCATACATCAATACTTTGCTACACAACACTTTACAACCATTTTGCAGCCTATTCATAGAGCGGCTGATATTGGCACAGGTAGCGGAGTAGGCGCAGTTTTACTATCGTTGGAACTATCAAAGTTAGTGGCTGAACCAGAAATAGTCGCGGTTGATATTAATAGTCATGCTTTAAGCCTAGCGCGCGTGAACATAAGTGCTGCCGATATACATCACATTGTATTAATACATAGCAATCTGCTACATAACCTTACAGGAAACTTTGATTTGATTGTTGCCAATCCACCTTATTTATTGGATAAAGCCGAGCGTGCTTATCGACATGGTGGCGGTCAGCTTGGCGCTGATTTATCGCTTGCGATTGTAGACACAGCGATTCAACGCTTGAATCCAAATGGCACATTGTTGCTGTACACGGGTGTAGCAATTGTGAATGGGCATGATGCTTTTCTAGCAGAAGTGGCGGCTAAATTAAATTCAGCAGGATTTACTTATGAATATACCGAGATAGACCCCGATATTTTTGGTGAAGAGTTGAGTAACGAGGCCTACAGCATGGCAGACAGGATTGCCGCTGTTGTTTTAACCGCGCGAAAGCAAGCTGAATCAATACCCATATGAAATTTTTAGGCATTGGCGAATATTGTGATTTAGGTGCACTGTATTTGCGCTTGGGCGGTGCTGGGCATGAAATTAAAGTTTATGTAGAAAATCCAATTTATCATGATGTATATGCTGGCATGCTAACTTTTACACCAGACTGGCGCAGCGAATTAGAATGGATTCGCCAAGCAGGGCAAGATGGTATTATTTTATTCGAATCAGCAAGCAAAGGCAGTATCCAAGACGCGTTACGCCAGGACGGCTATCAGGTTATTGGCGGTAGTGGCTTTGGCGATATGCTGGAAAGTAATCGTGAATTTGGTCAACAAATTCTACTAGAAATAGGTATGCCAATTGCCAACACACACCACTTTAACGATTTCGATAAAGCAATTGAACTAATTTATAAAACCAACAAACGTTATGTTTATAAAAGTAATGGTACCAACAGCGACCGTACGCGCAACTATGTTGGTATGGCTGAAGATGGGTCTGATCTCATTACGCTTTTAAAACATTACAAAAGCCAAATGACGGCAGAAACTGATGTCATCGATTTCATATTAATGGACTATATCAGCGGAATTGAGGTTGGCGTGGGCGCCTATTTTAATGGTGAGCATTTTCTGCAACCTGCTTGTTTAGACTGGGAACATAAACACTTTTTTCCTGCCAATTTGGGTGAACTTACGGGTGAAATGGGCACTGTGGTCACTTATCGTGGGGCTGAGATAATTTTTCAACGTAGTTTGCTGCGTTTGGAAAGTAAGCTAAAAGAAAGTGGCTATTGCGGCTACATTAACCTTAATATGATAGCCAATGCAGAAGGGCTTTGGCCGCTGGAGTTTAGCAGTCGATTTGGCTACCCCGGCTATTGCATCTGCGCGTCCTTGCAACAAGACTCATGGGAGTCGTTATTCAAACGCATGCTCAAAAAATCATCTTTATATGTTGCCACTGATTCTGGTTTTGCAGTTGGTGTTGTGTTAAACGTGCCACCATTTCCATATAGCTATGGCTATGAATTACTTTCTAAAGGCTTGCCTATTTTGTTTCAGCCATCAATCATAAACAGTAATCAACAAAATTTACATTTTAACGAAGTGGCAAAGCAAGATGATTGCATAGTGACTAGTGGCGTAACTGGCAATGTGGCAACTGCCGTCGGTGTTGGGGATACAATTGAGGCGGCACGGCACCAAGCTTATGATTTGGCTGAAAAAATAATATTACCTAACATTCGCTATCGAAAAGATATTGGGGCTGCCCTTGTAGCTGGTGATTTGCAGCAGTTGATTGATTGGGGATACTTAAATACATCCATTTAAAACTTAGCCTAATGCAGATTAGCCTGCATGCCAAAAACCATTCTATATTTTTCATAACTTCTTACACCACAACACAGGCGCATTAATGCACCTTCGGCAATCGGTTTGGCAGTTTGTGGGTTTGATTTCACCAAAGAATATATTACCTCCCTGTTCCACGCTTCAGAATGTTTAATATCTAAGGTAGCATGCAGCTGAAAGTATTTCCTTGCTTCAAAATCTACATTTAAACGTTTTAACCCTTCATTCACATAACCTACTCTGGTAGGCGCAGTCATTTCTACCGCGCCTAATGCACCAATCGATTGATAGGCATATCGACGGTTTATGGCCAATGCCAACATTAAATTAGCCAAGGCTAGCGATTCCCAAACCGTATCTTCAATAGAGGGTGCTAAGTTCAAGTCTTTTACAGTGCTCTCCAACATTAAGCCGTGCATAGAGTTTTGATGGCCGCGGCCCATTTCGTCCCAATAGTTGCGTGCCATCTCTAACTTCGCTTTTGTAGGTAACTTAACTTGAGTCATCGCCACTAAGTCATCAAAACCAGCTTCACCTGCTGCTTCTTGCTGCAAAAACCACCGCATTTGCTGCATATTAGCTTGTGTGGCTAACCAAGGAAAAAGCGCATCGCCTTGGCCGGGTGCTTCTGTTTTTAGGTTGCTAAACCATTTCATAAACGCTTCCGGCTCTTGAGGCATATGCACTAAATATTGCTGAACCTGCTGTCTTTCATTTTCAACAAAATTACCTTCTTTAACTAACATATGCGCATTTTGCAGGGTTTTTATTGCCCAGTTATCATCAATAAAGTTCGGCGTTAATCGATACTGATTAAAATGCGATAACTGCAGATGTAACTTTCTAGTCAATGTAATCTCTGTGTAAGCATTGGCTTTGCTTGATGGCATATTATTGAGTGGGATTAATGTAGTTTCCAGCATGTTTTTCCTTTACTAATTCGTATTAAAACAAGCACTTAATAATTTAAGTTTGATCTAATCTTTTTTCTTGATGGGGGGGGGTTCATCCTTTGCATGTGCAGGCACATCCAAGCCATCAGGCATAGGGTTAAGATTTTGCTTACCCGAGTCGTCTATTTGGTCAGATTCGCCGTTACCAGGCATGCCCACGCCATCACCAGGGCCACCGCTGTTATTACTAACATCACCGCTACCATCTTCTAAATCATCATCAGCAAATTTAGCCCATTGTTGTTGTATATTGCCTTTTAATTTTTCCCATCTGTCTTCAATTTGATTCCAATGCATAACAAAATCCTTTCAATAAATATCAAGTTAAACACTATTTGCATAAAAGTCTTTTCTATTTGCTAAGAAAAGTTTGGTACAAAGCGCATACATTGCACATGGCTAAGATTAAGTTTATTGATGCTGCTTGTCCGTGTGATAACGCACTTAATAGAAGTATTTTTACTTACAATCACAATGAATAAGGTGCTTAGAATAATTGATGCGTATGTACGCAGACCTACGGATTAATTAAGTTGAATACATTACTTTACGGCAGGAATTTTATGTGAAACCACCTTAAAACTCCCATGCAAAACGCCCAATCAATACGTACTCATCTAGATCATGCTTTACTAATGCATGTTTTGTTTTAATTGGCATTTATAATCTATGGATAAAGCTACGAATAAAGCTACAAGAAAATGGAACATCATTGCTACAATTATTGCAGCAATAGACAACAAAGCGAAACGGCTCAAGCCACAATCCGAGTGGATCAAAGTTGAGATCCCTGCTTTTATCGAAGCGGCCACTTTTGAGGATGCACGCATCCGCCGTGCGGAGCGTGCTCCCGAATAGGTGGGACTTCCTGCTAGCCCTGTTAGTCGCATGGCCATAGCTTTAAATACAGCCGCTTGCAGAGCATTATTTCTTTAGCATTTTAGTGAGTATTAACCATACGTTTCCTAGCAATTTGGCCTGCGCCGCTGCCGTTGGGTGTAAGCCGTCTGCTTGAATTAAATCTGGGTTGCCAGCCACACCTTCTAAAAAAAATGGCACTAGTTGTATGCTGTGTTTTTTTGCTAGGTTTTGGAAGTTTTCGCTAAATTGGCGGCTATATTTTAAGCCGTAATTGGGTGGAATTTTCATGCCAAGTAGTAACACTTTGGCGTTGGTTTTTTTGGCTTGTTGAATCATCGCCTCTAAATTGTTGCTAGTTTCAACCGCGCTTAAACCACGCAAGCCATCGTTGGCCCCTAGCTCAATAATGACAATGCTTGGCTTTTGCGTTTTCAGCATGTCGGAAATTCGGCTTAAGCCGCCGCTGGTGGTTTCGCCGCTAATGCTGGCGTTAATCACTTGGTAATTAAGTTTTTGTTGTGTTAGGCGCTGTTGTAATAATGCCACCCAGCCCTCATGTTGTGGTATGCCGTATGCCGCAGATAAGCTATCGCCAAATACGACAATGGTTTGCGGACTGGTTTGTTTAGCATTGACGGGTAGTGCAACCAAAGTGCTTACAATAAGACTAACTGCAGTAAAAACATTAAACAATAAATTAAAACGAGAACGCATGTATGTTACTTTCTGAATCCGAATCTGAATATAAGCTAAGCTTAACGCATCAGCCCAAAAAAAGTACGCTGATTAAAAATACTAGCGCTATTTTAGTTACAAATTTAAGCAAGTACGTAGGTGAGGGTGCAAATAAAATTGAAATTTTAAATGGCTTGAATTTACAGGTTGCACAAGGTGAGAGTCTCGCCATCGTCGGGAGTTCAGGCTCTGGTAAATCCACCTTGCTGGCATTGCTGGCAGGGTTAGATGTCCCGACTAGCGGAGCGGTAGAAATTGGTGGCCAGCCATTTAGCGCCTTGGATGAAGATGCCCGCGCCGCCATGCGTGGTGGACAGATGGGCTTCGTGTTTCAATCGTTTCAACTGTTGCCCACCATGACCGCGCTAGAAAACGTGATGCTACCAATGCAGTTAGCTAATAAAAAAGATGCCAAACAGCTGGCAATAGAGACGCTAGAAAAAGTGGGCTTGGCAGAACGTTTGCAACATTACCCCAAGCAACTGTCAGGTGGCGAGCAACAGCGGGTAGCCATAGCAAGAGCCTTCGCCCCACAACCCGCAATTTTGTTTGCAGATGAGCCAACGGGTAATTTGGATATTGCCACTGGTGAGCGAATTATTGAGTTACTGTTTAGCCTAAACCAAGCGGCCAATACCACGCTTATTTTGGTGACACACGACGTGCAATTGGCGCAGCGTTGCGGACGTACTTTAACGTTACAACATGGTCAGTTGAGTGCGATATGATGTTAAACCTTAAGCTAGCATGGCAGCAATTGCGTTCGCAATGGCAAGCGGGCGATTTGCGCGTACTGTTGCTGGCCTTAGTGCTGGCGGTTACTTCTATTACTGCTGTTAATTTTTTCACCAACCGCATTTCGGCACACTTAAATAACCAAGGCGGTATGTTGTTGGGCGGCGATGCGGTAATTATTGCAGATCATGCTATTTCACAGAAATATAGCGCCGAGGCCAAACAGCATGGCCTGCAAGCCTCATCTACACTAGAGTTTGCGAGCATGGCAATAAACAGTGATAAAAATCAACTGGCCGAAATCAAAGCGATGGATGATAAGTTTCCATTGGTGGGCGATTTCGGCGTGCAGTTTTCGGCAGAAAAAACGGTGCGAAATGTACGTGCTAGACCTGCAAAGGGTGAGGTATGGATAGAGCCGCGTTTAGCCAATGCGCTAAAATTAAAGCTGGGTGACCAACTAGAGCTGGGTGCCATTAAACTTAAAGTAGCTGGCATTTTATTACGCGAGCCTTCGCGCGGTGGTGATATGTTTAGCTTTGCGCCACGCGTGATGATGCATATGTATGATGTGCCTGCAACTCAGCTGATTCAATTTGGCAGCCGCGTCAAATATCAATTAGTACTGGCGGGCGATGCTGAAAAGCTTAAACAGTTCATTGGCAAAATGACGCCAAAATTACAACGTGGCGAGCGTATTGAAGACGTAAAAACAGCTCGACCAGAGATAAGAAGTGCACTAGATAAAGCTGAAACTTTTCTCGGTTTAAGTGCAATGGTAAGCGTGGTGTTGGCGATTGTGGCCATGTTGCTTGCCAGCGCGCCATTTGTAGCGCGCAGCCAAGAAACGGCAGCTTTATTACGCTGCTTTGGTGCAAGTAAAGCCAATATTGAAAATATCATGCTGATTCAAACAGCGCTGTTGGCCGCGATTGGCGGCCTTGCTGGCTGCTTGCTTGGCTACTTGGTGCAATTTGGCTTAGCACATTTTGCAGGAAAGTTATTTCTAGAAAACTTGCCAGCACCCAATTTAACACCCATTGCAGTGGGTCTGCTATTAAGCTTTGCCATTCTATTTGCCATCATGTTGCCGCATATTCGTGCGCTAAAAAATATCCCGACTATTCAAATTTTGCGACGGAATTTTGTACTAAACCCCAGCAGGCTTTGGCTGAATTACTTGCCCGTGATTACTGTGATTACGCTGCTGATTTTTTTATTAGCCAAAACATTTACATTGGCGTTGGCATTTTTGGCGGGAATTTTCGTTATCTGCTTAGTCGCTGGTGTTCTAGCCTATTGCTTGGCGTTAGTGCTGCATCGCGCTAGTCAAAGCAAAGCTATAAGCAACACTATCGGCTTGGGTATGGATAATTTAAAACGAAGACTAGGCTTGTCAATTGCTCAAATTATCGGCTTTAGTTTGGGTGCTATGGTGTTAATGTTGCTGGTGATTATTAAAACAGATTTAATGCAATCCTGGCAATCGTCTTTACCAGTGGATGCGCCAAACAGATTTATTATTAATATTCAACAAAATCAAGTTGCACCAGTTAAAACACTTATCCGACAATTGGATGTTAACCAAGCGAGTCCGCAAGTGTTTGCCATGATACGCGGCAGGCTGGTAGAAAAAAATGGTCAGCCAATTAGTGCTGAGATGTTCACAGACGAACGTGCAAAACGCTTGGTGTCGCGAGAGTTTAATTTGTCATCAACCGCTGTGATGCAAGCTGATAACAAGTTGCTGCAAGGCCGCTGGTGGCGCGCCGATGAAGCCGCTGCACCGCTATTATCTTTAGAACAAGGCATCGCAACAACGCTGAACATTAAGCTGGGCGATACGCTAACTTACGACATCGCTGGCAGTAAAATTACGCTGACTGTGACCAGCCTCCGCAAAGTTGAGTGGGATAGTATGCGGGCTAACTTTTTTGCAGTGACGCCACCTGAAACTTTGGCTAAATTCAGTGCCAGCTACATGACGGCATTTTATTTGCCTAAGAGTCAAGATGATGTGCTTAACAGCATGCTGCAACAGTTTCCTAATTTTACCGTGATTGATGTTGCTAGCATGATGAACCAAGTGCGCGATATTATGAGCAAGCTGTCTATTGCGGTAAGCTTTGTATTTGGTTTTTGTGTACTGGCTGGCGTTGTTGTGCTCTATGCCGCGCTGGTGGCTACACGTAGCGCGCGTTTGCAAGAAGCTAGCTTGCTGCGTGCATTTGGCGCATCGCGCAAGCAAGTGTCGCTGATGATGCTCACTGAATTTGTGAGTATTGCTGTAGTGGCCTCTATTGTCGCCGTGTTGGTCGCTAGCGGATTAAGTTATTATCTAAGCCGCTTTGTGTTAGATATTCCGTACCAATTTAACTTCCTATTAGCGCTTAGTGTGCTTGCAATAGCACTGGTGTTAATCCCGCTTGCTGCATGGCTAGTCATTCGCGGCTACTTAAATGTGGCGCCAAAACAGTTGCTAAACAGCATTTAATCAACATTAAATGAGGGCGAGGTTACACGTTCTACCCAATCTTCATTTAGTAGCAAATCTTGTAAAGCTGATCAGCCAGCGTCAGGTATTGGTGGTGGATTCAACTAATCAACGCAACACTTTAATCTTCTAGTATTAAATAATACGCTCTACTTAATCAATTTTTAATAATAGTAAAAAGATATTATTTCTCTATAGGCATTATTCAACTCATCAAGTGACAGAGTTTCCTAACACTTAATGCAAATAGAGGATTATATGCTTAGCAGCAGAAATATTTTCGGGTGGGACTTACTGCCAATACTGCCCCGCGCTTCATTAGTGGTTTGCATTTTGACACAGTCTCGGTCGATTTTTGACCCATGTCTTTTAAATTAGGCCACTCCAAAGCTGACATTCATTAACAATGATGTGCAGACTGAAAAGTCTATACAGGCGCTAAATTAAGGGAATTGATTTGTCACAACCTAAAAATAAGTTTTGAAGTGCTTTATAGGTTTATTTAACTAAGCTTGCCAAACGCCAAAGCCCGCACTTCGCAAATCAATACCAATCTCGACTTCCATTTTACTAGCTTCATCGTAGGTCATTGGATTAAAACCTTCATAAAGATCAGGTAGAAGTCGCAATCCATATTGCTTGACGAATCGGTTAGATTGAATTCCTGCTTTATGTTTATCAAACCGCACATCAGGATCTAAACCCGTCATGCCTACATATACGCAGGGCTTTCCAGTAACGTAATTAGGATTGCACTTCTTGAACTTACCTTCAAAAAGCACGTCCTTTGATAACTCAATGACATAAACGTTATGATGTTTGCGGCGAAGCATGTGCTAATTATTACTTAGTGATGCAATGTAATTAATTAAAGCCGATCAATAGCTTAGCAATTTTCACTGGATCGCCACTCTTAACAATTTCGGAAAGGGATGGATCATTCTTATGCAATTCAGCCTCATCACCTAATTTATCAATAGCCCAACCAGCACCCAATGAAATGATTGTTGCTACAACCATCACAACAAGTGAACGTGAGCGGGTGCTACCTAGTTCTTGTGAGTCGAAAATACGGTTTAAACCATAAGCTACTAAAGAGAAGACGATAGTTGATATTAAAAAGTTCAGCATATTTTTATATATCCATTTCATTAACGTTGGGTTGATCGATGTCTTTCAACATAAAAAGATAAAGGCCTTCCACTTTATCGCGTGCCCATGGAGTTTTACGTAAAAATTTTAGGCTTGAAGCAATGCTAGGTTCATTTATGAAACAGCGCACAGGCATGCGATAGGCTAACTCAGCCCAACCATAATAATCAACTAAACAGTGACTAATGCCTCTAGCATGATGCCATGCAAAGGGTTATTGTGTTGCTTTTGTAGTGCGGTGGACATGGACTTTAGCAAAGATTAATTATCTGATTTCCATATGGAGCTTAAGCCCTAGTGCCAGTCAGCATTTAAATTGAAAAAGCCCAACATCGCTGCAGGGCTTTAATTATTTGGCTCACCAAAGCAGACAAACTGAGAACTGGATTATATCAATTTTAATCATTTAGACATTACACAACTAGAATGACGGCTACCGACCCATTGCAGACATTGAAAGCTGCCAATATTATTTAGTGAGAATCCTAACTGGTTTGACCCTTTTTAACGACACTTGATATAAATCGATATAACCTGTTTCAAAGCAACGTTGTGCCGCATCAAAATAAATACTGTAGTGATCAAAAAGATTTTGCCCATAGCGTTCAATAATTATTGCTTTATTGATCACTAATCTTTGTTTCCACTCATTTAAGGTTCGTGCGTAATCTAATCCAATGCAGCTGACTGCCGAAATTTCATACTTGTCGATAATGGCAGCCTGAATATCACTAATGGATGGCAGTGCTGACCCTGGAAATACTTTATTGAGTAAGTATCGAGAATCTCTTACTTCGGATACCGAATTAGGCGCCCTAGAGATCACAATAGTCTGAAGTCCTATTTGTGCCTCTGAGGTTGAGATGCTTTGGCACCAATCAAAAAAAGTTCGGTAAATCTCGCGTTGTCGTGAGACGGCGTGATCTTCAAAAGAAGCAAAATGTTCAAATGCTCCAATGGAAATAATAGAGTCAAATTTATGCTCAGGAACTAAATAGTCTTGCCAAGAACACAGATCAACCGAGAGATTCTGATTGCGTGCATGATTAACGTATTCAAACTGTCGGGTACTTAAGGTCAAACCATGTACTTGGGTGTTTGGATAATGATCAACAATGTAGTGCATTAGGCCACCCCAACCACATCCAATATCAATGACATGGTCGCCTTGCGTCACATTGGCATAATGGCATAGTCTTTTAAACTTATCCTCTTGTGCCTGCTCCAACTCGCATGCTTTCTTCCATACTCCACAACTATATGCACGATATTTTTTATCCAGAAAGAGTGCGAAAAAATCGTTATCTACATCGTAGTGATGCTCAATATCTGCCTTTGAAGCCATCTTATACCCTAAAACCTATTTATGTTTTATATTGTAGATGTGCGGTAAATTTATCCTTTTACAATTCAATCTGCTCGAATTGAGTTGCCCATTACAATATGTGTTAAGACTATATATTCTAGCGCGCTTTGCATAGGCATAATTATATAAATAATTGAAAACAGTCTCTCATAATTCACAAATTGTGGTAAGTTTTCCTGCTGAGAACGACCCAAAGCTGACATTCAACGACTCAAGCGCAGGTGCTTGGTTGGGCGAATATAACTTTACTCTTGGTTTACTCTCTTGCCGGTCAAATGAAAGTGTAGATAGCCGACTAATTGTTTATCAGGACCATTCGAGTAAATCCGATAATCTTGCAATCCATCCTTCTCTATCAATTGACGTGCCGTTAAGAACAGATCAGTTAAATAGGCTTCATCTTCAATGGAAATTTTACCGACATCGTGGATATCTTTCTTTGGCACGAGGACGTAGTGGACCTTGGTCTTGGACATGGAAACTGATATTGCGAAGGTCTTGTCCGTTTCCAATACAACCAAAGGGACTGTTTCCAAATGCCCGGAAAGGGTGCGAATTCCCACCGATGCTAGGAGTCCCATAATGTCCTGGGGGTTCCATGGCTTACGAACTGGTGGCAACTCCAGCGGCGCGTTTGGAATAGGGCGATGGATGGAGGCCGCCCCAAACAAAAAACCTGCTGCGAAGACAACCAAGATCGCAGCTATGAGTTTATATTTATTCATTCGATTTGTCCCGCCCAATTTCTGAATTAAGGGGCTGGTTTTAGCCAGTCCCGTTTGAATGATTGACTAGAGTTTATTCGACTGCCTCGTAAACCAGATCTCACATAACTCTCTACTCAATCTGGATGTGGGCCTTCTGGCTTATCCTCTAACACAGTCCCAGTCATGGCATCGACACCAACTTCCTGCGTTACTTTTCCTTGTCTGATATCGAAGGAATAGCGCAGGCCGCTGCCGCCTTTCTCAAGCTCCAGTTCCTCATCGGTAATTTTGCCTGGATGAGCCTTGAGGGCAATCGCCCGAGCCTGCTCCATGCTGATTTTGGCATCCTTAGACAATTTTTCGCCCGTATAGGCTTGTGCACAAATTGCCACTGACATCATCAAAGGGAATAAAAGTACTTTAAATATGTTTTGATTGCGATTCATGATTAAAACTCCTTATATAGTTCGGTCAACAAGATACTTGGCCTTGTGGAAAGACATCACGATTTTTACTTTATGTTAGGTAGGAAATCTAATCAAAATAATGGAGGCTATTCGTCATTGAATTTCCAAGCTGCTGTCCCCTGTTTATGACAGCCACTGTCGGACAATTTGAAACCATCGTAGTTCAGATCATTGGATTAAGTGCAGGGAGTTTTTCAACACAATCTGCCGTTCAACATTCAGAGAGTTAGTATACGGGGAAGCGTTTTCAAGACCGACAGGTTATGGCCGAACTTTGCCCTTTCATCACATGGCGCTAAGCGACCCAAAGGAGACGTTGGTTCGAGCCCATATTGGCTCACCAAGGCAGACAGAACTGAGAACTGGATTATATCAATTTCAATAAAGCAGCCATCCATAGCTTTAGATTTAAATTGCCGAAGCTTCCTTTCGACCTACGAAGACTATCGAGGATTAAGAATATAAATGTTAAAAATTCTAATTTCCTTTGCGCTATAATCATCTGATGACCACTTCTAATCGAGCTTCGCTGTCACGTCGAGATTTCATAGTGACGTTGCTAA
>JADGRO010000026.1 GCA_017880905.1 Methylotenera sp.
AACAAGTGTTAGCCAACACGACACAAAAAGATGCTGAGGATACCTTTAAGGCAATTATATTAGCTAGCCCGGCGGGTTTGGGCAGCAGTGAGCAATTTGATGTGCATCAGCTGGCTAATTGCACCTTGCTGCAAGCCATGCAGGTGGCGGCTCCGTGTGATATGATCGCGCAACAATATGCCAATAATTTCACAGATGTTTTAGATGGCTTAGCATGCTACCAACAAGCTTTTGCGTTATGGCAGCGCCCCGCTTGGGCGGCAACGGCGGCGCATTTGCACTTTATGAGCCAGTTTTTAGATAGCCATATTGTGCGCAAATACGGCGATACCATCGCTGGCCTGGTGCAGAATGAGGCTATCGCGCATGAAGAAGAATTTTTAAAAGCGTACAATCCAAAGAACTATCAATCAGCTTTACTCACATTTGACGCGGCGCTTAAAAAACGTGGCTTAAACCCTGGCACTAGTGCGGATTTAACAGTGGCCACTTTGCTTTTGCATGCGCTGATTTAAGCAGAAATTGCTAGAAATTAAAAAAATTTAAGTTACAATAGTCGGTCTGAATTCATGTTCAAATTAATCAGGAGGATGCAATGGCAACTTTATTAGAACAACTTAAGGGCATGACCACAATCGTGGCCGACACAGGCGACGTAGAGGCGATTAAAGCCGTGAAACCGGTTGATGCGACAACTAATCCATCATTGTTGTTAAAAGCCAGCCAATTGCCGCAATATGCATCTTTAATCGATGATGCGATTGCCTACGGCAAAAAACAAGGTGGCAGTAAAGAAAATCAAATCGAAAATGCGGCTGATAAATTAGCGGTTTCAATCGGTTTAGAAATCCAAAAACAAATTCCAGGCCGTATTTCAACTGAGGTGGACGCACGTTTATCATTCAATGTGGATGCAATGGTGGCAAAAGGTCGCAAAATCATTCAGTTGTACAAAGATGCAGGCGTAGATAAAGGCCGCGTACTGATTAAATTAGCCTCAACTTGGGAGGGTGTTAAAGCCGGTGAAATCTTAGAAAAAGAGGGTATCAACTGTAACCTAACGCTTTTATTCGGTTTCGGCCAAGCACGTGCCTGTGCGGAAGTGGGCGTGTTTTTGATATCGCCATTTGTTGGCCGTATTCTGGATTGGTACAAAGCCAAAACTGGAGAAACTTACACTTCAGAAACTGACCCTGGTGTGTTGTCAGTGCATCGTATCTATGCTTACTACAAAGAGCATGGCTACAAAACGGTGGTGATGGGCGCTTCATTCCGCAACATCGGCGAAATTACCGCGCTAGCAGGTTGCGATCGGTTGACCATTGCACCAAACTTATTGCAAGAACTGGAAGCCACACAAGGCAATTTACCACGCGTATTAGTTGATGGTGGTGCTAAAACAAAAGCTCCAACGAAAATGACCGAAGCTGAATTCCGCTTTGCTTTAAACGAAGACGCGATGGCGACAGAAAAACTGGCTGAGGGTATTCGTGGTTTTGTGGCCGATCAAATCAAGTTAGAAGTAGCTTTAGGCGCTAGACTGTAAAGGATGAGATGTAATTAAACTGCAACTTTATTGTAATAATTGCGGTTTAACATTGACAACAACAAGCTGGGCACTTAAGATTGAGAGTCCAGCTTCAAATTCGCTAAACGCTAGTTAGAGCCTAAGATTTTTGGGTTTTAACAAAACAATTTAGGGTTTTAGCAAAACAATTTAGTTGTATTGAGTAGTAAATATTTAATTAATCAAATAGTTATAGTTAAATACTCATAAACTGCTTTAAGTATTTCAGTTTTAATAAAATTTTTTAATTGGAGAGTAACCATGGCAATGACCCAAATGGCATTAGATTCACTAGACTTTGACGCAACCGTTGCATTAGCAACAGCAGTTGCACCACACGTTGATATTCTTGAAATCGGTACACCTTGCATTAAACACAATGGTGTTAAATTACTAGAAACATTGCGTGCAAAATTCCCAAAAAACAAAATCTTAGTTGATTTGAAAACAATGGACGCTGGTTTCTACGAAGCCGAGCCATTCTACAAAGCCGGTGCAGATATTTGCACAGTGCTAGGTTGCGCTGATATCGGCACTATCAAAGGTATGGTTGATGTGGCTAACAAATACGGCAAAGAAGCACAAGTGGATTTGATCAGCGTGGTCGACAAAAAAGCGCGCGCATTAGAGGTGGCTAAATTAGGTGCACACATTATTGGCGTGCATACAGGCTTAGACCAACAAGCTGCTGGCCAAACTCCTTTTGCTGATTTGGCTATGATAGCTGGTTTAAAAACGGGTGCTAAAATTTCTGTTGCGGGTGGTGTAAAAGCTGCTACAGCTGCACAAGTACGTGATGCAGGCGCTAACATCATTGTGGCTGGTGCTGCTATCTACGGTGCTGCTGACCCAGCTGCTGCTGCTGCTGAAATCACCAAAATCGCTCACGCCAAATAAGTTTTACTCAATAAGCAATTATTGATGAGCAAATAAAATCCCGACCCAGCAATGCGTCGGGATTTTTATTATAATTAAGTGGGTAATTGGCCATAAAATTTAAGTTAAAGGAATTCATGATGGATCATCAAAAACTAATTTTAGATAGACTTACCACCATTTTATCTGAGACAGATGCGAACAGTTCTGCGAAATTAATCAAGCTTGTCAATGAAGCTGGCCGCATATTTGTTGGCGGTGCAGGCCGTTCTGGCTTGGTTTCACGTTTTTTCGCCATGCGTTTAGTGCACAGCGGTTTTGCCGTTAGCATGATAGGCGAAATCGTTACGCCAGCGATTAAAGCAGGCGATTTGTTGGTGATTATTTCAGGCTCAGGTGGCACAGAAACCTTATTGCCGTTGGTGAAAAAAGCCAAATCTGTTGGCGCTAAGTTAGCAGTGGTATCGATGAAGGCTAAATCGGCTATGGCAGAAATAGCCGATTTGACCATTCAAATTGGTAACGACAATAGCTTTCCGCTTACCAAGGGCATGCCGATGGGTTCACAGTTTGAGCTTTCATCATTGCTGTATTTGGAATCGGTGATTTCAGAAATTATTTTTGCTAAAGGTTTAACTGAAGACAGCATGCGCGGGCTTCACGCCAATTTGGAGTAATTTCAATTGCGCTTAAAAAGCCCGAGCTTACTCGGGCTTTTTATTGCCTATATATTGCGGCAATCTCGCCTGAAGTAATATTTTTTTGATGTAATGCAGTCGCAACCAGTACACCCGCAATGCCTAGTTGTTCTAGCCTATGAATATCACTTATATTTTTTACTCCGCCAGCAGCATAAATTGCAGAAGATTTGTTAATTAACTTCAAAGTACTTATTCTTTTTAAATCAATACCTTGTTCGCTTCCTACCCTGTTGAGGGTCATGCAAATAACTTCATCCGGCCAAAGCTCTGCGTTTTCGTACAAGTCAGCAAAACCCATCACACCTCGTGCACTAAAATCTAACGATAATACGTGTCTCCTCAGGCAAGTCGCGCTCTGCTCGAGATAATCCTGCATATTCTGAATATACTCAGAACCCAGTACTGGTTTGATTTTGGCAACAGGGTATGGTGCACATATCTTGCCACAATCAAGCCAAATTGTAAGATTAGGAAATTTTTGGTCAATCGCCACAATCATTGCTTGATGATTGCTACGGTTTTGAATGGCATCTAAATCTGCAATGTAAAGTGTTTGAAATGGGTATAATTCCAGTAGAACTGAGACGATCGATAATGGGTCGCTACCGCTACAAAGCTTAGATTGCAGGGGTTGATACTGGCTACGGTTGCCATATTGCGCGTGCACCACTTGGCCATGCATTAAATCGATTACGGGAATAATGTGCAAAATATACAACTCAAAAAAATATTTGTATGTGAGTTTATCACCGGCGGTGGCTTATGTGCAGCGCAGTTACCAGAATCGCTAGCAAAAGAGGGTGTACTGATACGCGATGCTCTGTTGCATGACTTATCGCAATTGCCTTATAGCGTTAGCACCACTGCGGATGCGCGGTTGAACCTACCAGAATATTGTGCACAATGCGTAGTAGTGCAAGCTCATGACGACATTTGGGCGATTTGGGAAGCGCAGATAAAACTGGCAGATGCGGTGTGGATAATTGCGCCAGAAACCGATGGTGTACTGCATTATTTAACTCAAATAGTGACTTCACAAGGCAAGCTGGTACTGGGTTGCGGGCTTGCTTCTATCAAAATTACCAGCGAAAAAATGGCGACTTGCTTGGCGCTTGAAGCGGCAGGAGTTACCACGATACCAACTTATACATTTGAGAATTGGCCAAAGAGCCATTGGATATGGCTTGCCAAACCCAATGATGGTGCAGGTTGTAATGATACTGCGTGTTTTAACAATGCCGATGATTTAGAGGATTGGATTGAACAACACGACAAGCAACTTACGCATGTGATTCAGGCCTATCAACCGGGTGAAGCGGCTAGCATTTCTTGTGTGATAAAAAAAGGCAAAGCGCGGCTTTTAAGTTGTAATACGCAGATAATTGAAATTAATAATCATATGCTTAGCCTTAAAGGCAGCATTGTGAATGGTATGCGCGAATATTGGCAGCAATTTGAAATTGTAGCAAATCAAATTGCAAAAGCATTTCCAGATTTAGCAGGTTATGTGGGCATTGATGTCATTGTGGATAATGATGAAATTATCGTGGTGGAAATAAACCCGCGCTTAACTACTAGCTACGCGAGCTTGCGAGAGGCGACTGGTGCCAATCCAGCTGAACTCATTATTAATATACTCACGCAGCCCAAATATGGATGGCCAAAATTGCAGCAAAATGAAGTAACCCTATATGTCTAAACCAATTATTGGCTGGGATATCGGTGGCGCGCACCTAAAAGCCGTGCTGTTAGATGACAAAAGCGAAATAATTGATGTTTTGCAGCTACCATGCCAGCTATGGAAAGGGTTGGATCGACTAGAAATCTCCATCAATGATGTCATGCAAGCCTTTAAAATAGGCCATGACGGAGCACAGCATGCCATTACGATGACAGGCGAATTGGTGGATTTATTTCCCAATCGTCATACCGGTGTGATAGAAATTTCGACTCTAGCAACTAAAATACTCGGGAAAGACACATGGTTTTATGCTGCCAATAGCGGTTTTGTGACGTTGGAGCGTGTTTCTGGGTATACAAGTCATATTGCTTCAGCTAATTGGCATGCAAGCGCTAGTGTGCTCGCAATGCATGTGCAGGACGCATTAATGATAGACATTGGTAGTACAACGACGGATATTATTGCGATTGCTGAGGGCAAAGTTGTGGAAACAGACTTAACTGACGCGAACCGTATGCAGACTGATAGCCTTGTGTACTCAGGCGTGGTGCGCATACCTGTGATGGCACTCACGCAAAAATTACCATTTGAGGGTGCGCAAATCAACGTGGCCGCCGAATATTTTGCCACCATGGCTGATGTTTATCGGTTAACTGGCGAACTTTTGCCCGAACATGATATGGCCGAAACCGCAGATGGCAAAGGCAAATCTGGGCTGGAATCCGCCCGCAGACTAGCTAGAATGATAGGACATGACGTCGAAACCAAGTCGATTGACACATGGAAAGACTTGGCAAATACTTGCAGATTAATGCAATTGAACCAGATAAAAGCTGCAGTTTTAAAGCATCTCAAACCTGATGTGCCGATAATCGGTGCGGGCGTGGGTAGTTTTTTGGTGCAAGCATTAGCATACGATTTGAAGCATGCTTTTGAGCCAATATCCATTCGGTTTCCAGAGCACCTAAATTTGGGAATTTGTTTCCCTGCGTATGCAGTGGCGAAATTAGCGTTGATACATGAGTGGCAAAACAATGCTCAAACACGAACTCATTTATCATCACGATAGCGCGCGTTTGTTTGAGCGTATCGCACATCAACCATGGGCGATGTTTTTAGATAGCGGGCAGGCAATCAACTCAGCTACAGGCAAGGCGGGCAGCCAATATGGCCGTTACGATATTATCGTGGCAGAACCATTTATCACCTTGGTCACGCAAGGCAATATCACCACAATTACGCAAAAAGGTGAGCTTGAAGTTTCGGAGGAAGATCCGTTTTTACTGCTAAAAAATTGCCTCAAACCATATAAAACACCTAAGGCTGACGTGCTTTTCGCCGGCGGTGCGGTGGGTTATTTTGCTTATGATTTAGCGCGTCGAGTAGAAAAGTTGCCAAGTAATGCGCACCCAGTGGCGGAATTGCCAGAAATGATGATAGGTATTTACGATTGGGCGGTGCTGGTAGATCATCGTGAACAGCGCAGTTGGCTATTATCGTATGGTTTTGCTGCAAAAACAAACGAAAAATGGCCTATGCTACAAGCCTTATTTGATGCGCCTTTTGAGGCATCATTAAAAAAAGAAAAGTTCCAAGTTAAAACGCCTGTCGCGTCAAATCTGCCTGAGCTGCAATACAGCCGAGCCTTTGCAAAGGTCAAAGCGTATATTACCGAAGGGGATTGTTACCAAGTCAATCTGGCGCAACGTTTTTCGGTCGAGGTGGCGGGCGACAGTTGGAAAATGTATCAAAAATTACGCGAAATTAACCCGGCACCGTTTATGGCGTTTATGCAGTTGCCTTTGAATGCACACGAAAATTTTCAAGTACTTTCTGATTCGCCGGAGCGGTTTTTACAGACCAATGGCGACCACGTAGAAACCCGTCCCATTAAGGGTACACGGCCAAGATCTGGCGATGCGGAGCAGGATTTGTTCTACTCAAAAGAGCTATTGACGAGTGTCAAGGATAAAGCGGAGAATCTGATGATCGTGGATTTGTTGCGCAACGATTTAAGCAAAACTTGCATGATCGGTAGCGTAAAAGTAAGCCAGCTGTTTCAATTGCAAAGTTTTGCCAACGTACACCATCTTGTGAGCATCATTGTGGGCAAATTAAAGCCTGAAAAAACCTCTGTAGATATGCTCAGGGCTTGTTTCCCGGGTGGTTCGATTACTGGAGCGCCTAAGTTACGTGCCATGCAAATTATTGATGAACTGGAGCCACATCGACGTGGAATTTATTGCGGCGCGATTGGCTATATAAGTTTTGATGGCGATATGGACACCAATATCGCCATTCGCACTGCAGTTATTTGTAAAAATGAGTTAAGTTTTTATGCCGGAGGCGGTATAGTGGCCGACTCGGATGTGCAAAAAGAATATACTGAAACGCTGGATAAAGCGTCTAGCTTTACAACAACGACAAAGTTTTTTACCAGACCTTAGTTGAGCTGGTAGAACTCTGGCTTAGTACAACAATAGTTTAAATAACCTATTGAAATTAAAGGAATAATAATGACAGAAGTGGGAAGCAAGCTTAAAGGCACCTCCATGTGGGTGGTAAAAATTGGTGGCAGCTTGTTGGGTTCTTCTGAGCTTGAACGCTGGCTAAAAATATTTGTCAAGTTTAGTGACGGAAATATCATAATCGTGCCGGGTGGCGGAGTTTTTGCCAATGCTGTACGTGAATCGCAAAAATTATCCAAAATTAGCGATGCTTGCGCACACAAACTGGCGGTTTTGGCGATGGATCAATTTGGGTTGTTGCTAGCAAATATGAATCCATTATTGGCAACTGCTGCCAGTGAGTTAGAGATTGCCGAGCGCACTTGGCAACATCGTGCGATTGTCTGGTTGCCAAGTAAAATGGTGCTTGCAGATGAATCTATTCCCCAAAGTTGGGATGTGACATCTGATAGTTTGGCAGCTTGGTTAGCGCAAAAACTGGATGCGCAACACCTGATATTGCTGAAATCTGAAAAACCGGACGGAACCAAGTTAAACCTAAAAGTAATGACCAAAGACGGTTTGGTGGATGAAGCATTTAGTGACTTTGTGCTGAATAAGGCTTTTTCACCTTGGATGGTTAAAAAAGCCGATTTCACCCATTTTGAAGATGGTGTCGACGTGGAAATACTAGGTAAAATCGGTACCTCGATACATTAATGACTTCCAAAGTATATTCCGAGCAAGAAACCATTGCGAAGCTTAAAAAGGAGCTTCCACACTGGCTTTTTGAGGATGGATGGATTCGCCGCAAATATAAAACCAGCGGCTGGAAAGCCACGCTCATGGTAGTGAATACGGTAGGGCATTTAGCTGAAGCTGCTTGGCATCATCCTGATTTAACTGTTTCATACGCGTTTGTGATAGTGAAATTGATGACACATGACGGTAAGTGCATTAGCGATAAAGATTTTGAGTTAGCTAAAAAGATTGAAGATGTCATTCAATGGCAACCGGGGAAAGAGGGTGGTGCGCTGGAAGGCACGCCGAATGAGGATGTACGGTTTAAGTATATTAAATATGATCATATCTGACTAGAACGGTTGCAAGGAGCTATATTGGTTCGTGGCCATGACCGATTCTGCCCCATGCTTCTCTAAATTCGGGTTTGTCATAAGCGGTTGGTTGTAACCAATATGAGAAGATTTCGTTCTTTTTCCCTTCATGAGCTAAAAATTTAACTTCATCTGATTTCATAATAAATGAGTTTGGTTTCTTATCTGTGTTATTAACGTCGTTAATAATGATCCAGAAGTGACCCATAATTTTATCAAGGGTGTTTCCCAGCGGTACAGGATTTCTTTTGGATAGGGTTTTGACTTGTACGCCAATGAAATCACTCGCATCCTTGTTGTAAGCAATAATGTCTATGCCTCTTGCATTTCTTGATGTTGGCATAACGTTCCAGCCCATACATGATAGTTTGTAGCATGCGTAATACATGCCTATATTTCTTGTGACTTGAGTTTCTAGTTTTATAGGGTTTTTGTTAATAATCATCGTTGCTCCCGTTTTTCAAATCGTCCAAAGTGCAGCATAATCGTTGGCAAAATCAGCAAATTCAGGATAGTCGAAGTGACCAGCCCACCGACAATAATCGTCGCCATCGGGCCTTCAATTTCACGCCCAGGCTGACCGCTACCAATGGCCAGTGGCAGCAACCCCAGTGCGGTGACTAGCGCAGTCATTAAAATAGAGGGCAAGCGTTCAGTTGCGCCACGGATGCAGGTTTCTAGATTCCAAACACAATTTTCTTCGTCAACCAAATGTTGAAAATGCGATACCATCATGATGGAGTTGCGCAGCGTAATGCCGAACAAAGTCACAAATCCAACCAATGAGCCAAGTGAAATCCAGCCGCCGGTAAACAGGGCTGCCAGCACGCCGCCAATCAACGCGAAAGGCAGGTTGGCAAAGGTGAGCAGCAAATTGCGTAGCCGCCCAAACGCGATATAAAGCATGAGGAAAATCGCAACTCCTGCTAATAAAGAATGCACGATTAAGTCTTCACGCGATTGTGCATTGGCTTCGGCCTCACCAGTAAACTCTAAGTAATTGCCTGCACTTAGTTTCACCTCATTTTTGATGCGTTTTATAAGCTCAGAATTAAAACTATCGATGTCGCGTGTTACTGCATTGGCGGTGATTGTTTGGATGCGTTTGGCCCCAGCGTGCAGAATTTTAGAGCGACCATTTTCCTGAGTGATAAACGCAATATCTTTTAAAAGCAACGGCTTACCTTCAGGATTCAAGAGCGGAATATTGTCGAGATCAGCCACGTCATCGCGTGCGGCTTTCTCTAGTACTACACTTAAACCAACCATGCGGTTGCCCATATAAATTTGCGAAACCGGCACACCTTCATTGGCGGCGCGAATGGTATCCAGTACATCAACGGTTTGCATACCCCACTGAGTCAATTTATCGGGGCGTAGGCGAATCACCGCTTGCGGCGTGCCGGGCGGCGATTGTACCAGTACATCTTGCGCGCCCTTGGTGCTGGCGATTAAGCTTGCAATTGCTTGCGCATCGCGGTCTAACGCGTCTAAATCGTTACCATAAATGTTGACGACGGTTGAAGCTACATAGCCGGAAATGGTTTCTTCAATACGTTCAGTTAAAAAGGTATTGATGGCGAAATTAACGCCGACAAAGCCTGGTTTGGTTTTGTTATCGCCACCTTCTGCTTCGCCAGACAGTGTTTCTCGAATTTCTTTCAAGATGTGCGTTTGCTTTTGGCCAGATAAAGTACCAATTTCAATTTCAAATTCGCTGTAATGCGTGCCGAATGTGTCGGCGGCATTGGGGGCGCGACCTACCCACTGCGTCACTGATTTAACGCCTTTTATGGCGCGAATATCGTGCGCAACGCGCTTACCTATACGCAATGATTCAAGCTCAGACGTGCCTGGCACAGCTGTCATATGCATAATAAAATGACCTTCGTGCAAGACGGGAATGAATTGATTTTTGAAGAGCGGCAAAATACCAAGTCCCAGTGCAATTAACATAAAGCTGATGCTGATAACTGCTTTATAGTGATTTTCGATAATGCGCAATAACTGTACATAGCTGCGCTTAATGCGCCTAATAATGGGCGAATCTTCGTTTTTAAGCTTGGCTTCGCCCAGCAGCACATAGCATAGTGCGGGCGTGAGCGTGAGTGCGACCACAAGGGAAGCCATAATCGCCGAAATATAAGCCAAGCCCAGTGGCGCGAATAGCTTGCCCGCCACGCCAGACAGGGTGAGCAGCGGCATGAATACTAGTGCAACAATCACGGTGGCATAAACCACCGAGCTGCGCACTTCCATCGAAGCATTAAACACAACCTTGTAAATGGGTTGTGGTTTGGGCAAATGACGATTCTCCTTTAAGCGCCTAAATATGTTTTCGGTATCAATAATTGCGTCATCCACCACTTCGCCCAGTGCGATAGCTAATCCACCTAATACCATGATATTTAAGCCAATTTTAAAATATCCAAGAATAACAATGGCGGTGAGTAGTGAGAGTGGGATGGCGGTGGCTGAAATAAAGGCGGTACGTACGTTAAACAAACACAAAAATAGGATGGTGATGACCAAAATGGAACCGATGAGGATGTCGCTACGCACACCTTCAATCGCGGTTTCAATAAAATTGGCAGGGCGGAACAGACCTTCGTGTAGTGTTACTTGCTCTTCTTCTAAGTTTGGTTTTAGATCTTGCAATGCAGATTCAATAGCTTGAGTAACCGCATGGGTATTGGCACCCAACTGACCTTGCACTGATAAATAAATACCAGTTTCTTCATTAATCGCTGCACTACTGATGGACGGTGCAGCACCTTCCATCACGTGGCCAATGTCGCCTAAGGTGATACTTTGGCCGTTTTTATGCACAATTACCGCTTTGGCTAAAGTCTCCACATTGGTGGTTTGACCCTCGGTATTAATGACAACACGCTGATTACCATTTTGAATAAATCCGGCGCCGTTCACACCTGTGGCTTTTTGCGCGGCATTCATCACATCTTGTATGGAAAGGTTATAGCGCTTAAGTTTTTCCGGGTTAATTTGTACCTGAAACTGGCGCACTTCACCACCGAATACGTTGACATCTGCCACGCCAGGAATCGCCAATAAATGTGGCACAATCGTCCAATCGACGAGTGTGCGGAGCTCCATCAAACTACGTTTTTTAGAGGTGACACCAAAGCCTAAAACT